>NZ_JBXAMV010000002.1:0-941755 GCF_058801005.1 Variovorax sp. GW822-FHT04A09 | reverse complement strand
CGTGTCGCCATCGACGTCGCTGCCGACGACCTGACCGCTGACCGGCGTGTCTTCGTTCGTGGTCTCGGTGTAGTTGGGCGCCGTCGGTGCGTCGTTGACCGGGTTGACGGTCACGTTCACCGTGCTGGTGGTCGTGCCACCGTGGCCATCGCTCACCGTCACCGTGAAGCTGTCGGTGCCGTTGAAGTTCGCGCCGGGGACGTAGGTGTAGGTGCCATCGGCGTTGACCGTCACCGTGCCGTGCGCTGGATCGCTGCCCTTCGTGTAGGTGAGCGTGTCGCCATCGACGTCGCTGCCGACGACCTGACCGCTGACCGGCGTGTCTTCGTTCGTGGTCTCGGTGTAGTTGGGCACCGTGGGGGCGTCGTTCACCGGATCGACGGTGACCGTGATGGTGCTGGTCGTCGTGCCACCGTGGCCGTCGCTCACCGTGACGGTGAAGCTGTCCGTGCCGTGGAAGTTGGCACCAGGGACGTAGGTGTACGTGCCATCGGCATTGACGGTGACCGTGCCATGCGCCGGATCGCTGCCCTTGGTGTAGGTCAGCGTGTCGCCGTCGACGTCGCTGCCGACGACCTGACCGTTGACGGGCGTGTCTTCGTTCGTGGTCTCGGTGTAGTTGGGGACTGTCGGCGCATCGTTGACCGGATCGACCGTGACCGTGATGGTGCTGGTCGTCGTGCCGCCATGGCCATCGCTCACCGTGACGGTGAACGTGTCGGTGCCGTTGAAGTTGGCATTCGGGGTGTAGGTATAGGTGCCGTCCGCGTTGACCGTCACCGTGCCGTTCGCGGGGTCGCTACCCTTCACATAAGTCAGCGGGTCGCCATCCAAGTCGCTGCCGGTCACTTGCCCGCTGACGGGCGTGTCTTCGTTCGTCGTCTCGGTGTAGTTGGGCGCCGTCGGTGCGTCGTTCACCGGGTTGATGGTCACGTTCACCGTGCTGGTGGTCGTGCCGCCGTGGCCGTCGCTCACCGTGACGGTGAAGCTGTCGGTGCCATTGAAGTTAGCACCCGGGGTGTAGGTGTACGTGCCATCGGCATTGACCGTGACCGTGCCGTGCGCGGGGTCGCTGCCCTTGGTGTACGTCAACGTGTCGCCATCGACGTCACTGCCAACAACTTTGCCGCTGACGGGCGTGTCTTCGTTCGTGGTCTGGTTGTAGTTGGGCACCGTCGGTGCGTCGTTGACCGGATCGATCGTGACCGTCACCGTGCTCGTCGTCGTGCCGCCATGACCATCGCTCACCGTCACGGTGAACGTGTCGGTGCCGTTGAAGTTCGGGTTCGGCGTGTAGACGTACGTGCCATCGGGATTGACCGTGACAGAGCCGTTCGAAGGATTGCTGCCCTTGGTGTAGGTCAACGCGTCACCGTCGACGTCGCTGCCGATGACCTTGCCGTTGACGGGCGTGTCCTCGTTCGTGGTCTGGTTGTAGTTGGGCGCCGTGGGGGCATCGTTCACCGGATCGACGGTGACCGTGATGGTGCTGGTCGTCGTGCCACCGTGGCCGTCGCTCACCGTGACGGTGAACGTATCGGTGCCGTTGAAATTCGGGTTCGGCGTGTACGTGTAGGTGCCGTCGGGGTTGACGACCACCGAGCCATTCGAAGGATTGCTGCCCTTCGTGTAGGTCAACGCATCGCCGTCCACGTCAGCGCCCGTCACCTTTCCGCTGACCGGCGTGTCTTCGTTCGTGGTCTGGGTGTAGTTGGGCGCCGTCGGTGCGTCATTGACCGGGTTGATGGTCACGTTCACGGTGCTCGTCGTCGTACCGCCGTGCCCGTCGCTCACCGTCACGGTGAAGCTGTCAGTGCCGTTGAAGTTAGCGCCGGGGGTGTAGGTGTACGTGCCGTCGGCGTTGACCGTCACCGTGCCGTGCGCTGGGTCGCTGCCCTTGGTGTACGTCAGCGTGTCGCCATCGACGTCGGTGCCGACGACCTTTCCACTGACCGGCGTGTCTTCGTTCGTCGTCTGGTTGTAGTTGGGCGCCGTCGGTGCATCGTTCACCGGATCGACGGTGACCGTCACGGTGCTGGTGACCGTGCCACCGTTGCCGTCGCTCACTGTCACAGTGAATGTGTCGGTGCCGTTGAAATTCGGGTTCGGCGTGTAGACGTAGGTGCCATCAGGATTGACCGTCACCGTGCCGTGCGCCGGATCGCTGCCCTTCACGTAGGTCAGCGCGTCGCCATCGACGTCGCTGCCGATCACCTTCCCGCCGACCGGCGTGTCCTCGTTCGTGGTCTCGGTGTAGTTCGGTGCCGTCGGTGCATCGTTCACCGGGTTCACGGTCACGTTCACCGTACTGGTGGTCGTTCCGCCGTGGCCGTCGCTCACGGTGACCGTGAAGCTGTCGGTGCCATTGAAGTTTGCGCCGGGGGTGTAGGTGTACGTGCCATCGGCATTGACCGTGACGGTGCCATGTGCCGGATCGCTGCCCTTGGTGTACGTAAGGGTGTCGCCATCGACGTCGCTGCCAACGACCTGGCCGCTGACGGGAGTGTCTTCGTCCGTGGTCTGGTTGTAGTTGGGCACCGTCGGTGCGTCGTTCACCGGATCGACAGTAATCGTCACCGTGCTCGTCGTCGTCCCGCCATGACCATCGCTCACCGTCACGGTAAAGCTGTCAGTGCCATTGAAGTTCGGATTCGGCGTGTAGACATACGTGCCATCGGGATTGACCGTGACCGTGCCGTTTGCCGGGTCGCTGCCCTTCACGTACGTCAGCGCATCGCCATCGACGTCGGTGCCGACCACGCTTCCGTTGATCGGCGTGTCTTCGTTCGTCGTCTCGTTGTAGTCGGGCGCCTCGGGCGCGTCGTTGACGGGCGAGACCGTCACCGTCACCGTGCTCGTCGTCGTCCCGCCATGGCCATCGCTCACTGTGACAGTGAACGTATCGGTGCCGTTGAAGTTCGGGTTCGGCGTGTACGTGTACGTGCCGTCCGGGTTGACCGTCACCGTGCCGTGCGCCGGGTCGCTGCCCTTCGTGTAGGTCAGCGTGTCGCCGCTGTCGATGTCGCTGCCGGTCACGCGGCCGCTCACGGGCGTGTCTTCGGTCGTGGTCTCGGTGTAGTCGGGCGCGGTGGGCGCGTCGTTCACGGGCGAGACGGTCACGGGCACCTTGACGGTGGTGGTGCCGCCCTTGCCGTCGCTGACGGTCACTTCGAAGCTGTCGGGGCCTTCGTAGCCGGGCTTGGGCGTATAGACGAACTGGCCCGTGGTCGGATCGACGGTGACGGTGCCGTGTTCGGGGCCCTTGGCGACGGTGTAAGTCAGCGTGTCACGGTCCGGGTCGGTCGCCTGCACTTGCCCGGTCACGGGCTTGTCCTGATCGGTGACGACAGGGTCGGCCTTGCCTTCGGGGCCGCGGTTCTGCGCGGGAAGCAACGGCGGGATGAAGGCCGGGCCACCGCCGCCGCCACCACCACCGCTCGCGGCGGCACCGACGCCCAGCACGCCGAGCGCGCCCAGCAGCCAGCCCGGCACGCCGTCGGGCAGCAAGGCGCCGCCGGCGTCGTTCCATTCGATCTCGGTGAAGTGGAAGTCTTTCCAGGGCGCGGTGTACTGACCCCACCACTGCACGCCGGCGCCGTCTTCGAGCACGAGGTCGTTGCGGCCGGCGTCGGGGTACTCGGCGAAGAAGCCGCGCACGGCGACTTCCTGGCCGTCGCGCAGCACGAGCACGAGGTCGTCGCCGCGGCGCTCGAACTTGAGCACGCTCTCGGGCGCGATCTTCAGCGTGACGATCGACGGGCGATCCAGAACCAGAGGGGCTTCCGCCGTCGCTTTGCGGGATGACGCGCCACCAGACTTGTAAACAGCTTCCATGATTGGTCTTTCTCCTTGACTCCGGACCTCGGGCGAGCCCTCGCTTTCAGCGAACAGCCCGGGTCGCACGTTGGGAAATCTCGAAGGCCGCGGGTGGCTCTCGAGGACTCGCCGGCGCGACCCGGTGCGCGGGTCACGCAGGCTTGCGCTTGCATGGGGCGGGATTCTTGGTTCGGGGGGGTGTCCGGACTTTTGCCGGAGAGGCCGTGGCGTTTGCCGTGGCGTACAACTGTTCACAAACGTGTGTGAATGTCGAATACTTCACACGATTGGCGAAAGAAAATCAGCAATTCGCAAGCTGGGAAAGCGGGCGCTGGCGGTCTTTTGGCTTACGGGCTTTTGCCGGAGCGTCCAATTCTTTTGATGGACGGAATCGGCCCGGCTATTTCCTGCAATACCGAACGAGCCCTGTCCAGCACCCCGTTTTCCCTCTGACAGCCCCCCTCGCCGCGGCACCTTTTTTAAGGCCTCGAGCGGCAATGGCGGGCGGATCGATCAGGAATTAAGACCGGTCATTGGATGAATTTGCATTTCTTGTGACAATGATTACCAAATTAATTTCTTGGTTACATTGTTTCGGTCACAGGGCGTTCCAACGCAGTGCCGGCGCCCCCTCTTTCCATGTCCTATTGGTCACCTCCGGAGCCCCGGAGAGCTCATCTGCTGGTTGTCGACGACAACGTTGACGAACTCAAGCTCTTGCTGGAAACGCTGCGGGGCACCGGCTACCGCATCACGCTCGCCTTCGACGCGATGGAGGGCTACCGGCGCGCGACGACGCTGCAGATGGACCTGGTGCTGCTGGACGTGCGCCTGGGCGGCACCGACGGGTTTGCCGCCTGCCGCCTGCTGAAGGCCGACCCGGCCACGGCGGACATTCCGGTGATCTTCGTGACCTCGTCGGCCAGCCTGGAAGAGCGCCTGACAGGCCTGCGGGCCGGCGCGGTCGACTACATCGTGAAGCCCTTCGACCCGGCCGAGGTGATGGCCCGCGTCGAGATTCACCTGGCGCTGGCGGAATCCCGCAGGGCGCGCACCGCCCCTGCCACGCAGGCGGCGCCCCCGCCCGACAGCCCCGCCGCGAACGACGGCGGCGCGCCGGGCTCGGGCATGGACCGCGCACTCATGCAGGCGGCGGAGCGGCTGATACTGGCCGACCTGAGCCGCGTGCTGCCGCTGCGCGAGCTGGCGGCGCGCGTGGGCACGCACGAAAAGCGCCTGTCGCGCGTGTTCAAGGAGCTGACGAACCGCACGGTGTTCGAGTTCGTGCGCGAGGCGCGGCTGCACGAGGCGCAGCGCCTGCTGCTCGAATCGGCCATGCGCATCGAGGAGATCGCCGCGGCGGTGGGGTTCTCGAGCGCCGCGAATTTCGCGACGGCGTTTCGCGAGTACTTCGACTGCACGCCCTCAGCCTGCCGCCAGGCCGGTGTCGAACGTTCCGGCACCTGACGCGCGATGCATCCGGTGCGCACACGCCCCTGGTGGGCAAGCGGTCTGCTGCTCGGCCTGGCCTTGTGGTTGTGGGGCTTCGCGGCCAGCGCGGCGGAAGCCGTCAGGTTCAGCGCGCTGAACCGGGGCAATGTCTCCGTCGAACAGACCGTCGAGGTGCTGGAAGACCCCACGGCCCGCCTGTCGGCGCGCGAGGTGCTCGCCTTGCCCAGCGGCGGTGCGAACGGGTTCGTGCCCGCCACGCCCGACCAGCTGATGCGCGGGTTCTCGACCTCGGCGGTGTGGCTGCGCCTGTCGCTGGTCAACGATGCGCAGGAAGTGCGCACAGCGCGGCTCGGGCTCAACGTGACGTGGCTGCGGCATGTCGACTTTCATCTGCTGCGCACGCGCAATGGCCAACCCGCATGGACGCACGCGCAGGCCGGCGTGTCCGACCCGATGGACGCCACGCATCGCCACGACCGCATTCCGCAGTTGCAGATCGACCTGCAGCCGGGCGAGTCGGTGCAGGTGCTGGTGCGCGTGATGAGCACGGGCCAGATCAAGCTGGTGCTGGAGCTGCACACCGACGAGGCGTGGCATCACATCGAACGCAACCATGCGCTGCTCAGCGGCCTGCTGATCGGCGGGCTGCTGGCCTTCGCGGTGTATTCGGCCGCGCTGTGGTGGATTTCGCGCGCGCCGATGCTCGCGTTCCAGGCGGGGAGCTTCGCGCTGCTGGCGCTGTACGAGGCCACCTACCGGGGCTATGCGCGCATCGCGCTGTGGCCGAACAGCACCGACTGGAGCTACCGCGGGCACAGCGTGATGGTGGCGGCCACGGCGCTGTGCCTGCTGCTGTACTTTCACGAGCGCGGCCGCCAGAGCCCGGTGCGCGTGCCCGGGCGCCCGCTGCTGTTCGTGCTGGCCGGCGTCGAGATCGTCGTGCTGCTGGGCACACTGCTCGGCCCCTACGCGACCTTCGCGGCCATCGGCATCGTGAACGCGCCGCTGATCGTGCTCGCACTGACGGTCTGCACCTTCATCTACCAGCGACGCGCCGGGCCGGGCGGGCGGCTGTCGCTGCTGGTGATGCTCGTGATCTGCGTGGGCGCGCTGATGCGCATGTCGGCGCTGATGTTCGCGGAGCGCTCGATGTCCGACTTCGACCACTATGCGCTGGCGTTCCCGGGCATGCTGGTGGGCGCCTTCGCGATCACGGCGTGGTCGTTCCAGGAAACGCGCCAGCGCAACGCGGCGCAGCAGACGCTGCTGCAATGGCAGGCGCAGGAGCAGCAGCGGCTCGAAGAAGAAGTGGTGCGCAAGACCCGCGCGCTGAGCGAGGCGCTGGGCCAGGCCGAGCAGCGCACGCGCGAACAGAAGGAACTGCTGGCCTACATCAGCCACGACCTGCGCGCGCCGGTGGCCACCATCCTGGGCAACCTGAAGCTGATGCAGGACGGCAGCGACACGCCCGCGCCCGCGCGGCTCGCCACCATCGAGCGCAGCGCGGCCTACCAGCTGGAGCTGATCGATGACCTGGTCGACTACGCCAAGGGCGAGCTGGCGCCGCTGGCCGTCGAGGCGCAGCCGGTGCAGCTGCGCACGCTGGTCGACAACGTCGCGCAGTACGCGCACGCGCTCGCGCAGCGCCAGCACAACAGCTTCGAACTCACGATCGACGGCGAGCTGCCGGCCCTGGTCCGCCTGGACGGCAAGCGGCTGCAGCAGGTGGTGCTGAACCTGCTGTCGAACGCGGCCAGGTTCACGCGCAACGGCACCATCGGGCTGCGGTTGCAGGCGCAGCCGTCCCACGGCGCGTGGCAGCTGCATTTCGAGGTGACCGACAGCGGCACGGGCATCGACACCGACACGCTCGATCGCATGACCCGCCTGCTGGCCGACAACGCCCCCAGCATGGCGGGCGGCGGCCTCGGGCTCGTGATCGCGCAGCGCATCGTGCAGCGGATGGGCGGGCGGCTCGCGATCCACAGCGGCATGGGCACGGGGACGCGGGTGGTCTTCTCGCTGTCGACCGAGCCGGCGCCTTCGTCGGATGCGCCTGCACCGCCGTTGCCGGAACCCATCGCCGCGCCTGGTCCGCGCCCAAAGCCCAGGGCACGCCGGCCACTTCCGGTGTTGACGCCGTTGTCGCCGGCGCAGAAGGACGAACTCGAAGCGCTCGCCCGCGACGGGCGCTGGAGCGACCTGCACGAATGGGTGAACCGACTGGCCGCCGAGGCGCACAGCCAGCCGATGGTGTTGACGCTTCGCCAGGCGCTGGACCGGCTGGACTTCGAGCAGATCCGCCTGATGGCGCGCGCGGCGCCTTTGCGTCCGCTGTAGCCCGCTCTCGCCCGCCGGGGCCGCGCGCCAGAACCCATGCGACCGGCAGGGTCGCCCGATGGGCGGGCTCTCGCTTTCTATTTCGATATATCTAGAATAGTCTCGACCCACTCAAAAAAACCATCCCCATGCGCCACCTTCACCACGCTCCGCACCACCATCACCACCGCCACGCCCCGCGCGGCGAACACGAAGACGGCCTGGCCGGCGGCGGCCGCGGAATGCGCGGCGGGCGCGGCGGCGGCGCGGGCCGGGTGTTCGGCCACGGCGGGCTGCGCTTCGTGCTGCTGCAGCTCATTGCCGACAAGCCCTCGCACGGCTACGAGCTCATCAAGGCCATCGAGGACCGCCTGGGCGGCACCTACGCGCCGAGCCCCGGCGTGGTCTACCCCACGCTCACGCTGCTGGAAGAGCTGGGCTACCTGAGCGTGGAAACCGCGGACGTCGGCGGTCGCAAGCGCTACAGCATCACGCCGAGCGGCCAGGAGTTCCTGGCCGCCAACCGCGAGACGGCCGACGCCATGATGGCCCGCATGGCAGGCGGCGTGGACGGCGCCGGCCCGCGCGCCGGACGGCCCCCGCAAGTCACCCGCGCCATCGAGAACCTCAAGCTCGCGATGCGCCTGCGCCTCGGCGGCGCCCCTCTCACCGAACAACAAGCCCACGAATTCGCCGCGGTGCTCGACAGCGCCGCACAACAGCTGGAACGCATCTGAACCCATCTCTGCAAATGACCGACTTCACCACCACCACTGCTTCTTCTTCCAACACGCCCGACCGCACGCCGCGCCGCGTGCGCCACGAACTGCGTTTTCGCCAGCTCACGGTGAAGACCGTGCAGCGCGTGACGCCGCACCTGATCCGCATCACGCTGACCGGCGACGCGCTCCAGGGCTTCACCAGCCCCGGCTTCGACGACCACGCGAAGCTGTTCTTTCCCGATGTCGTCACCGGCCAGCTCACGCTGCCGACCGCCGGCCCCGACGGCCCCGTGTGGCCCGAGGGCGGGCGCCCCGCCATGCGCGACTACACGCCGCGCCGCCACGATGCACAAGCCAACACGCTGGAGATCGACTTCGCGCTGCACGACGCCGGCCCCGCCACGCAGTGGGCCGAGCAGGCCAAGCCCGGCGACATCGTCGGCGTGGGCGGCCCGCGCGGCTCGTTCATCGTGCCGACCGAATTCGACTGGCACCTGCTGATCGGCGACGACACCGCCCTGCCCGCCATCTCGCGCCGCCTGGCCGAACTGCCGGCCGGTGCGCGCGTGGTGGTGCTGGCGGAAGTCGACAGCAAGGCCGACGAGATTCCCTTCGAGACGCAGGCCGAACTCACGCTGCGCTGGGTGCACCGCGAAGGCGCCGCGCCGGGACTGAGCCCCGTGCTGGTCGACACGCTGAAAACGATGGCACTGCCGGCCGGCGACTTTCACGCCTGGGTCGGTTGCGAATCGGCGATCGCGAAGGCGCTGCGCGCGCACCTCGTGGGCGAGCGCAGCGCGAACCCGAAGTGGGTTCGGGCATCGGGTTACTGGCGTCGCGGTGCCGTGGCGACGCACGACACGCACGACGAATAAGGAAAGCGCGATTCAGTCGTGAAGCCCGTGGCCGGGCTTCGCGCTAGAGCCAGCCGACGCGCTTGAACCGGTAGTAGAGGTACCCGCAGGTACTGACGATCAGCCCCAGCGCCATCGCATAGCCATAGCGGAATTTCAGTTCCGGCATGTGCTCGAAGTTCATACCCCAGATGCCCGCGAAGGCCGTGCACACCGCGAAGATGCTGGCCCAGGCGGCCAGCCGCTTGGTCACTTCGCTCTCTTCGATGGTGACCATCGAGAGGTTCACCTGCACCGCCGTGGCGATGGTGTCGCGCACCGCGTCGATCGAGCCATTGATGCGCACCAGGTGGTCGCCCACGTCGCGGAAATACTCCTGCGTGCCCACGCAGATCTGCGGCACGCGCCCGCCGTGCAGCTTGCCCGCCGCCTCCACCAATGGCGCCACCGCGCGCTTGAGGATGAGGCTGCGGCGCTTCAGGTCGTACAGCTGCTTGATCTTGTCGCGCGCCGCGCCACCCTGCGCAAAGATCTGCTGCTCGATGGATTCGAGTTCCACTTCGAGCGCATCGATCACCGGAAAGTAGCGGTCGACCACCGCGTCCATCAGCGCATAGAGCACAAAGCCCGCGCCGTTGCGCAGCAGGTCGGGCTCGCGCTCGCAGCGCTCGCGCACGCCCAGGAAGCCCTGCTGGCTGCGATTGCGCACCGACAGCACGTAGTTGCGGCCGACGAACACGTTGACCTCGCCCACGTTCACGCTGTGCCCACCCTCCCCCTCGGTGTCGGTCGAAGGCTCGACCAGGTGCATCACGACGAACAGCGAGTCGCCGTACTCCTCCACCTTGGGGCGCTGGTGGCCGTGCTGGGCGTCTTCGACGGCCAGCGGGTGCAGGTCGAACTCGTCCTGCATCTGGGCCAGCTCTTCGGGCGTGGCGTCGCTCAGCGCCACCCAGACGAAGCAGCCGGCGCGGGAGATGTAGTCGCTGATGTCCTCGACGGGAATGTCGGCGAGCTTGGCGCCGTTTTCATAGGCCACGCAGTTGATCAGCATCGGAGCACTTCCATCGTCGAACTTGAAGGGAGGTCAGGCCACCGCATCGGTCGGTGCGGTCGCGGCCAGACGGGCCGTGTCGGCCAGCGAGGCCTCGATGGCCTGCGTCTCGCGCGCGAGCAGGGCCAGCCCCTGGTCGGCGAACGCGCGGTGGCTGGCCACGTCGGCCCACAGGCTCGCCGCGGCTTCGGCACACGTCAGCGACGTGAAGCGGATGCGGCCCTTGGCCAGTGCGACGAAGCGCTGCTCACGCAGCGGATCGGCCCGGTCCCAGGCGCCGCCGATGAGCACGCGCTTGCCGCGCTTGATGCGGGGCTCGCGCTCGGCGAAGAAAGGCAGCTTGGCGCCGAACCAGCCCGGCAGGCCGGTGTTCAGCGCGGTGTCGAAGGCCGAGGGCGCGGCGTTCGCCTTGGCAAACTCGCGCAGCGTGCCGAGCTGGTAGAGCGCCGGGTCCTTGGCGCCGCCCGTGCCTTCGACGGGCCGGATGACGGACGGGCCGCTGTTGCCCGTGCCCGGTCGCCCTTCGGGCCGTTTCGACTTGCGCAGGTCCGCCAGCTGGGCCGGCGACATGCACAGATACAGCGCCGCAAGGTCAGCGGGCAAGGTGGCGGTGTCCGGGAGCGCGTCCGCTGCAGGGCCTTTGATTTCATCCGACGGGGCCATGGGCGCCTTTGTTCTTCACGCGGGGTTTGCGCCGAGGGATTTTAGGAGGGCAGTACGGGCCGCCCGGCCGCGTCAGTGCTCGGGGCCGCCCGGCCCCTGCGGCTCGGGTGCTGGGGCCGGCAGCCATTGCAGCTCGTCCGGCAGGTACGGCCGCGACCAGCTCATGCCGTCCAGCCGCACGCGCAGCGTGAGCCCCCGCACGGTGGTCACGGTGCCGGGCTGCCCGTGCACCAGCACCCTGGCGCCCTTGCGGGCAGGCACATGAAATCGTTTCCGGATGTCCTCGTAGCTCACTGGGGTCTCCATCGATGAAGGTCGCGTGCGCCCGCGTAGTCATGCGCATGCGCATGACTACGCGCGGGGAGCTGTCTGGATTCAGGAACGGCCAAGAAGCGCGTGCGGCGGGGCGCCGCGCCTGGAACAGGCCGCGTGGTGGATCTGCGCCGGATCCCCACAAAGTTCACGGTCATCGGGACCGGCATGGTGCCACGCGAGGCGAAGACCTCCGGCGCTTCTCGACAATGCCGACCCGAGCCAGAAGCACACGACCGCCCGGCGACCCCTCTCAGGAAGAGCAGACCATGAAGACCGACACCGCCATCCGCCACGTCACCCCGCCGGGCACCAACCTCTTTCTGGAACTGGGTTTTGCGCCAGCCAAGGCCCGCCGCCTGCAGGCCGCATCGCACAAGCAGATCGACGACACGCGGGTCGCAATGCGCAACCGCATCGGCAAGCCGGTCACACCGACCGTCGGCTGATCCCCGTCCGCCCGTCCCCGATAATCGCCCGAGTGAAAACGACGACTGCCCACCCCGCCCCCTCCTCCAGCGACTTCTCCGGGCACACGCCCATGATGGCGCAATACCTGGGCCTCAAGGCCGACCATCCGGACACCCTGCTGTTCTACCGGATGGGCGATTTCTACGAACTGTTCTGGGCCGACGCCGAAAAGGCCTCGCGTCTGCTCGACATCACGCTCACCCAGCGCGGCCAGTCGGCCGGGCAGCCGGTGCTGATGTGCGGCGTGCCTTTCCACTCGGTCGACACCTACCTGGCGCGGCTCATCAAGCTGGGCGAATCGGTCGCCATCTGCGAGCAGGTGGGCGAGGTCGGTGCCAGCAAGGGGCCGGTCGAGCGCAAGGTGGTGCGGGTGGTCACGCCCGGCACGCTGACCGACTCGGAGCTGCTCAACGACAAGAGCGATTCGCTGCTGCTTGCCGTGCATGCGGGCACGCGCAATTTCTGCGGCCTGGCCTGGCTCAGCGTGACAGGCGCCGAGCTGCGGCTGGCCGAGTGCCCGGCCGACGCGCTCGAAGCCTGGATCGCGCGCATCGCGCCGAGCGAGCTGCTGTACAGCGCCGAGGTCACGCCCGCGTTCGAGCAGCGCCTGAAGGCCGCGCGCGCGGCCGTGCCGTTCACGCTGTCGTTGCGTCCGGCCTGGCAGTTCGACCCCGGCCTGGGCGAGCGCAAGCTCAGCGAGCAGATGGGCAGCCACAGCCTCGCGGCGTGGAACGCCGAATCGCTGGGCAACGCGCACGCCGCCGCCGCCGCGCTGCTGGGCTATGCCGAACACACGCAGGGCCGCGCGCTGTCGCACGTGCAGCGGCTGTCGGTGGAGCGCGACGGCGACCTGATCGAGCTGCCGCCCACCACGCGCCGCAACCTGGAACTGGTGCAGACGCTGCGCGGCGAAGACGCGCCCACGATGTTCTCGCTGCTCGACACCTGCATGACGGGCATGGGCAGCCGCCTGCTCAAGCGCTGGCTGCTCTCGCCGCGCCGCGACCGCAGCGAAGCCCAGGGCCGGCTCGACGCCATCGGCGCGCTGCAGTCCCCCGGGCCCGGTGCCACCGCCGCGCCCTGGCGCACGCTGCGCGAGCAGCTGAAGAACACCAGCGACGTGGAACGCATCGCGGCGCGCATCGCGCTGCGTCAGGTGCGCCCGCGCGAACTGGTGGCGCTGCAGCTCGCGCTGGCGAAGGCCGAGCAGTTGGCGCCGCTGCTGCCGGGCGCCGCCGCGCTGCTGGCGCAGATCACCGAGCGCCTGGCGCCGCCGCCGGGCTGCGCCGACCTGCTGGTGCGCGCGATCAAGCCCGATCCGTCGGCGCTGGTGCGCGACGGCGGCGTGATCGCCACGGGCCACGACGCCGAACTCGACGAGCTGCGCGAGATCAGCGAGAACTGCGACGACTTTTTGCTCAAGCTCGAGATCAGCGAGCGCGAGCGCACCGGCATCAGCAACCTGCGCGTGCAGTTCAACCGCGTGCACGGCTTCTACATCGAGGTGACGCAAAGCGCGCTCTCGAAGGTGCCCGACAACTACCGCCGCCGCCAGACGCTGAAGAACGCCGAGCGCTTCATCACGCCCGAGCTGAAGGCCTTCGAAGACAAGGCGCTGAGCGCGCAAGACCGCGCGCTGGCGCGCGAGAAGTGGCTGTACGAGCAGCTGCTCGACGCGCTGCAGCCCTCGGTGCCCGCGCTCACGCAGCTGGCCGGCGGCATTGCCGCGCTCGACGCGCTGTGCGCGCTGGCCGAGCGCTCGCACACGCTGAACTGGCGCGCGCCGACCTTCGTGTCGCACCCGTGCATCGAGATCCAGCAGGGCCGCCACCCGGTGGTGGAGGCGCGGCTGGCCGAGAAGTCGTCGGGCGGCTTCATCGCCAACGACACGCAAATGGGGCCGCAGCAGCGCATGCAGATCATCACCGGCCCGAACATGGGCGGTAAGTCGACCTACATGCGGCAGGTGGCGATCGTGGTGCTGCTGGCCTCCATCGGCTCGCACGTGCCGGCCACGGCCTGCCGGCTCGGGCCGATCGACGCGATCCACACGCGCATCGGCGCGGCCGACGACCTGGCCAACGCGCAGTCGACCTTCATGCTCGAGATGACCGAGGCCGCGCAGATCCTGCACAGTGCCACGGCGCAGTCGCTGGTGCTGATGGACGAAATCGGCCGCGGCACCAGCACCTTCGACGGCCTGGCGCTGGCGGCCGGCATCGCGGCGCAGCTGCACGACCGCAGCAAGGCCTTCACGCTGTTCGCCACCCACTACTTCGAGCTCACCGAGTTCCCGGCCACGCACCACGGCGCCGTGAACATGCACGTGAGCGCGACCGAGTCGGGCCGCGACATCGTGTTCCTGCACGAGATGCAGCCCGGCCCGGCCAGCAAGAGCTACGGCATCCAGGTGGCGCGCCTCGCAGGCATGCCCGCGGCGGTGGTCAACCACGCGCGGCAGGCGCTCGATGCGCTCGAATCGCAGCATGCGCAAACGCGTGCGCAGGTCGACCTGTTTGCGCCGCCGCCGGCCACCGAAACCCCCATGGCCAGCGCCGTAGAATCCGCGCTGGCTGCCCTCGACCCGGACGCCATGAGCCCGCGCGAAGCCCTCGACGCGCTCTATGCCCTCCAGAAACTGAACGCACGTGAACGCAGTACCGCATGAGCGGGCCCAGTTCCTGCAAGGCGAACCCATGACTTATTGCGTAGGCATCAAACTCAACGCCGGCCTGGTGTTTCTCTCCGACTCGCGCACGAACGCGGGGGTGGACCACATCAGCACCTTCCGCAAGATGATCGTCTACGAGCAGCCGGGCGACCGCGTGATGGTGCTGCTGTCGTCGGGCAACCTGAGCATCTCGCAGTCGGTGCGCGAAATCCTGCAGATCGAAGAGCTGCGCGAAACGCGTGAAGACGGCACGCAGGGCGAACCCATCACCATCTGGAACGCCAAGAGCATGTTCGACGCCGCGCGCGTGCTGGGCTCGGCCGTGCGCCATGTGTACGACCGTGACGCCGAGGCACTCAAGCATGCGGGCCTCGACTTCAACGTGTCGTTCATCTTCGGCGGGCAGGTCAAGGGCGAAGGCATGCGCCTGTTCCTGGTCTACGCCGCGGGCAACTTCATCGAAGCCACCACGGAGACGCCCTACTTCCAGGTGGGCGAATCGAAGTACGGCAAGCCCGTGCTCGACCGCGTGCTCACGCCCGAAACGCCGCTGGACGAAGCCGCCAAGTGCGCGCTGGTGTCGATGGACTCGACCATGAAGTCGAACCTGTCGGTGGGCCTGCCGCTCGATCTGGTGGTGTACGAGGCCAACAAGCTCGAGACCGACCGCGTGATCTGCATCGATGCCGACAACCCCTACTACCGCATGATGCACAACAGCTGGGGCCAGAAGCTGCGCGAGGTGTTCGACAGCATCGAAGACCCGGTGTGGGACGACAGCGCCACCGAACACCCGCTGCGGATGCCGGCCACGCGCCACAGCCCGCTGCGCAAGATCTCGACCCCCGACGAAAAGCTCATCTGAATCTGTCCGTGCCTCCTGTCATCTTTTCGCACGGCAACAGCTTTCCGGCGAGCACCTACCGCGTCGTTCTCGACAGCCTTCGCAACCGGGGCTTCGAGGTCGACGCCATCGAGAAATTCGGGCACGACCCGAAGTACCCCGTCACCGACAACTGGCCGCACCTGGTGCAGCAGCTGGCCGACTTCGCCAAGCTGCGTGCCGACCGCGCGGGCGGCCCGGTGTTTCTCATCGGCCATTCGCTGGGCGGCTTCCTGAGCCTGATGTGCGCGGCGCGCCACCCCGAGCTGGCGCGCGGCGTGCTGCTGATCGATTCACCGATCCTCGGCGGCTGGCGCGCGAACACGCTCAACATGGTCAAGCGCACGCCGCTCATGAAGAGCATTTCGCCCGGCGCCACCAGCCGCAAGCGCCGCAACAGCTGGGAGCATCGCGAGGCGGTGTTCGAGCACTTCCGCAGCAAGAAGGCGTTCGCGAAGTGGGACGAGCAGGTGCTGCACGACTACATCGACCATGGCACCTTCGACAGCGAAGACACGCGCTCGCTGAGCTTCGACCGCGATGTGGAAACCGCCATCTACAACACCCTGCCCCACACGCTGGGCGGGCTGCTGCGCCGCCACCCGCTCAAGTGCAAGGTGGCTTTCATCGGCGGGCGCCAGTCGGTCGAGATGAAGCAGGTGGGCATGGCGATGACCGAGCAGGTCACCAAGGGCCGCATCACGATGCTCGACGGCAGCCACCTGTTTCCGATGGAAAAGCCGCTGGCCACGGCGGCGGCCATCGAGGCCTCGTTGCGCAACCTGATGTAGGTGGTGTTCAGGCGGTGCGGCAGGCGACCGCGTCGCCGACGCGCAGCGCACCGCCACGCAGCACCCGCGCCGTCACGCCGCCATGCCCGCGCATGGCGTTGTAGCCACCGGCGCCGAGCAGCTCTTCCATGCGCGAGCAGGGCTCGCAGGGCCCGGTGATCTCGAGCAGCACCTCGGGCCCGAGCGCCAGCACCAACGGCTGATCGCGAAACAGCGACCGCGCTGCCAGCAGGTTGAGGCCCGACACGACGAGGTTGCGGCGCAGCAGCCCCGCGTCCACACCCTCCATGCGCTGCGCGAGCGCCGCGACAACCGGCAGGTGCTCCGCCTGGATCAGCGTGACCTGCCGCTTGCCACCGCCGCGCCCGGCGCTGCTGCGGTCGCCGGCCAGCCCCAGCCCTTCGATCGCCAGCACCTCCTGCACCGACGCGACAGGCGTGCGCCGCGCGGGGCGCAGCAGGATGGCGTCGAGCCGGCCGGGGTGCGGGAACTGCCGGGTCAGGGCGTGGAGGTCGGACATGCGCCGCATTGTCCACGCGGACTTTTTTTGCGCACCGCTGTCGGCCCGCCGCATACTGGCGCGTCCTTGGGGTTGAACCGACCTTCTTCGAAGCGACACGACCGCGCCGACGATGACCACCACCGAGCTGAGCTGGATCGCCACCACGCTGACCGCCGCGCGCCCGCGCGCGGTGGCGGCGCTGCTGCGCTACTTCCGCGACCTGGACACGGCCGAGGAAGGCTTCCAGGAAGCCAGCCTGCGTGCGCTGCGGCACTGGCCCGAGCACGGGCCACCCGACGATCCGCTGGCGTGGCTGATCCTCGTGGGGCGCAACGCGGCGCTCGACGAACTGCGGCGGCGCGACCGGCACGATCCGTTGCCCGAAGCCGATGACGGCGACGCGGACATGGCCCTCGACCCTGACCTCGCCGAGCAGCTCGACCAGTCGCACTACCGCGACGATGTGCTGCGCCTGCTCTTCGTGTGCTGCCACCCCGCGTTGCCGCTCGCGCAGCAGATCGCGCTGGCGCTGCGCATCGTCTCGGGGCTGTCGGTGCCGGAGATCGCGCGCGCCTTCCTGGTCGGCGAGCGCGCCATGGAGCAGCGCATCACGCGCGCCAAGCAGCGCGTGGCCGCGGCCGGCCTGCCCTTCGATGCGCCCGGTGTGCGCGAGCGCGGCGAGCGGCTGGCGGCCGTGGGCGCGGTGGTCTACCTGCTGTTCAACGAAGGCTACGCGGCCAGCGGCGGCACGGCCCATGTGCGCGTGGCGCTGTGCGAAGAGGCGATCCGCCTTGCGCGCCTGCTGTGCGACCTGTTCCCCGACGAGCCCGAAACCGCTGGCCTGTGCGCCCTGCTGCTGTTGCAGCACGCGCGCGCCGATGCGCGGCTGGACGCGGGCGGCATGGTCGTGCTGCTCGAAGACCAGGACCGCACGCGATGGCACCGCGCGGCAATCGACGAAGGCCTGGCCCTGCTCGACGCCGCACTGCGCCAGCGCCGCATCGGGCCGTACCAATTGCAGGCGGCCATCGCGGCCACGCACGCACGGGCCACGCGCGCCGCCGACACCGACTGGGCCGAGATCGACCGGCTCTACGCCGGGCTCGAAAAGCTGCAGCCTTCTCCGGTGGTCACGCTCAACCGCGCGGTGGCCGTGGCCAAGGTGCGCGGGCCCGGGGCGGCGCTGGCAATGGTCGACGGGCTGGCGGAGCCGCTGTCGGCGTACTTCCACTTTCACGGCCTGCGCGGCGGGCTGCTGATGCAGCTGGGCCGCGCCGACGAAGCGCGCCGCGCCTTTGCCGACGCGCTCGCGCTGGCCCGCACCGCCGCCGAGGCCGCGCACATCCGCCTGCTGCTCGACCGTCTCGGCGCGGGCGCCTCTTCCGACTCCCTTCAAGCAAAGGACGCACGATGCTCTATTCCATCCTGATCTACGGTTCCGAAGCTGCGGCGGCCGACTGGGCGCCCGAGGTCGAAGACGAGATGCTCGAGCGCCACACCGACCTGCGCGACGAGCTGCAGGCCGCCGGCCGGCTCGGCACCGTGCTGCGCCTGATGCCCGACACCGCCACCACCGTGCGGCACGCCGGTGCCGCCCATCCGCTGGTGACCGATGGGCCCTTCGCCGAGACGAAGGAGCAGCTGATGGGCATCTACATCGTCGAGTGCGAGTCGCTCGAAGACGCGCGGCATGCGGCGCGGCGGCTGGACTTCGAGGGCGGCGTGTTCGAGATCCGCCCGGTGACCTGGTACGACCCGGGCGTGATCGCACCACGCATCCCGCAGGTCTGAAAAAAACTCCACTGCGCTGTCGGATCAGCTGGGCCTGCGCCGTCCTTGGAACGAGCGCCCGCATGTCGCGGGCGCCAAACACTCCAAGGAGAAACGTCCATGCCCTCGAATGTCCCCTCTTTGCAAGACCGCTGCGCCGTGATCCACGGCGGCAGCGGTGCCCTCGGCGGCGCCGTCGCCCGCGCCTTTGCTCGCGAAGGCGCCCGGGTGTTCGTCACCGGCCGCAGCCGCGACAAGCTCGATGCGGTGGTGCGAGACATCACCCAAGCCGGCGGCCATGCGCAGGCCGCGGTGGTCGACGCACTGGACGAAGCCGCGATGCTGCGCCACGCGGCCGAGGTCGCCGAACGGGCCGGCGGCATCGACCTGGCGTTCAACGCCGTCGGCGTCTTCCACGTGCAGGGCCGGCCGCTGGCCGAGTTGTCGCTGGAGGACTTCTTCCTCCCCATCCACGCCTACACGCGCGCCAACTTCCTCACCGCCAAGGCCGTGGCACCGCACATGGCGGCGCGCGGCGGCGGCGTGATCCTGTCGGTGTCGACGCCCGCCTCGCGCCTACCCGGCCCCGGGTACCTCGGACATGCCGTGGCCTGCGCCGGCGTGGAGGGGCTCGCGCGCCACATGGCGGGCGAGCTGGCGGCCTTTCGCATCCGCACGGCCTGCATCCGCTCGCACGCAATTCCCGAGGCGGTGGCCGCGGGCTCGCACAGCGGCGAGGTGTTCCGCCCGGCGGCCGAGCGCATGGGCCTCACGGTCGAGCAGATGCTGGCCGCGCGGCCCGAGGGGCTGCTGGTCGAACGCCTGCCCTCGCTGGACCAGCTCGCGGGCACCGCGGTGTTCCTGGCCTCGCCGCTGGCCGGGGCCATGACGGGCGCAATAGTCAACCTGAGCGGAGGGGTCATCCTCGATTAGGGTTGTGGTCGCTTTGAATTAACATCAAGATACAAATAGGAACTTTAGAAACAGTCGTTTCATTTAAGAAAAAACGTTGCACCACGTACACCACGGCTCAAAAATGTCGTCCTATGTCTGCCCCTCTCCTGGAAGACGTTGAAGTGGTCTCGCTGAGCCCCGCGCTGGTGGTCGAAGACGATCCGGCCATGCGCGAGCGCCTGGCGTACGTGCTGTCGACACTCGGATGCGACGAGCCCCAGATCGCCTGGGCCGACAGCCTGACCTCGGCCCGCTCGCTGCTGGAGCAGCAGCATTTCGGCGTGGCGCTGGTCGACATCGGCCTGCCCGACGGCAGCGGCGTCGACCTGATCGAGTGGATGCACGTGCACCACCGGCTGGTGCCCGCGGTGGTGATCTCGGCCTGGCGCACCGAGGCCGTGATCTTCGCGGCGCTGCGCGCCGGCGCCATCGGCTACCTGCTGAAGGAACGCGACGACCTCGAGCTCAGCATCGCGCTGCGCAGCATCGAGCAAGGCGGCGCGCCGATCGACCCGGCCATCGCGCGCCGCATCCTCGGCTGGGTCGCGACCCAGTTGCCCGGCCTGCCCTCGCCGCCCGACGACCCGTCGCTGACGCCCGCCACTACGCCCGTCATGCTGACGCCGCGCGAGCGCAAAATCCTCGAGCTCGTGTCGCAAGGAATGAGCAACCGCGACATGGCGGAGGCGCTGTCGATCTCCAGACTCACCGTGGAATGCCACACCAAGAACATCTACCGCAAGCTGGCCGTCAACTCGCGCACCGAGGCGGTCTACCAGGGCCGAAGGCAGGGCTTGCTGCGCTGACGGTCTTCGCGGGCCTCGCGATGTGGGCCCTGTGGCTGCTGCTCTGGACGGGCAGCGCACACGCACAAACACCGGTGGTTCCCGAGCTTCGCGCCGAAGCCGCACGCGGCACCGGCTGGGACGACACGACGCCGCCCGCCGACGGCTGGACGCCCGTTGCCCTGCCCGACAGCTGGGCCACGCGCTGGCCCGGCTTCGACGGCGTGGTCTGGTACCGGCTGACCTGGGAGCAGCCCGCGCCGGCGGGCGAGACCGGGCTGCTGCTGCACTACCTGAACATGGCCGGCGAGGTCTCGCTCAACGGCACGACGATCTGGCGCGACCGCAGCCTGGTCGAGCCGCTCACGCGCGCATGGAACTCGCCGCGCTACTGGCTGCTGGACGCGCCGCAGCTGCGCGCCGGCACCAACACGCTGCTGGTGCGCGTGTCGGGGCTGTCGGCCTACCAGGCCGGGCTGGGGCCGGTGAGCCTGGGCACGCCCGCGGCCATGCAGGCCGAGTTCGGCCGCGAGCAGCTCATGCGGCGCGACCTGCAGGTGTTCGGCCTGGCGACCAGCGCGGCCGTGTCGGCCTTCTTCGCGGCGTGGTGGCTGCTGCGCCGGCGCGAGACGGCCTACGGCTGGTTCGCCGCGATGTCGGTGCTGTGGCTGCTGTTCGGCTACAACCAGATCGCCACCAGCCCCTGGCCCTTTGCCAGCAACCACAGCTGGCAGGCGCTCAACACCTCATTGCTGCTGTTCTTCAGCGTGTCGTATGGCGTGTTCGTGCTGCGCTTTGCCGGGCGGCGCCTGCCGCGCCTGGAGATCGCGGCGTTCGCGGTGGCGGCCGTCGGCGTGCTCGACCTGTGGTTCGCGGGCACCGCGAACCTGCCCACCCACCGCGCGATCTGGACGCTGGTGGGCGGCCTCACGATCATCGTGGTGAACAGCAGCGGCATCTTCCACGCGCTGCGCCACCGGGGCAGCCCGATGCGTTCGCTCGCGCCGTTCATGGCGGTGTCGGCGCTCACGGGCGCGCACGACCTGCTGGTGTTCACGCAGGTGATCGACAGCAACATCTACTACACGACCATGTCCTCGTACGTGCTGCTCTTGGGCATGGCACTCACGCAGGCCGGGCGCTTCGTGCAGAGCCTGCGGCGCATCGAGAACTTCAACACCGAGCTGATCGAGGAAGTGAACGCCGCCAAGGCCGAGCTCGCGTCCACGCTCGCGCAGCAGCACGCGCTGGAGCTCGCGCACGCGCGCATCGGCGAGCGCGTGGCCCTGGTGAGCGACCTGCACGACGGCCTGGGCGGCATGCTGGTGGGCAGCATCGCGACGCTGGAGCGCACGCCCGAGCACCTCAGCGCGCCGCAGCTGCTGGCGATGCTCAAGAGCCTGCGCGACGACCTGCGACTGATCATCGACGCCACCGGCCGCGACGACGGCGCGCGCGCGCTCGGCGAACTGCTGGCGCCGCTGCGCTACCGCAGCGCGCAGCTGCTGGACGCCAACGGCATCGACTGCCGCTGGAAGGTCTCGGGCATCGACACGCTGGAGCTCGCGCCCTCGCAGAGCCTGGACCTGATGCGCTTCCTGCAGGAGGCGCTGACCAACGTGCTCAAGCACAGCGCGGGCCGGCGCGTGGACGTGACGGTGGCGCGCGCGGGAGCCGAACTGCAGCTCAGCGTGCGCGACGACGGCCGGGGGTTTGCAGTGGACGGCGTGAGCGGCGGCGCGGGGCTGCGCAACCTGCGGGCGCGCGCACGCCGCCTGGGCGCGCAGCTGCAGCTGCAGTCGCGCCCCGGCGAAACGCAGGTGGTGCTGCGGATGCCTCTGGGCGGTGCGGCGGCTACTTGACCAGCGCCAGCGTGCCCTTCATGAGCGACGCGTGGCCCGGGAACGAGCAGAACCACGCATAGCTGTCTCCCGCCTTGAGTTTGCTCACGTCGAAGCTCACGGCATCGGTCTCGCCGCCGCCGATGACCTTCGAATGCGCGATGACGCGGGCATCGCCCGGCTTCACGTAGGCCTTGTCCAGCCCCGCGCCGATGCCGTCCGCCGCCACGCCCTGCGCGTCGGCGGCCTTGCTCAGCACCCAGTTGTGGCCCATCGAGGCCTTGGGCAGCTTCCCGACGTGCTTGAGCTTCACGGTGAACTGCTTGCAGCTGGCCGGCACCGCGATGGCGCTCTTGTTGAACTGCATCGCGTCGTTGCCTTCGATCTCGATGTCGCAGGTGGCGGCCAGCACGGGGCCTGCAAGCAGCGCCGTGAAAAGCAGGGCCGCGGTGGTTCTCGTCTTCATCACATGGTTCCTTCGGTGAGGTGCCGATTCGGCACGCCCCACTGTGCGGTGGGCGTGCCGCGAAACACTTGCGATGAATCAATGCGCGGCGAAAAGCCTCAAAGCTCGAGCACCAGCCGGCCTTCGCAGGCACGCGAACAGCAGGCCATCATCTTCGTGTTCGCATCGCGCTCGCTGCGCGTGAGCACCACGTCGCGGTGATCGACCTTGCCGGCCAGCACGCGCACTTCGCACGAACCGCACAGGCCTTCCTCGCAGTCGCTCTGCACATCGACGTTGGCCGCGCGCAGGGCCGTCAGCAAGGTCTGGTCGGGCGGCACGGTGATCACGAGGCCGGAGTCTTTCAGCTCCACCTCGAAGGCATGTTCCTTCGACGGGTCGAGCGTGGCCAGCGTCGATTCGAAGTGCTCCACGCGCAGCGCGCCTTCGGGCCACGCGGCGCAGCAATCTTCGAGCGCTTCGAGCATGCGCAGCGGGCCGCAGGCGTACACCTGCGCACCGGGCACGGGCCTGGCCAGCAGCGCGCGCAGGTCGTTGCGCCGGCCTTCGTCGGCCGCATGCACGTGCAGGCGTTCGCCGTGCAGCGCGGCCAGCTCGTCGACGAAGGCCATGCTCGTGCGGCTGCGGCCGCTGTAGTGCAGTTCGTAGTCCATGCCCAGCGCCTTGGCGCGCCGCGCCATCGCGCTCACGGGCGTGATGCCGATGCCACCGGCGATGAAGATCGCCTTCGGCAGCGACTCGTCGAGCCGGAAGTGATTGCGCGGGCCGCGGATGCGCAGGCGGTCGCCCACCTTCACGTTCGCATGCACCCAGGCCGAACCGCCACGGCCTTCGGGCTCGTGCAGCACGGCGATCTCCAGCGCGTGGGCTTCGTCGGGGTCGCCGCACAGCGAGTACTGGCGCGACAACTCGGGCGAGCCGCATTCCACGTCGATGTGCGAGCCCGGCGTCCAGCGCGGCAGCGGCTTGCCGTCGGGCGACACCAGGCGCAGGCGCACGATGCCGTCGGCCACCGGCGTCACGCGCTCGACCACCACGGGCCGCGCGATGGCGTGCGCTGAAGGCTCGCCGATGCGCACGGGCACCTGCACGTCGCGCAGGCCCGCGTTGGCGCGCTCCGGATTCGCGCGCGGGTCCCACTCGACCCACAGGTGCTCGGGGCCGCGGAACGAGGTGTTGGGCACGTAGCTGAAGCGCTGCTCCGACAGGCGCATGTGCGGCAGGCGGCGCGTGAACTCCTCCAGGAAGATCTGCATCTCCATGCGCGCCAGGTTCTTGCCCATGCACTGGTGCGAGCCGTAGCCGAAGGTCAGGTGGTCGCTGGCGTTGTCGCGGCGGATGTCGAACAGGTCGGCATCGGCGAAGTGGCCTTCGTCGTGGTTGGCCGACGAGGTGACGATCAAGAGGCGCGAGCCCGCCGGCAGGTCGACGCCGCCGACCTGCGTGTCCTTGGTGACGAGCCGGCGCCAGGCGGCCACCGAGCCGTTGTGGCGCAGGCACTCTTCCACCGCATTGGGAATGAGGCCCGGGTCGTCGCACAGCTCCTGCCACACCTGCGGATGCTGCAGCAGCAGCTTCACGGCGTTGGCGGTGGCGTTGGCGGTGGTCTCGTGCGCGGCCACGATGCCGGCCATCATCATCGAGTGCAGGTACGAGTCGGTGACGACCTCGGGGTGCTGCATCTGCTTGCGGATGCCGTACTGCATCCAGCCCGGTGCGTCGGGGTCCTGGCGCATCTTGTCGAGCACCTTGCCGGCGTACTGCCAGAAGTTGCCGACGGCGTGCGCCACGGCCACCTGCTCCTCGGGCTTGGGGCGACCCCAGGTGTTGACGGTGTGCGCAATGGAATATTGGCGCAGCGTGTCCATGTCTTCCTCGGGCACGCCGAGAAAGTGCAGCGCCACGGTGAGCGGGATTTCCCACAGCATCTGGTCGACGAGGTCGGCGCGGCCATCGTCGATGAAGCGGTCGACATAGCTGCGCGCCAGCTCGCGCACCAGCGGCTCGTGGTGCTTCAGCGCCTCGGGCGTGAACGGGTCCATGAGCGCGCGGCGGCGCGGCATGTGGGCCGGCTCGTCCTCGTTCACCAGCGTGCGGTTGAGCGCGAAGCCGTAGCTTGCGAGCACGGCGTTGGCTTCTTCGCCGGTGGGCGTGATCTTCTCCAGCGCGTTCGACGGGCTGAAGGTGAGGTTGTCGCGGAACACCGCCTTGATGTCGTCGTAGCGCGTGATCACCCAGTAGCCCAGCTTGGGGCTGTAGAAGATCGGCTCCCGCTCGCGGGCCCAGCGCACGTACTCGGGCGGGTCTTGCTGGTAGCCGTCCTCGAAGGGATCGAACTCGGCGGCGCGCTGGCTCACGGGGCAGCCGGTGGGCGTGCGCTCGGCGGAGAGCGCCCCGTGCGCGACGGGGCAACCGGAGGTGCGCGAAGGCATGGCGGTATCGGACATGGCAGCAGACTCAGTCGAGCGTGATCTTCAGGTCGCGGATCAGCTTGTGCCAGCGCGCGGTCTCGGCCTTGAGCAGCTCGGTGTACTGCGCGGGCGTGTTGCCCACGGGCTCGACGCCGAAGTCGACCATGCGCTTGTTCACCGAGGGCTCGTGGATGGCGGCCACCAGCTGGCGGTTGAGCGTGTTCACCACGTCGGCCGGCGTGGCCGCGGGCACCACCACGCCGACCAGCGCGGCGGCCTCGACGTTCTTGTAGCCGAGCTCGGCGAAGGTGGGCACGTCGGGCAGCTGCGGCAGGCGCGTGGGGTTGGCCACGGCCAGCGCGCGCACCTTGCCGCCCTTGATGAAGCCGGCGCCGGCGGCCATGTCGACCATCATGGCCGGCAGCTGCCCGCCGACCACGTCGGCCAGCGCGGGCGCCGCGCCGCGGTACGGCACGTGGACCATGAAGAGCTTGGCTTCCACCTTCAGCAGCTCCATCGCCAGGTGGTGCGGGCTGCCCGCACCGGCCGAGGCGTAGTTGATGCCGCCCGGCTTGGCCTTGGCCTGGGCGATGAAGTCCTTGGCTGTGGCAAAGCCCGAGTTGGCGCCGACCACCAGGATCATGGGGAACTTGCCCATCAGCGTGACGGGCGCCAGGTCCTTGGTGGGGCTGTAGCTCAGCGACTTGTACAGCGCCGGGTTGAACACCAGCGTGCCGTTGTCGGCCGAGAGCACGGTGTAGCCGTCGGCCGGGGCGCGCGCGGTTTCGGCGGCGGCCAGCGCGGTGTTGCCGCCGGGCTTGTTGTCCACCAGCACCGGCTGGCCGACCTGCGTCGACAGCGTCTGGGCGACGGTGCGCGCGAGGAAGTCGGAGCCGCCGCCCGCGGCGTAGGGCACGAGCCAGCGGATCGGCTTGGCAGGAAAGGTGGTCTGGGCGCTGGCGGCAGTGGCCAGGGCAGCCAGGGACAGGACCGCAAGGCCGCGGGCGAAGTGCTTCTTCATCGGGGTGTCTCCGGGGTGGAAATTGTGTATTGCGTAATTATCATACGCATTGCGTAATCACCAAACCACGGGTTTACCCGACCACCGAGGCCGCCACCTAAGATGAGGACGACATGACCTCCCCCGCCGAAGCACCCTCTTCCCCTCCCCGCGAGCGCCGCCAGCGCGTGCAGTCCGCCGAGACCGGCATGGCCGTGCTCAAGGGCCTGGCGCACCTGGGCGGGCGCAGCAGCCTCACGGCGCTGGCCACCCACGTGGGCGAGAGCCCGGCCAAGGTGCACCGCTACCTCGCGAGCCTGATGGAAGAAAGCCTGGTGCGCCAGGACACCGCCTCGCAGCACTACTACCTGGGGCCCGAGGCGATCCAGATCGGCCTGGCCGCCATGCGCCAGGCCGACCCGATCCGCGCGGCCGAGCCCTGCCTGATCCGCCTGCGCGAATCGCTGGAGGTGACCTGCTTCGTCGCGGTGATGGGCAACAAGGGCCCGACCATCGTGCGCTTCGAGGAGCCGGGCCTGCCGGTGACGGTGAACGTGCGCGCCGGCTCGGTGATGTCGATGCTGTGGTCGGCCACCGGGCGCGCCTTCCTGGGCCTGCTCGACGAGTCGCGCGTGGTGGCGCTGGCCGAGCAGGAACTGGCCGACGCCACCGAGGACATGCGCGCGCTGCTCGATGCCGACGACCCCATCGGCGCGCTGCGCCGCGAGGTGCAGCAGGCGCACTGCGCCATCGTGCGCGACACCTACCTGCGCGGCATCAGCGCCGTGGCGGCGCCGGTGTACGACTACGCGGGAAGGGTGTGCGCCGTGATCACCGCGCTGGGTGCCACGGGCGGGTTCGACCCGTCGATCGACGGGCCGATCGCCATCGCCGTGCGGCGGGAGGCGAAGGCGGCCGGCGCGCTGCTGGGCGCGGCGGCCTGAAGCTGCTGTCTTACTCGGCCCAGACGACTGCGCCGGTCCACGCCGTGGCCAGCACCACGATGCCGAAGGCGATGCGATACCAGGCGAACGGAATGAAGTTGTGCGTGCTGATGTACTTCAGCAGCCAGCGCACGCACAGCCACGCGCTGATGAACGAGAAGGCCAGCCCCACCGTGAACATCGGAATGTCGGCCACCGACAGCAGCGCGCGCTCCTTGTAGAGGCTGTAGGCGCCCGCGCCGATGAGCGTCGGAATGGCCAGGAAGAACGAGAAATCGGTCGCCGCCTGGCGCGACAGGCCCAGCAGCATGCCGCCGATGATGGTCGAGCCGCTGCGGCTGGTGCCGGGGATCATCGCGAAGCACTGCACCAGGCCGACCTTGAGCGCGTCCCAGGGCGTCATGTCGTCCACGTGCTCGACGCGCACCGAACCCGGCGGGCGCTTCTCGGCCCACAGGATGATGAAGCCGCCGATGATGAAGGTGCTGGCCACCACGGTCGGAATGAACAGGTGCGCCTTGATCATCTTGCCGAACAGGAGGCCCAGCACCACCGCGGGCAGGAAGCCGATGACGATGTTCAGCGCCAGCCGGCGCGCCTTGGGCTGGCGCGGCAGCGCCACCACGGTCGAATGGATCTTCTGCCAGTAGACCAGGATCACCGCGAAGATCGCGCCGGTCTGGATGGCGATGTCGAACACCTTGGCCTTGGCGTCGTCGAAGCCCAGCAGCGAGCCCGCAAGAATGAGGTGGCCGGTCGACGAGATCGGCAGGAATTCGGTCAGACCCTCCACGATGCCCATGACAGCGGCCTTGACCAGCAAAACGATATCCACGCGTACTCCTTGAAAGAGCGGCAATTATGGCGAGGCCATCGGTCAGGCCCTGTTCAGGCGCCGTTCCGCCGGTGGAACGCAAGGCAGCCCGCCCACGGAAATACCTAGTTCAGGTGATGTTCGACCTCGGCGCGTTAATACATATTGATAACAGTTATTCATCTGCGCCCGAAGGAGCATCCATGTCAACGTTCACCACCGGGAGTGAACTCGAGGACTGCGTCGCAGAAGAACGCCCCTCGACGCTCGACGACCATGTCGAAGACCGTCTCAAGAGCCCCTGCCAGCTGGAGCGGGAGCAGTGCCACGGCATGCTGCGCGTGGCCGAAGCCACCGGCGCCTCGGCCCACGAGCTGCGCCAGCTGACGCAGCGCCTGGCCGACATCGACCGCTGCGGCGCCAGCGCCTGCATCGTCGCGCAAGGCCATGTGGAGGCCGACCGCATGGCCTCCGGCCTGCAGGCCAACGCGGCCCTGTGCATCGACTTCCGGCTGCTGGAGCCGCTGGGCCCGGCCCATGACAAGAAATGGTTTGCGCGCTGGAAGTTCTGGAGCTTCCTGCTCGGCGCGGCCGGCCCGGTGGCCGCGCTCACGCTGCAGGGCCTGGCGCTACGGCCGGCCGAACCGCACGACGCGCACGCCGACCTGGTCGCCAAGTCGCGCAAGGTGCTCGAAAGCTGGCGCCGCACCTCCGACACCCTCTTCTGGCACGCGGTGGAAGACTACGTGCGCCAGCAGGCTTTCTCGCTCGAGACCCAGGCCTACCTGATGCACTGCGTGGCATCGGTCTTCGCCGCCGACGCGCCCGTGCTGTGCGACGCCGAGCGCGAACGGCTGGCCTCCGTGCTCACCGACACCTACTGCGACGCGCTCGGCACGGCGGCGACCATGCCCTCGTCGGACATCTACCGCCGCCTGGCGCAGGGCCTGGAAACCGACAGC
The DNA here is from genome assembly GCF_058801005.1 of Variovorax sp. GW822-FHT04A09. Lineage (NCBI taxonomy): Bacteria > Pseudomonadati > Pseudomonadota > Betaproteobacteria > Burkholderiales > Comamonadaceae > Variovorax > Variovorax sp. GW822-FHT04A09. The sequence goes on along the minus strand of NZ_JBXAMV010000002.1, from coordinate 913,298 downwards.
GGCAACGCCGGCCCGGGCCGCCCGCTCGCGCGCGGCGAGGCCGCGCAGGTGGCAATGACCACGCTGGTCACGGTCGTCGGCAACGGCGGCTCACACTGAAGCTGAAGCACGCCGGCGCAGCGCGCGCACCGCGCTGTCGACCGTCGTCAGCACCGGCAGGCCACTGGCCGCTTCGCAGGCACCACGCGCCCGCGCCATGCTGAACTGAGCCAGGGCGATGCGCGTGCAGCCGCGCGCACGCAGCGCGGCGGCCTGTTCGGCGATGAGCGCGTCGTGGCGCTGCGTGTCGCCCGCATCGAGCGCGGCCAGCGCGCCCTCGGCCAGCGCGAGTTCGAGCGCCATGCCCGCAGGAAACTCCGGCGGCATCGATTCCAGCGTGCGCGCAAAAGTCGCGATCAGCCCCAGCCGGCCCTCGCCCTGCACGGCCTCTTCGATCATGGCCTCGTTGGGCTTGAGCACCGGAATGCCCGCGTGCCGCTGCGCCACCGCCTCGATGCACGGCCCGAAGGCCGAGCAGGTGAAGAGGATGCCGCGCGCGCCCGTGTCCACCGCGTACTGCGCCAGGCGCTGGAAGCGCTCGTGCATCGCCGCGTCGAGCCCCTTGCCGTCGCGCGCGAGGTCGGCCGAGAGGCTGTCGTCCAGCAGGTTCATGCGCACGGCCTCGGGCCAGTCGCGCGCGAAGGCTTCGTTGATGGGGGCGACGGAATGCGAGAGTGCGTGGATGAGGGCGATGCGTGTCATGAAGTCAGGTGAGATCAGATGCCCTTGGACGACGGGTTGGCAAAGGCCTCCTTCGTCTCGGCATTGAGCGGGTAATTGATGTTGATGCCCTTGGGCGGAATCGGCGACATGAACCACTTGCTGTAGAGCTTTTCCATCTCGCCGGACTTCATCATGCCCGACACCACGCGGTCCACCAGCGCCTTGAAGGCCGGGTCGTCCTTGCGGAACATCAGCGACTGGTTCTCGGTGCGCAGGCTCTCGCCGGTGATGACGAAGTCCTTCGGATTGCGCGCGTTGGCGATCTGGCCCGCCAGCAGGATGTCGTCGAGCACGAAGGCTTGCGCGCGGCCGCTCTCGACCAGCAGGAACGAGTCGGTGTGGTCCTTGCCCGAGAGCTGGTTCACCTCGAGGCTGCGGCCCTTGTCGGCCGCGCGCAGCAGGCGGAACGACGTGGTGCCGGCGGTGGTGACCACCGTCTTGCCCTGCAGGTCGGCGATGCTCTTGATGCCCGAATCGGCCTTCACCAGCGTGCGCACGTTGTAGCGGAAGATGTCCGGCGAGAAGGCCACCTGCGACTGGCGCTCGACCAGGTTGGTGGTGGAGCCGCACTCGATGTCCACCGTGCCGTTCTGCACCAGCGGAATGCGGTTGGCCGAGGTCACGGCCTGGTACTTGACCTCGACGGCCGGAAGCTTCAGCTCGGTCTTCACCGCGTCGACGATGCGGTTGCAGATCTCGATGCTGTAGCCCACGGGCTTGAGGTTGGCGTCCAGGTACGAGAAGCCGAACGAGGCCTCGCGGTAGCCGAAGGTGATGGCGCCACTGGCCTTGATCTTGGCGAGCGTGTCGTTGGCGGGCTGCGCCTGCGCGGGAGCGGTCGGAGCCAGGGCGGCAAGGGCCAGCGCGAAGGCGGCGGCGGCGATGGAAAGCGACGGGCGAAGCTGGGGCATGGAACGCTCCTCGAAACGGCGGTTGAAGAAAAAAGGGGCGGTGGCTCAGCGCGTCACGCCGCGCGTGACCGCGTCGACCGAGGCCGTGAGCCGCGCGACGATTTCGTGCAGGTGGTCGCGTGTCGCGATGTACGGCGGCGCCAGCAGCACGTGATCGCCCTGGCGCCCGTCCACCGTGCCGCCGAAGGGGTAGCACAGCAGGCCGCGCGCCATCGCGTCTTTCTTGAGGCGCGCGTTGACGGCCAGGGCCGGATCGAAGGGCTGCCTGCTCGCGCGGTCGGCCACCAGCTCGACGCCCCAGAAGAAGCCGCGCCCGCGGATGTCGCCCACGTGCGGGTGGTCGCCCAGCGCCTCGGCCAGCATCGCGCCGAAGGCCATGCCGTCGTCGCGCACCTTGGCAACCAGGCCGTCGCGGCGGATCACCTGCTGCACCGCGAGCGCCGCCGCGCAGGCCATCGGATGGCCCAGGTAGGTGTGGCCGTGCTGGAAGAAGCCGCTGCCTTTCGACATGGCCTCGACGATGCGGCGCTGCGCCAGCACCGCGCCGATCGGCTGGTAGCCGCCGCCCAGGCCCTTGGCGATGGTCATCAGGTCGGGCACCACGCCCTCCTGCTCGCAGGCATGCAGCGAGCCGGTGCGGCCCATGCCGCACATCACCTCGTCGAGGATCAGCAGCACGCCGTACTTGTCGCAGACCTCGCGCACGGCCTTGAAGTAGCCCGGCACCGGCGTGAGCACGCCGGCGGTGGCACCGCCCACGGTCTCGGCCACGAAGGCGATCACGCGGTCGGCGCCCTGCGCGACGATGGCCGCTTCGAGCTCGGCCGCCAGGCGCAGGCCGTACTGCTCGGCGCTTTCATCGGCGCGCTGCTCGCGGTAGGGGTAGCACGGCGCAACGTGCGTGGCCGGCACGAGGATGGGCGCGAAGGGTTCGCGCCGCCAGGCGTTGCCGCCCACCGCGAGCGCGCCCAGCGTGTTGCCGTGGTAGCTCTGGCGGCGCGCGATGAAGTGCGTGCGCTGCGGCTGGCCGATTTCCACGAAGTACTGGCGCGCCATCTTCAGCGCCGACTCCACGGCCTCCGAGCCACCGCTCACGAGGTACACGTGGCTCATGCCTTCGGGGGCGCCACCGATGAGCTCGTCGGCCAGCTGCTCAGCCACCTCGCTCGTGAAGAAGCTGGTGTGGGCGTAGGCCAGTGTGTCGATCTGCGCGTGCATGGCCGCCATCACCTCGGGATGGCCGTGGCCGAGCGAGGACACGGCCGCGCCGCCCGAGGCATCGAGGTATTCGCGCCCTTCGGCGTCGCGGATGAACATGCCCTGCGCGCCGGCGGCAACGGGCGGGGTCTGGCGGAGGTGGCGGTGGAAGACGTGCGTCATGGCGGGAGGAAAGCAGGGTCCGTGTTTGGAACTAACGTTTCGTTCGAATTATTGTTTGGAACATTTGTTCCGTCAACTCCCGGGATTTCCCTGCTCCGGTACATTTGTTCCAGACACCGCACGAAAAGAGACACCGCCATGGGCGCCAAAGAACTGATCCGCCAGCGTTTCAACGAACTGAGCCCCGCCCTGCAGCAGGTCGCGCGCTACGTGCTCGACCACCCGAACGAAGTGGTCACGGGCTCGATGCGCAACGTCGGCACGCGCGCGCAGAGCACGCCGGCCACGCTGGTGCGTTTCGCGCAGCACCTGGGCTTCGAGGGCTGGCCGCAGCTGAAGGAGGCCTTCGCCGCCGACATGGGCCTGGGCAGCGAGACCTACGGCGGGCGCGCCAAGCAGCTGGTGGGCCGCGTCGCCGACCAGGGCCTGGCGGGCGAGATGTTCGAGGTGCAGCGGCGCAACCTGGAGCTCACGCACCAACAGAGCGGGCCGGCGCTGCTCAAGGCCTGCGCGCTGCTGGAGAAGGCGCCGGCCGTGCACGCGGCGGGCTTTCGCGCGTGCTTTCCGATCGCCTTCTCGTTCGTGTACGTGTACCGGCTCTTTCGCACCAGCGTGCACCTGGTGGACGGCCAGGGCGGCTCGCTCGAGATGCAGCAGCGCGCCTTCGCCAAGGGCGACGCGCTGGTGGTGGCGAGCTTTGCGCCCTACTCGCGCGAAGCCTTGCAGGTGGCCGAGGCGGCGAAGGCAGCCGGTTGCCGCATCGTGGCGATCACCGACAGCGTGACCTCGCCGCTGTCGCTGCTGGCGGACGAGACGCTGCTCTTCACCATCCACAGCCCCTCATTCTTCCCGTCGGTGGCGGCCGGCGTGGCGGTGACGGAAGCGCTGGTCGAGCTGCTCGCGAGCCGTGCGGGCAAGCCGGTGATCCGGCGCATCGACCAGGCCGAGGCGCAGCTGTTCGAGTCGGGGGCCTACCTCATGGCGCCGGTGGCGCGGGGCGGCTGATCAGGCCAGCGCGCGGGTGCGGCCGGCGCTCTGGCGCAGGTAGAGCACCAGCAGGTCGCGGTTGGCGTTGATGTGCTCGCGCATCGCGGCTTCGGCGCCCGAGGCCTCCTGACGACCCAGCGCCTCGACGATGCAGCGGTGCTCTTCGAGCGCCTGCAGGGCCTGGCTATGGCGGTACAGCAGCATCGCGGCATCGTGCCTGTGCGGGCGCGAGCGGCTGTCGAAGATCACCGGTAGCTGGCAGGCGCGCTGCACGGCCTCGCTGAGCCAGCGGTTGTCGGCCAGCGACAGCAACTTGTGGTGGAACGCCTGGTTCAGGTCCTGCCACTGGTCGGCCCGCTCGTCGGTCCATTCGCCGCTGTCGTGCAGCAGCGCATGCTGCTCGTCGACCATGGCCGTCAGTTCGGCCAGCGCCTCGTCGTCCAGGCCGCGCTCGCTGAGCAGGCGGCAGCCCATGCCTTCGAGCGTGGCGCGCACGCTGAAGGCGTCGAACACGTCCTTGGCGTCGAAACGGCGCACCTGGAAACCCCGCTGCGGGTGGTAGACCAGCAACCCCTCGTCGGCCAGCCGCGCCATGGCGCCGCGCACAGGGGTGCGCGACACGCCAAGCTCGTTGGCGAGCGAAATCTCCATCAGGTGGGCGCCGGGGGCGATCGCACCGTCGAAGATGCGGGTGCGCAGCGTGTCGGCCACGGACAGAACGCGCGTCCGCGAGGGATCTGGGGGGGTCATCGAAAGTCGGAAACAGGGGACGGCCGGAAGCGGGCCGCGCGGATGGTACGGCGGCGTATCGAAGCTTCATATCCCCAATTTCCGTAAAAATACCGTTCTGGCGACTTTTTCGAGAATTACGGAAAAATTATTAACTTCTGTAAACAACCACCCCGGTTTCTGCGTTACCGCCCCGCTGTTTCTGCCGCCAGGTGGATCGCGGCGCGAATCCGGGGGTAGGTGCCGCAGCGGCAGATGTTGCCGCGCATGGCGTCCGACACCTGGTCGTCGCTGGGCTTCGGGGTCGCCTTGAGCAGCGCGCAGGCCGACATGAGCTGGCCGCTCTGGCAATAGCCGCACTGCACCACGTCGACCTCGGTCCAGGCCGCGCGCAGGGCGTCGGCCTCCCGGCCCTTCAGGCCCTCGATGGTGGTGACTTCGCGCCCGCCCACGGCCTCCAGCGGGGTGACGCAGGAGCGCACGGCCTGGCCGTCCAGGTGCACGGTGCAGGCGCCGCACAGCGCCTTGCCGCAGCCGAACTTGGTGCCGACGAGCTTCATTTCGCCGCGCAGCACCCACAGCAGCGGGGTGTCGGGCTCGGCGCTCACGGTGGCGGTCTGGCCGTTGATCTTCAGCGTGGTGGTGGTCATGGGGTGTCTTTCTTGCTGTTCCGGGAGATCAGGCCAGCCGCAGAGGCAGGCTGCGCAGGCGCTGGCCGGTCAGCGCGAACACGGCGTTGGCCACGGCGGGCGCGATGGGCGGCGTGCCCGGCTCGCCCACCCCGCCGGGCGGCACCTCGGCGCCGGTGCCGGCGAGGATGTCGACCTCGATGGCCGGGCACTCGTCGATGCGCAGCGGCGTGTAGTCGTGGAAGTTGCTCTGCTGCACCTGGCCGCGCGCCACGGTGATCTCGCCACGCAGCGCGGCCGACAGGCCGAACACGATGCCGCCTTCCATCTGCTGGCGGATCAGGTTCGGGTTGACCGGCAGGCCGCAGTCGATCACGCACACCACGCGGTGCACGCGGATCTGCCGCTCGGGCGTCACCGACACCTCGGCCACCTGCGCCACGATGCTGCCGAAGGCGCGGTGAATGGCCACGCCGCGCGCGCGCTTCGTGCCGTCGGGTCCGTCGGCCAGCGGCTCGCCCCACTTCGAGAGTTCGGCCACACGCTTGAGCACCGCCAGGTGGCGTGCGTCCTTGGCGAGCAGGCCGGCGCGGAAAGCCACCGGGTCCTTGCCGGCGGCGACGGCGCATTCGTCGATGAAGCTCTCGACGAAGAAGCCGTTCTGCGAATGCGCCACCGAGCGCCAGATGCCGGTGGTGACGGCCGACTCCACCGGCACATGCGCCACGCGGGCCTGTGGGAAGTCGTAGGCGGTGTTCCAGGCGCCGTCGGTCGAGTTGTCCATGAAGGACGGCGCACCCAGGCTGGAGCCGGCGCTGGTGGTCTGCCACGCGACCAGCGCACCCGCCGCGTCGAAGCCGGCCTTGCACAGCGCCACGTAGGCGGGGCGGTAGAAGTCGTGCGTCATGTCCTCCTCGCGCGACCAGATCAGCTGCACCGGCGCGCCGCCGGCCTCGCGCGCGAGCTGCGCGGCCTGCACCAGAAAGTCGATGAAGTAGCGCCGCCCGAAGCCGCCGCCCAGGTAGGTCACGTGCAGCGTGACCTTCTCGGCATCGATGCCCAGCGCCTTGGCGACCGCGGCACGCGCGAAGCCCGGCGCCTGCGTGGGCGCCCAGACGGTGGCGGCGCCGTCCTTGAACTGCACGGTGCAGTTCATCGGCTCCATGGTGGCGTGCGCCAGGAAGGGCACGCGGTACTCGACCTCGATCGTGCGCGCGGCGGACTTCAGTGCCGCCGCCACGCCGCCGGTATCAAGGCGGGCGTTGCCTGCGTCGGCGTCGAGCGTGCGCGCGAGGCGGTCGATCATCTCGGCGCTCGACAGGCTCGCGGCGGGGCCGTGGTCCCATTCGATGTCGACCTGCTTCAGCGCGCGCATCGCGTGGTACGGCGTGTCGGCGATCACGGCCACGCCGCCCGCCGTGCTGCCGGTGCCCACGAGGCTCGCGGCCACGGGCTCCAGCGCCATCACCTTGCGCACACCGGGCAGCGCCTCGGCGGCTTTCGCATCGAAGCGCGCGACGCGGCCGGCCAGCGTCGGGCACATGGCGATGCTGGCGTACAGCAGGCCCGGCGGCAGCACGTCGATGCCGTAGGTGGCGGTGCCATTGAGCTTGCCGGCGTTGTCGATGCGCCGCTGTGGCTGGCCGATGACACGGAAGTCGGCTTGCGCCTTGAGCTTCACCGCCGTGGGCAACGGCTGCTGCGCGGCCTTTACCGCCAGCTCGCCGAAGCGCGCGCTGCGGTTGGAGGCCGGGTGCAGCACGCGGCCGGCCTCGGTGCCGCATTCGCTGGCGGGCACCTGCCACTGCGCCGCCGCCGCGCCCACCAGCATGAGCCGCGCCGACGCGCCGGCCTCGCGCACCGGCCCCCACTGATCGGTGACGCTCGACGAACCGCCCGTGCCCGAGAGCCCCGGGATCGTGCGCAGCAGCTTGCCCACGACCTGGTGCGCCGCGCGCTTGCCGAAGCCCTCGTCGCCGGGCTTGAAGGGCAGCGCGTCGAGGATCATGGCCTGGTTGTTGTAGATGGCGTCGAAGCCGGCCTGCTCGAGCCGCACCTGCGACACCGCGGCGTCCATTTCTTCGGCCAGCAGCATCGCCAGGCCGGTGTGCGTGCCCTGCCCCATTTCCGACTGCGTCATCACCAGCGTGACGGTGTCGTCGCTGCCCACCTTGACCCAGCCGTTGAGCGCGACCTGCCCGTTGCCCGCCGGCAGCGGCGCGCCGGGCACGAGGCGCGAAGCCGCCGGCGTGGCGGCCCAGCCGACGACTAGGGCGCCGGCGGCGCCGAGGGTGCCGAGCACGAAGTGGCGGCGTTTGAGTGTGGGCATGGCGGGGTCTTTCTTCGGTAGGGGTCTTGTCGTTCGTGCGGAAGGTGTCGTCGTCAGGGCGGCACGGCGATGCCTTGCCAGAAGATCTCGAAGCCGGCTTCGGCGTAGTCGAAGGCCGGTTCGGCGTCGCCCGCCTGCGCGATGTAGCCGACGGTGGTCTCGGCCATCGCCGTGAGCATCGCGCCCAGGAATTCCATCGGTCGCTCGACGACCAGCCCGCGCCGCATGCACTCCTGCGCCACCGCTTCCAGCCGCGCGAACGGCGCCATGCCGGCGGCGCGGCTCTCGTCGCTCAGTTCGTCGGAGACCTTGAGCTGCGCCAGCACGCGCAGCTTGCCGGGGTGCGCCACGCCCCAGCGCACGTAGCGGTCCCAGATGTGGCGGAACTGGGTGCGCGGATCGGCCGCTTCGGGCCAGTCGGCCAGCATCACGCCGGCCAGCTCGGTCTTCAGCGCGCGGTACAGCGCGTCGGTCAGCAGCGCCTTGCTCGCGAAATAGGTGAACAGCGTGCCCTCGGCCACGCCCGCGGTGCGCGAGATCGCCGAGGTCGGCGTGGCCCACACGCCGCGCCGGCCGAACTCGACCAGCGCCGCCTCGAGGATGGCGTTGTGCTTGTCGACACTGCGGGGGCGGGCCATGCGCGGACGGTCTCCATCGTTCGTTTAGTTGAGTGCTCACTCAAGTATAGGAACGCGGCGCCGATCCGCAAGCCCCGCGCGGCCCGCGCCATGCCGCATGGCGGAACCACGGCGCGGCGCGGCAGTCCAACCAGAGTCGTGGCGTCGTGCTGCGACAGGAGGTACGACCATGAAGCATGTGAAGCATTGGCAGGACCCCGTCAACGCCGTCGCCGGCGTGTGGCTGATCGTCTCGCCATGGGTACTGGGCTTTCAGGGCAATTCGCTCGCCATGTGGACCATGGTGGCGACCGGCATCGTGCTGGGCGCCGTGGCCTTGGGCGCGACCTTCGTGCCGCACCAGTGGGAAGAGTGGACCGAAGTGGCGCTGGCAGCCTGGCTGGCGGTGTCGCCCTGGTTGCTCGACTTCCGCATGGTCGAGCCGGCGCTGGTCAATGCAGTCCTCGTGGCTGCGGTGATCATGGTGCTCGCCCTCTGGGTCCTGGTGACAGACAAGGACTACCTGGGCGAGGCCCTCGACCGACCAGCGCACTGATGGGGAGAGAGCGATCCTGTGAGCGCCGAGCGGTGACCACCGCCGCGAAGCGACGACGCCCGGTCCGGTGTTCGCGCCGGTCGGGCCGACGGGCCAGGCAGGTTCCCATGCCCGCCCGCAACACCCGCCCCTTACGGTGTGCGGGAAGCGGCGCTGTTGTTTGAAGTGCTGTTGCCGGCCGGACGGGTCGCCCCCATCCAGTCGGCCTGCCAACCGCCGCCCATGGCCTGGATCAGCGCGATTGCCGCGGCCTGGCGATTGACCTGAAGCTGCACGAGCGCGCGCCGCGCGCTCAGTGCGGCGGCCTGCGCCTGCACCACATCGGTGTAGCTCACCTGCCCCGCGCGATACCGGTTGAGCAGTTGCTGCTCGGTCTTGTCGGCCGCTGCCGTGGCCTCGCGGCGCAAGCCTTCCTGCTGCGCCAGCGTGGCGCCGGTGGTCAGCTGGTCTTCCACGGCCTGGAACGCGGCCAGCACGGTCTGCCGGTAGCGCGCCACGCTGGCTTCGTGGCCGGCCTTGGCGGCATCGACGCTGGCACTGATGGCCCCCGCATCGAACACCACCTGCGCCACCGACAGGCCCAGCCCCCACAGCGTGTTGGCCGCGCCGAAGAGGTCTCTCACGCGGCTGGCGTTGCTGCCGACCGAGGCCGTGAGCGAGATGTTCGGGTAGTAGGCCGAGCGCGCAACGCCGATCTGCGCATTGGCCGCGGCCACCGCGCGCTCCGCCGCCGCGATGTCGGGGCGGCGCTGCAGCAGCGTCGAGGGCACGCCGGTCGGCACGCCGGGCACCGTGGGCGTCCAGCGCGCGGGCGGCAGGCTGAAGTCGGCCGGCGCCACGCCCACCAGCATCGCGATGGCGTGCTCCAGCGTGGCGCGTGTGCGCTGCAGGCCCACGCGGTCGGCCTTGGCGTTCACCAGTTGCGTCTGCGCCTGCAGCACGTCGGTCTGCGCGGCAATGCCGGCGGCGTAGCGGTTGCTCGTGATCTCGAAGGCGCGCTGGTAGCCGAGGATGGTTTCGTCGAGCAGCACGATCTCGGCGTCGGCCTCGCGCAGCGAGAAGTAGTTGGTCGCCAGGTCGCCGACGGCCGACAGCCGCGCCGAGGCCAGGTCGGCTTCGCTGGCCTGGGCGTTGGCCTGCGCGCTGTTCACGGCCTCGCGCAGGCGGCCCCACACGTCGGGCGTCCAGCTGGCGCCCAGCGTGGCGCCGAAGGTGTTCGACGGGCTGGCCGAGGCGTTGCCGCCCACCGTGCCCGAGCGCTTGCCGCTGCCGTCGAAGGACACCGACGGGAACAGCCCCGCGCGCTGCTCGCGCACCAGCGCCTGGGCCTGCGTGTAGCTGGCGACGGCGGCGGCGATGTTCTGGTTCGACACCTGCACGCGCGCCGCGAGTTCGTCGAGCGTGGCGTCGCCGAAAAGCTTCCACCACTCGCCGCGGTCGAGCGCGTCGGCCGGCGCGGCGGGCAGCCAGCCGTCGGCGGCGGGCTGTTCCTTCCAGCCGGCCGATGCCGCCGACTCGGGCACCTTGTAGGCCGGGCCCACGGCGCAGCCGGCGAGCACGGCGGCCAGCGCGAGCGTGCTCAGCGCGAAGAAACGGCGTGAAGGGCCGATAGAAGAAAGGGAGGCATTCATGGTCATGGATCTCAGACGGCCGGGGCGCGGCTCAGCGCGTGTTCGTTCATGCCGCGGCGGCGCAGCTTGTCCAGCAGCAGGTACACCACCGGCGTGGTGAGCAGCGTCAGCAGCTGGCTCGCGATGAGCCCGCCGATGATCGCCACGCCCAGCGGCCGGCGCAGCTCGGCGCCCTCGCCGAAGCCGATGGCCAGCGGCAGCGCGCCGAGCGCGGCGGCCAGCGTGGTCATCAGGATCGGGCGGAAGCGCAGCAGACAGGCCTCGCGCACCGCCTCGAGCGGGCTCAGGCCGCGCGAGCGCTCGGCCTCCAGCGCGAAGTCGATGATCAGGATGGCGTTCTTCTTCACGATGCCGATCAGCAGGAACACGCCGATCAGCGCGATGATGGAAAACTCCATGCGGAACATCAAGAGCGCCAGCACCGCGCCCACGCCGGCCGAAGGCAGCGTCGAGAGCACCGTCACCGGATGCACCAGGCTCTCGTACAGGATGCCCAGCACGATGTAGATCACCACCAGCGCCGCCACGATCAGCATCGCCTGCTGCCCCTGCGACTGCTGCGCGCTCAGCGCGGTGCCGGCAAAGGCGCCGCGCACGTTGGTCGGCATGGCGATGTTGGCCTCGGCCTTGGCAATGGCCTCGCGCGCGTCGCCGAGGTTGGCGCCCTCGGCCAGGTTGAACGAGATGGTGGTGGCCAGCTCGCCGTCCTCATGGCTCACCGACGTGGCCACCGACTGCTCCTCGAACTTCGCCACCGCCGACAGCGGCACCAGCGCGGTGGCCGTGTTGCTCAGCACGTTGCCGGTCGAAGCGTTGCGCGAGCCGGCGTTGGCCGACACCGGCACCGTCGCGGCAGCGGCGCTGGCAGACGTCGTCGTGCCGCCCGTGGACGTCGTGGCCGCCACCTGCGTGGTCACCGCCTGCCCCGCGACCACCGAGGTCTTGGTGGCCGGCACGTACACGTCGCGCAGCGCGTTCGGGCTGCGCGTGTAGCCCGGCGCCCATTCCATCACCACGTGGTACTGATTGAGCTCGGTGTAGATGGTGGCCACCTGCCGCTGGCCGAAGGCGTTGTACAGCGCGTTGTCGATGGCGGTGGAGGTGAGCCCCAGCCGCCGCGCGCTGTCGCGGTCGACCTTGGCCACCGTCTCCACGCCGTTCTGGTCCTGGTCGGTGTCGATGTCGGTCAGCGTGGGCTGCTGCTTCATCTCGTCAGCCAACTTCACGGCCCAGGTGCGCAGGTCGGACAGGCTGTCGCTCTTGAGCGTGTACTGGTAGGTGGAGTTGCTGGAGCGCCCGCCCGAGCGCACGTCCTGCACCGGGCCGAGGAACACGCGCAGCCCCGTCACCTGCGCCAGCTGCGGGCGCAGCCGCGCGATCACCGCCAGGCCGCTGTCCTTGCGCTGGCTGGCCGGTTTCAGGTTGACGAACATGAAGCCGCCGCCCGCGCGCCCGCCGCCCGTGAAGCCCACCACGGTGTCGACCGCCTCGTCCTTGCGGATGATGTCGACCACCTCGCGCAGCTTGGCGCCCATGGCCTGCGACGAAATGCTCTGGTCGGCGCGCAGGCCGCCGTTGAGCTGGCCGCTGTCCTGCTGCGGGAAGAAGCCCTTGGGCGCCGCGCTGAACAGGTACACATTGAGCCCCACCACCGCCAGCAGCACGACCATGACGATCGCCTTGCTGTCCAGCGCCCAGTCGAGTGCGCTCTCGTAGCGCTTGAGCATCCAGTCGTAGCTGCGCGCCGCCGCGCGGCCGAAGCGGCCCTGCGGCTTGTTCTTGTCGTGCTCGCCGCCCGGCTTGAGCATCCACGCGCACATCATCGGCGTGGTGGTGAGCGAGATGACCAGCGAGATCAGCACCGCCGCCGACAGCGTGACCGCGAACTCGCGGAACAGCCGCCCCACCTGCCCGCCCATGAACAGCAGCGGAATGAACACCGCCACCAGCGACACGCTGATCGACAACACCGTGAAGCCCACTTCCTGCGCGCCGAGCAGCGCCGCCTTCATGCGCGACATGCCCGATTCGATGTGGCGGCTGGTGTTCTCCAGCACCACGATGGCGTCGTCCACCACGAAGCCCGTGGCCACGGTGAGCGCCATCAGGCTCAGGTTGTTGAGGCTGAAGCCCAGCAGGTGCATCACCCCGAACGTGCCCAGGAGCGCCACCACCGTGGCCACCGCCGGCACCACCGTCGCGCGCACGCTGCGCAGGAACAGGCTGACCACCAGCACCACCAGCAGCACTGCGATGACCAGCGTCATCTCCACCTCGCGCAGCGAACTGCGGATGGAATTGGTGCTGTCCGAGGCGACCTGCAGCGTCACGTCGGGCGGCAGTTGCGCCTGCAGTTCGGGCAGCAGCGCGCGCACGTTGTCGACGGTCTCGATGATGTTGGCCGAGGGCTGGCGCGTGATCAGCACGATGATCGCCGGCTCACCGTTGAACAGGCCCAGCGTGCGCGTGTCTTCCACGCCGTCGATCACGTCGGCCACCTCGCGCAGCCGCACCGCCGCGCCGTTGCGCCAGGCCACGACCATCGAGGCGTAGTCGCTCGCGCGCAGCGCCGGGGTCTGGGTGTAGATCTGCAGCTTGCGGCCTTCGCCCTGCACCATGCCCTTGGGGCGGTTCGCATTCGACGCCTGAATGGCGGCGCGCACGTCTTCGGTGCTGATGCCGTAGCGGTTGAGGGCGAAGGGGAGCAGTTCGATGCGTACTGCGGGGAGCGAGCCGCCGCCGATCTCTACGTCACCTACGCCGTCTACCTGCGACAGGCGCTGGCTGACGATGTTGGAGACGGCGTCGTAGATCTGGCCTGGGGTCTTGGTCTTGGACGTGAGGGCCAGGATGATGACTGGGGAGGCGGCTGGGTTGGCTTTGCGGTAGGTGGGGTTGCTTCTTAGCGTGGCGGGCAGGTCTACGCGGCTGGCGTTGATGGCGGCCTGGACTTCTCTTGCGGCACCGTCGATGTTGCGGCTTAGGTCGAATTGCAGCGTGACTCGGGAGGAGCCTACGGAGCTGGTGGACGTCATTTCGTTGACGCCTGCGATGGTGCCCAGGTGTCTTTCCAATGGCGTGGCGACGCTGGTTGCCATCGTCTCTGGGCTTGCTCCTGGGATGGAGGCTCTTACCGAGATGACTGGATAGTCGACTTGGGGTAGCGGGGAGACTGGGAGGACGAAGAACGCTGCAATTCCTGCCAGGGCGATGCCTATGGTCAGGAGGACTGTGCCTATGGGGCGGCGGACGAAGGGGCGCGACAAATTCACCGCTGCGCTCCCGGCGAAGGACGGAGGCCGGGTCTCGCCCCGGCAGGCGACCTACTTTTCTTTGCTTCGCCAAAGAAACGTAGGCAAAAGAAAGGCGACCCTACTGTCTGCGTCCCTACGCTTCGCTGCGGGCAACCTGCGGTGCTCGCGTTTCGCGGGGTCTCGCCCAAACTCGCTTCGCTCAAACAAGGGCGAGCCCTGATCCGCGAAACGCTGCGCTCCTCGGCGCATACAGAAGGGGTTTGGATACCAACGGGCCATCGCTGCGCTCGGCCAGTGGGCCGCAGCAGGCGCTTTGCGCCTGCTGCGGCTGGGAGTGGTTGGTGCGCTGGCGCTGGCGCTGGTGCTGGTGTCGCCGTTGGCGTTTGCATTGCCCTTGCTGTTGGCAAGGAGCCGCGCGCAGGCGAAGCCGCGCGCATGCGCATTGGATTCGGCTCTTGGTACTGCATGGCCGAGCGAAGCGACGGCCCGAAGCTCCCCTCCCCTCTGGCTGCGCCGAGGAGCGGAGCGTTTCGCGGATCAGGGCTCGCAGCTGTTTGAGCGAAGCGAGTTCTGCGAGACCCCGCGAAACGTGAGCACCGCAGGTTGCCCCGTAGCGAAGCGAAGGGGTCGCAGACAGTGGGGTCGCCTTTTCTTTGCTTACTTTCTTTTGGCGAAGCAAAAGAAAGTGAGTCCGCCGCCGGGCGGAACTCCCGGCCCCGGGAAGCAAACAAGCAGCAGGAGTACAGACAGATCAAGCCGCCTCCTCCTCAAGCTCCGAAGAAGAAGCCCGAGCACTCCCCCCACCCAACCGATCAAACGCCAGATAAATAACCGGCGTAGTAAACAAAGTCAGCAACTGACTAACGATCAACCCGCCAAAGATCGCAAGCCCGAGAGGACGCCGCAACTCCGCCCCATCCCCAAAACTGAACATCAGCGGCACAGCAGCAAACAGCGCAGCCAAAGTAGTCATCAAGATCGGACGAAACCGCAGCAAAGCTGCCTGATGAATCGCCTCACGAGCCGACTTCCCCTGCGTCCGCTCCGCATCAATAGCAAAGTCGATCATCATGATCGCGTTCTTCTTCACGATGCCGATCAGCAGAATGATCCCGATGATCCCGATCACCCCCAGGTCATTGCCAGTCAGCATCAAGGCCAACAAAGCCCCGACCCCAGCAGAAGGCAACGTAGACAAGATCGTCAACGGATGCACATAGCTCTCGTACAGCACCCCCAGCACGATGTACACACAAACCACCGCCGCCAGAATCAACCACAGCTGATTCGACAACGACTTCTCATAAGCCCCTGAAGCCCCCAGGAAAGTCATCGTCACACTGCTCGGCAGCCCGATCTCTTTAGCAGCCGCGCGAATCGCGGCAACCGATCCACCGAGCGAAACCCCCGGCGCCGTATCGAAGTTCAACGTACTCGCCGGGTACTGCGCCACGTGCGTGATCTGCAGCGGAGCCTGCTGCTCGCTGATCTCCGCAAACGCAGACAACGGCGTCGCCGTGCCCGACCCCGCAATGAGGTTCAACTGCCCCAGCGTCTGCGGCGTATTCACCATGCCAGGCTGCGCTTCCAGAATCACGCGGTACTGGTTCGTCTCCGTGAAGATCGTCGACACGATGCGCTGCCCGAAGGCGCTGTACAGCGCGTCGTCCACCGAACTCGCGGTGATCGACAGCCGCGACGCCGTGTCGCGGTTCACGTTCACATACGCCGCCAACCCCTGCGCACCGGCATCGCTGCTCACGTTGCGCACCTTGTCCGACTCCTGCAGCTTCGCCACCAGCTTCTGCATCCACTCGGTGACCAGCGCACTGTTCACGCCTTCGAGCGACACGCGGTACTCGGTCGGCCCGGTCTCGGCGTCGATGGTCAGGTCCTGCGTGGGCTGCAGGTACAGCGTGAGGCCGGCCACCTGCCGCACGCGCTCGCGCAGGCGCTCCATCACCTCCTGCTGGTTGTCGTGGCTGCGGGTCAGGTTGATGAGCATGCTGCCGGTGTGCAGCATCGTGTTGTTGGCCGCGTCCACGCCGACGAAGGAGCTGAGGTTCTCGACGTCATGATCTTCAAGGATGGCGCGCGCGGCCTGCTGCTGCAGCTGCGCCATGCGCTCGAAGGACACGTCTTGCGCGGCCTGCACGCGGGCCTGAAGCTGGCCGGTGTCCTGCGTGGGGAACAGACCCTTGGGGATCGTGAGGTACAGCAGCACGGTCAGCACCAGCGTGAGCAGCGCCACCAGCAGCGTGAGCGGCTGGTGCGCGATCACCCAGTGCAGCGAGCGGTCGTAGCGCACCATCACGCCGTCGAAGAAGCGCTGGGCGCGCGCGCCGAAGCCGGTGCCCGATGCGTCTTTCTTCGGCTCGTGCTTGAGCCAGCGCGCCGACATCATCGGCACCAGCGTGAGCGAAACCACGCCCGAGATCAGGATGGTGATCGCCAGCGTCACCGCGAACTCGCGGAACAGGCGGCCCACCACGTCGCCCATGAACAGCAGCGGAATGAGCACCGCGATGAGCGACACAGTCAGCGAGATGATGGTGAAGCCGATCTGCGCGGCGCCCTTGAACGCGGCCTGCAGGGGCTTCTCGCCCTCCTCGATGTAGCGCGCGATGTTCTCGATCATGACGATCGCGTCGTCCACCACGAAGCCGGTGGCGATGGTCAGCGCCATCAGGCTCAGGTTGTTCAGGCTGTAGCCCAGCAGGTACATCAGGCCGAAGCTGCCGATCAGCGAGATCGGCACGGCAATGCTGGCGATGACGGTGGCGCGCAGGCTGCCCAGGAAGGCGAAGATCACCAGCACCACGAGCACCACGGCCAGCACCAGTTCCATCTCGACGTGCTGCACCGACGAGCGGATGCCGGCGGTGCGGTCGCTCAGCACCTCGACCTGCAGGCCCGCGGGCATGCCGGCCTGCAGCTCGGGCAGCTGCTTCTTGATGGCGTTGACGGTGGCGATCACGTTGGCGCCGGGCTGGCGCTGCACGTTCAGGATGATGGCCGGCGTGAGCTGCACCTGCCCGTCGACCTTGCGCCCGGCCCAGGCACCGAGCTGCGTGTTCTCGGCGCTGTTGACCACGCGCGCCACGTCGACCATGCGGATCGGCGCGCCGTTCTTGTAGCTGACGATGAGGTTCTTGTAGTCGTCGACCGTGAGCAGCTGGTCGTTCGAGTTGATGGTGTAGGCGCGCTTGGGGCCGTCGAAACTGCCCTTGGCGCCGTTGGAGTTGGCCGCGCTGATCGCGGTGCGCAGCGAATCCAGCCCGATGCCGTTGGCCGCGAGCGCCTGCGTGTTGGCCTGGATGCGCACGGCTGGGCGCTGCCCGCCGCTGAGCGAAACGAGGCCCACGCCCGAGACCTGGCTGATCTTCTGCGCGAGCCGGGTGTTCACGAGGTTCTGCACCTCGGTGAGCGGCAGCGTGTCGGAGGTGATGGCCAGCGTGAGCACCGGCGCATCGGCCGGGTTGACCTTGGCGTACACCGGCGGCGCGGGCAGGTCGGCCGGCAGCAGCGAGCCGCCGGCGTTGATGGCGGCCTGCACTTCCTGCTCGGCGACGTCCAGCGTCTGGCCCAGCGAGAACTGCAGCGTGATGATCGACACGCCCGCGGCGCTGGTCGAGCTCATGCGGTCCAGGCCCGACATCTGGCCGAACTGGCGCTCCAGCGGCGCAGTGACGGTGTTGCTCATGACCTCGGGGCTGGCCCCGGGGTAGAGCGTCTGGACCTGGATGGTCGGGTAGTCGACCTGCGGCAGCGCCGCCAGCGGCAGGAAGCGGAACGCCACCAGGCCGGCCAGCACGATGGCCAGCATCAGAAGCGAGGTGGCGACCGGCCGCAGGATGAACGGGCGCGAGGGGCTCATGGGCTGCGCCGTCCCTCACCGCCGCGTTCGCCGCCGCCGGCGCCGCCGCGCTCGGCCATGCGCTGCCAGCGTTCCAGCGCGGCCGGCTCGCCGCGGTCGAGGGCTTCGAGGAAACGCTTGCGGCGTTCGAGTTGTTCGGGGTCGTCCTTGGCCGCGTCGAGCATGCGCTGGCGCTGCTCGGCGGTAGGGAGCTTGGCGGGCGTGGCTGCAGGTGCAGGCGTTGCTGCCGCGGGCGCTGCAGCCGGCGAAGCCGCTCCAGCAGCGGGTGCGGCCGGGGCCTGCGAGGGCGAAGCCGGCGCCGCCGCTTCGGCCGGACGGGCACCGCCGCCTTGCGCACCACCGGCACCACCGCCACCTTCCTGCCGACGTCCTCCACGCCGTCCGCCCGGCGCTGCCGCCCCGGAGGCCGCACCGGCCGGCCGGTCGACCGTGGTCTGCACGCGCGCGCCGTCCTTCAGGCGGTCGCCGCCTTCGGTCACCACGGTTTCACCGGGCTGCAGGCCCTTGGTGATCGAGGCGAAATCGACGCTCGATTCGCCGCGCGTCACCGGCCGCTGCGAGGCCGTGTTCTCGGCCGTCACCACGTACACATAGTCGCCGTTGGGGCCGTGGCGCAGCGCCGTGACCGGTACCACCACCGCGCTGCTCACGGTGCGCAGCAGCAGCCGCAGGTTGACGAACTGGTTCGGGAACAGCGCGCCGTCGGCGTTGGTGAAGCGCGCCTTGGCCTTCACGGTGCCGGTCTGCGTGTCGACCATGTTGTCGAGCGTGGAGAAGCTGCCGTCGGCCAGCCGGCGCGTGCGCGTGCGGTCGAAGGCGGTGGTGGCGAGCGTGGCGCCCTGGCCCAGCCGCTCCTGCACCTCGGGCACGCGGTCCTGCGGAATGGCGAACTCGACGTCGATGGGCGCGATCTGCGTGATGGTGGCCACGCCGCCCGTGCTGCCCGTCGAGATGTAGTTGCCCGCGTCCACCGGCCGCAGGCCGATGCGCCCGCTCACCGGCGCCGTGATGCGGCTCCAGGCGAGGTTGAGCTTGGCGGTGTTCTCGTTGGCGCGGTCGATGGCCACGGTGCCTTCGAGCTGCTTGACCAGCGCGGCCTGGGTGTCGACGTCCTGGCGGGCGATGGAGTCTTGCCCGAGCAGCGTCTGGTAGCGCTGCAGCGTGACGCGCGCCGCGGCCAGTTGCGCCTCGTCGCGCTGGCGGGCACCGGCGGCCTGCGCCAGCGCGTTCTCGAAGGGCTGCGGGTCGATGGTGGCGAGCACGTCGCCCTTCTTGACCATCTGGCCTTCCTTGAACAACACGGCCGTGAGCACGCCCGACACCTGCGGCTGCACCGTCACGTTGGCCAGCGGCGTGACCGTGCCCAGCGCTTCGAGCTGCACCGGAATGTCGGCCTGCCGCGCGACGGCGGTGCCGACGGTGCTGGAGGCCGGGCCCCCGCCGCCCGCCCGACCGCCCGGGCCACCGCCGCCGGGGCGGCCTGCGCCTGCACCCGGTCCGCCCGCGCCCGGTGCCGGCGACTTGGAACGCTGCACCAGGTACCAGGCACCGCCCCCGAGCGCCACGAGCAGCAGCAGGGCCAGCAGGCTCCCGACCCAGCGGCGCCGGCGCGCCGGAGGATGGGTCGGCGACACGACGGGTGGCAGGGGTTCGGGGGGCGTTTGGGAATCCATGGGCGGTGCGTGCGAAGGGGTGCGAAAAGGCGGCCTGAAGGGAGGCGGCCTAGAGTACAGCGCGAAATATCACTCCCGCAGTTTTCCGTGCCGTAAAGCGACGGTAAAGCTTCCGTTTGCGCGGCGACCACGCCATCCCGCGCTCGCCATTCGCGCCGGCGACCGGCACTTCACGCCGCCCACCCGCATTTCGTCGCATGGCCGTGGCGGCGGCCGGGCGGCATCGGCACAGTCCGCTCCATCGATTCCCTCCCTGCCCTCATTTCCTTCCACCCAACGGAGCCTCCCATGCTGATGCAAATCCTTCTTCACACCCCGAAGTGGGTGTTCGCCGTGTTCGTCCTGCTGGCCTGGCTCGGTGGCCGGCAGCTGGTGGCCAACCGCATCGGCCTGAACCGCGTGCTGGTGATGCCGGTCGCCATGGCCGGCCTGTCGTTCTGGGGCGTGGTGTCGGTGTCCGGCGAGTCGGCCGGCGCCCTGCTCGGCTGGGCCGTGGCCGCGCTGCTGCTCGTGGCGCTGGTGCTGCGCCGCCCGCTGCCGGCGACCACGCGCTACGACGCGGCGGCGCGCCAGTTCGAGGTGGCCGGCACCGCCGTGCCGCTGATGCTCATGATGGGCATCTTCCTCACCAAGTACGTGGTGGGCGTGTCGCTGGCCCTGCATCCGGAGCTGCGCCACCAGGCCGCCTTCGCCCTGGGCGTGCCGGCGCTGTACGGCGCCTTCAGCGGTGTCTTCGCGGCCCGCGCCGCGCGCCTGTGGCGGCTGGCCGCCGCGTCGGGCGCGATGGTCAGCGGCGCCCGCGCGGCCTAAGATTCCGACGCCCCGCCCGCCCTTCGCCGCCAGGAACCGCCATGACTGTGCTCGTGTTGATCCTCAAGATTTCCATCTCGGTGGTGCTGCTCGCCTCGCTGGCCGAAGCGCTGGTGCTGTCGTGGCGCAACGGCTGGCGCAGCTACGACTGGAAGGCGGCGGGCATCTCGGTGTTCGACTTCCTGGTGCGCGAATACCCGCTGCGCTGGCTGCTGCCGCTGGCCTTCTGGGTCGGCGCCATGGACTGGCTCTACGCCCACCGGCTCTTCACGCTGCCGATGGACCACTGGACCGGCTGGCTCGCCTGCTTCGTCGGCCAGGAGTTCTGCTACTACTGGTACCACCGCGCCGCGCACCGCGTGCGCTGGTTCTGGTGCACCCACGCCGTGCACCACTCGCCGAACCAGCTGAACCTGTCGGCCGCCTACCGCTTCGGCTGGACCGGCCGGCTCACCGGCACGCTGGCCTTCTTCCTGCTGGCGCCGCTCCTGGGCATGCCGCCGCGGATCATCTTGCTGATGCTCACGCTGAACCTGCTCTATCAGTTCTGGATTCACGCGACCTGGATTCCGAAGCTCGGCCCGCTCGAATGGGTGCTGAACACGCCCTCGGCCCACCGCGTGCACCACGCCTCGAACCTGGAGTACCTGGACGGCAACTACGGCGGCGTGCTGATCGTGTTCGACCGCCTGTTCGGCACCTACATCCCCGAGCGCGCCGACCTGCCCTGCCGCTACGGGCTGGTGAAGCCGATCACCTCGTACAACCTGTTCGAGATCGAGTTCAGCCAATGGCGCGACCTGTGGCGCGACCTGCGCTCGGCGCGTTCGCTGCGCGCCTTCGTCGGCTACCTCGTGAAGCCGCCGGGCTGGCGGCCGGACGGGCCGGGCGAGACCACCGAGGAGCTGCGCCAGCGCGCGGCACTGCCACCTTCACCGTCAATGCCGGCATCGGCCGCCAGCGACTTCGTTCCCCTTTCACCTGCCTCTCTCAAGGAGCTGTCATGACCCCCATGTCCTCTTCCTCTTCTTCCTCCTCCTCTTCCTCGTCCGCCGACATCGAACGGCGCGCCCGCCGCCGCGCCGGCGCCAAGATGGGCTGGTTCATCCATGCCTTCGTCTACGTGGTCGTCAACGTCGGGCTGGTGGCGCTTGCCGCCTCGCGCGGCCACAACTGGGCCGTCTACCCACTCATGGGCTGGGGCCTGGGCCTGCTGATCCACGGTGCCGTGGTCTGGCTCATCGCGCCCGGCGGCGGCCTGTACGACCAGCTGCTGGAACGTGAGCGCCGCGCGCTAGGTGGCGGGGACCGCCGGTGACGGCCACGGCGGACGACACGCCACGCCCGTCGCGCTTTCGCGCCGAGAACCTGCGAGACATCCTGCGGCACGGCCTGATCACGGCCGCCTTCTGCTGCGTCATCGCCGCGGCGCTGACCGTCTCGGGCATGGGCAGCTGGAGTTCGCAGATGGTGTATTCGCTGTCGATCGGAACGATCAGCTGGCTGGTCATCGACACCGGGCGCCTGTTCATCAGCGGCCACCAGAACGTGCTCTGGCCGCACGGGCCCTGGGGCTTCGTGCTGGTGGCCTTCGGTGTCACGCTGGGCTTCCTCGGCGGCGGCGCCATCGGGGACGCCTGGGTCGGTCGGCCGCTGTTCGACTTCACCGGCTTCGCCCGGCACCGGATGGTCTCCACCATTGTCATCACGCTGGCCGCCACCATCGGCATGTGCTACTTCTTCTACAGCCTCGGGCGCAGCAAGCACATGCAGCGCCAGCTCGACCTGGCACAGCGCGACGCCACCGACGCGCGCCTCAAGCTGCTCGAAACCCAGCTCGAACCGCACATGCTGTTCAACACGCTGGCCAACCTGCGCGTGCTGATCACCGTCGATCCGCCGCGCGCCGTGGCCATGCTCGACCGGCTCAACGGTTATTTGCGCATGACGCTCAGCGGCTCGCGCGCGCTGTCGCATCCGCTGTCGGCCGAGTTCGACCGGCTGGGCGACTACCTCGAGCTGATGTCGGTGCGCATGGGCGAGCGCCTGCGCTACACGCTCGAGCTGCCCGACGAGTTGCGCGACACGCCGGTGCCGCCGCTGCTGCTGCAGCCGCTGGTCGAGAACAGCATCCGCCACGGCCTCGAGCCCCAGGTCGAAGGCGGCGAGATCGCCGTGCGCGCGCGCCGCGAGGCGGGCGAACTGGTCATCGAGGTGAGCGACACCGGGGTCGGGCTCGATGCGGCACCACCGCAGCCTTCGGAAGGCAGCGGCTTCGGGCTCGAACAGGTGCGCGAGCGGCTGGCCACCGTGTACGGTGAGCAAGGCCGGCTGAGCCTGCGCCCCGCGCCCGCGGGCGGCGGTACGTGCGTCACCCTGAACCTTCCCCTGCCCGCCTGAACAGGCCCCACGACAACAAGAAGACGATGCCCCTCACCGCCCTCATCGCCGAAGACGAACCCCTGCTGGCCCAGGCCCTGCAGGCCGAACTGGCCGCCGCCTGGCCCGAGCTGCGCGTGGTCGCCACCGCCCGCGACGGCCGCAGCGCCGTGCGCGAGGCGCTGCGGCTGCTGCCGCAGGTGCTGTTCTTCGACATCCGCATGCCCGGCCTGGACGGCCTGGGCGCCGCCGCCGAGCTGGCCGACAGCTGGCCCACCGACGAGGCGCCGATGCCGCAGCTGGTGTTCGTCACCGCCTACGACGAATACGCCGCGCGCGCCTTCGAGGCCGAGGCCATCGACTACGTGCTCAAGCCCGTGCAGCCCGAGCGCCTGCGCAGGACCGTGGCGCGGCTGCGGCAGGCGCTGGCGGCGGCCGCGCCGTCGATGACCCCGCCCATCCCGCCCGACGAGGTGCTGGAGCGCACCCTTGCCCAATGGCGCCAGGTGCTGGGCGCCGCCGGCGGTGCGCCCTCTGCCTCGTCGACGTCAGCAGCGCCGCTGCGCATGATCGCCGCCAGCGATGCGGGCGGCGCCACCGTGCGCATGGTGCCGATCGACGAGGTGCTGTATTTCGAGGCCGCCGACAAATACCTGCGCGTGCTCACCGCCACGCAGGAATACCTGATCCGCACGCCCCTGAAGCAACTGCTGCCCCAGCTCGATGCCGACACCTTCTGGCAGGTGCACCGGGCGGTGGTGGTGCGCAGCGCCGTCATCGAGGCGGTGCACCGCGACGAGGCCGGCAAGCTGCACCTCGCTCTGCGCGGGCGGGCCGAGAAGATCCCGGTCAGCCGGCTCTACGCCCACCTGTTTCGCGCCATGTGAAATCTGCGCGCCCCGCACGCAGCAAAAAGCCGGCCTTTTCGGGGCCGGCTTTTTTCATTCAGTCACGAATGACGTTGTAAATCAGCGCCAGTGGCCGTGTCCGTGGCCATGACCGCGGTGATAACCACGACCGTAGTAGCGCGGGCCGTAATAGGCCGGCGGCGGTGCGTAGTAGACCGGTGCCGGACGGTAGTACACCGGCGGCGGCGGACGGTAGTAGACCGGGGGCGGCGGTGCGTAATACACCGGGGCCGGCGGCGCATAGACCGGGGCCGGGTAGTAGGCGGGACCGCCCACGCCGACCGCCACGCCGGGCACGCCGACGCCGATCGACCAGCTCACGTCGCCGCGGGCGCTGGCCGAGGTGGCGGCAAACAGCGCACCGAAGGCCACCGCACCGGCGGCGGCCCATTTGAAGAGGGTAGAACGTGTGACGCTCATGATGTGGGACTCCTTGTTGGGGGGCGTTGTGCGCCCCATGTCCGTATTGAACGCTGCAATTGCAAAGCGGGTGGACGCTGCATTGTGAAGAGCGTTGCCAAAAGTAACCCCGACAGGCCCCCCTCTAGAATGACGCGATGACCTCCCCGACCGACAAAAGCGGCACCAAAACGACCGCTGCACCGAGCAATTTCCTGCGCCATGTGATCGAGAACGACCTCGCACAGGGTGCCTACGCAGGCCGCACCTGGGGCGGTTCCCCGGGCGACGCCGCCCACCACGCCCAGGGCATGCCCGACCCCGCCAAGGTGCGCATGCGCTTTCCGCCCGAGCCCAACGGCTACCTGCACATCGGCCACGCCAAGAGCATCTGGCTGAATTTCGAGCTGGCCAAGGAATACGGCGGCGTGTGCCACCTGCGCTTCGACGACACCAACCCCGAGAAGGAAGAGCAGGAGTACGTCGATTCCATCCGCGACGCCGTGAAGTGGCTCGGCTACGAAACCTACCTGGCCGACCGCCCCAGCGCGCCCGGCACGATTCAGGAGCACGAGTACTTCGCCAGCAACTACTTCGACTTCATGTACGAAGCCGCCGAGTACCTGATCGGCGCCGGCCTGGCGTACGTCGACGAGCAGACGCCCGAAGAAATGCGCGCCAACCGCGGCGACTTCAACACGCCCGGCACCGACAGCCGCTTTCGCAGCCGCACGCCCGACGAGAACCTGGCGCGCTTTCGCGAGATGCGCGATGGCAAGCTCGCCGACGGCGCCGCCATCCTGCGCGCCAAGATCGACATGGCGAGCCCCAACATCAACATGCGCGACCCCGCGCTGTACCGCATCCGCCGCGCCACCCACCACAACACGGGCGACAAGTGGTGCATCTACCCGATGTACACCTACGCGCACCCCATCGAAGACGCGCTGGAGCAGATCACCCACTCCATCTGCACGCTCGAATTCGAAGACCAGCGCCCCTTCTACGACTGGCTGCTCGACCGCCTGGCCGAAGGCGGCCTCGTCGCCAGCCCGCACCCGCGCCAGTACGAGTTCGCGCGCCTGAACGTGACCCACGTGATGACCAGCAAGCGCAAGCTGCGCCAGCTGGTCGAGGAAAAGCACGTCGACGGCTGGGACGACCCCCGCATGCCCACCATCGCCGGCCTGCGCCGCCGCGGCTACACGCCCGCCGCGCTGCAGCTGTTCTGCGAACGCAGCGGCACCACCAAGTCGGGCGGCTGGATCGAGTACGCCAGCCTCGAGGCCGCGCTGCGCGACACCCTCGACCCCATCGCGCCGCGCGCCATGGCCGTGCTCGACCCGGTAAAGCTCGTCATCACCAACTGGGGTGAGCTGATGGGCAGCGACGACACGCTCGACGACTGCTCCGCCCCCGTGCACCCGCACCACCCCGAAATGGGCAAGCGCGAATTCAAGCTCGGCCGCGAAGTCTGGATCGAGCGCACCGACTACGAAGACGTGCAGCCCAAGGGCTTCTTCCGCCTGTTCCCCGGCAACAAGGTGCGCCTGAAGTACGGCCACGTCATCGAATGCACCGGCGCCACGCGCGACGCCGACGGCAAGCTCCTCGAAGTGCAGGCCACGCTGGTGCCCGACACCAAGAGCGGCACGCCCGGCGCGGACGCGATCAAGGTCAAGGGCAACATCACCTGGGTCGCCGCGGCCGATGCCGTGCAGGCCGAGGTGCGGTTGTACGAGCGCCTGTTCGCCGAAGCCAACCCCGGCAGCGGCGAGCTGCTGGACGAGCTGAACAAGCACAGCCTGGAGGTGTGCACGGCGTTCGTCGAGCCGTCGCTGGCGAAGGCCGAACCCGGCGTGGGCATCCAGTTCGAACGGCATGGCTACTTCGTGCGCGACACGAAGGGCGGCGGCGCCGGCGGGCAGGTGGTGTTCAACCGCGCGGCGGGGATGCGGGACAGCTGGGCCAAGTAAGCCCGGTCTATCTCTCTCCCGCAAAGCCGGGGCCGTCAGGGCTCCGGCTTTTTTCTTGCGCCGAGCGTCGACAGACCCCGGCTATCCTGTCGGTTCATGAACACTACGAGCCCTTCTTCTCGCCTGATCCGCTTCAACAAACCCTACGGCGTCCTCAGCCAGTTCACGCCCGAGGGCCGCTGGCGCGGGCTGAAGGACTTCATCGACCTCCCCGGTGTCTACGTCGCCGGCCGCCTCGATGCCGACAGCGAGGGCCTGCTGCTGCTCACCGACGACGGCAAGCTCCAGGCGCGCATCGCCGATCCGCGCTTCAAGATGGAGAAGACCTACTGGGTGCAGGTGGAGGGCGTGCCGACCGACGAGGCGCTGGCGGCGCTGCGCAACGGCGTGCAGCTCAACGACGGCCCCACGCGCCCCGCACGGGCGCGCCGGCTCGATCCGCCGCCCGAGGTGTGGCACCGCGAGCCCCCGATCCGCGAGCGCAAGCTCATTCCCACCGCGTGGCTGGAGCTGGCGATCAGCGAAGGCCGCAACCGCCAGGTGCGGCGCATGACGGCGGCCGTGGGGCTGCCGACGCTGCGCCTCATCCGCGCCTCCATCGGGCCCTACACACTCGACGGGCTCGCGCCCGGAACCTGGCGGGAACAGAGCGGCGACTGAACCGCCGCACCCTCAACTCCTCATTCGAATCCTGTCCATGCACATGAACCTTCCTCTCCCCGATCTCCCTTCTGCTGCGTTGAACCGCCGCAGCGCCGTGCTCGGCGCCCTCGGCTTGCTGGCGCTGCCTGCCGGTGCCGCGGCCCCGGCCAAGAAGAACAGCAAGCCGCAGGCGCCCGATGTCTGGCCACGCGCCTTGCTAGTGCCCGGCGGCGTCGCCCGCCTGTCGCTCGGCCCTGCCGCCACGCGCCCCAAGGCCTTCGCCGGTGACGTGCCGCTGCTGGTGCTGGGCGATCCGATCGAATGGACCGCGCTGGTCGGTATTCCGCTGGCCACCCCACCCGGCGAAGCCAGCATCAGCGTGCGCGCCGAGGGCAACAAGCCCGAGCGCCAGATCGCCTACACCGTCGCCCCAAAGCAGTACCGCGAACAACGCCTGACAGTGGCGCCGCGCACGGTCGACCTGTCGCCCGAGGACGAGGCTCGCTACACCAAGGAGCGCGATCACCTGACCGGCGTGATGGCCACGCTCTCCGACCTGCGCCCCGACGCCGCGCTGCAGATGCGCGTGCCCGTGCCGGGCCGTCGCTCCAGCTCGTTCGGCCTGCGCCGCGTGTTCAACGGCCAGTCGCGCAATCCGCACAGCGGCATGGACATCGCGGCCGGCACCGGCACGCCCGTGCGCGCGCCGCTGGCCGGCAAGGTGATCGACACCGGCGACTACTTCTTCAACGGTGGCACCGTCTGGGTCGACCACGGGGGCGGCCTGCTGACGATGTACTGCCACCTGAGCCGATGGGACGTGAAGGTGGGCGACGTGCTCAAGGCCGGCGACCCGTTGGCCGCGGTGGGCGCGACGGGACGGGTGACCGGGCCGCACCTGCATTGGGGGGTGATGCTGAACCGGACGATGGTGGACCCGGCGTTGTTCGTTGCCAGTTGAGTTGCGCGCGTGGGAACGAGCCCTCACGAGCCTCGGGGATCGCGGCGCATGACCGTCCGGACGAAATCCTTCCTCATCTGGCTTTCCGTCGTCCCCGTGCTCTCGGCCCTGTGCGTCATTGGCCTGAACCTGTTGCCGTTGTGGTTCGTGTACCTCTTGCCCTATGCGATCGGGGTGGCCTTGCTGATGATCCTCGTGGCGATCGTGGCGGCAGGCGGCGCAACCAAGACCCTTGGCGCGAGCTTCGGGGGCCTCGCTGCCGGCGTCGTGCTGGTGTTCGTCGCCTACGACATCGTCAAAACCGCTGACCGAGCGGATTGGAACGCTTCGTACAACGAATTCCGGCAGTTCAGCCAAGTCGTGGCACGCGGGGATCGAAAGGCCACAGCAGCGGCCCTCGACGATCTCAGGCGCTTCACGCCGGCCGAAGCGCTCTGCATCCTCGGTTCCGAGAGCGGGACCGGCGGCTCAGGCTATCTCATGCCCGAGGGCCCGGACACGCAGCGCACCCGCCAGGGAAATCGCTACTTCATCTCGACGCCGCGACTTTTCGAGGTGGCCGAGATCCTCGTTTCGACGCAGCCTGCTCAGCGCGAAACGCAGGTGGCCCTTTACGACATGCTGCGGGACTTGCACCGGCGCGGCGACCCCGCGGCATTTCCGCGCTGGGAACAGCTCTGGCTGCGCACAAAAGCCGCCACGGGCGGCACGGCCGGCTGGCACTTCGACGGCGCCCGTCTGAGGTGGCCATCCGAGCAGTGCGGGGGAGACGACGACACGCACCTGGCCGACCTGGTCAAGGAGATCAACAAGTCGCCCGAAACACCGGAAGAAGCGCGTGCCCACGAATCGGGCAGCTCGCAAGCGCGGCAAGCCGCGGACAACGCGCTGCGAGACGCGCAGAGCAACGCGGTCGCACGGTGAAGACCCGGGCCCCGCCCCGGCTTATAAAGAGATCTTTCGAGGAGCGAGGCAAGCGAACGATGGCAAGACAGACAAGAGCCGAGCGCCGACGCGAGCGGGCGCGACAGGAACTGGCCGGCAAGGCCTGGATGGCGATCTTCGTCGGCATCCTGCTGCTGGTGGTTGCCCCCGCCTTCCTGAAAGGGCCGATCGTGGGCACGCTGGGGCCGGCGCTGCGGCCTGCCGGTTGGGTCGCGCTGGCGGTCGGGGCCGTGCTGCTGGGCCTGCACTACATCGTCCGTCGTCAAACCGCCCACGTGGAGATCGAACCCGCGGCAACTCGCGCTCCCGCACGCCCCGCGCCCACCTCCACAGCCGAGCGTCGCGAGCCCGTGCTGTCGCCCGCGCCATCGACAACACCCCATGCGGGCCAGGAATCGCAGTGGAGCCCCGCCGTGCTCCAGGCCATCGAATGGCGTCGCTTCGAGGCCTTGTGCGAGGCGCTCTATGCGCAAGCCGGGTTCACCACGCGCAGCCAATCGCATGGCGCGGACGGCGGCGTCGATATCTGGCTCCAGTCCAGGCACAGTGACGTGCCGCGCATCGTCCAGTGCAAGCATTGGCAGAGCAAAGCCGTGGGCGTCAAGGAAATGCGCGAGTTCCTTGGCGTGATGGCTTCGCACCAATTGAAGAGCGGCACCTACGTGACGAGCTCGACCTTCTCGGCGGAAGCGGCGGCGTTTGCGAAGGCGAACGGCATCCACGCCCAAGACGGCGCAGCCTTGCTCCGGCTCATCGGCCAGCGCACGCCCGAACAACAGGCGGCACTGCTCGCCGTGGCCTACGAAGGCGAATACTGGCGGCCGACCTGTGCGAGTTGCGGCACCAAGATGATCGAAAAGACATCGTCCAAGAACGACGGCAGCTTCTGGGGCTGCGCCCACTATCCGAAGTGCAAAGGCCGGACGATCCCGAAGTCGAGGGCATCTGCAACGGTCTGACCGGAAAGCGCGCCATGGCCCATCTACCGATGTTCACCGAAGCCTGCCTCGACACCTCGTTCGCGCGCACCAGCGAACGCCGCGAAGCCCTCGCCTTACTCAACACCCGCCTGCACCCCGTCCTGCAGAAAATCGTCGCCGCCGAAGTCGCCTCGGGCAACCGCGTCAATGGCGTCGGCATCGACTGGCCCGACCTGGGCTCGGTGCACGTGACGATGGGCAAACATTTCGGCGACCGCCACGCCAGCGCAGACGCCGCTTTCAGCCTCTGCGACGACCCGCACTACTGGCATGCCGACTACAGCACCGCGGACAAACCGCGGCACCTGCTGATCTGCTGAACTGAAGGGCGCCGGCCTCAGAGCGGCCTGGTCAGGTACACCGCTTCGCGCCCCACGATCGTGCGCTGCGCGGGCATGAAGATCGTGCAGTCGTCGCACGGCGCGCGGATCTCGTCGGGGCCGTTGGTGGCGATCAGTTCGCCCTTGGCAAAGGTCTCGAAGCCGATCAGCGGGCGCACGAAGGCGAAGTCTTCCGACTTGATCACGTGCGTCTGGAGCAGCTCGAAGCGACGCTGCTCGCCGGGCGCGGGCACGGCCGGGTCCTTGTCGATGAGGCCGAAGTGCGCCAGGAAGTCGAGCGAGATGGCGGTGGCCAGCTCGGAGGCCGAGCGCAGGAAATGCTGGCCGCACTCGGCCACCAGCGCCACGCCCTTGCCGTCGGCCCGGCCATGCTGGCCGTGCTGGATCAGCGGCGTGCCCGAGCCCAGGCCGTCGGGCATCACCAGGTGCACCGACGGGCGGCCGATGGCCATGGCGGCCTCGGCGTTGCGGTCGAAGGCCGGGTACACCCAGAACGGGATCACGGGCTGGCTCGTGGAATGGATGTCGAGGATGTGGTCGGCCGCGCTCACCACCGGGCGCAGTTCGCGGGCGCGGCGCAGCTCGGGGCTGTCCTCGCTGCCGTCGAGCCATTCGGGCGACCACACGCGGTTGAGGTTGTGCACCAGCTGGCGGCTGTCGAACGGCAGCGCCTCGTTGAAGGACTCGTAGGCCGCCACGTTGGCAAAGCTGACGGTGAGCGTGCCGATCTTCGGGCGCACGCCGGTGTCGAGCAGGTGCGTCGCGGCGGTCATGCCGCAGATCTCGTTGCCGTGCGTCAGCGCATTGATCAGCACGTGCGGGCCGGGCTTGCCGGACTCGAAGCGGTGCACGTAGTCGATGCCGACGTTGCCCTCGCGGTAGGCGAACAGGTCGCGGGGGAGGACTTCGAGGGCGGGGGGCAATTGGGTCATGGGGTGGTGAACAGGTGGGATCGGGGGCCGCCGGCAAGTTTGCTACAGCTGGCAAATTCGTGCCGTGCGCCGCAAATCCCCCGATGCGGCTCATGTCCTGAGCCGCAACGCCCTCACCAATTCACTTCGCGCTCCGGCGTCGCCGAAATATGGTGGATCGACAGGTCCGCCCCGTCGTATTCCTCTTCCTGCGACAGCCGCAACCCCATGGTCGCCTTGAGCACGCCGTACACCACCGCGCCGCCGATCAGCGCCCAGACCACGCCGAGCAAGGTGCCGATGAGCTGCGCCCACAGGTTCACGCCGCCGATGCCGCCGAGCGCCTGCGTGCCGAAGATGCCGGCCGCGATGCCGCCCCAGGTGCCGCACAGGCCGTGCAGCGGCCACACGCCGAGCACGTCGTCGATCTTCCATTTGTTCTGGGTGCGCGTGAACATGAAGACGAAGATGGCGCCGGCCACGCCGCCCGCCACGAGCGCGCCCAGCGGGTGCATGAGGTCGGAGCCGGCGCAGACGGCCACGAGGCCGGCGAGCGGGCCGTTGTAGACGAAGCCGGGGTCGTTCTTGCCCATGGCCAGCGCCACCAGCGTGCCACCGACCATGGCCATCAGCGAGTTGACGGCGACCAGGCCCGAAATCTTGTCGATGCTCTGCGCGCTCATCACGTTGAAGCCGAACCAGCCCACGCACAGCACCCACGCGCCCAGCGCCAGGAACGGGATGTTCGACGGCGGGTGTGCGCTGAGCGAGCCGTCGCCGCGGTAGCGGTTGCGGCGCGCGCCCAGCAGCAGCACGGCCGGCAGCGCGAGCCAGCCGCCCACGGCGTGCACGACGACCGAGCCGGCGAAGTCATGGAACTCGTGGCCGGTGACCGAGGCGATCCAGCCCTGGATGCCGAAGGCCTTGTTCCAGGCGATGCCCTCGTACAGCGGGTAGACGAAACCGACGATCACCGCGGTGGCGATC
This sequence comes from Variovorax sp. GW822-FHT04A09, assembly GCF_058801005.1. NCBI lineage: Bacteria > Pseudomonadati > Pseudomonadota > Betaproteobacteria > Burkholderiales > Comamonadaceae > Variovorax > Variovorax sp. GW822-FHT04A09. Next base: position 881,724 of record NZ_JBXAMV010000002.1, on the reverse strand, counting down.
AGCTGCGGCCAGAACTTGGCGCGCTCGGCGATGCCGCCCGAGATGATGGCCGGGATGGCCGCCGCGAAGGTCAGCAGGAAGAAGAACTTCACCAGCTCGTAGCCGCTTCTTGCCGACAGTTCGGTGGCGCTGACGAAGAAATGCGTGCCGTAGGCCACGCCATAGCCCACCAGGAAGTACACGATGGTCGACACCGAGAAGTCGACCAGGATCTTGACCAGCGCATTGACCTGGTTCTTCTTGCGCACGGTGCCCAGTTCCAGGAAGGCAAAGCCGGCATGCATGGCCAGGACCATGATGGCGCCGAGAAGGATGAACAGCGCGTCAGCGCCCTGTTTGAGTGCGTCCATGAGAGCTTCTTGCAGGTTTTTGGTTTGATTTGGTGCGTCGCACCCGAACGGCTCGGGGCGCCGGCGCAAGAAAGCAAAAATGGTGCCTGAAGGCTCTTTGATGGTGCGAAACGACCCAAGAATGGGCCGATTTCGCAGGGCACGCACCGGATCGGAACGCGCAGCCGCAGCGATCAGCCCGCGCCGCGCAACGCGTCGCGATACCGCCGGCTGCAGGGCACGCTCGTGCCGTCGTGCATGTGCAGTCGGGCGTCGCCACCGTCGAGCGGCTCGATCTCCCTGATGCGGCCCAGGTTCACCGCGTGGCTGCGGTGCACGCGCACGAAGGTGGCGGGGTCGAGCTGGGTCAGGAAGTCGGTGAGCGTGGCGCGCAGCAGGTAGTCGTGGCCGTTGACGTGCAGGCCGACGTAGTTGCCCTCGGCCTGCAACCAGTCGATGTCGGTGGCGGCGATGAGGAATTCGCGGCGCAGCTTGCGCACGAGGAAGCGTTCGGGGCGGGCCGGCGGCGGCGCTACTGGTGGGGGCGTCTCCTGCACGGAAGGTTCGAAACCCTCCGGTTCCGCCAGCGCCTCGGGCACCGGCGCCACACCCTCTTCCGGCGGATCGAGCACGCGCGCCTCGCCCTGCAGCCGCAGCATGAAGAGCCGGTAGGCCCACACGCCGAAGACCATCGTGGCGTAGACGCGCACGTCCTTCAGGTACTCGTAACCCCATCGCCCCATGGCGCCGGCGAAGTCGTAGGGCTCGCCGGCGGCCGCATACACCGCGGCGCGCAGCCCGAACATCGCGGCGACGTGCGCCAGGCTCAGGAGCACGCTGGCCACCAGATGCCCCGCAAGAAAGCGCACCCAGTGGTCGCGCGCCAACGGCGACAGCCGGCGCTCCACGGCCACCAGCACGGGTACGAGGGCCAGCAGCGCGATGTGGCTCGACACCTCCCAGGTAATGACCTCCCAGTTCGCGCGCGGCACGGCGCGGCTGCGGGCGTCGATGAGCGCGACCACGGTGCTGATCGCGGCATGCACCGTCATCAGCACGATCCAGAAGCCGACCTCGACGTACCGTCGGATCGGTTCGTAGCGCTCGTACAGGTTCTTGTGCGGCTCGCTCATGCGGGGATTCTCGCGAACCGGGGGCCGGATTTCGTCCCTGGGGGCCACCGTTCGTCACAAATCCGGGCCGATCCGTCCCGGCGATGGCCCCGGGGACGGGCGCGGGGGCCACGATGGCCGCCGTTTCTTCGTTCCAGGAGCCCGCCATGCCCTCCGATTCCGTTCCCACACCGCAGCGCCGCCACGACATCGACGCCCTGCGCGCCCTCGCCTTCCTGCTCGTCATCCTCTATCACGTGGGCATGTACTACGTGGCCGACTGGCCCTGGCACCTGAAGAGCCCGCACGCGGCCGAGTGGCTGCCGTGGCCGATGCGGGTGCTGAACCTGTGGCGCATGGACCTGGTGTTTCTCATCTCCGGCGTGTCGCTCGGTTTCCTGAGCCGGGGCCAGGGCACTTGGGGCCTGCTGCGCAGCCGGGGGCTGCGGCTGATGCTGCCGCTGGCCTTCGGCATGGCGGTGATCGTGCCCTACCAGGCCTACGCCGAGGGCGTGGCGCGCGGGCTGGTGGCGCCGGGCTTCGGCACCTTCCTGCTGCGCTACCTGTCGATGGGCGCACCGTGGCCCAAGGGCGCGTTCGCGGGGGCGGAGTTCGGCATCACCTGGAACCACCTCTGGTACCTGCCCTACCTGTTCGTCTACACGGCACTGGTCGCGCTGACGCTGCCGCTGTGGCGCTCGGCGGCCGGCCAGTGGGTGCGGCGGCGCTTCAACGGGCTGCGCGGCTGGCAGCTGCTGGTGCTGCCGGCGCTGCCACTGCTGGCGTGGACGGTGCTGCTGGCGCGGCACTTTCCGGCCACGCACAACCTGGTGTGGGACTTCCACCTGCACAGCATCTACTTCACCGTCTTCCTCTACGGCTACTGGATGGGCGTGGACACGGGCATCTGGCGCGAGCTTGAACGGCTGCGCCGCGTGTCGCTGCTGCTGGCGGCGGTGGCGATCGGCGCGTTCATCGCGCTGCGCGTCGGGGCCTTTGTTCCGCCCAAAGGGCTGCTGATGGACGTGCTGCGCACGGCCTACCTGTGGCTCGCGGTCGCCACGATCCTGGGCCATGGCCACCGCCACCTGAACCGCCCCTGGCCGTGGCTGCGCTGGGCCAACGAATCGGTCTACCCCTGGTACATGCTGCACCAGACGCTGATCGTCGCGGGCGTGGCGCTGCTGGCGCCGCTCGCACTCGGCCCGGTGTGGGAGCCGATGGCGCTGGTCGTCGTGACGATCGCCGGCTGCTGGCTGCTGACCGACGGGCTGATCCGCCGCATCGGCTGGCTGCGCCCGCTGTTCGGGCTGAAGCGCAAGCCCGAAGCCGAGACGATGGTGCTTACGCCGCCTGCTTCGGCTTCGGCGTCGTCGACGCCTCGTCCACCGGCACCAGGATGGCGTTCGCCGTCGCCACGAGCTTGAGTTTGTCTTCGCCCTGGCCTTCAGGCTGCGCGAACAGCTCGGCCCCGACGAACACCTGCTTGCGCCCCGCCTTCACCACGCGCCCGCGCGCCACGAAGGCCTCGCCGATGGCGGGCGAGATGCAGTTGATGGAGAAGTGCGAGGCCAGCACGCGGCCCGCCACGGTGGCGGCCGCGAAGCCGCTCACGGTGTCGAGCAGCGCGGCGATCATCCCTGCGTGCAGAAAGCCGGTGTACTGGCCCATGTCTTCTTCGCGCCATTTCATGCGCAGTTCGGCCTGCCCGTCGGCGGCCTGGGTGACGTCGAAGCCGGCCCAGCGGTTGAAGGCGGCCGAACGGTTGATGGCCTGGATCGTGTCGAGCATGGGGGTGTCCTTTCAGGGTGAATCAATGGAGGGAAGGCGAGACCCACTCTAGGAAGCGGAGCCGCCGCGCACCGTCTCTTGGGTGACCGGTTCGCCGCCGGCAGATGCCTGCGCGACAGCAACGCGTCCGCGTCACATCGGCGTCATGAAAAAACTTCGCAACGCCTTAACCCCGTTCGCCCGCCCCGTCCGTAGAAGCAGAGATTCGTCACCGACTTTCTTCCGGAAGGCTTTCCATGCACACACCGTTCTCCGCCCGTCCCCTCCTGCGCGCCACCGCCGTCGCTTCCCTCTGGCTGGCCGCGGGCGCCGGCGCCCACGCGCAGCTGCAGGCCGACGCCTCGCGCATCACCCAGGTCAAGGTCTACCCCGGCAGCGCCACGGTGGAGCGCGTGGCGCGCGTCGCGGCGGGCAGCCGCTCGGTCACCTTCGCCTGCCTGCCGGCCGGGCTCGACGTACAGAGCCTGCAGGTGTCGGCTGGCGCGGCGGTGCGCGTGGGCGAGACCTCGGTGCTCAGCGAGGCGCGCGAGCTTTCGGCGAACTGCGCCACCAGCGCGCTCGACGGCCGCATCCGCGAGCTCGAAGACCGCAAGGCCGCGCTGCAGGCCGAGACCGATGCGCTGGGCATGGTCACGGGTTATCTCAAGGGCCTGTCGGGCGGCGAGTCGGGCCCCGGCGCGCGTGCGCCGATGGACGCGCGCAACCTCGCGGCCATGACCGAGGCGATGCGCCGCTCGGGCCAGGACGCGCTGCTCAAGCAGCACCAGATCCAGCGCCAGCAGACCGACCTCGACCGCCAGCTCAAGCCGCTGCTGGCCGAGCGCGGTCGCACGCAGGGCCAGGGCGCGCAGGTGACGGCCGTCACCGTCACGCTCGCCGCCAGTGCCGATGCCGACGTGAAGCTCAGCTACCAGGTCAACGGCCCCGGCTGGACGCCGAGCTACCGCGCGCTGCTCGACACCACGACGCGCAAGGTGCGCATCGAGCGCCAGGCGCTGGTGGCGCAGGCCACGGGCGAGGACTGGCGCGGCGTGAAGCTGGTGCTGTCCACCGGCCAGCCGCGCCGCGAGACCACGGGGCGCACGCCGAGCGCGTGGCGCATCGGCATCGAGCCGCCGCCGCGCGCGAATGCCGAGTCGGCGTACATGGCCGCGCCGATGGCCGCCGCCCCCTCGCCCATTGCCGCCGACCGCAAGATGGCGATGGAGCGCGCACGCGAGCCGCTGTTCGATGTGAGCGTGTTCGACAACAGCTTCGCCACCGAATTCGCCGTGCCGCAAAGCATCGACGTGCCTTCCAACGGCCAGCGCGTGACCCTGGCGCTGGGCCAGCATGAGGACACGGCGCAGCTCGCCGCGCGCACCAGCCCGCGCGTGGACCCGAGCGCCTTCCTGGTCGCCGAGATGACGCAGCCCTCGGGCGTGTGGCCGGCCGGCCCGATGCAGCTGTACCGCGACGGCAACTTCGTTGGCCAGGGCCGCTGGAACGCACCGAGCGACGCGAAGCTCACGCTCTCGTTCGGCCGCGACGAGCTGGTGCGCGTGCAGGTCGAGCCCGAGCGCGACAACCAGGGCTCGGGCGGCTTCGTCGGCTCGCGCGCCGAGCGCCAGGTGCAGCGCGCCTATGTGGTCGAGAACCGCCACCGCACGCCGATCGCGGTGCAGGTGCTGGAGGCCGCGCCGGTGTCGGTCGACGAGCAGGTGCGCGTGACCACACGCTTTGCACCGCAACCCGCTGATCAGGCGTGGAACAAGCAGCCGGGGCTGGCGATGTGGCGCTTCGACCTGGACGCGGGGCAGACGGCGCGCGTGTCGGCGGACTACACGATCGGGTATCCGAAGGATGCGCGGTTGCAGATGCGCTGAGGCTGGGTTTGTTCAGGGCGAGTGCGCAGGCCACCGGGTACTTCCCTCCGCGAATGTCCCCCGGGCTTCGCCCTCCTCCTTGATTTCGCTGCGGGAAGCACCCAGTGCCCTGCGCACGGGACGCGGCGGTGGTGTGCGGCTGATCAACAAGTGCTCTGACCGCGCTCACGTCGATGGGGTGCCTTGCGCAGCGAAATCAAGGAGGAGGGGCGAAGCCCCGGGGGACATTCGCGGAGCAAGGCTCCCCGTCGGCGGGAGCGCCGCCCTGAACACTCGGCACTTCAGAAATCAAACTTCGCAGACACCTCGAAGGTCCGCCGCGGCGCCAGCAGAACCTGGCTCGCGGCGCGGCCGGTCCAGGTCGCGTAGAGCCGGTCCGTCAGGTTGCGCACGCGGAAACTCAGCAGCGCATTCTTCAGGCGGTAGCTCACGGCCGCATCGACCGTGGTGAAGCCGTTGATGCGGATCTGGTTGGCGTTGTCGGTGTACATCGGCCCCGTGTGGTTCAGCGACGCGAAGTATTCGAACTTCGAGCCGTCGGGCCGGTAGGTGGCGAAGACATTGGCCATGCGCTCAGGCACGTTCGGCGGGGTCTTGCCCACGCGCGAGACGTTGCCGGCTTCGACCAGCGTGTCGAAGCGCGCATCGAGCGCCGCGAGGTTGCCCGCCAGCGTCCATTCGCGCGTGGGCTTCCACACGGCCGACAGCTCGAGGCCGCGCGACGACTGGCGGCCGTTGTTCACGGTGGTGGCGGCGTTGTTCGGGTCGCGCGAGAGCACGTTGTCGAGTTCGATCTTGTACAGCGCGGCCGTCCACTCCAGGTTCGCCGCGGGCAGGCTCTGCTTGAAGCCCACCTCGGCCTGCTTGCCACGCGACATCGGGAACGCGGCGTTCGAGGCCGACAGCAGGAACAGCGATCCCACCGGCAGCGTGGCGTTGGTGTACTGCGCATACAGGCTCGACTGCGGCGACAGGTCGTACACCGCGCCGATGCGCCCCGAGGTGGCGCGGTAGCTCGCGCCGAAGCGCGTGACGCTGCCCGCGTTCAGGTCCCAGATGCGGCGGTCGACCTCGGTGCGGTCGTGGCGCAGGCCGCCGACCAGCGTGAGGTCGCGCATCGGCTTGAGCGCGTCCTCCACGAAGACCGAGGCAACCTTCACGCGCGAGAAGGTGTCGGCGCGGTTGCCCGCGCCGGTGGTCAGCGCGGGGTTGTCGTCGAAGTAACCGGTGTACGGGTCGAACACCGGCACGCGCAGTTGCGCGGCGGTGGCGGGGCTGCTGTTCGAGAAGCGGCGCTGGCTGCCGAAGCGCGTTTCGCTGTATTCGCCGCCGACGACGAAGCGGTTGTCCAGGCCGGCGATCTTTCCCTTGTGCGTGGCGTCGAAGCGGTCGAGCCAGAAGTCCTGGTCGTGCGTGATGAGCGTCTGGTCGCGCGCGATGCTGGCGGGCGGCACGAAGGTCGCGCTCTCTGAATTGCGGAACATGCGCTTGGACTGGTTGGCCGAGAACTCGTTGCGCCACGACCAGCCGCCGTCCAGTTGCCCCGTGAGGCGCGCGCGCAGCCAGTAGGTTTCCGACGAATTCTCGTCGTCGCGCACGTTGTAGTTGGTGCGCGCCATGCGCCGGTCGATCACGCGGCCGTCGGGCGTGCTGACGACGTTGGTCGGCTGCGTGGCGAAGCTGCGCGGCACGAGCGGCGTGCCCCAGTAGGCGTCGTTGTCGTCGCGCAGGTAGTCGAACGACAGGTCCAGCTTGACCGAGCCGCCCAGGTCCACCAGCAGGCCGCTCGTGAAGTGGTCGATGCGCTCGCCGTTGCGGTCGATGGTGCCCACCTTCGTGTCGTTGCGGCTGTAGTCGAGCCGGTAGGCGCTGGCCTCGCCCAGCGCGCCGCCGAAGCCGAAGGCCGCGCGCGTGGAGCCGTAGCTGCCGTACGAGAGCAGCGCCTCCTTGTGCGGGTTGCTGCGGTCGGGCCGCTTGGTCACGAAGTTGACGATGCCGCCGATGGCGCCCTCGCCGTCGAGCACCGAGGCCGGGCCCTTGAGCACTTCGATGCGCTCGTAGTTCCAGGTGTCCTGCACGCGGTTGGTGACGCCCGCGCCCGAGCTGCGCACGCCGTCGTACAGGTACATGAGGCTGGTGAAGCCGCGCAGCGACAGCGTGGTCGGCGACGACGGCGGGCCGCCGCCCGAGAGGCCCGCCATGCCGCGCAGCGCCTCGCTGAAGGTGCGCGCGCCGCGCTGCTGGATCGCGTCCTGCGACAGGATCTCGACCGAGGCCGGTGTCTCGCGCACCGAGAGGCCCAGGCGCGAAGCCGTGCCGCTCGAATCATCGAGGTGCAGGCTGTTCGCGTCGCGGCTGCCTTCGATGGTGACGGTGCCGAGTTCGGCGTTGTTGCTGCTGCCTTGTGCAGAGGCGACTTGCAAGGCGGTGAAGGCGGCCAGCGCGACGGTGGTGCGGGTGAACGGGGTCATGGAGCGGTGCGTGGAAGAAATGAAGAAAGCGTCAGGCGACCGAGAAGCGCCGCAGCCGCCAGGCCGCGAGGCCGAACAGCAGCAGGCTCGGCACCAGCAGTTGCAGCACGGCGAGCGCGGCCTGCCCGCGCACGAGCTCGGCGGGCTCCTCGTGCCAGGCGAAGGCGGGCATGCGGTCGAAGTCGGCCGGGGCGAGCGCATCGCGTGCGTCGATGCGCGGGAAGAAGAAGGCCTTCCAGGCTTCGTGGTGCGCCACGGTCTGGGCGTCGAAGCGCGCATGGCGGCGTGCGCCGTTGCCGGCCAGCGCAGTCATGCCTTCGTAGGCCACGGCCGCCGGCGACACGGCGCCGAAGCGGCCCACCAGCGCCTGCTGTGCCGCCTGCTGCGCGTCGAAGCGCGCGAGCGCGGGGCGGATCGCTTCGTCGACCTCGCGCTGGATGCGGTAGTTGGCCAGCGAGCGGCCGGCGATCTCGATCTTGCCGTCGCGCGGCACGAGGATGGCGCCCTGCCCCACGTGCTGGTACTCGGTGCCCAGCAGGTCCTGGTAGCGCTTCATCGCCTCGGCCGTGACCACGCGCTGGCGCGTGGCCAGTTCGGTGCGCGACGGCGCGGGCGCGGCCTGCGTGACAGCCAGGTTGAGCAGCACCGGCGCCACGAGCACCAGCAGCACCCAGGCGATGACAAGCACCATCGCGTTCGTCGCCGACGAGGCGCCGAAGGCATTGACCGCCACCACCAGCGCGAACCAGAACAGCGCGTAGGCGCCGACCAGCAACGCCCACCACAGCGTGGCGCTGCCCGCGCCGCCCGCCGTGAGCCCCGCATGGCGCGCAATCCACAGCACCGCCACCGGCAGCAGCACCGCCGGCCCCAGCAGCACGGCGGCGCGCACCGTGAGCTTGCCCGCGAGCAGCGTGCGCAGCCGCAGCGGTTGCGACAACAGCAGGCGCAAGGTGCCGTTCTCACGCTCGGCCGACAGCAGGTTGTAGCTGAGCGCGAAGATGAGCAGCGGCAGCAGGTAGACGATGACGAAGGCCAGGTCGAAATGCCCGCTCAGCAGGTGCCACGGGTTCTCGATGTCGCTCGGGTTCATGAACACCACGCGGCTCTGGTTCGTGACCTGGTACTGGCTCGGGAACAGGTCGCTCTGCCCCAGCGCGACCGGCCCCAGCGGCGCGGTCGGCAGCAGCACATGCTGGCCGCCGTAGCCGCTCGCCATGCGCGAGGGGTCGGCCGGGTTCTCGAAGGGCGTGGGCTGCGCGGTGCCGGCCAGGATGGCTTCGAGTAGCGTGCGCTGCGCGGTGCGGGTGTCGCGGTCGGCTTGCGCCACGGCCGCCTGCGCGCGGTCGCGCTGGGCGGTCTGCAGCAGGCCGTTGCCCAATGCATAGGCCACGAGCAAAAGGAACAGCGCGCCGACGACCCAGAGGCCGCGCTCGGCGAGCATCAAACGAACTTCCTGGCGCATCACGGCCAGCAGGCGGCGACCTTGGGGAGGATGGAGGGACGACATGGGTGGCATCCCCTCTCAGAGCGCGCGCTGGCGCAGGGTGGCGAAGGCCGCGAACGCCGCCGCGAGCAGCAGGCCGGCGCACAGCACGAGGAAGCTGCGCGCCTGGTGGCGCAGCGCCCACCCTGCCCCCGGCGGGTGGTAGTCGAAGGGCGGCACGGTGGCCCAGAGCTCGGGCGTGGCCTGGTAGGAGAAGTGGCGGTCGCCGAGCGGATCGGCATGCGCCACGAGGTCCTTGCTCATCAGGTCCTGGATGTTGCGGCGGTGCAGTTCGGCCGCCGTGGTGAAGCGCCGGTGGTGCGAGAAGTCGGTGCCCGCCATGCCCATCGAGAAGCTGCGCACCGCAAGCAGCGGCAGCAGCAGGCCGCTCCACTCCTGCACTTTCTGCTGCTGTTCCCAGGTGTCCCACAGGCGGCCGTAGTGGCGGTCGTACACGGGGTACGAGGCCTGGTCGTCCAGGCGCAACGCGATGCCCCACTTGCTCAGCGGCACGTCGCGGCCCCAGCGCTCGGTGGTGCCGAAGTTCTGCTGCCAGACCTGGTTCGACACGGCCTTGAGTTCCGCACCCAGCGCTTTGTTGAACTCGAGCCGCGTCGGGCTCGGGAACCACGTGCGCGAGAGTTCGGAGAGCACGCGCGGCGCCATCACGGCCTGCCCGATCCACAGCGCGAGCAGCACGGTGATCGCCATGCGCGAGGTCGACGACAGCGCCGACACGCCCAGCACCAGGCACACGAAGATGCCGAGGTAGACCGCGTAGCCCAGCGACCACGCGCCCAGCCGCAGCAATGCATCGATGCGCCCACCCGGCTCCGCGCCCACCGCCACGGCGACGGCCGCGACAAGGGCCGCCGGCACCAGCAGCACCGCGAGCAGCGCCGACAGCGCGAGCGCCTTGCCGGCCAGCAGCCGCAGCGGCGCCACGCCCAGGCTCAGCGTCTGGCGCAGGATGCCCTGCTCGCGCTCGCCCGCGAAGGCGTTGAAGCCCAGCACGATCACCAGCAGCGGGCCGAGCACCTGCAGGATCCAGCCCACCGACAGGTTGCCGAAACGCTGCAGGCCCGTCGCGTCCTGCGCGGCGTTGAACTTGACCTCGCTCTGGCGGTGCGCCTGCAGCCACACGGTGCTGCCGATGTAGGGGTTGATGCCCGCGTCGACCATCGACAGCGGCGGCTCGGGCTTGAAGGCATGCATGCCCTGGTGCGCGGCGTCGTGCGGATGGCGCTTGTCCTGGTGCAGCCAGTCGCGGTAGTCCATGGCCTGCGCGGCCACCTGCTCGGCATGCGCGCCGCGCTGGTGCGCCCAGCCGACGGCCAGCGCGGTGAAGAGCAGCACGGCCACGAGACCGCCCGCCCAATACAGGCGGCCATCGCGCAGGCGTTCGGTGAATTCGCGTCGGGCGATCCAGCGCATCGTCATCGGGTCAGGCCCTCATGTGTTGCAGGTAGAGGGACTGCAGGTCGGTCTGGCCGATCTGCGCGCCGTCGAGGCTTTCGACCAGCCGGCCGCGCTTCATGATCCCGACGCGCGTGGCGGTCTGCTGTGCATGGAACAGGTCGTGCGTGGTGGTGAGCACGGCCACGCCGCGGTCGGCCGCGCGCCGCAGCAGGTCGGAGAACTCGGCGGCGGCATGCGGGTCGAGCCCCGAGGTGGGCTCGTCGAGCAGCAGCGCCTTGGCTTGCTTGGCCAGCGCCACCGCGATCCACACCTTCTGGCGCATGCCCTTCGAATACATGCTGACGCGCTTGTCGGCGGCGGCGTGGTCGAGCCCCACCTCGGTCATCAGCGCGAGCAGGCGATCGCGCGGCAGTTCGTGGCCCAGCGCCAGGCCGGCGAAGAAGCGCAGGTTCTCCAGGCCCGAGAGCGTGCCGTACAGCGTGACCTGCTCGGGGATGTACGCCACGTCCTGCTTGGTCGCGACCGGGTGGCGCGTGACGTCGGTGCCGTTGATCTGCACCGTGCCGTCGGTCGGCGCGATGAAGTTCAGGAACAGGTTGATGGTGGTCGTCTTGCCCGCGCCGTTGGCACCCAGCAGGCAGTAGATGTCGCCGCCGCGGATGTCGAGGTCGAGGCGGTCGAGCGCGGTGTGCGCGCCGTAGCGTTTGGTGAGGCCGGTGGCTCGGAGCATGGCGGAGGGATTCCGATGGAAGGAAGAAGAAAAGGGAAAGACGCGCGCAGGCACGCCCCCGGCGTGGGCACGCCGATGCAGTCATCGAATGGGGAATGAAGGCGGCTTCTGGGCCGCCGCGCGTCAGCGCTTGTTCTTGTTCTTTGCGCCGCCTTGCCGCGCCTTGAAGCGCGGGTTGGACTTGCAGATGACGTAGGTGCGGCCGCGCCGCGTCACCACCTGGCAATCGCGGTGACGCTTCTTGGCTTCCTTGAGCGAGGACAGGACTTGCATGTGCGTGGCCGGGGAGTTCGTTCGGACACGCGAATATACGTTATTGCGAATTCATTCTCAATAACTTTGTTAACCCTCTCCCGGCATCCGGGGCCCCGCCGTCGTCAGTGCGGCGGGTGCGCCTTCGGCGCTTTCGCGCCGGCGTCGACGCAGGCCGCGCACAGGCCATGCAGCGTGACCTCGTGGTGCGTCACCTGGAAGCCCTTGGGGGCGAGGTCGTGCATCGGCCCCGGGCATGCGTGCAGCAGGAACACCTGGCCGCAGTGCGAGCAATGGAAGTAGTGATGGTGGTGGTGCCCTGCATCGCCACCTTCGCTGGCGCCGTGCGAATGGTGGTCGTGCGGGTCGGCCTTGCAGGCCACTTCGTAACGCGCCGGTTCGCCCGGCAGCTCGACCTTGGCGATCTCGCCGTCGGCCAGCAGCAGCGAGACCTGGCGGTACACCGTCGACAGGCTGATCTCGGGCACGATGGCCCGTGCGTGTTCGAGGATTTCGGGGGCGGTCAGCACGCGACCGGCGTCGCTGAAGGCGGAGAAAACGGCGTTGCGCTGGCGCGTGAGACGTTGCATCTCTCGATGATAGGGGCGGCCCGCGCGGCCTTCAGCGAGCCGCGCGCAAGACCTTCACGCGTCGGCCGTCGGGCCGCCGTCTGCCTCGGGCACCTCGGGCTTGGCCTTGCCCTTCTTGCCGCGCGCCGCCTTCTTCGCCGCACGCTCGGCGTCGGCACGCTGGCCGGCGGCCAGCCACTGCGCGAACTCCTCGGGCGTCTCGAGCGTGATGCGCCCCAGGTTGCCGGCGCGGAACTCGTGCATCACGATCTCGGCGGCCTTCTGCAGGTTGACCTTGCCCTTGCCCAGCAGCGCGCCGCGCTTGCGGCCGATGGTGTCGAGGACGTCTTCGTCCTTCATGCCGGCCAGGGTGGCGGGGTCGAGTTCGACGAGCTTGAAGCGCGCGACGATGCCCTCGGCGTAGTTCGCCTTGAGGTAGTCGAGCAGCTCCAGCGCCACTTCTTCCTCGTCGAAGGCATTGCGCCCCACCGCGCCGCTGGCCGCGAGGTTGTAGCCGCTCTTGGGCACGATGATGCGCGGCCACAGCATGCCGGGCGTGTCCCACAGATAGAAGTCGTCGGCCAGCGTGATGCGCTGCTCCAGCTTGGTGATGCCGGCCTCGTCGCCGGTCTTGGCCTTGCGCCCGCCGGTGAGCGTGTTGATGAGGGTCGACTTGCCCACGTTGGGGATGCCGCAGATCAGCACGCGCATCGGCTTGGCCATGCCGCCGCGGTTGGGCGACAGCTCGTGGCAGGCGCGCACGATGCGCTGCGCGGGCGTGGTCAGGCTGGCATCGAGCGCGATGGCGCGGGTGTCGGGCAGCGCGTTGTAGTGCGCCAGCCAGGCCTCGGTGCGCGCGGGGTCGGCCAGGTCCTGCTTGTTGAGCACCTTCAGCGTGGGCCGCCCGGCCGTGAGCTCGGCCAGCATCGGGTTGGCGCTGGAGCCGGGCAGGCGCGCGTCGAGCAGTTCGATCACCACGTCGATGTCCTTCACCCGTTCGGTGATGGCCTTCTGGGTCGAATACATGTGACCGGGGAACCACTGGATCGCCATCGATGGATGCTCTTTCTTTCGCGCTGTCTGGAAGGGGGTCGGCCTCGCAGGCCGGGTGCGCATTGTGAACCGGGAAACGGACCGATTCCTCGTTGCTGCGCTTTTGATAGCACCAACTGGCGTATTCACTGGCTTGTTGGCCGCCAGATCACCCCTAGAATCCGCGCGCTGCGCCCGCAGCCGTTTCAAAAAGTCACATCGAGGGAGATCCTTTTCATGGTCCAGCGCCTTGCCGCCGCCGCCCTGCTCGCGGCCACCACCATCCTGTCCGCCACTGCGGTGCACGCCCAGCGCCCGTCGCCCCCGCCCGGCCCGCTGACCGACGGTTTCCTGTGCTGCAACATGCGCACGTATGGCGACTCGATCAGCGACATCAACTACGACGAACAGGGCACGAGCATCGTCCCCGTGGGCACGCCGGCGCGCATCACGGCCTACGACTTCCGCTTCTTCAACCTCGATCTCGCGGGCAAGCCCCAGCGCATCAAGAACGACTACAGCCGCAACATCACGCTGATCGACTTCGCCAAGCGCTACGTGGTCACCGAAGACCCCAAGCGCAAGATCGCAGGCTTTCCGCCCGCGGTGGGCGCCGCCATCCTCGCGGGCAAGGTGATGCCGGGCATGACGCGCGAACAGGTGCTGATGGCGCTGGGCTACCCGGTGGCCAGCGAGAACCCGAGCCTGGACGCGCCGGTGTGGCGCTACTGGCGCGACAGCTGGTCGGAGTTCCAGGTGAACTTCGACGCGCAGGGCCTCGTGAAGGACGTCGCGGGCAATGCCGTGGCGCTGAGCCGCGTGCTCGCCGCCGCGCCCTGAGCACCCTTGATCATCCCCGGGTTCGTGTGCGCGGCATGACACGCGCAACACCCGGGAGGGTTTTGCATCGCGAAGGGCGATTCCGCCCCTATGATTTGTCCGAAGCACGGCGCCGCCACGTGCGTCGGCCGGATCGAAACCCCTGAATGGAGTGCCTGCGATGAAACCCGTCTCCGAACTGCTCAAGCGCCACGATTCCGCCGCCTGGCGCACCTCGCCCGACACCAGCGTGTTCGACGCGCTGGCCACGCTGGCGCATTTCGAAGTGGGCGCGCTCATGGTGATGGACGGCGAAAAGCTCGTGGGCTTTTTGTCCGAGCGCGACTACACCCGCAAGGTGGCGCTGCAGGGCAAGAACTCCAAGGAGATGAAGGTCGCCGAGATCATGACGCCCGACGTGATGACCGTCACCCCGCAGACCCGCACCCGCGCCTGCATGGCGCTCATGAGCCAGCGCAAGTTCCGCCACCTGCCCGTGGTCGACGGCGACAAGGTGGTCGGCATGATCTCGATTCAAGACCTGATGGACGACATCATTTCCGAGCACGAGCAGACCATCACCCAGCTGACCAGTTACATCCAGAGCTGAGCACGCGGTCATGCCCCGGCAAAAAGGGGCAACACACCTACGCACAGGGGCACTCTTTCGGGTGCACAGTGAAGGCTCGTTCACCATCCAGCAGGGACATACGCAATGCAGATCCAGGTCAACACGAGCAATGGCATCACCAACAAGGACACGCTGGAGCGCTGGGCAGGCACCGAGATCAAGCAGCACCTGAGCCGTTTCGTCGAAGACGTGACGCGCGTCGAGGTGCACCTGAGCGACGAGAACCACGACAAGGCCGGCGGCGGCGACAAGTGCTGCGTGATGGAAGCGCGCCTGGCGCACCACCAGCCGCTCGCGGTGACACAGCACGCCACCAGCCTCGACGAGGCCTTCCGCGGCGCGGCCGACAAGCTCAAGCGCCTGCTCGACAACACGCTGGGCCGCCTCAACAACCACCGCGCGCGCGATTCGATTCGCCGCGACGGCGAGGGCTTCGTCGCCGAGTAGTCGAGTCGAAGCTCAGCGCGCCGGCGTGCGCTTCGGCGCGGGCAGGCGCTGCGGCGTTTCCACCGGAATGAGCGGCGGGCGCCGCCCGTCGGCCATCCAGGCGTCGTAGAAATCGATCTTGCGATCGACCAGCGACAGCGCCTGCTGCCAGTCGGCAATGGTCTGGTGCACGCGCGCGCGGTGCGCCTCGAGCAGGTCGCGCCGCTGGCGCAGCGTGGCCTTGCCCTGCAATGCGAGCGCCGTGTAGTCGCGCATCTCGGCAATCGACATGCCGGTGCGGCGCAGCCGGTCCATCAGGTCGAGCCAGCGCACATGCAGTTCGCCGTACACGCGCCGCCCGCCCGCGTCGCGCGCCACGCCGGGCACCAGGCCCTGCGATTCGTACCAGCGGATGGCGTGCACCGTGCGGCCGGTGCGTGCGGCCAGCTCGCCGATATGGAACGGCGCGGCAGCGCCGGGCTCAGCCGGCATGGGTGGTCGGCGCATCGAGCGCCCGCTCGACCAGCGCGGTGTCGAAGTACTCGGTCAATGTTTTCACCTGGCCTCCTTCGAGTCGGTAGACGTAGCAATAGCGGTTGTTGTAGCGCTTGCCGGCCTTGGTGGGCACGTCCCCGCTGAACAGCACCACCACGCGGTCGCCTTCCGCAATGATGCATTCGGTCTTGCTCACATAGGGCCCGGCGAACTGCCCGAACAGCGGCTTGATCAGCTCTTCGCGGATCGCCTGCTTGCCCTGGTAGGTGCGCGACCAGGGCGTGCTGCCTTCCAGCGTCCAGCTGGCGTCGTCGGCCAGGCTGTCGATGAAGGCCTGGCCGTTGCCCTTGTCCAGCTCCGCGTGGATGCGCTGGACCAGGGCCTTGTTGTCGATCGTGTGCATGGCGTGATTTCCTTGGATGAATGAAGACACCGGACATCCGGTGAATTCATTGGAAATGCTCGAGTGCGCTCGAAGTCAAGCGCCATGCACCGAAGAACGGCGCGTCAGCCCCGGCCGGCGTTCGCCTGGCCCTTGGCGACTTCGTTCGCGCCCTGGGCGGCGCCGCTTTGCGGCACGGCCTCGCCCTCGCGCGCCGTCACTTCCGACAGGCGCGCGGCCAGCTGCTCGGGCGTGTCGGCGGCAATGCCCAGCCAGGCGCCCTGCGTGAGCGTGATGTGGGCGGCCTCGAAGGTGCCGGCGCCGGCGCAGAGGATCGTGCGGTTCGGCGCGTCCTGCGCGGCCAGCACCAGCATCGCGGGCACCACGGCCTCGGGGCGGAAGGCCTCGAGCATGTCCTTGGGGAACAGGTCTTCCGTCATGCGCGTGGCGGCGGTGGGCGCCAGGCAGTTCACGCGGATGTCGTTCTTGGCGCCTTCGATGCTCAGCGTTTGCATGAGGCCCACCAGCGCCAGCTTGGCGGCGCCGTAGTTGCTCTGGCCGAAGTTGCCGTACAGGCCCGAGGACGAGGTGGTCATCACGATGCGGCCGTACTTCTGCTCGTTCATGAGCGCCCAGACGGCCTTGGTGCAGTTCACGGCGCCCATCAGGTGCACGTCGACCACGAGCTTGAAGTCGTCCAGTTCCATCTTGGCGAAGCTCTTGTCGCGCAGGATGCCGGCGTTGTTCACCAGGATGTCGACGCGGCCCCAGGCGTCGACCGCCTGCTTGACCATGGCCTGCACGGCCTCGAAGTCGGTCACCGAGGCGCCGTTGGCAATGGCTTCGCCGCCGGCCGCCTTGATCTCGTCGACCACCGCCTGCGCGGCGCTGACCGAGCCGCCCGAGCCGTCGCGCGCACCGCCCAGGTCGTTGACCACCACCTTGGCGCCGCGCGCTGCCAAGGCCAGCGCATGCTGGCGGCCCAGGCCGCCGCCGGCGCCGGTCACGATGGCCACGCGGCCCTGGAAGTCGATGGAGGTGCTGTTGCTCATGAGGTCTCTGCTCGCTGTCTGAACGGTGTGGGTCGGTGTTGGTGAGGGTTGCCAATTGACAACAACCCAACGTTTTACCTCAGTTCCCCACCCCGTTCGCCGCCGGGCGCCCCCGGCGAGAGTCACCCATGCGACGGCTGGACGGTGGCGCAGTACGCCACCAGCTGGTCGAGTTCGGCCGATTTGTCGAAGAAGGCGTCGGCACCCAGCTGCTGCGAGCGCAGGCGCATGTCGGCGGTGGCGTAGTTGCTGAGCACCACCACTTTCTGGTGCGGCGAGCGCTGGCGGCAGGCGTTCAGCACGGCCAGGCCGTTGCCGCGCTGCAGGAACAGGTCGACGATGGCCAGATCCCAGTCGCTCTTATGGTCGCGCAGCCATTCGAGCGCTTCGTCGGCGGTGCTGGCCGAGGCGATCACATGCGCATCGACCACGTCCTCGAGAAAGTCGACCAGGTTCTCGCGGATCACCGGACTGTCCTCGACCAGGTAGGCATGGAGCGTCATGGTGGGTGTCTCGGGTCCGGAACTGGGCAGCGCATGACGCCATCTTCGGGGCTGGCCGCCGCGCCACGGTGAGCCGGACAGGTCAATGGCTGTAGGCCATCGGCCAGCGGCGCTGTCGGCATGCGCCGGCCGGCGCCGCCGGGGTGGCCTTCTCAGGCTGCGACCGGCAGGCGGCCGGGGGCCATGCCCAGGCGCGCCGGCGAGACGTACTGCTCGCGGTAGATCTCGAAGGGCATGGTGTCGGCCGCCTCGATGCGCTTTTGCGCCTGGATCGACTCGGCCGTCATCTGCTCGAACCCGGCCTGCTGCGCGGCCGAGAACGGCAGCGCCAGCAGCGCGGCGCGGGTCTGCTCAGACTGGGCGCGCACGAAGCCGACGAAGGAGTTGCCGTGCTGCTGCTCGATGGCCGCGAGCACGCGGGCCGAGGGCAGGCTGTCGGGGTTCTCGAGGCCGGCCTTGGCGGCGCGCACCGCGTCGACGTGCTGCGTGCCGCCTTGCGCCGCGTCGAGCGCGGCGGCAATCGGCAGGCACTGCTCGACCAGCTCCAGGCCCCAGTCGGTGAGCCCGACCTCGCGCCCGTCGCGGCGCAGCTTCAGCCCCGGCTCGCGGCCGCGCGCGGCCGTCAGGTGCTGGTTCTGCGCCAGGTCGGCGATTTCTTGCGGCGTGTCGTCGGGGCTGTCGTTCAGCAGGCAGTGCAGCAGGAACACGTCGATGAAGCGCATCGTCTGCGCATTGATGCCGACGGTCTCGAAGGGGTCGAGGTCCATCAGGCGCACCTCGACGTACTCCACGCCGCGCTCGCGCAGCGCATGCAGCGGGCGCTCCCCGGAGTGGATGACGCGCTTGGGGCGGATGGTGCCGTAGAACTCGTTCTCGATCTGCAGCAGGCTGGTGCCCAGCTGGTTGTAGTCGCCGCCCAGGTTGCGGATGCCGATGGCCTCGTAGGCCGGCCACGGGCGCGTGAGCGCGTCCTGCAGCGAGGCGCCGTAGCCCTCCAGGCTGTTGTAGCTCACGGCCAGCGAGGCCTGCGCCTCGCTCTGGTAGCCCAGGCGGCCCATGCGCAGCGAGGTGCCGTGCGGCATGTACATGCTGCCGTCGCCCAGCGGCTGCAGCTCGTGCGGGCGGCCCGCGACGAAGCTCGAACACAGGGCCGGCGAGGCGCCGAACAGGTACAGCAGCAGGAAGGCCTGGCGGCGGAAGTTGCGGATGAGCGCGAAATACTCTTCGCTCGACACCTCCGGCAGCGACCAGTTGTAGTGGATGCCCGAAATGGTCTGCATGCGGCGGCCGTAGCGATGGCTCAGGCCCATGCGGTAGACGCTCTTGGCGCGGCCCACGTTCGACGAGCCGTAGCGGCCGATCGGAATGGTCTCGTCGGTCGGCAGGCCGCAGGGCATGCTCGACACCCACAGGCGCTCGTCGCCGAGCTGGTCGAGCACGCGGTAGGTGAACTGGTGCACCCGCGTGAGCTCTTCGAGCGCCGACTCCACGCCCGCGTGCACGCCCGTGATGAGTTCGAGCTGCGATTCGCTGAAGTCGGTCGTGATGTGCGGATGCGTGAGCGCCGAGCCCAGCGCCAGCGGATGCGGCGTGAGGGCCAGCTTGCCGTCGGGCAGCGCGCGCAGGCTTTCCTTCTCGATGCCGCGACGCATTCCCTTCAATCGCGCGGCCGGGAGTGCACCCAGCCTCTCCTGCAATCTGTTGCTCATGTTCTTATGACCCATCAATCTTCTGTGGGGCTGGAAGGTAGCACGGGCGGACAGGCACTGCTGAAGCAGGGAATCCCGCATCCGGCTATGCTGTTTTTTGCTACTCTTTTCATAGCTACCCTCTCAAATACCACCGGCCTTTCGGCGCGCAGCGGGGTTCGAAATTCAGGCCTTGGCGCGGCCCGCCGACAGGTCGATCTCTTCCGACTGGTAGACATGGATCGACGGCACCCCGTCGGCCATGGCCGCGAGCGCCTTGCCGAAAGCGCGCGACGCATCGACGCGAAAGTGCGCCTGCAGCGCCGCCATGTCGCTCCAGCGCTCCACGAAGGTGAGCTGCAGCGGGTCTTGCACGTCGGTCGTGACGTCATGCGAGATGCAGCCGGGCTCGGCGCGCGAGCGCAGCACGTGTTCCACGCTGATGGCCAGCATCGCCTGCAGGGTGTCGGCCTTTGCCAGCGCGTGTCCGATGACCAGGATCATGGGGGTCTCCTTCTGTGCGTTCTTGCGGGGTGACAGGATCAGGATGGATGCGCGCGCGGCCCGGCGTGGCGGGCCTTCAGCCGAACACGCGCAGCAGGAAGTGGTTGAGGTCGGCGATCTCTTCCATGCAGACCGAGTGCGCCATCTGGTATTCGTGCCATTCGACCGGGTGGCCCAGCGCCACCAGCGCGTCGCGCGACTGTTCGGCGCGCGCCAGCGGCACCACCGGGTCCTGTCGGCCGTGCGCGAGGAACACGGGCGTGTCGTGGTTGGCGCCGTGGCGCTCGGCCGCCGTGGTCGCGGCAATCGGCAGGTAGCCCGAAAGGCCGACGATGCCGGCCAGCCGCTCGCCGTGGCGCAGCCCCGTCATCAGCGCCATCGCGCAGCCTTGCGAGAAGCCGGCCACCACGATGCGGTGGGCGGGGATGCCGCGCGCCTTTTCATTCGCGATGAGGGCCTCGATGCTCGCCTGCGAGCGGCGCAGGCCGGCCTCGTCCTCGCGCGCCACCAGGTCGGCCACCGCGATGTCGTACCAGGCGGGCATCTCATAGCCGCCGTTGATGGTCACGGGAATGACGGGCGCGTTGGGGAACACGAAGCGCACCGGGCCCACGGCCGACAGGTCGAGCTCGCCGGCGATCGGCACGAAGTCGTTGCCGTCGGCACCCAGGCCGTGCATCAGGACCACCGAGGCGGTGGGGTTCGGGGCGGTTTCGATTTCGATGGGGGGACGGGACATGGTCAACGAAGGTATTCAGGAATGCGAATGCCCGGACCTTAGCGCATTCGGGCGACCCGGGCCGCGGCGAAACGGCCGGTTGGCTGACTTGCACCTCGCAACATCCGGGCCTTCGGGCCGCCCCGGCGCCCTTGCCGGCACAAGGGAGCGCCGGATGCAACACAATGGCGTTTCGCATGAAGACCACCCCGAACCCGTCCCCGAAGACCTCGTCGCCCGGCCCCGCCTTCGACAGCGAGGCGCTGCTGCGCGGCAGCGGGCTGCGCGTGACGCGCGCCGCCCAGACCGTGCTCGAGCTGCTCGAACACGGCTCGCAGCCGCTGACCCACGAGGAAGTGGCCGCCGCCTACACCGCCGCCACGGGCGAGCCGCCCGACCGCGTCACGCTCTACCGCGTGCTCGACCGGCTGGTCGAGGCCGGCCTGTGCGACCGCCGCGTGGGCGCCGACCGGGTCAACCGCTTCGCGCGGCACGTCGACACCGCCTCGGGCAACACCTTCGAATGCGACCAGTGCCACAAGGTGCTGGCCCTGCCCTCCGACCCCGAACTGCCCAAGGTGATGGGCCGGCTCGGCAAGGCGCTGCGCAAGCAGGGCATCGACACGCGGCACACGGCGCTCACGCTGCACGGCATGTGCGGCGACTGCGCGCGGTAGCTCGCCGAGCCGACCAGGCCGCGCGTGTACGTCTCCCGGCACCACCGCCAGCCCGACCTCGGCGCGAGCCACGCGCTGATCGACGCGCATCCGCTGGGCGCCTGGGTCGTGTCGGGCGCCGACGGGCTGGTCGCCAACCACCTGCCCTTTCTGCTCGACCGCTCGCGCGGCCCGTTCGGCACGCTGCTCGGCCACGTGTCGCGCGCCAACCCCGTGTGGCGTCAGCTCGATGCCCCGGCCCCGTCGGTCGTGATGTTCCAGGGGCCGCAGGCCTACATCACGCCCGGCTGGTACCCCGGCAAGGCCGAGCACGGCCAGGTGGTGCCGACCTGGAACTACGCCGTCGCCCACGCGCACGGCATCGCGCGCGCCATCGACGACGAAGCCTGGCTGCTCGACCTGCTCGCGCGGCTGACCGCGGCGAACGAGGCCGGCCAACCCGTGCCCTGGCAGACCACGGACGCGCCCGAGACCTTCATCCGCAAGCTGGCGCGCGCCGTGGTGGGCATCGAAATTCCCATCGACCGCCTCGAAGGCAAGCTCAAGGCCAGCCAGGACGAAGCCCTGCAGGACCGTCAAGGCACGGTGCAGGGGCTGGCCGCCGTCGGCAGCGAGAACGCGTCGGCCATGGCGCGGCTGGTGCAACAGGCGATGCAGCCCGGCAGCGCCGGCGACTGAAACGCCCGCGCACTCACACGTTCCACGACGGAAACGGATCGGGCAGGTTCTGCCACCACGAGGGGCCGAAGCGCATCTCGTTGGGCGTGAGCAGGCAGGCATCGAGCCGCGCGCGCAGCGCGGCCTCGTCCATGCCGATGCCGATCAGCACCAGCTCCTGGCGCGCGTCGCCGGTGGCGTCGTCCCAGTTCTTGCGGATGAGTTCGAGCCCGTCGGGGTCGGTCGGCCAGTGTTCGCGCGGCACGGCCGCCCACCACAGGCCCGCCACGCCGTAGCGGCAGGCGCCGCCGGCCTGCGACCACGAACCCGCGCGGGTCGGGCGGCTCGCGAGCCAGAAGAAGCCCTTGGAGCGCACCACGCCCTCCCACTCGCCCTGTACCAGGTCCCAGAAACGCTGCGGATGGAACGGCAGGCGCGAGCGGTAGACGAAGCTGCGGATGCCGTAGGCCTCGCTCTCGGGCACGTGCTCGCCGCGCAGTTCGGCCAGCCAGCCGGGCGCCTGCTCGGCCTGCTCGAAGTCGAAGAGGCCCGTGTCGAGCACGCGGTCGAGCGCGACGCGGCCGAACTCCGATTCCTCGATGCGCGCACGCGGGTTGAGGCTGCGCAAGATGGCCATCAGCCGCTCGCGCTCCTGCGCCGTCACGAGGTCGGTCTTGTTGACCACGAGCACGTCGCAGAACTCGATCTGCTCGATCAGCAGGTCGACCACCGTGCGCGTGTCTTCGTCGCCCAGCGACTGGCCGCGCTGGCCCAGGCTGTCGGGCGAGCCGTAGTCGCGCAGGAAGTTGAAGGCATCGACCACCGTGACCATGGTGTCCAGGCGCGCCACATCGGCCAGGCTCTGGCCGTCCTCGCCCGCGAAGGTGAAGGTCTCGGCCACGGGCAGCGGCTCGGAGATGCCGGTCGACTCGATCACGAGCTGGTCGAAGCGCCCTTCCTTGGCGAGCCGCTTCACCTCGATCAGCAGGTCTTCGCGCAGCGTGCAGCAGATGCAGCCGTTGCTCATCTCGACCAGCTTCTCGTCGGTGCGCGACAGCGCGGCCCCGCCTTCGCGCACCAGCGCGGCGTCGATGTTGACCTCGCTCATGTCGTTGACGATCACCGCCACGCGGCGGCCCTCGCGGTTGTGCAGGATGTGATTGAGCAGCGTGGTCTTTCCGGCGCCCAGGAAGCCGGACAGCACGGTGACGGGAAGGCGATCGGCCATGAGGGCAGGCTCCATAGTTGCAACAGAATTGCATTATAGGTATTGACGCAACTCAGTTGCATTTCTAGCAAACGTGACCGACAGGCGTGCGCTCGCCTACCATCCGGCACATGACCGATTTCTCTGCCTTCGTCGCGCCGCCGCCCTCCGACGCGCCGCACGCCGCCGTCGTCGCCGCCGCGTCGGCCTGCCTCGACCGTTTCACGGCCGCGTTCAATGCCTCGGACACGCGCGGCATGGACGCCGAGCTGCACTTTCCGCACACGATGCTCTCGGGTGCGCAGCGGCTCGACTGGCCCACGCCCGGCCGGCACCCGGTGGATTTCTTCGACACGCTCAAGGCCAGCGGCTGGGCCTCCACACAGTACGAGAAGAAGGAGCCCGTGCTCGTGAGCCACGACAAGGTGCACTTCGTCGTGCACTACACGCGGCGCGATGCGGCCGGCGCGGTGCTCAGCACGCACGCCAACCTCTGGATCGTCGTGCAGGCCGAGGGGCGCTGGGGCATCGCCCTGCGCTCGTACTGATCAAAGCAACAAGGACCGTTTCCCATGTCCCTTTCCGCACTGCAACTCGTCTGGCCGTCGCCTGAACATTTGCCCGGCTACATCGCCGCACTGGAACGCGGCTGGTCGCCCAACAACCTGCGGGCCGAAGCCGGCCTGGAAGAACTGGCGCTGATCCGCGCCGACCCCGACGGTTTTCTCGCCGGCCTCGTCGACCGCGAGGCCAAGGGCCCGCCCATCGCGCTGCCCACCGGTGGCACCGTGCCGCGGCTGCCGGGCTACCGGCGCTGGCTGTGGGACGGCGAGTTCTGCGGCAGCATCCAGCTGCGCTGGCAACCGGGCACCAACGCCCTGCCTTCGTACTGCCTCGGCCACATCGGCTACGGCGTGGTGCCGTGGAAAAGCGGCCGGGGCTATGCCACCGCCGCGCTGCGCGCGCTGCTGCCCGATGCGCGCGCCATCGGCCTGGACCACGTCGAGATCACGACCAGCCCCGACAACCTCGCCTCGCAGCGCGTGGTCCGCGCCAACGGCGGTGTGCTGGTCGAAGAGTTCATCACCGAGCCCGGGCTCGGCGGCGCGCCCGAGCTGCGCTTTCGCATCGACGTGCGCGACCTGCGCTGAAGCGCCCTACAGCTCGAACGCCTCGACCTGCCGCCCATCGATGTCGGTGAAGCCATAGGCGCGCGCGAGGTCGGCCACGCGCAGCACCTGGCCGGTCTTGTCGAGCACCTGCGCATCGCCCGCCAGCGCGGCCACGGCGCGGCCCAGGTAGCGCGGCGACTCGGTGCGCGCCAGCGCGGGGCGCTCCTGCCAGTGCGCCTCGTCGGTCTTGTGGCCCGCGAGCACGAACTCGGTGCGCATCCAGCCCGGCGACACCGCCACCGAGGCCACGCCGTGCGGCTGCAGTTCCTGCGCGATGCCGAAGGCCAGCCGCGTCATCGACGCCTTGGCGAGGTCGTAGAACAGGTTGCCGCGCAGGTAGTGGCCGCGGTCCCAGAAGGTGGTGGTGACGATCAGGCCCTGCTTGCGACGCACCATGCCCGGCGCGGCGCAGCGGCTGGCCACGAGGTGGTTGCGCACGCCGCGGTCGAACATCGAATCCCAGTTGGCGAGCGAGTGCTCCCAGAACGGCACCTCGAAGACACCCGTGAAGCTTTCGTGCCCGCCCCAGGCGTTGTTCACGAGCAGGTCGAGCCGGCCCTGCTCGCGCTCGACGCGCGCGAACAGCGCCGCCACGTCGTCTTCCTTCGTGTGGTCGCAGGCCACGGCGATGCCGCGGCCGCCGAATTGCGTGACCTCGTCGGCGGTGTCGTCGATGGTGCCGGGCAAGGCGGCCAGCTCGGACAGCGCGAGCAGCTGCCCGTAGCTGTCGGCCGGCCGCGCGCGGGTGCTGCGCCCGGTCACGTACACGGTGGCACCGGCCGCGCCCAGTTCCTGCGCGATGCCGCGGCCCGCGCCGCGGCTGGCGCCGGTGACCACGGCCACGCGGCCCGCCAGCGGACGGTGCGCGGCGTCAGGGGTGGAGGGGGCTGCTGTCATGTGTCGTTGCTCCTTCGTTCGGTGAGGGTCCTTGGGCAGGACAAGCGGCCACGATAGGCCGGCCTCAGCGCGCCGTCTTGGAAGAAACCGAAACCCGGCGCCCGAGGAACTCGGTGGGCGTCACGCCGCACAGGGCGCGGAACTCGTTGACGAGGTGCGACTGGTCGTAGAACCCGTGGTCCAGCGCCATGTCGGCCCAGGCCGGCGCGCTGTGCAGGCGCAGCGCGCGCAGACAGGCATGCAGCCGCGCCAGCCGGCCCCAGGCGCGCGGCGACAGCCCGACGTGCGCATGAAAAATCTGCTGCAGCCGGCGCTCGCCCACGCCGACGGCCTGCGCCACCTCGCGCAGCGCCTGACGCCCGTCGGCGGCGGCGATGAGCCGTGCAGCGTGCATCGCGGCGGCCGGCGGCGTGCCGTCGCCGGCTTTCTGCAGGCGCTTCATCAGGGCCTGTTGCAGCAGGTCGGCGCGTGCAGCATCGTCGCGCGCTTCGGCCATGCGCACGAGCAGCGTCGTGCCCTCGCCGCCCCAGAGTTCGTCCAGGTGCACCGCGCGGCCCGCGATCTCGCCGGCCGGCACGCCCAGCAACGCCGCCGCCGCGCCGGGGCGCAGCGCCACCGACAGGCCTTCGACCGTGTCGCGCATCCGCACCACGGCGGGCGCGGCGAAGGCGCCGATGGCTTCGACCGCCTGCCCCGGCGCGTCGTCGGCCGAGGGCGCATCGCCGAAGTTGAAGACCAGCCGGATCGCGCCGTCGGGCAGCACGCGCTCGCGCACCTCGTGGCCGGGCGCGAAGGTCTCGCGGTACATCAGCAGGTGCGAGACATGCGCTTGCAGGACCGGCGCGATCGGCAGCACCCGCAGCGTGCCGTCGGGCACGCTCGACTCCGGCCCGTGCAGCGGGTCGTCGTGGAGCCGGAGGAAAAGGCGTTCGCCCATGGCGGTCGATTGTGAGGAAAAACCCGCCGCCACGCGACCGGGCGGGCACGGGCCGACAATCGGCCAGCTCCCCCTGTCCACCTTTGGTTCGCATGCCCGATTCCGCCCTCCCCGTGCTCTATTCGTTCCGCCGTTGCCCCTATGCGATGCGGGCCCGGCTCGCGCTGGTGGCGAGCGAACAGCGCTGCGAACTGCGCGATGTCGAGCTCAAGCGCAAGCCCGCCGAGATGCTCGCGGCCTCGCCCAAAGGCACCGTGCCCGTGCTGGTGCTCGACGGCGGCGCGGCGGTGCTGGAGCAGAGCCTGGACGTGATGCTGTGGGCGCTGCGCCGCCACGATCCGCTGCGCTGGCTGGCGCCGGAGCGCGGCACGCTCGACGACCTGCTCGCGTTGGTGACGGCGTGCGATAACGACTTCAAGCCGCTGCTCGACCGCTACAAGTACCCGGCGCGCTACCCCGCATCGGAAGGCTCCGCGCGCGACGAGGGTGCGCGCTTCCTGCAAGGGCTCGAAGACCGGCTCGCGATGTCGGCGCAGCCGGCCGGCGCGCACGCCACGCTGGCCGACGCGGCGCTCATGCCCTTCGTGCGCCAGTTCGCGATGGTCGACGTGGCCTGGTTCGACGCCCAGCCCTGGCCGCGCCTGCTGGCCTGGCTCGCGGGCTGGACCGCATCGGACATGTTCGCGCGCATCATGACCAAGCACGCGCCGTGGCAGACGGGCGAACCGGGCGTGAGCTTTCCGCCCGCCTGATCAGTACACGTCGCGGCGGTAACGGCCTTCGGCGATGAGCGCGTCCATGCCGCTCTCGCCCAGCACCTCGGTGAGCGCCGCGTCCACGCCCGGCGCCATGCCTTCAAGGCTGCCGCACACGAAGACGATCGCACCCTCTTCGTCCACCCACTGCTTCAGCACCTCGCCAGCCTCGCGCAGGCGGTCCTGCACGTACACGCGCTGCGCCTGGTCGCGCGAGTAGACGAAGTCGGCGCGTGCCACGAGGCCACCGGCCTGCCATGCCGCGACCTCGTCCTCGCCGAAGCCGTCGTGCGACGCCTGCCGTTCGCCGAACACCAGCCAGTTGCGGCCGTGCCCGCGACGCGCACGCTCGCGCAGCAGCGCGCGCAGGCCCGCGAAGCCCGAGCCGTTGCCGCTGAAGATGCAGGGCCGCGCGTCGTCGGGCAGCGCGAAGCCCGGGTTGGCGACGAGGCGCAGCGCGAGTTCCGCGCCCATCGGCGCACCGACCGTGAGCCAGCCCGAGGCCACGCCCAGGCCGTTGTCGTGCCGCGCCTGACGCACCAGCAACTGGACGGCGCCGTCGGAAGGAATCGACGCGACCGAATAGCTGCGCGGCGCGGGCGCCGGGGCGCCGTCGTCGTGCATCTGGCGCGGCACGATCTCGACCAGTGCGCCGGGCGTCCAGTCCATCGCGCCGCCACTGACGCGTCGCAGCTCGATCTCGAACAGCGGATCGCCCTGGCTGCCCGCATTGAGCAGGCGCCGGCCATCGAGCCGCCAGGCGTCGAAGGCCGGTGCGGTCGGCACAGGCCACGTGGCATCACGCACCCCGAAGGTTTCGCGCAGCGCATCGTGCCAACGCGCGAGCGCTGCCGGGTCTTCGCCGTCCACCTCGATCATGGGGAACAGCGGCTGCGCACCCTGGTTGTGCAGGTCGTGGTCGAGCTTGCGGCCGAAGCCGCAGAAGGTCGCGTAGTGGCGGTCGCCCAGCGCGAGCAGGCCGTAGCGCAGGTGGCGCAAGCCCGGACCGCCCTGCCGCGCGAACGCACGGGCAAAGGCACGCGCGCTGTCGGGCGGTTCGCCCTCGCCGAAGCTGCTCGCCACCCACAGCACCTGCCGGAAATGCAGCAGCGCGTCAGCGCTCAGCGCCGACACAGGCCGCACCACCGCCGCGACATCGGCCGCCTGCAACGCACTGGCCGTCTGCAGCGCGAGGCGCTCGGCATGGCCGGTCTGGCTCGCAAAAGCGACCAGCACCTGCCCCGCATCGCCTGACGTGGCGGGCACGGCGACCGCATCGAGCCGCGCACGCTCGGCGCGCACGGCCTTCGCGGTGCGGCGGCGGCCGAGGTACATCATCCAGCCGCTGATCGCGAACAGCGCGAGCCCCAGGCTGGTGAGCATCATCACGATGCGCCCCGGCAGGCCCCAGTAGGTGCCCATGTGCAGCGGGTAGATGCTGTTCACGAGGCGGCCCGCGAGCGGCTTGTCGGCATAGCGTTCGTGGCGCAGCGTCTCGCCGGTCGCGGCCTGCAGGTACAGGCGGTTGCGTGCGCGCTCGTGCTCGGCGTGCGTGCGCAGGTAGACGGCCTCCACCTGCGTGCCGTTGCGCGCGGGCAGCCGCAGCGTCACCTGGGTCCAGTCGCCGCCCGTGGTGTCGACGAAGGCCTGCCAGACGCGCGCCAGGTCGAGCGTCACCAGGGCATCGGCCGGCGCGCGTTCGGCGCGCACCACGCGGCCCTCGCCGACCGCGCCGTCGACCGCCTTACGCAAGCCGTCGAAGGCCCAGTACATGCCGGTGGTGGTCGACACCACGTAGGCCAGCAGCGCGACGGTGCCGACCACCGCATGCAGGTTCCAAAGGAAGGCGCGCCCGCGCAGCGCGAAGTCGATGCGCAGCCACTGGCGCCACGCGAAGGGCCGGCGCGGCCAGCGCAGGTACAGGCCCGACAGCGCCAGCAGCAGCAACAGGCCGGCCAGCGAGCCGGTGATGGGCTTGCCGTCGTCGCGCGGCAGCAGCAGCCAGCGGTGCAGCTCTTCCACGAACTCGAAGAAGTGCTCGCCCACGGGATCGGGCAGCAGCGCGCCGGTGGCGGGATCGGCGAAGCGCGTCTCGCCGCGCCGCTCACCGGGCGGCGGCGCGAACCCGATGCGCGCGGCGCGCCCGGGCTCGGTCGACACGGCCACGGTCGCGATGCGCCGCCCGGGCATCTCGGCCTGCACACGCGCGACGAGCGCAGGCGGTGCCAATGCGGGTGCGGCCGAGGCCGCGGGGATCGGGTTCAGCAGGTCGGTGATCTCGGCGCGGAACGACAGCGTCGCCCCGCTCAGGCCGATGACGACCAGCACGCTGCCCGCCGTGATGCCGATGAACCAATGGATCTGGAACCAGACGCGACGCAGCAAAGCCATGAAAAACAGAAGAAAACGGGAAACAGGAAGCCCCGCCAAGGCGGGGCGCGCGGGTTCAAAGATCGATCTTGACCAGGGCCTTGATCGTACGCGGCGTGCCGACCGCCAGCCGCGTGCCGGCCGCCGACCAGTAGCGCTTGTCGCCCACGTTGTCGACGTTCAGCTGGAAGGTGGTGCGCCTGCCCATGAACTGCGCCACGTAGCGCGCGCCCAGGCCGAAGACGGTGGTGCCGCCGATGAAGCCCTGGTTCAGGTCGTCGACGGGACGACGCCCCGTGAAGTACGCGCCGCCGTTGACCGACAGCCCCGGCACCGCCGCGATGTCGTACGAGACAAAGGCGCTCGCCGTGGTGCGCGCCGTGTTCTCGGGCCGCTTGCCGTCGTACTGCGCGTTGATGCGGCGGAACTCGGCGTCCAGCCACTGGCCCGAGAGCTGCCACGCCAGCGCGGGCGTGAGCCGCCCCTGCGCCGACACCTCGAGGCCGCGGTAGCGCTGGCGCCCGCTGGCCACGAAGGTGTTGGCGCTGTCGGTGTAGGCGCCGGGCCGTTCGATGTCGAACAGCGCGCCCGACAGCAGCGTGCCGCCGCCGGTCAGCCAGCGCAGGCCGACCTCCTTCTGCCGGCTCACGCCCGGCGGCATGCGCGTGTTCTGGTTGGCGGTGCCGGCGGGCGCCACCTCGCCCTCTTCCACGCCCTGCGAGTACGACACATAGGCCATGAGGTCGGGCGTGAACTTGTAGCTCAGCGCCGCCAGCGGCGTGGTCTTGCGCACGCTGTAGTCGAGGGCTGGCAGCGTGGCGCTTGCGCCCTGCCAGCTCTGGTAGCGCGTGTGGCGCAGGCCGGCCACCAGCTGCCACTGCGGCGAGAAGGTGATGCGGTCGAGCGCGTACAGGCCCAGCTCCTCGCTGTCCTGCGCGCCCGAGGTGGGCCGCGAGGGCGTCGCGCTCAGCGCCAGCGCGCCGATGGGCACGGGGTTGTACAGGTTCTGCAGCGTGGTCGCGCCGCCGTAGTTGCGCTGGAACACGGGCGCCTGCGTCTTGTCACTGCGCGCCGCGCCGAGCGTCAGCTCGTGCTGCAGCGCGCCGGTGGCGAAGGTGCCGAACAGCTCGGCACGCAGCAGGTCGGAACGCTGCTCCAGATGCTGCACGTTGCCCGTGAGGCGGCCGATGCCGGTGCGCACGTTGTAGGTGCCGAACTGCGCCAGGCGCCGGTCGCGCTCGGCCTCGGAATGGCCGGCCTCCACGCTGAGCGCCCAGTGGTCGCTCAAGGCGTAGTCGGCGCGCAGTTGGGTGTTGGTGACCTCGGCTTCGAACACGGCCCAGGGCGGTGCGATCAGCTTGTGCGGATCGGGCAGCGCCGGCAGCGCGATGACGCCGTTCACGGCCGCAAGCCGCGCGATGCCGGCCTGCTCGGTGATGCGCTTGCGGTAATGCTCGATGTCGGCCTTGAGCGTGAGCCGCCGGTTCACGCGCCAGTCGAGGGCGGCCGAGACGAAGCTGCGCTTGCCGTCCACGCCATCGATGGTCGAGCCCAACTGGCCGCCCGCCGCGTTCAGGCGCAGCCCGAACTGGTCGTTCTCGCCGAACTGGCGACCGATGTCGACCTGCCCCTGCAGCCCGCCCTGGTTGTCGACGCTCATCCCGAGCGAGGTGACGGGCGTGCGCCCCGCGCGCTTGGTGACGAAGTTGATCACCCCGGCCGGCGTGGTGAAGCCGTAGTACAGCGCCGACGCGCCCTTGAGCACCTCGACGCGCTCCTTGTTCTCCATCGGAATTTCCGACACGTTGGGGATCGCGAGCGCGCCGTTGAGGCGGTAGTTGGTGCGGTTCTCCACGGCAATGCCGCGGATGACGAGCTGGTCGAAGGTGTCGCCGCCGTTCTGCTGGCGCGTCACGCCGGCCGTGTTGCGCAGCACGTCGTACACGCCCGCCGCGCCCTGCAGCTCGATCACCTCGCGCGTCACGGTGTTGACCGTGGCCGGCACGTCCATCACGGACGCGCCCCGGAACGTGCCCGCCTCGACCGTCTCGGCCAGGAAGCCGTTGGCGCGCGAGGCCTCGACGTTGACGGTGCTCAGCTCGCTTGCCCGAGATTCGGGAACAGCGGACGCAGGCACGGATTGCGCCTGCGCTGCCTGTACGGCGGCGAGCGCGAGGCCCACACAAACTCTCTTCATTCAAATCCCTTGGATGTTCTTCTGGCGGCGCGCCTCCCGGCGGCCTGGTGACGCTTCCGGCGTGCGGAAGCGGGAGGGATTATGAATGAGAGGAGTTCTCATTTGACAACAGTTGCCGGACCCTGCCGATAGGATCGGACGCCAGAGCGTTCGATGTCGAAACGCCATCGAGGAGGAATTCATGACTGCCAATGAAACATCGACCAGGCGGGAGGCCCTGCGATGAAGACGGCCGGACGCCTGGCGCTCGGCGTGCTCGCCTGGGTCACCGTGGTTCCGCTGCTGGGACTTCTCTGCATGTGGCTGGGCCCGTCGATCCTTGACTCGCCCGAAGCCTCGCGCGTCACCATGTATGCGGTCCAGGCCATCAACCTCGGCGCGGCCGCGCTGCTCTACTGGTATGCCGTGCCGAGCGTGCCGCACTGGGGCCGCCGCGTGGCCTATTTCGTCGCCTTCGTGGTGCTGATGGTGGTCGCCAGCGCCCTCGTGGCCTTCGGCGTCAAACTGCTTTTCGTGGCGCTGGTGTTGTTCTGGCCTTGAGCTGGGGCCATGGAGACTTGGCCCGGTGGCACTTGCGGTGCGCGGAAGCGGCAGGGATCCCGGATGAGCGGAAGCCTCATTTGACAACAGTGTTTTGGCGCTCGCGCCCCTAGCATCGCCTCCAGAGCGTTCCATTTCGAAACGCCAATCAGGGAGGAAATTCATGAACACCAATGAAAACTCGGTGGGGCGTGCGCAGCACTCGACACCGACGTTCACGCTGTACGGCCGGGTGGCGGCCGGTCCTGCCGGGCTTGTGGGGACCCCTTATCCCAGCCTGCACATCTCGCTGGTCATCGATGACGCCTATTCGGGCCTCACGGTGATCGATGGTCAACCGACGATGGGCGAAGCGGGGTTGCACAACGTGTTACGGATCCGAACCAACATCTATGCCAACACGCTGCCCACCGATGTCGTCGTCAAGATTCCGCTGGCGCCGCCCGGTGGCATGAGCTCCGAGGCGTTCGCGCGCACGCTGATGAGGCGCGCCACGGATTTTTCAAGC
Source organism: Variovorax sp. GW822-FHT04A09 (assembly GCF_058801005.1). Taxonomy (NCBI): domain Bacteria; kingdom Pseudomonadati; phylum Pseudomonadota; class Betaproteobacteria; order Burkholderiales; family Comamonadaceae; genus Variovorax; species Variovorax sp. GW822-FHT04A09. The sequence goes on along the minus strand of NZ_JBXAMV010000002.1, from coordinate 849,533 downwards.
TACGTGTCCCCCTACAGTTTCCCCGCACGCTTGCGAGGCGACCGGATGAACCCCGGCGAATACAACAGCAGTTCGTACCTCGCCGCACTGCTGCGCAGCGTGATGGGCTCGGTCCCCGATCTCGGGGTGTCCGGTTATCAGGCGCCCGGCTGGGAAAGCCCGATGCCTCTTCACTTCTTCAAGGGCGAGGCCATCCGATGAAGGCGGCGGGGCGGCTCGCGCTCAGCGTGCTCGCCTGGGCCGCCTTGATCCCGCTCGCGGGAGTTATCGGCCTGTGGCTGGACCGGTCGGTCTTTCACTCTGCCGGGGCCACGCGCGTCATCGCCCATGCAATCGAGGGCATGCTGATCCTCGCGGCCGCGCTGGTCTACTGGCGCTGCGTACCGAGCGCGCCGAACTGGGGACGGCGCGTGATCTATCTCGTCGGCTTCGCGCTGCTGCTGACCGGCATTGGCTACGTGGTCCTCGGCGCGACCGTTGCCCTTGTGGTGCTGCTGTTCGGGCTTTGAGCCGCCCCGCCTCCGCTACACCTTCATCGCCGCCGCCGACGCCCGCTGGATGCACTCGATGAAATGCTGCGCCGCCGGCGTCGACGGCTGCCCGCGCCGGCGCACCACGCACACGTTCAGCATCGGCAGCGTCTCGCGCACGTCGACGCGACGGATGCCGTGGCGCTTGAAGCTGAGCCCTGCCAGCGGCTCGACGAAGAGGCCGATCAAATCCATGTGCCCCACCAGCGCCAGCGCCACGGTGACCGAGTGGCCCTGCAGCACGCGCGTGGGCGGCGACAGCCCGAGCGGGGTGAAGAGCGGCGCCACGGCGTTGGTTCCGCCGTGGTCGTCGCCCGGCAGGACCCATTCGGCGGCATAAAGGTCGTTCAGCGAGCGCGCATTGCGCAGCGGATGGCGCTCGCGCAGGCCGACCACCAGCTGCACCGGGAACAGCTCCAGCGCCTCGAACTGCGGATCGAGTGTGCCGGGCACGATGTGCGCCACCGCGAAGTCGAGGTAGCCGTCGCGCAGCCGCGCGAGCATCCACGGCAGCACGGCCTCGCTGAACTGCACGTCGACCGCCGGCAGGCGGGTGTGGAAGTCCTTGAAGGCGGCGGGCAGCACGGTGAGCGCGAACGAGGCGCTCACGGCCAGCGAGACCGAGCCGGTGGCACCGTCGCGGATCTGCGCGATTTCGTCGCGGGCGCGTTCCATGTCGGCCAGCAGCAGCCGCGCGCGCGGCGCGAAGGCCAGGCCGAACTGCGTGAGCCGCACGCCTTTCACACTGCGCTCCACCAGCGGCGCGCCGACCTCGCGCTCCAGCTCGCGCACGATCTTGGTCACGGCCGGCTGCGAAATGCCGAGCACGCGCGCGGCGGCGCGGATGCTGAGCTGCTCGACCACGGCCACGAAGGCATGCAACTGATTGGGTTTCATCTTTGGAGTGACAACCAAAAGTTATCGTTGACGCCCAATTATTGTCTTTTCATGACAGCGTCGAGTCTCTAGCATCCGCCGCGGTTCGAGCCCACGCGGCCTGCGCCCCCGATACACACAGGAGACACATGAACACCCCCGCTTCCCAGCCCTCGCCTTCCTCGCCGGCCCGCCGGCGCCAGACCATCGTGGCCACCACCATCGGCAACGGCCTGGAGTTCTTCGACTTCACCGTCTACGGCTTTCTCGCGCTGGTGATCGGCAAGCTGTTCTTCCCCACCTTCAGCTCCTACGGCCAGCTGCTGCTGACGGTGGCGAGCTTCGGCGTCGGTTTCATCATGCGGCCGCTGGGCGGCATCGTGATCGGCGCGTACGCCGACCGCGCGGGCCGCAAGAAGGCGATGACGCTCACGATCTTTTTGATGGCGCTGGGCTGCGCGCTGATCGCGTTCACGCCGACCTACGCGAGCATCGGCGTCGCGGCGCCGATCGTGATCGTGCTGGCGCGCCTGATCCAGGGCTTCTCGGCCGGCGGCGAGGTGGGCGCATCGACCACGCTGCTGGTGGAGCACGCCACGCCGGCCAACCGCGGCTACATGGCGAGCTGGCAGTTCGCGAGCCAGGGTCTGGGCGTGCTGATGGGTGCCGTGGTGGTCGGCGTGCTGACCGTCTCGCTGTCCGCCGAAGCCATGCAGAGCTGGGGCTGGCGCGTGCCGTTCGTGCTCGGCATGCTGATCGCGCCGGTGGGCATGTACATCCGCCGCCACCTCGAAGAATCGCTGCACATCTCGCCGGAAGACGCCAAGGCGCCGCGCGAGAGCAGCCTGAAGATCGTCTGCACGCAGCACGGCAGGACGGTGCTGGCCGCCATCCTCGCGCTGGTGGGCGGCACCACGGCGGCCTACGTGGTCACCTTCTACATGCCGACCTACGCCGTGCGCGAGCTGGGCCTCACGCCCTCGGTGGCGCTGTTCGGCGCGGCGCTCACGGGCCTGCTGTCGTTCGCGCTCGCGCCCTTCGTGGGCAAGTGGTCGGACATCGTGGGCCGCAAGACGCTCATCCTCTGGAGCCGCATCGTGATGGCGATCCTGATCTACCCGGGCTTCCTGTGGCTCAACGCCTCGCCCACGCCCGTGGTGCTGTTCACCGTGCTCGGCGTGCTGAGCATCGGCCTGGTGGTGCAGACGGTGCCGGGCATCACGATGCTGCCGGAGATGTTTCCCAAGCGCGTGCGCGCCAGCGGCATGTCGCTGGTCTACAGCGTCGGCGTGGCGCTCTTCGGCGGCTTCGCGCCCTTCGTCAGCACCTGGCTGGTCAACGCCACCGGGAGCAAGCTCGCGCCGGCCTGGTACCTGGTGGGGATGACATTGGTGTCGCTGCTCGGGCTCCTTTGGTTGCGCGACCACACGGGCCGCGACATCGACGCGGCCAACGCCCACGCGCCGGCCTGATACCGTCTTCCTCCTTCCCGCCTTCATGCACAGGAATCTTCCCGCCATGTCCCAGCCTGCCACCGCCGCCACCCGCCATTTCTCGGGCACGTACGTCGAAGCCCGCGCCAAGTTCCTCGAGGCCGCCGCGGCGCGCGGCGCCACCGTCGAGTCGTTCGTGCACCCGACGCACCGCGGCGCGCTCGGTGAAGAACTCGCCACCGACGTCGCGCTGATCGGCGCGGCCGACGCCAAGAAGGTGCTGCTCGTCACCTCGGGCACGCACGGCCCCGAGGGCTTCTGCGGCTCGGGCGCGCAGGTGGCCACGCTGAACGACGCCGACCTGCTCGCGCGCCTCGAACGCGCGGGCGTCGCGCTGCTGTTGGTGCACGCGGTGAACCCGCACGGCTTCTCGCACCTGCACCGCACCAACGAAGACAACATCGACCTGAACCGCAACCACATCGACTTCAGCGCGCCGCTGCCGGTGAACGCCGAGTACGCCGACGTGGAGCCGCTGGTGCTGCCCGCCAGCTGGCCGCCGACGCCGGCAGACGACGCGGCGGTGGCCGCCTACATCGCCACGCACGGCATGACCGCCTTCCGCGCGGCCGTCACGCGCGGGCAGTACACCTCGCCCGACGGCCTCTTCTACGGCGGCACCGCGCCCTCGTGGAGCAACCGCACCATCCGCGCGATCCTGCGCGGCTACGCGGCCTCGGCCACGCACCTGGGCTGGATCGACGTGCACACCGGCCTGGGCCCCTACGGCCACGGCGAAAAGATCTACCCGGGCCGCAACACGCCCGAAGACCTCGCGCTGGCCCACGCCTGGTGGGGCGCCGACGTGTTCGCGCCGTTCGCGGGCGACTCGGCCTCGGCCGACGTGTCGGGCCCGGTGATCTCGACCGCCTACGACGAATGCCCGAACGCGCGCGTCGCGCCCATGGGCCTGGAGTTCGGCACGCTGCCCGACCTGGAAGTGCTCGACCGCCTGCGCGCCGACACCTGGCTGCGCCGCCACCCCGAGGCACCCGAATCGCAGAAGCGAGAGATCCGCCGCCGCCTGCGCGACGCGTTCTACTGCGACAACGACGAGTGGAAGGGCATGGTGCTGGGCCAGACGCGCGTCGTGCTGCTGCAGACCTTGCAGGGGCTGAGCAAGGCCTGATCCGGCGGGCTTCGGCTCAGCCGAAGTTCGGCGCGCGCTTCTCGCGCAGCGAGGCCACGCCCTCGCGCACGTCGGCGCCCGCGAAGCCCATGAACTCCAGCGCCAGTGAGGCGTCGAAGGTCGGCCCCGCCTGGCGCAGCCAGTTGTTCAGCGCGTACTTGGTGAAGCGGATCGCGCTCTGGCTGCCGGCCGCGAGGCGGTCGGCGATCTCGTAGGCGCGCGGCAGCAGGTCGGCCTCGTCCACCGCCAGCGACACCAGGCCGATGCGCTCGGCCTCCTCGCCGCTCACCGGCTCGCACAGCAGCAGGTGGTACTTGGCCTTGGCCATGCCGCACAACAGCGGCCACACGATGGCCGCATGGTCGCCCGCCGCCACGCCCAGGCGGGTGTGACCATCGACGATCTTCGCGTTCTTGCTCGCAATGGAAATGTCGGCCAGCAGCCCCGCCACCAGCCCCGCGCCCACGGCCGGGCCGTGCATGGCGCTCACGATGGGCTTGTCGCAGTTGACGAGGTTGTAGACCAGGTCGCGCGCTTCCTTCCACACGCGCTGGCGCACGGTGTCGTCGGTGGTCATGTCCTGCACCATGCCCAGGTCGCCGCCGCCCGAGAAACCCATGCCCTCGCCGCGCAGCACGGCGCAGCGCACCGTGTCGTCGGCCGCCACATCGCGCCAGATCTCGGCCAGCTCGCGGTGGCCGTCATGGCCGGCCGTGGGCAGCTTGCCGTTGGTGGCGCGCATCTGGATGTCGAGCACCGCGCCGTTCGCGCCGCGGCGCGTGAGGGCGAGGGTCTGGTAGCGGGTGTAGTCCATGCGTGTGTCTCCGCCCCGCACGCACGGCCATGGCGCGGGGACTTCGTTCGGTGAGAGGAAAAGACGAAAGGCCGGAGGCCTATTTTTGCGCGGCCAGCTCGCGGCAGCGCTTCACGTTCGCATCGAAACGCGGCGCCAGGCCCGGCTCGCAGGCGTCGTCGGCGGGGTTCAGCCTGCACATGCCGACCACCGCGTAGTCCATGACGGCCGCCGTGCACATCGGGTAGGCGGCCAGCTCGGGGTTGGCCTTGGCCTTGAAGCCCCAGCGCTCGGAGAACTGCACCATGCGCGTCATCGCGCCGAGGAAGAAGCTGCGGTCCTTCGCGGCAATGGCCGCTTCCATGCGCGGCAGCTCCTCGTTGAGGTAGCCGACCGAGTCCATCGGAAAGCCGGCGGGGTCGGGCTGCGGCTGCGCGAAGGCCGTGGCGGCCATCAAGGCCAGCGAGGCACCCACGCAGGCGCGTCGCAACGGGAGGAAGAAGGCGGAACCGGTGGGCAGGTGGCGGTATGGCATGGCCTGCGATTCTGCAACGTTTGGAAGCATTTTTGCGTGCCGATCGATGTGCGCACGCGACGTTTTCAGGCGGCTGCCGGCCTCTCCGCGCGGCGCGGGACAATGGCCGCTTCCGTTTTCCCTTGCAAAGACCCCCATGGCCCGACGCCCCCAACGACAGCTGCGCACCATCGAGCGCGGCATCCTCTGCCTCCTGATCGGCGTCGCCGTGCTGCTGGGGCCGCGCTTCCTGCAGGGCACGCGCTGGTTCGAGATGGTGGCCGGCGCGTACCTCGTCGGCTGGTTCGCGCTCGCGCTGGGGGTGGCGCTGGTCGGCGTCGGCCTGTTCCAGCGCGGCAAGCCGGAGCGCTGAGGCCCGACCGCAAGGTCAGCAGGCGCTCAGTGCGCCGCCGCCTTCTTGCCGCGCAGCTTGCCGACGAGTTCCACCACGGCCAGCACGATGGCACCGGCCACGATGCCGACGACGGCATTGACGCCCATCGAGCCCAGCGTGCCGAACACGCCGCCCGTGGCCTTGGCCCAGTCTTCGACCGCATGGCCGAATGCCGGCACGCCGTGCACCAGGATGCCGCCGCCCACGAGGAACATGGCGGCCGTGCCGGCCACCGACAGGCCCTTCATGAGCCACGGCGCCGCCGCCAGGATGCCGCGGCCCAGGGCGCGCGCCGCCGCGCTGCTGCGCTGGCTCAGGTACAGGCCCGCGTCGTCCAGCTTCACGATGCCGGCCACGAGGCCATACACGCCCACCGTCATGATCAGCGCGATGCCGACCAGCACGCTGAGCTGCGTCGTGAACGGCTGGCCCTGCACGGTGCCCAGCGTGATGGCGATGATTTCGGCGGAGAGGATGAAGTCGGTGCGCACCGCGCCCTTGATCTTGTCCTTCTCGACCGCGACCACGTCGACCGTGGTGTCGGCCACGGCCTGCTGGTGGCGCGCGGTGTCGGCCTCGTGCTCCTTTTTGTGCAGGAACTTGTGGACCAGCTTCTCGGCGCCCTCGAAGCACAGGAACGCGCCGCCCACCATGAGCAGCGGCGTCACCAGCCAGGGCAGCCAGGTACCGATGGCCAGCGCGGCCGGCACCAGGATCGCCTTGTTGACGAGGGAGCCCTTGCACACGGCCCACACCACCGGCAGCTCGCGCTCGGTGCGCACGCCGGTGACCTGCTGCGCGTTCAGCGCGAGGTCGTCGCCGAGCACCCCGGCGGTCTTCTTGGCAGCAACTTTGGTGAGGACGGAGACGTCATCGAGCACGGTGGCGATGTCGTCGAGCAGCAGGAGCAGGCTGGTGGCCATGGGCGAAAGTCAGGCTGTGGAAGAAGCGGCGAGCTTATCCGCAGCCGATGGCCGCGCCGGTGAAGACCGTACGCGGCATCCGGGGGTGGATCAGTCCACCGCCCGCTTCAGGCGGATTTCTTCGACGCGGACCGTGCCCAGTGCGGTGGTCTTGGCCGTCTTCATCTCGCGCTTGAAGCCGGCGAGTTCGTGGAAGCGCATGGCGCGGTCGTTGCGCAGCGGCACCCAGATGGTGACCGTGGTGCAGCCTTCTTCGGCCAGGCCTTCGCGGGCGGCGTCCCACAGGGCCACGCCGGCGCCCTTGCCCCAGTGCTCGGGCTTGACGTAGATGGCCCAGATCTCGCCCGTGGTGGGCGGGGTCTTGGGGTCGCGCGAGCGGTCGAAGCCCACGAAACCGACGATCTCGCTGCCGTGCGTCACCACATGGACCTGGGGTTCGCTGAATTCGATGGCCTCGCGCCACTTGGCCTCGCGCGAGGCGGGGGCCAGCACGCGCAGGTCGTCTTCGGACAGGATGCCTTCGTAGGCAGCCTTGGCAGAGAGGGCATGGACTTCGGCGACGGCCTTGGCGTCGCGCATCGTGGCGGGGCGAACTTCGTAATCGGACATGAAAGCGGAAAAACGTGTGGAACCGGCTATTGTCGCCGCACCGCTAAACTCCTCCGGCATCCGCACGTATCAACTGGAGAAAGCACATGGCCAAGGGTCAGCAACGCACCAACAAGGAAGCGAAGAAACCGAAGAAGGACACCTCGCCGCCGAAGGCCCCCACCGGCGGCATCGAGCCCGTGCGCACCGTCACCACGGCGGTGATTCCGCGCGGCAAGCTCAAGAACAAGTGACCGAGTGACCGACGTCCCCGCGCCCGCCCCCAAGCCGGCGCAGCCGCGCAACCCGCTGCATGGCCTCACGCTGGAGGCCATCGTGACTGCGCTGGCCGATTATTACGGCTGGGAGCAGCTGGGGCACCTGGTGCCGATCCGCTGCTTCATCAGCGAGCCCAGCGTGGGTTCCAGCCTCAAGTTCCTGCGCAAGACGCCCTGGGCGCGCGACAAGGTCGAGAGCCTGTACCTCTTCATGCTGCGCGAGCAACGCCGCGAACAGCAGCAACAACAGCAAGAACCTCCGACGCGATGAAGGTCCGTCTCGAACCGTCGGGCCTCGAATTCGAGGCCGAGGCGGGCGTCACGCTGCTGCATGCGGCGGAGGCGGCCGGCATCGAGCTGCCCAGTTCGTGCCGCAACGGCACCTGCCGCACCTGTATCTGCCAGCGGCTCTCGGGCGAGAGCCGCCACCTCATCGAATGGCCGGGCCTGAGCTTCGACGAAAAGATCGACGGCTGGATTCTTCCGTGCGTGGCCGTGGCGCTGAGCGATCTCACGCTCGACACGCCGCAGGCCCGCGCCCTCTTCGACTGACGATCAGGACCGCGCCGACGCCGGGGCCGCCACCACCAGCCGGTCGCGCTGCGCCAGCGACGGGAACAGGCGGAACCACGTCAGCGCCACCAGCATCGTCCCCACGCCGCCGAGCACCACCGAGCCGACCGGCCCCAGCAGCGCCGCCGTGGCGCCCGACTCGAACTCGCCGAGCTGGTTGCTCGCGCCGATGAAGATCGAGTTGACCGCGCTCACCCGCCCGCGCATGGCGTCGGGCGTTTCCAGCTGTACCAGCGTCTGGCGGATCACGACATTGACCATGTCGGCCCCGCCCGACACCGCGAGCGCGATGAGCGAGACGAGAAAGCTCTTCGACAGCCCGAACACCACCATGCACAGCCCGAACGCCCCCACGGCCAGCAGCAGCGTGCGTCCCACGTTGCGCTCGACCGGCCGGCGCGTGAGCGCGATCGACATCACCAGCGCGCCCACCGCCGGCGCGCTGCGCAGCAGGCCCAGGCCCCAGGGGCCGGTGTGCAGGATGTCCTTGGCATAGATCGGCAGCAGCGCCACGGCGCCGCCCAGCAGCACGGCGAACAGGTCGAGCGACACCGCGCCCAGCACCGGCTTGCGCTGCCAGATGAAATTGACGCCCGCGAACACCGTGGCCAGCGTGACCGGCTCGCGCGCGGCCGGCGCGTGGTCGTAGCGCAGCCGCAGCACCAGCACGCAGGCCACCGCGAAGCACAGCACGCTCGCGCCGTACACCACCGCCATGCCCGCCACGAACAGCAGCCCGCCGAGCGCGGGCCCGCCGATGATCGCGCCCTGCATGCCGGCCGAGCTGAACGCCATCGCGCGCGACAGCAGCAGCGGCGGCACCAGCAGCGGCGTGAGCGCCTGCTGCGCCGGCATCTGGAAGGCGCGCACCGCGCCGAGCACCAGCGACAGCCCGAGCAGCAGCCCGCGCGTGTCGTTCTTGTGCAGCACCGCGAACAGCAGCGCCAACGCCACCGTGCCCTGCACCGCGAAGCACACCGCCACGATGCGGCCCCGGTGGTGGCGGTCCACCACATGGCCGGCCAACAGCGCGAGCAGCAGCGCGGGCACGAACTGGTAGAGCCCGACCAGGCCCAGGTCCCACGCGCTGCCCGTCAGCTCGTACATGTGCCAGCCGATGGCCACGAGCATCATCTGCGAGGCGGCGGTGCCGAACAGGCGCGCCACCCACAGCTGCATGAAGGGGCGCTCGCGCCTCAGGTCGGTGAACGTGGGAGACAAGGGAGAAGAAGCGGCGCCGGGCATATCGGTCGAGGATAGCCCAGCCTTCTTCCGGCTTTCTGAGCCTCTCTACACTCGCTGTCCCCATGACCGCTTCGCCGCCCGACCTGCTCCCCGTTCACGAAGACGCCCACCTGCTGGTGCTCGACAAGCCCGCCGGCCTGCTGTGCGTGCCCGGGCGCGGCGAGGACAAGCAGGACTGCCTGAGCGCGCGCGCCCAGCGCCAGTGGCCCGACGCGCTCATCGTGCACCGGCTCGACATGGGCACCAGCGGCCTCGTGGTGATGGCGCGCGGCCTGGAGATGCAGCGCGCCCTGAGCGCGGCCTTCGCCGACCGCGAGGTGCACAAGCGCTACGAAGCCGTGGTCGATGGCGTGATGCCGCAACGCGACGACTGGTCGCTCATCGACGCCCCGCTGATGGCCGACTGGCCGCGCCGGCCGCTGCAGAAGATCGACCCGGCCGGCAAGCCCAGCCTCACGCGCTGGCGCGCACTGACCAGCGTGTCGCCGCCCGGCGGCCCTGCGGCCACGCACGTGCTGCTGGAGCCGCTCACCGGCCGCTCACACCAGCTGCGCGTTCACCTGCTGTCGATCGGGCACCCGATTTTGGGCGATGCGCTGTACGGCAATGCCGCGCTGCAGGCACGCGCGCCGCGCCTGCTGCTGCATGCCAGGGAGTTGGGGTTCGTGCATCCCGCGACGCGGGAGCCGTTGCACTTCGAGCGTGCGGCGGGTTTCGTGCTCAGCGGCCCTTGACGACGAGCACCGGCATGGTGGCGTCCTGCAGCACGCGCTGCGTCACGCTGCCCAGCAGCAGTTTCTCGATGCCGCTGCGCCCGTGCGAGCCCATCACGATCAGGTCGGCCGCGATGGCGATGGCGGTGTCCACGATGCCTTCGTGCACCACGTGGCCGTCGATCACGCGCTGGTCGCTGTGCAGGCCCTCGGCCGCCAGGGCGGCCACGCCGCGTGCGAGCGCCGCATTGGCGCTGGCGGTGGCCGCCGCGAGGTATTCGTTCTGGCCGAGCGCATAGTCCGCGCCCACGCCGATGAAGGGGTAGTTGTCGATCACGTGGATCAGCGTGATGCGGCTGCCGAAGGCCAGGGCGAGACCGCTGGCCTTGCTGACCGCGAGCATGGAAGTTTCGGAGCCGTCGATGGGGACCAGGATGTGATTGAACATGGCGGGACCTCGCTTAGCGTTCGCAGACAGACAGACTGACGGACCCGGTTCGCACCGGGTCGGGCCCCGAATTTAACCGCTATGCCGAACCCGCCCTGTAGGACTCCGACCAGCGAAGCCCGCAGGCGTCTCAATCCCCCTGGAAACCCTCGGAACGGCAGGTGACGACGAGCGTGTCGCGCCACCCATCGCCGCCCTCTTCCATCGGCTGGATCGGCGTCGATTCGTGGATCACGCGCGCGTCGTCCAGCAGCAGCAGCGTCCACGGCTCGGTCATGGTGAAGCGCTCGCCGCGCCGGCCGTTGGCCTCGAACACGCGCGTCTCGCCGCCCTTGATGCCCTGGCGCCCGATCAGCACCACCGCCACCAGGTCGACACCGTCGCGGTGCGCGCCTTCGGGCGTCGGGCGGCCGATGCCGCCGGCGGTGTCGATGCGGAACTGGTGTGCTTCCACGAACCAGCGCTGCGGTGCGCCGCGCATGTCGCTGCTGACCTGGCCCAGCTGCTGCATCAACCGTTGCCACACGGGCTGCGCCACCGTGGCGTCGAGCATCGGCGCGAACCAGCGCTGCATGCCGCCGTGCAGCGCGTTGTATTCGACCGGCTGCCAGTGCGCGCGGTGCGGCACCTGCGCCAGCGTGGCGTCGGCCTCGACCGTGAAGCAGGCGTGGCGCCGCGTGCGGTAGCGGCCGCCGTCCTTCAGGTACTCGTCGGGCGGCAGGTCGTTCCAGTCGGCGTGCAGCGCCTCGAGCTGCGCCAGCGGCACGCCGAGCCAGTCGCACACGCCCTGCGGGCTGAGCACCGCATAGCCGTGCTCGCGCAGCGCACCGGCCAGTTCGGCCGGCGGCGTGAACGGGGGAGCGAAGGCGGCGGTGCTCACTGGGCGCTGACCTTCACGTCCTTCCAGAACGCGACGCGGTCACGGATTTCCTCGGCTTCGGGCTTCGGGTCGGGGTAGTACCAGGCGGCGTCGGCATGCAGCTCGCCGTTGACCAGCAGCGAGTAGTAGTTCGCCGAGCCCTTCCACGGGCAGGTGGTCTTGTGGTTGCTGAAGGTGACCACGTCGCGGTTGAGCGAACTCATCGGGAAGTAGTGGTTGCCTTCGACGAGCACGGTGTCGTCGCTTTCGGCGATGGTGACGCCGTTCCAGGTTGCTTTCATGGGATCGATCTCCGGGGAGGTGCAAGGTGCCGATGCCGCATTGCGCGCTCGGGACAGCGGCTATTGTGACGCTGGCGCGACGTGCTTTCCTTGCGCCGGGTCATCCCGGCCCGATGCCGGCAGGGTTTCCCCCGCAACCTCAGCCGCGACCGCGCCCGGTGCGCCCCGACGCCGGCTCGAGAAACAGCTGCCGGAAATAATTGCGGAACGCGGTCATCGCCGGCGAAAACTCCACGCCCTGCTTCCACCCCAGCCCGATGTTCATCGTGGGCACCGCGTCGCGCAGGTTGATGGTCTCGATGCGCTTGCCTTCCAGCGACCACGGCCGGTACACCATGTCCGACAGCACCGTCACGCCCAACCCGTTGGCCACCGTGCTGCGCACGGCCTCCACCGAACTCGTGCGCAGCCGGATCTGCGGCTGGTGCGGCGTCTTGCTCCAGTACTTGAGCGCGGTGGCCGCGGCCTCGTCCACCGTGAGCATGATGTAGGGCTCGGCCGCCACGTCGGCCAGCGTCACCTCGGCCTTGTCCAGCAGCGGGTGCTTGGCCGGCACCCACAGCCGGCGCTGCGAGCCGAAGAAGGTTTCGAGCGACAGCTCGCGCAGCACCACGTTCGATGTGAGCACCACGCCGATGTCGTAGCGCTGCGTGATCAGGCCCTCTTCGATGGCCTCGCGCGCCACCTCGTGCACCTTCACCGTCACCTGCGGATGCAGCTGCTCGAAGCGCTGCAGGTGGTGCGGCAGGAAGTAGCCCAGCACCGTGTAGCTGGCCGCGACGGTGAGCGAGCCCTCGACGTTCTCGCCTTCGTGCGGCATGCGCACCGCCTCGTCGGCCGCCGACAGCACCGCGTAGGCGTGGCTCAGGAAGCGGCGCCCGGCCTTGGTGAGTTCCACGCCGTGCGGGTGCCGCTCGAAGAGCTGCTGCCCCATCAGCTCCTCGAGCTCGCGGATGGCGGTGGTCACGGCCGACTGCGAGATGTTCAGCTGCAGCGCCGCATGCGAGATGCGCCCCACCTCGGCCACCGCCGAGAAGTACTTGAGCTGGCGAAGGGTCAGGGACATGGCGCCGTCTTCCTAGGGTATTTACGGATACGCGCTGCCCGCCTCGGGCGAAAACCCGATACCGCGCGATCGCTTCCCTCCAGCGTAGCGCCCAATCCAGCGGCTTGCAGCATCTGTTTTTCAGATACCGGGCCGCCTGAAAACAATGCTTTTCGGCCTTTCGACTGCTGACTAACCTTCGCGCCAACCTGCATCGCCCCCTTGGCGATGCGCACCACACAAAGGCGGGACGACGTGACGAAGACAACGCGGATCGATCTGAATTCCGACATGGGCGAAGGCTTCGGCCCCTGGACCATCGGCGACGGCGTGGACGAGCAGCTCATGCCGCTGATCAGCTCGGCCAACATCGCGACCGGCTTCCATGCCGGCGATCCGAACATCATGCGAAAGATGGTGCTGCTGGCCCGCGAACACGGCGTGGGCATCGGCGCGCACCCGGGCTTTCGTGACCTCGTGGGCTTCGGGCGCCGCCACATCACCGCGCCGGCCGACGAGCTGGTGAACGACATGGTCTACCAGCTCGGCGCGCTGCGCGAGTTCGCGCGCCTGGCCGGCATGACGCTGCAGCACATCAAGCCGCATGGCGCGCTGTACATGCATGCGGCGCGCGACGAGGCGCTGTCGCGCGCCCTCGTCACCGCGCTGCAGCAGATCGAACCCACGCTGCGCCTGTTCTGCATGGAATCGTCCGTCACCTTCCAGGTGGCGCGCGAGCTCGGCCAGCCGGTGGTGCGCGAGTTCTATGCCGACCGCGACTACGACCTGAGCGGCTCCATCGTCTTCACGCGCCGCGTCGGCGCGCTCGACCCCGAGGCCGTGGCCGCCAAGGTGCTGCGCGCCTGCACCGAGGGTGTGGTGCGCACGGTCGACGGCCAGGACGTGGCGATCGGTTTCGACTCGGTCTGCATCCACAGCGACACGCCCGGCGCGCTCGCGCTGGTGCAGGCCACGCGGCGCGCCCTTGCCGACAACGGCATCGAAGTTGCAGGCCTGGCCAAGCCCGCCTGAGTTTTTTTCCTCGTTACCCGAACCTGTTCCAGGAGTGTCCCGATGCCCGCTACCCATGAAGTCCTGAGCCCGCTGCCGGGCACCTTCTACCGCCGCTCGGCGCCCGACGCGCCGCCGTTCAAGGCCGAAGGCGACACCGTGGCCGTGGGCGACGTGCTCGGCCTGGTCGAGGTGATGAAGCAGTTCAGCGAAGTCACGGCCGACGCCGCGGGGCGCCTGGCCAGCTTCGCGGTCGAGAACGGCGAGCCGGTCGATCCGGGCCAGCTGCTGGCCGTCATCGAAACGGCCTGAGGCAACCGCCCATGACCGCCGCATTCGACACACTGCTGGTCGCCAACCGGGGCGAGATCGCGGTGCGCATCATCCGCGCCGCGAAAGAACTGGGGCTGAAGACCGTCGCCGTCTACAGCGACGCCGACGCGCAGAGCCTCGCCGTGCGCATGGCTGACAAGGCCGTGCGCATCGGCCCGGCGCACGCCACCAAAAGCTACCTGAGCATCGACGCGATCCTGCAGGCCGCCGCCGACAGCGGCGCCGGCGCGGTGCACCCTGGCTACGGTTTTCTCTCGGAGAACGCCGCGTTCGCCGAGCGCGTCGAGGCCGCGGGCCTGGTGTTCGTGGGCCCGACGCCGCATGCGATCCGCACCATGGGCGACAAGGCCGCGGCGCGTGCCGCCGCCCTGCGCGCCGGCGTGCCCACCGTGCCCGGCAGCGCGGGCGTGGTGACCGACCCGGACACCGCCGTCGAAGTCGCGAAGGACATCGGCTACCCGATCATGATCAAGGCCTCGGCCGGCGGCGGCGGGCGCGGCATCCGCGTGGCGCACGACGAAGCCGAGCTGCGCCAGCAGTTCGCCACCGCCACCGCCGAAGCGCAGGCCGCCTTCGGCAACGGCGAGGTGTACCTCGAGCGCTTCATCCGCCAGGCGCGCCACATCGAGGTGCAGATCCTCGGCGACGGCGAGCGCGTGGTGCACTGCTTCGAGCGCGAATGCTCGCTGCAGCGGCGCCGCCAGAAGGTGTGGGAAGAAGCGCCCTCGGCCGCCATCAGCGAGGCCACGCGCGCCGCGCTGTGTGAATCGGCACTGCGGCTCGCACGCGCCGTGGCCTACCGCGGCGCGGGCACGCTCGAGTACCTGTACGACGACGACACGCGCGAGTTCTTCTTCATCGAGATGAACACGCGCATCCAGGTCGAGCACCCGATCACCGAGATGGTCACCGGCGTCGACCTCGTGAAGGAAATGCTGCGCATCGCGCTGGGCCAGCCGCTGCGTCTGAAGCAAGAAGACATCCGCCTGACCGGCGCGGCCATCGAGGTGCGCATCAACGCCGAGAACGCGGCGAAGAACTTCATGCCGAGCCCCGGCCTCGTGTCGCAGCTCGTGGTGCCGGGCGGCCCCGGCGTGCGCTTCGACACCTTCCTGTTCCCCGGCTACACCGTGCCCGCGTACTACGACTCGCTGCTCGGCAAGCTCATCGTGCACGACACCGACCGCGACAGTGCCCTGGCCCGCATGCGGCGCGCGCTCGGCGAGTTGCAGGTCGAAGGCATCCATACGACGATCCCACTGCACCGCGCGCTGTGCGAGGACGCGGATGTCGCCAAGGCCGCGTTCCATACCGGCTTTCTCGAAACCTGGCTCGCGGCGAATCCACTCGCCGACGCGCCTCCCATGTTGAAGGTGGCCGCATGACCGCTGCAAGCACCCTCCCCCCGCAAGCCCGCTACAGCTTCGGCGGCGACGAGCACCTGTTCGTCGAGATCAGCGAAGAGATGTCGCTGCCCGCCTTCTTCAAGGGCATGGCGATCTGCAACGAGCTGCGCCGCCGCGCGCTGCCCGGCGTGACCGAGATCTGCCCGGCCAACGCCGCCTACCTCGTGCGCTTCGACCCCGATGCGATCGCGCCCGACGCGCTGCTGGCCACGCTGAAGGACATCGAAGCGGGCCTGGGCGATGCCGACCTGCAGATGCAGACGCGCATCGTCGAGATCCCGGTGCTCTACAACGACCCGTGGACGCACGAGACGCTGATGCGTTTTCGCGAGCGCCACCAGGACCCGTCGAGCACCGACATCGAGTACGCCGCACGCATCAACGGCCACGCCTCGGTCGAGGCCTTCATCGAGGCGCACTCGTCGGCGCCGTGGTTCGTGTCGATGGTCGGTTTCGTGGCCGGCCTGCCCTTCCTGTTCCAGATGGTCGAGCGCCAGCGCCAGATCCAGGTGCCCAAGTACCTGAGCCCGCGCACCGACACGCCCAAGCTCACGCTGGGCCACGGCGGCTGCTTCAGCTGCATCTACTCGGTGCGCGGCGCGGGCGGCTACCAGATGTTCGGCGTCACGCCCGCACCGATCTTCGACCCGGCGCAGCGGCTGTCGTACCTGAAGGACCTGATGGTGTTCTTCCAGCCCGGCGACATCGTCAAGTGGAAGCCCATCGACCGCGCCGAGTACGACCGCCAGGTCGCGCAGGTCGAGGCCGGCACCTACGCGCTGCGCATCGCGCCCGTGTCGTTCTCGCTCAACGATTTTTTGGCCGACCCCGACGGCTACAACCAACAGCTCCTGAAGGTGCTCCATGGCGATTGAAGTCCTCAAGCCCGGCCTCGCGACCAGCGTGCAGGACGCCGGCCGCCCCGGCTACTACCACCTGGGCATTCCGCTGTCGGGCGCGCTCGACCAGCAAAGCCTGGTGCTCGCGAACCTGCTGGTGGGCAACGACGAAGGCGCGGCCGTCATCGAAAGCACGCTGCTCGGGCCCGAGCTGCAGTTCGACGCACCCGCGCTGGTGGCGGTGACCGGCGCCGACGCGAAGATCAAGCTCAACGGCAACGAAGCGCCGCGCAACACCTCGTTCACGGTGCAGGCCGGCGACAAGCTGAGCTTCGACTTCATGAAGCTCGGCGCACGCATGTGCATCGCCGTGGCCGGCGGCATCGACGTGCCGGTGGTGCTGGGCAGCCGCTCGACCTACGGCCTGGGCGCGTTCGGCGGCTTCAACGGCCGCAAGCTGCTGGCCGGCGACAAGTTGCCCGTGGGCACGCCGGCTGCCGGCGCCCGCGCGGGCCGCACGGTCGATGCCGCGCTGCTGCCGGTGCTCGAGAAGGAAGTGGCCCTGCGCGTGCTGCCGGGCATCTACTTCCATCGCCTGCAGGAGGTGTCGGTGCACAGCTTCTTCGCCGACACCTGGACCGTCGGCTCCGAGGCCGACCGCATCGGCTACCGCTACAAGCACGGCACGCCGCTGAAGTTCCAGGAACGCACGCCGCCCTTCGGCGCGGGCGACGACCCGTCGAACATCGTCGACGCAGGCTACCCGTACGGCTCCATCCAGGTGCCGGGCGGGCGCGAGCCGATCATCCTGCACCGCGATGCGGTGTCGGGCGGCGGCTACGCGATGGTCGGCACGGTCATCAGCGCCGACATGGACCTCATCGCCCAGATGCAGCCCAACCACAAGGCGCGCTTCGTCGAGGTCGACATGGCGCAGGCGCTCGAAGCCCGCGCCGAACGCCGACGACGGCTCGATCGCCTGCGGGCCGCACTCGCGGCCTGACGCGTTCCCTCCCCCTTTTCTTCACCGCTGTCACCCAAGGAGTTCTTCATGAACAGCTCGCCCCTGCGCGTTTCATTGATCGCCGCTTCGCTCGCCACCGCCCTGGCGTGGCACGCCCCGGCCTCGGCCGCCGACTGGTTTCCCTACAAGGCCGAGGCCACCGAGCCCGCCTTCTCGGCCGAGGGCACGAAGAAACCCATCGACTACACGCCGCTGGCCAAGGCGTCGAAGAAGTGGGACATCTGCGTGTCGTTCCCGCACATGAAGGACGCCTACTGGCTCGGCGTGGACTACGGCGTGATCGAAGAGGCGCGTCGCCTGGGCGTGAAGCTGCAGGTGGTCGACGCGGGCGGCTACACCAACCTGGGCAAGCAGGTCTCGCAGATCGAGGACTGCGTGGCGCGCGGCGCCAACGCGGTGGTCATCGGCGCGATCTCGGGCGACGGGCTCAACAACGTCATCAAGGCCACGGCCGCCAAGAAGGTGCCGGTGATCGACCTGGTCAACGGCATCAGCTCGCCCGACCTGTCGGCCAAGTCGCTGGTGTCGTTCTACACGATGGGTCAGTCGACCGGCGAGTACCTCGCGAAGAAGCACCCTGCCGGTTCGCCGCCGGTGAAGGTCGGCTGGTTCCCCGGCCCGGCCGGCGCGGGCTGGGTCGAGGCCGCGCACAAGGGCTTCATGGAAGCGATCAAGGGCAGCGCCGTGACGGTGCTCGACCCGAAGTACGGCGACACCGGCAAGGAGGCGCAGGCCAAGCTGGTCGAAGACGTGCTGCAGGGCAACCCCGACCTGGCCTACGTCGCCGGCACGGCAGTGACCGCCGAGGCTGCCACCGGCATCCTGCGCGCACGCAACCTCGACAAGAAGGTGCAGGTGCTCTCGTTCTACATGACGCCGGGCGTGTACGAAGGCATCCAGAAGGGCCGCATCGTGGCCGCGCCGGCCGACTCGATGGTGATCCAGGGCCGCATCGCGGTCGACCAGGCCGTGCGCCTACTGGAGAACAAGGACGTGGTGAAGCACGTCGGCCCGAAGATCTTCGTGGTCGACAGCGGCAACATCAAGACCGTGAAGCAGGCCGACATCCTGCCGCCGACCGGCTTCAAGCCGGTGTTCGAGGTCAAGTAGGCCGGCCATGGCTCCCGTGCTGCTGCAGACCCTCGGCCTGGGCAAACGCTACCCCGGCGTGCTCGCGCTCGATGCGATGGACTTCGAGCTGCGCGCCGGCGAGGTGCACGTGCTGTTCGGCGAGAACGGCGCCGGCAAGTCCACGCTGATCTCGCTGCTGGCCGGCGCCAACGTGCCGACGGCGGGCGAGATCCGCATGCACGGCGCGCCGGTGAAGTTCGCCAACGTGCACGACGCGCGGCGCCACGGCATCAGCGCGGTGTTCCAGGAGTTCTCGCTGATCCCCACGCTGTCGGTGGCGCAGAACCTGAGCCTGGGCGAGGAGCCGTGCCAGCGCGGCCTGCTCGACCGCGCGGCGGTGCGCGAACGCGCCCGCACTATGCTGGCCGACCTGGGTTTCGAGATCGATGTCGACGCGCCCGTGGCGGGCCTCACGCGCGCGCAGCAGCAGATGGTGGAGATCGCCAAGGGCCTGCGCGGCGAGGTGTCGGTGCTGATCCTCGACGAACCCACCGCCTCGCTCACCGACACCGAGACGCAGCGCCTGTTCGAACTGGTGGCGCGGCTGAAGGCGCGCGGCGTGGGCATCGTCTACATCTCGCACCGCATGCAGGAGATCGCACAGATCGCCGACCGCATCACGGTGCTGCGCGACGGCCGCAAGGTCACGACGGTGGACGCGCATGCGACCAGCGCCGACCGGCTCATCGAGCTGATGAGCGGGCGCGCCATCGACAACATCTACCCGCGCATCACCGCCAATCCCGGCGAGGTGGTGCTGCAGGTCGAAGGGCTGGCCTCGCCGAACGGCGTGCGCCACGCCAGCCTCATGGTGCGGCGCGGCGAAGTGGTCGGGCTGGCCGGACTGGTCGGCTGCGGCAAGTCGGAGCTGTTCCGCGCGATCTACGGGCTCGACCCCGTGAGCGAAGGCCGCGTGCTGTTCAAGGGCCGGCCGCGCACCGGCGCGACGGTGCGCCAGCTGCTCGACGACGGCCTCTTCTACCTGCCGCCCGACCGCAAGGGCGAAGGGCTGGTGCTCGGCTTCACCTCGCGCGCCAACATCACCCTACCCCTCGTGCACGGGCCGCTGCGCGGGCGCGGCGGCTGGCTGCGCAAGCGCCTCGGGCGGCGGCTTTCGACGACGGCCGCCGAGCGCGTCGAACTCGCGCCGCGCAACCTCGAGCGGCCCGTGGGCCTGCTCTCGGGCGGCAACCAGCAGAAGGTGCTGTTCGGCAAGGGCATGACGCGCGACGCCGCGCTCTACGTGTTCGACGAGCCCACGGTCGGCGTCGATGTCGGCACCCGCAGCGCGCTGTACGAGGTGATCCGCAAGCTCTGCGAAGGCGGCGCGGCGGTGGTCGTGATCTCGTCCGACCTGCCCGAGGTGCTGCACCTGAGCCACCGCGTGTACGTGATGTGCCGCGGCGAGATCGCCGGCGAGCTGCACGGCGACGCCATCCAGGAAACCGCCGTGCTCAACCTGTTTTTCGGCCCCAGCGAGAACCCCTCCTCATGACTTCACCTTCCCTCACCGCCGCCCCGGCGGCTCCCACGCCCGGCCTGGCCGGGCGCGCCCTCGGCCTGCTGCGCAGCCTCTTCCTGCGCCTGGGCGTGCTGCCCTTCATGCTGGTGATCGCCTGCGTGGTGTTCGCCACGCTGTCCGACCAGTTCCTCACGGTGCAGAACCTCGTGAACCTGCTGCGCCAGTCGGTCTACCTGATCCTCGTGTCGCTGGGCCAGATGCTGGCGCTGGTGACCGGCGGCTTCGACCTCTCGGTGGGCACGGTGATGGCGATCACCTCGGTGGTCTCCGCGCTCGCCATGCAGGCGCTGGGCGCGGCCTTTCCCGACGCGGCCTGGATGGTGGTGCTCGTGGGCTGCGCCTGCGGGATGCTCGCCGGGCTGGTGGTGGGCCTCATCAACGGCTTCGGCGTGGCGGTGATCGGCGTGTCGCCCTTCATCGTGACGCTGGGCGTGCAGTCGATCGGCTTCGGCTTCGCGCTGTTCCTCACGGGCGGCGTGCCGGTGTCGGGCATGCCGGCGCAGTTCAGCGAGCTGTTCGGCTTCGGCACCGTGCTCGGCGTGCCGGTGCCGATCCTCGTGACGGCCGTGTGCGTGGCCGGCATGGGCCTGCTCATGGGGCGCCTGCCGACCGGCACGCACCTGCTCGCGGTGGGCGGCAACGCCAAGGCCGCGGCGCTCTCGGGCATCGACACGCGCCGCGTGCTGCTCATGGCCTACCTGCTGTGCGCGGGCCTCGCGGCCGTGAGCGGCCTGCTGCTCACGGCGCGCGTGGAAACCGGCGAGGCCAACCTCGGCGGCACCGTGGCGCTCGAATCGATTGCGGCCTGCGTGATCGCCGGCGTGAGCCTGCGCGGCGGCATCGGCCGCGTGCCCAACGTGGTGATGGGCGCCATCTTCATCGGCCTGGTGCAGAACGGCATGAACCTGGCCAGCGTGGGCTCTTACCTGCAGATGGTGGTGCTGGGCGCCCTGCTGATCGTGGCCGTGGTCGCCGACCAGATCCGCCATCGCATGGTGGCACCGGGCAGCCACTGAGCCTCCAACCAACACAAGCAACGAAGGAATCTCATGACATCCAGGACCAACGCCGCCATCGACGCGCGCCGCATCGCCGCCACGCCGCGCGGCGTCGGCATCGGCTTTCCCATCTATGCCGAGCGCGCGCTCAACGCCGAGCTGTGGGACGTCGAAGGCCGGCGCTACATCGACTTCGGCTCGGGCATCGCCGTGCTCAACACCGGCCACCGGCATCCGCGCGTGGTGGAGGCCATTCGCGCGCAGCTCGAGCGCTTCACCCACACGGCCTACCAGGTGGTGCCGTACGAAAGCGTGGTGTCGCTGGCCGAGCGCCTGAACCGCCTCACGCCCGGCACCCACGCCAAGAAGACCGCCTTCTTCACGACCGGCGCCGAGGCGGTCGAGAACGCCATCAAGATCGCGCGCGCCGCGACGCGCCGGCCCGGCGTGATGGCACTGAGCGGGGGCTTTCACGGCCGCACCTTCATGGGCATGGCACTCACGGGCAAGGTGGTGCCGTACAAGACCGGCTTCGGGCCCTTTCCCGGCAGCATCTTCCACGTGCCCGCGCCGATCGCGCTGCACGGCGTGTCGGTGGACGATTCGCTGCGCGCCATCGAGCAGCTCTTCAAGGCCGACATCGAGCCCGAACAGGTGGCAGCCATCATCCTGGAGCCGGTGCAGGGCGAAGGCGGCTTCTACGCCGCGCCGCCCGCCTTCATGCGCGCGCTGCGCGAGATCTGCGACCGCCACGGCATCCTGCTGATCGCCGACGAGATCCAGACCGGCTTCGCGCGCACCGGCAAGTGGTTTGCCATGGACCACCACGACGTGGTGCCCGACCTCATGACCATGGCCAAGAGCCTGGCCGGCGGCACGCCGCTGTCGGCCGTGTGCGGCCGCGCCGAGATCATGGACGCGCCCGCCCCCGGCGGCCTTGGCGGCACCTACGCCGCCAACGCACTGGCGATTGCGGCGGCGCATGCGGTGCTCGACGTGATCGAGGACGAGCGCCTGTGTGAGCGCGCGCAGGTGCTGGGCGACCGGCTCAAGGCGCGCCTCGAAGGGCTGCGCGCGAAGGTGCCGCAGATCGCGGACGTGCGGGGCCTGGGCGCGATGGTGGCGGTCGAGTTCGCGGGGGCCGACGGCGCGCCCGACCCCGAGTTCACGAAGCAGGTGCAAACCCGAGCGCGCGACGCGGGTTTGCTGCTGCTGACTTGCGGCGTGCACGCCAATGTGGTCCGCTTCCTGTTCCCCCTGACCATCGAAGACGCGGTGCTCGGCGAAGGCCTCGACATCCTCGCCGCCGCATTGCAAGCCTGAGACAAACCACCCATGCCACTGAAACTCCAAGACCCGACCCTGCTGCGCCAGCAGGCCTGCATCGCCGGCGCCTGGGTGAATGCCGACAACGGCACCACCGTCGCCGTCACCAACCCCGCCACCGGCGAGCAGATCGGCACCGTGCCGATGTGCGGCACCGAGGAAACCGTGCGCGCCATCGCCGCCGCCGAGAAGGCGCAGAAGGCCTGGGCCAAGGTGCCCGCCAAGGAACGCTCGGCCATCCTGCGCAAGCTCAACGACCTGATGCTGGCGAACGTGGACGACCTCGCGCTGATCATGACCACCGAGCAGGGCAAGCCCCTGGCCGAGAGCCGCGGCGAGATCGCCTACGCCGCCTCGTTCATCGAGTGGTTCGCCGAAGAAGCGCGCCGCGTGTACGGCGACACCATTCCCGCGCCGCAGGCCGACCGCCGCATCCTGGCACTCAAGCAGCCCGTGGGTGTCACCGCCGCCATCACGCCCTGGAACTTTCCCACCGCCATGCTCACGCGCAAGGCCGGGCCCGCGCTCGCGGCCGGCTGCGCCATGGTCGTGAAGCCGGCCACGCAGACGCCGTTCTCGGCGCTGGCCTTTGCCGTGCTCGCCGAGCGCGCGGGCGTGCCCAAGGGCCTGCTGTCGGTGCTCACCGGCTCGGCCAGCCAGATCGGCGGCGAGATGACGCGCAGCCCCATCGTGCGCAAGCTCACGTTCACGGGTTCGACAGAGGTGGGCCGCACGCTCATGAAGCAGTCGGCCGACACCATCAAGAAGCTGTCGCTCGAACTCGGCGGCAACGCGCCCTTCATCGTGTTCGACGATGCCGATGTCGATGCGGCCGTCGAAGGCGCGATGGTGTCCAAGTACCGCAACACCGGCCAGACCTGCGTGTGCGCCAACCGCTTGTACGTGCAGCGCGGTGTGCTGGAAGCCTTCACGCAGAAGCTGGTGGCCAAGGTCAACGCACTGAAGGTCGGCAACGGCACCGAGGCCGGCGTCAACCAGGGCCCGCTGATCGACGCCAAGGCGGTCGAGAAGATCGAGGAGCACGTGGCCGACGCCGTCGCCAAGGGCGGCACCGTGCTCGCGGGCGGCAAGCGCCATGCGCTGGGCGGCCTGTTCTACGAGCCGACCGTGATCGGCGGCGCCACACCCGAGATGCTGTTCGCGCGCGAGGAAACCTTCGGCCCGCTGGCGCCGATCTTCGCGTTCGACACCGAGGCCGAGGCCATCGCCGCGGCCAACGACACCGAGTTCGGCCTGGCCGCGTACTTCTACAGCCGCGACATCGGCCGCATCATGCGCGTGGCCGAGGCGCTCGAATCGGGCATCGTGGGCGTGAACACCGGTCTGGTGTCGACGGCCGAGGCGCCCTTCGGCGGCGTCAAGCAGTCGGGGCTGGGGCGCGAAGGCTCGAAGTACGGGCTCGACGACTTCCTCGAAGTGAAGTACGTGTGCCTGGCGGGGCTGGACAGCTAGCGCGTCAGCTCAGCAGCCAGTGCACGCTGAACAGCCGCTCGGGGTCGGTCCACACCGCCCCGACGCGGAAGCCCGCGCGCACCGCCAGGGCCTGCAGGCCTTCGACGGTGAACTTGTGCGAGTACTCGGTGTGCAGGGTCTCGCCTTCCTCGAACGAGAAGCGCTCGCCGCGCAGCTGCACGCTCTGCGCGCGCCGGCTCACGAGGTGCATCTCGATGCGGCGCATCGGTGCGTTGTAGAAGGCCGCGTGCGAGAAGCCGTCGAGGTCGAAGTCGGCCGACAGCTCCGCGTTCGCGCGCCGCAGCAGGTTGAGGTTGAACGCCGCCGTCACGCCCTGCGCGTCGTTGTAGGCCGCGTGCAGCCGGTCGGGGTCTTTCACCAGGTCGACGCCGATCAGCAGGCCGCCGCCCCGCAGCATGCGCGCCGCGAGCTGCAAAAACGCCAGCGCCTCGTCGGGCTCGAAGTTGCCGATGGTCGAGCCGGGAAAGAAGCCCACGCGCCGGCCCGCCCCGGCCATGGGCGCGGGCAGCACGAGCGGCATGGTGTAGTCGGCCGCGATGGGCTGCACCGCGAGCGCCGGGTAGTCGGCCTTCAGGCGCGCCGCCGCGGCCTCGAGGTGCTCGCCCGAGATGTCGATCGGCAGATAGCGCTTGGGTGATTCGAGCGCATCGAGCAGCAGCCGCACCTTGGTGAGCGAACCCGCGCCGAACTCGACGATCTCGGCGTTCGGCCCGATCTGCGCGGCGATCTCGCCGGCGCAGGCGCCCAGGATGCCCAGCTCGGTGCGCGTGGGGTAGTACTCGGGCAACTCGCAGATGCGGTCGAACAGCTGCGAGCCGGCCACGTCGTAGAAGAACTTGGGCGAGATGTGGCGCGGCGTGCGTGCCAGGCCGGCCTGCATGGCGCGGCCGAACTCGGACCACGGGGCGGTGTCGGGCGGGGTCGCTGCTTCCTGTCGCTGCAGATGGCTGGCGAGGGCGAACGGGGCGGTCGGATTGCGCATGATGCTCGGCTCCATCGAGGTGTCGGTCAAAGGTCTTTCGCGAGCCGCAGCCCCGAGAACTGCCAGCGTGCCGCCGGCGGAAAGAAATTGCGGTAGCTCGGCCGCGTGTGGCCGGCCGGCGTGGCCACGCTGCCGCCGCGCAGCACCAGCTGGCCCACCATGAACTTGCCGTTGTATTCGGCCGCGATGCCGGGCAGCGGACGAAAGCCCGGGTACGGGTCGTACGAGGAACGCGTCCATTGCCAGACATGGCCGCTCATCTGCGCGATGCCGGGCGCGTCGAAGGCGGCCTCCCATTCGAACTCGGTGGGCAACCGTGCGCCGGCCCATTCGGCGTACGCGGCGGCCTCGTAGAAGCTCAGCTGGGACACGGGCGCGTCGGCCTCCATCGGCCGCACGCCGTGCAGGCCGAACACCTGCCAGCCGCCGGGCGCGGCAGGGCCGCCGCCGGCGCCGAGGGTGGCGATGCGCGGGTCGTCGGCTTCGAGCCAGTAGGCCGGGTGGCGCCAGCCCTGCGCCTGCACCGTGGCCCAGCCGTCGGACAGCCACAGCTCGGGCCGGCGGTAACCGCCGTCGGCGATGAACTGCGCGTAGTCGCCGCAGTTCACGAGCCGGTCGGCGATGGCGTAGGGGCGCAGCAAGGCGGCGTGGCGCGGCGTCTCGTTGTCGAAGCAGAAGCCTTCGCCCGCATGCCCGACCTCGACCGTGCCGCCCGGCTGTTCCAGCCAGCGCACCTCGGCCGGCACGGCCGCCAGCCGCCGCGCGGGGCCGCTCGCGGGCCTGTAGGCCGGCAGCAGCGGGTTGCACGACAGCGCATGCAGGATGTCGGTGAGCAGCAGCTCCTGGTGCTGCTGCTCATGGTTCAGCCCGAGCGCGACGATGGCCTCGATGGCTACCCAGTCGAGCGCCTCCGGCGCAGCCAGCAGCGCGAGCACCGCCTCGTCGACATGGCGGCGGTAGGCGTGCACTTCATCGAGCGAAGGCCGCGTGAGCAGCCCGCGCTGGGGGCGCGGGTGGCGCGGGCCGAGCGCTTCGTAGTAGGAGTTGAAGAGGTAATGAAAACGCGCATCGAAGGGTCGGTACCCCGCCGCATGCGGCTGCAGCAGCACGGTCTCGAAGAACCACGTCGTGTGCGCCAGGTGCCACTTGGTCGGGCTGGCATCGGGCATCGACTGGATGCACTGGTCCTCGGCGGACAGCGGCGCGGCCAGCGCCACGCTGGCGGCGCGCACCGTGCGGAATTGCTCGCGCAAGGCGCTCGCCACGGGGGCGATCGGCCGGGAAAACTTCATGGTGTCTCCAGTCGGGTGAGCCGGAAGTTTTAGCCCATTCGGGCGACAAAAGCACGTAGGACAAGACGCCGCCGCCTCGCCGCCGCAAGCGCCCGTCCTGTGGGCAACGGCCCCGGCCCGCTGCGTATGATCCGGGCGATGCAAACCCCCTCTCCTTCGGCCAGGCCCCACGTTGTCATCATCGGCTGCGGTTTCGGCGGACTCGAGGCAGCGCGCAAGCTGCAGCGGGCCGACGTCGATGTGACGGTGATCGACAAGACCAACCACCACCTGTTCCAGCCCCTGCTGTACCAGGTGGCGACCGCCGGGCTCGCGGCGCCGTCGATCGCGGCGCCGGTGCGCGCCCTGTTCCGCAAGCAGGCCAACGTGACCACGCTGCTGGCCGAGGTGACGGGCATCGACCCGGCCGCGCACAGCATCCAGCTGGCCGACGGCAGCCACGTCGCCTACGACCACCTGATCGTCGCGGCCGGCGCCACGCACAGCTACTTCGGGCACGACGAGTGGGCGCCCGCCGCGCCGGGCCTGAAGACGCTGGCCGACGCCTTCGAGATCCGCCGCCGCGTGCTGATGTCCTTCGAGACGGCCGAGACCACCGCCGACCCCGAGCGCCGCCGCGCGCTGCTCACCTTCGTGGTGATCGGCGCCGGGCCGACCGGCGTCGAGATGGCCGGCACGCTGGCCGAGATCGCCAAGCACACGCTTGCGGGCGAGTTCCGCCGCATCGATCCCGGCAGCGCGCAGGTGCTGCTGGTCGAGGGCGGCCCGCGCGTGCTGCAGGCCATGCCCGAAAGCCTGAGCCAGAAGGCGCTCGAACAACTGGAACGGCTCGGCGTGGAGGTGCGGCTGAATGCGCGCGTCACCGCCATCGACAACGCCGGCCTCGAAGTGCAGACCGGCGGCGGCCCCGACGGCGCGCCGCTGCAGAGCTACCGCATTCCCAGCAGCTGCGTGGTGTGGGCGGCCGGCGTCGCGGCCTCGCCGCTGGGCCGGCTGCTCGGCAACGCCACGGGCGTCGAGTGCGACCGCGCGGGCCGCATCAAGGTCGAGCCCGACCTGAGCCTGGCGGGCCACCCCGAGATCAGCGTGGTGGGCGACCTGGCCGCCGCCATGAGCCACGCGCCCGGCAAGCCGCCCAAGCCGGTGCCCGGCGTGTCGCCCGGCGCCAAGCAGGCCGGCCGCGCGGCGGCGGCGAACATCCTGCGCCGCCTGGCAGGCCAGCCCACGGTGCCGTTCCGCTACGCCGACTACGGCAACCTGGCCACCATCGGGCGCAACTCGGCCGTGGTCGACCTGGGCACGCCCTTCGGCCCGCTGCGCTTCAGCGGCCGGCCCGCGTGGCTGTTCTGGCTGTTCGCGCACGCGTACTTCCTCATCGGTTTCCGCAACCGCGTCGTCGTGATGTGGGACTGGGCCAGCGCCTACTGGAGCTTCCAGCGCAACGCGCGCGTGGTGGCCGACGTGCAGGGCCGCAGCGAGTCGTAAGCACTTCCCACGCCGCGCGATGACGTTGCTCTGGTGGGTCGTCTTTCATGCGCTCGATGCGCTGTTCTGGCTCTGGATCCTGCGCTGGGGCGGCGCGGCCTGGCTCGAAGGCACCTTCCTCTCGGGCTTTCTCGTGAGCATCTTCGCGCCGCGCTGGGGCGCCGAGGGCCTGCGCATGTTCGCGCTGCTGATGCTGGTCGTGTGCGCGATCAGCTTCGTCTGGGGCCTGCTCATGCCCGAGATGCGCTGCTGGTACTCGGGCCACTGCTGAAGCCCCGAGGCGCCCCCTTGGCTGCGTCAGCTGCCGATCACCCCACCGTCGATCTTCGTGATGACCACGGTCGCCGAGCGCGGCCGGCCTGCGCCGTCGGGCCACTTCGACACGGCGAGCGGGCGCTCGGGGTCGCTGCGCTCGTTGGCCGGCTCGCCCGGGTGCTGGATGTTGATGAACAGCGTGCGCAGGTCGGGCGTGGCCGTGAGGCCGGTGATCTCGCAACCGGCCGGGCCGAGCAGAAAGCGGCGGATCTCGCCCTTGGTCGGGTCGCAGGCCAGCATCTGGTTGTTGGGCAGGTTCGTGTAGTCGCCCTTGCCGAGCGTGGAGGTCGACACGTCGGTCTGGATCCACAGCACGCCGCGCGCATCGACCATCAGGCCGTCGGGGCTGCCGAAGGCGTCGCCCTTGACGTTGCCCTGCGCTTCGTAGCGCGTCTGCTTCGGGTCGCCCGCGAGCACGAGGTGGTTCCACGCGAACTTCGTGGCGTCGAGGTCGCCGCTTTCCTTCCAGCGGATGATCTGGCCCATCGTGTTGTTGGAACGCGGGTTGGCCGCGTCCATGAAGGGCTGACCTGGCGCGCCGCGGTTGCTGTTGTTGGTGAGCGTGCAGTAGACCTCCTTCGTCAGCGGATCGACGGTGGTCCACTCGGGGCGGTCCATCTTCGTGGCACCGAGGATGTCGCTGGCCTGGCGCGACTTGATGAGCACGTCGCCCTGCGTGGCGAAGCCCTTGTCGGCCACCAGCCCGCCCTTGCCCTGCACCAGCGGCAGCCATTCGCCCGTGCCGTCGACGTCGAAGCGGCCCACGTAGAGCGTGCCGTGGTCGAGCAGGTCGCGGTTGGCGGCGGCGCCGCCGGGGCGCACTTTGTCGCGGCTCACGAACTTGTAGATGTATTCGAAGCGCGAGTCCTCGCCCATGTAGACCACGGCGCGGCCGTCGTCGGTGAGTGCCACGGCGGCGCCTTCGTGCGCGGCGCGGCCCAGCGCGGTGCGCTTGCGCGGCGTCGAGCTCGAGTCTTGCGGATCGATCTCGACCACCCAGCCGTAGCGGTTCGATTCGTTCGGGTGCTTGGCGACGTCGAAGCGTTCTTCGTGCTCGTGCCAGCGGTACTTGGCGCCGTTGCCCTTCTTGAGGCCCCAGCGCTTCTGGTGCTCGTCGGGCGTGGCGGTGCCCTCGAAGTAGTCGGCGAAGTTTTCCTCGCAGGTCAGGTAGGTGCCCCACGGCGTCTGGCCGTTGGCGCAGTTGTTGAAGGTGCCGAGCACCTGCGTGCCCGAGGGGTCGCCCGCGGTGCGCAGCATCGGGTGGCCGGCCGCAGGGCCGGTGAGCGTCATCGGCGTGAGCGCGGTGATGCGGCGCGCGAAACGCGAAGGCAGCACCTGCTGCCAGGCCGCGCCGTCGCGCTGAAGCTCGATCACCGACACGCCGTGCGCGTGCATCGACTTGCGCACCTTCGCGGCGCTCCAGGTCTTCATGCCGTCGGTGTGCAGCAGGCCGTCGTCCACGTACTCGTGGTTCAGCACCAGCAGGCCGCGGTTCGATCCATCGAGCGGGAAGAAGGCCATGCCGTCGTGGTGCATGCCGGCCTGCAGCGCCTGGTCGTCGGCGGAGTCGGAAGCGTCGGTCTTGAAGGCGGGCATGCGGCCCGCGATGCCCGTGGGGTCGCCCCAGCGGTACAGCACCTGCGTGCGGTAGCCCTCGGGCACGACGACCTGGTCGACCGCCGCCATGGGCACGCTCTTGAAACCGATGGCGCGGCCCAGGCCGCTCACGGCGTTGCTACTGCCGCTGCCCGTGCTGGCACAGCCGGCCAGCGGCCCGAACAGGCCTGCCACGGCCGCCGCCAGGCCGCCGCGCACGAAGACCCGCCGCTGCGGATCGGACACGTCGTGGATGGTGGGATTGCCGGAGGGGTTGGAGTCCTCCATGCGCGCGAAGTCTTTGGCCATGTCCTGGGGGTCCGTGGGAATCGTGGGAACCCGCGATGCTCCCGCGCGTCCATGAAGCCGTCATGACAGGGGTTCGAAGCGCACGTCACCCCAGGGCTGCGAGCCGCCGTGGTTGTTGCTGTTGCGCGGTTGCTCCCGCCGTTCGCGGCGCCAGTCCCAGGGCGGTGTCGGCGCGGTGTCGGCCCACAGGCCGATGTGCTGCGCGCGCGCCGCGGCTTCGAGGCGGAACAGGTCGCCGCCGCGCTTCTTCGCGATGCCGTGGTAGTCGTACACCCAGGCCCAGCCTTCGGCCACCAGGCGGCGGCCGGCGTCCTCGCCGTTGCAGCGCACGTCGGCCACGGTGCGGCCGTAGCGGTCGGTGTCACGCTCGGTGATGACGGCCTTCTCGGCGTAGCACAGGCGGCTCAGCGCCTGGCGGCTGCGCTGGCCGTAGGGCTGCGCTTTTTCGGGCGCGTCGATGGCGGCGATGCGCACCTTGACCTGCTCATAAGCGCCACTGCGGCCACAGCGCGCGGTGAGCGTGTCGCCGTCGCTCACGCCCACGACGAGGCAGGTGCGCGACGACGCGGCGTGGGTCAGCAGCGGGAGGGAAAGACCGAGGGAAAGAAGCAGGAAGACGGGACGAAAGCGCATGCGGAAAGGGAGCGGAACAC
The DNA here is from genome assembly GCF_058801005.1 of Variovorax sp. GW822-FHT04A09. NCBI lineage: Bacteria > Pseudomonadati > Pseudomonadota > Betaproteobacteria > Burkholderiales > Comamonadaceae > Variovorax > Variovorax sp. GW822-FHT04A09. The sequence goes on along the minus strand of NZ_JBXAMV010000002.1, from coordinate 819,114 downwards.
GGGGCCAAGAATGGCCGACGATTCTCGGCGCGAAGTGTGCGCGCCGCCCTTCGGATGCATTTGTTTTCGTCTTCGTTCAGCGCGCGGCCGGCGCGGCCGTCGACTTGCGCACCACCAGCTCCGGGCGCAGCACCACGGTGGAGGCCGACAGCGCCTGTCCGTCGATCTCCTCGAACAGCATCTCGGCCGCGCGCCAGCCGAGTTCGCGGTGCGGCAGCCGGATGGTGGTGAGCGGCGGATCGACCATGTCGACCAGCGGCATGTCGTTGTGGCCGGTGATCGAGATGTCCTTCGGCACGCGCAGGCCGGCCTCGCGCAGCGCGTCGTAGGCGCCCAGCGCCACGAGGTCGTTGCAGCAGACCACGGCTTGCGGCGCGGCGCCGGCCGCGAGCATCTGCTTCATCGCTGCCGCGCCCGCCTCGCGGCTGTAGCTCGCGCACTCGACGATGCGCGCCGGCTTCATGCGGTGGTCGCGCAGCGCCTGCTCCACGCCCAGCAGGCGCCCCACGCCGGTGGGGATGGTCTGCGGCCCCGCCAGGTGCGCGATACGTTTGTGGCCCAGGCCCACGAGGTGGTCGACCGCGAGCTTCATCGCCAGCCGGTCGTCGCTCACCACGGCGGGCAGGCGACCGGTCTCGTCGGCGCGGTTGACCAGCACCGCGGTCATGCCGGCCTTGGCGACGAAGTCGACCAGCGGGTCGTCCCGCGTGGCGGTGGCCAGGATCACGCCGTCCACGCGCTGCGCCAGCATGCGCTCGAGCACCGGCCGCGCCAGCGCCGGATCGACCACGTTGGTGACGAACACGAAGTAGCCGCGCGCGGCCGCGCTGGCCTCGATGCCTTGCAGGATCGGAGGGAACACCGCGTTCGTGATGTCGGGCACCAGCACGCCGATGGTGTGGGTGCGCCCCGTGCGCAGCGCCGAGGCCGCGCGGTTGGGCCGGTAGCCCAGGCGCTGCGCGGCCTCCTCGACCACGCGCAGCACCTCGTCGCTGATCAGCGAGCGCTTCTCGGGACTGAGCGCGCGCGACACGGTCGACACATGCACCCCGGCGGCACGGGCGACGTCGCGGATGGTGACGGGGCTGGAGGGGGGATGGGTGCTCATTGGTGCAAACGATTGTTGGTCATCCGGTACGCCATGGTCGGCGAATTTCCATTCTGACATCCCGGATACCCGCCATTTTACTTTTTGGGAATCTGCCTTAAGATCATGCAAACGATTGCAAGGATTGCAGATGAACATCGCCACCTCCCCCGATTCGGTGCTCGGCTTTGCGCTCGACGCCATGCAACGCACCCCCGACCCGCGCCTGCGCACCGTGATGGACGCGCTCACGCGCCACCTGCACGCCTTCGTCCAGGAGGTGAAGCTGACCGAGGAGGAGTTCGAGCAGGCGCTCGAATTCATCGTCGCCATCGGCCACGCCACGGGCGAGACCAAGAACGAGGTGGTGCTGGCGGCCGACATCCTGGGCGTGTCCACCGTGGTGGCGCTGCAGAACAACCAGGACCCGCACGGCGAATCGCCGGCCGCCCTGCTGGGCCCCTTCTGGCGCGCCAACTCGCCGGCCTGCGCGGCGGGCGAGAGCATCGCGCGCTCGGGCACGCCCGGCACGCCGCTGGAGGTGACGGGCACGGTGCGCGACGTGAGCGGGCAGCCGATGGCCGATGTCACGGTCGACGTGTGGCAAGCCTCGCCGGTCGGGCTCTACGAGAACCAGGACCCGGAACAGGACGACATGAACCTGCGCGGGCGCTTCACCACCGACGCGCAAGGCCGCTTCCGTTTCCGCAGCGTGCGCCCCGCCGGCTACCCCGTGCCCACCGACGGGCCGTGCGGCGTGCTGCTGCGCGCGCAGCAACGCCACCCGAACCGGCCCGCGCACCTGCACTTCATGCTGAGCAAGCCGGGCCACAAGGTGCTGGTCACGCAGGTGTTCGCCGACGACGACGAGAACCTGGAGAGCGACCCGACCTTCGGCGTGACGCGCCAGCTCATCGGCCGCTTCGCGCTCGCGCCCGACGGCGGTAGCGCCACGCTGCAGTACGACTTCCAGCTCGAACCCGGCGAGATGAAGTTCCCCCGCCCACCGATCCCCTGATTCCGCAACTGCCCTTCATCCCATGAGCTTCGATCCCCAATCCCGACTCCACGGCAAGATCGCCGTCATCACCGGCGGCCTCGGCGCCATCGGCTATGCCACCGCCACGCGGCTGGCCGCGCTGGGCGCCACCTGCGTGCTGCTGCACCGCGGTGGCGACAACAACAACGCCGCCGCGCGCGCCGCCGCCCTGCCCTCGGACAGCGGCCAGCGCCACGGCGCGATCCGCGCCGACATCGTCGACACGCCGAGCCTGCAGGCCGCCGCCGCCGAGGTGAAGGCCGCGCACGGGCGCTGCGACATCCTGGTCAACAGCGCGGGCCACACGCAGCCCGTGCCCGCCGGCGACCTCGACGCGCTGACCGACGACCTCATCGACGAGCTGCTGCGCGCCAACTTCCGCGGCGTGTTCGCCACCATCCGCGCCTTCGCGCCGATGCTCAAGGCCACGGGCGACGGGCTGGTGGTCAACATCTCGTCCATCGCCGGCTTCACGGGCGTGGGCAGCAACCTCGCGTATGTCGCGGCCAAGGCCGGGCTCGACGTGGTGGGCGATGCGCTGGCCAAGGCGCTGGCGCCGGCGGTGCGCGTGGTGTCGGTGTCGCCGGGCGCGGTCGAGTCGGGCTTCGTGCCCGGGCGCGGCGCCGAGTTCGCGGACAAGATGGCCAGCACCACGCCGCTGGGGCGCATCGGCAAACCCGACGACGTGGCGGCCACCGTGGAAGCGCTGGCCACCACGCTGCGCTTCGTCACCGGCACGCGCATCGTGGTCGACGGAGGGCGCCACCTGTGAACAACGCGAAGACGCTCATCACCTGCGCCGTCACGGGCAACCTCGTGAAGCCCGAGCAGACGCCGCACCTGCCGATCACGCCGGTGCAGATCGCCGACGAATGCCTGGCCGCCGCCGAAGCCGGCGCGGCGCAGGTGCACATCCACGTGCGCCACCCGGAGACGGGCAAGCCCTCGATGGAGGTCGCGCTGTACCGCGAGGTGGTCGACCGCATCCGCCGCGAGAACCGCGAGCTGATCGTGAACCTCACGACCGGGCCGGGCGGGCGCTTCATTCCGAGCGAGGACGATCCGAAGATCGCCGCGCCCGGCACCACGCTGCTGCCGCCCGAAAAGCGCGTGGAACACATCGCGCTGATCCGACCCGACGTGTGCTCGCTCGACCTCAACACCATGAACTCCGGCCCCGACGTGGTGATCAACACGCCGAGGAACGTGCGCCGCATGGCGAAGGTGATGCGCGAGGCCGGCGTGAAGCCCGAGCTGGAGATCTTCGACTCGGGCGACATCCACCTGGCGCTGGACCTCATCGCCGACGGCACGCTCGACGGGCCCGCCATGTGGACCTTCGTGCTCGGCGTGAAGTATGGCTTCGCGCCCACGCCCGAGACGCTGCTCTATGCGCGCAACCTGCTGCCGCGCGGCGCCTTCTGGAGCGCCTTCGGCATCGGCCGCACGGAGTTCCCCATCGTCGCGCAGTCGTGGCTGCTGGGCGGCCACGTGCGCGTGGGCATGGAAGACAACATCTACCTCGAGAAAGGCGTGCTGGCCGAAAGCAACGCGCAGCTCGTGGCGAAGGCGCGCGACATCCTGCGCAGCCTGGGCGGCAAGGTCGCCAACCCGCGTGAGGCCCGCGCGATGCTGGGGCTGGCCGACACCCGCGCCGTTCAGGGAGCTGCACGATGAGCGCCGTCAATCTGGAACCCCGCGCCCTGCGCGTGAACGGCAAGGCCGCCAACCTCGAGGCGCTGCGCCTGGAGGCCGCGCCGCAGCCCGAGCCCGTGGCCCCATCCGGCCATGCCGTGGTGCGCGTGATGGCCGCCGCCGTGAACCCGAGCGACGTGAAGGCCGCGCTGGGCCTGATGCCGCAGGCCGTCTGGCCGCGCACGCCGGGGCGCGACTTCGCGGGCACCGTGGTGAACGGCCCTTCGGAATGGATCGGCCGCGAGGTCTACGGCTCGGGCGGTGATGTCGGCATCACGCGCGACGGCTCGCATGCGCGCTACCTCGTGCTGCCCGAAGCGGCCCTGCGCGCCAAGCCGAAGGGCATCTCGATGGACGAGGCCGGCGCGGTGGGCGTGCCCTTCGTCACGGCCTACGAGGGCTTCCGGCGCTGCGGCATGCCGCAGGCGGGCCAGACGGTGCTGGTGCTGGGCGCCAACGGCAAGGTCGGGCAGGCGGCGGTGCAGCTGGCCGCGCAGGCCGGCGCGCGCGTGATCGCGGTGCAGCGCGGCCCCGGGCCCTTCGCAGGGTTCGCGAGCGCGCCGGTCGACGTGGTCGATGCGCGCCACCACGCCGACGTGGGCGCGCAGGTGCGCGAACTCACCGACGGACGCGGCGCGCACATCGTCTACAACACCGTGGGCAGCGCCTACTTCGAGGCCGCCAACAAGGCGATGGCCAAGGGGGCCACGCAGATCTTCATCGCCACGCACGACCGCGCGGTGCCCTTCGACATCTTCGCGTTCTACCGCGGCATGCACACCTACGTGGGCATCGACTCGCTGGCGATGGACTGCGTGGCGTCCACCGCGCAACTCGACGCGATGCGCGAAGGCTTCGAGCGCGGCACGCTGAAACCCTTTCCCGTGGCACGCCACTTCGCGCTCGACGAAGCGATCGACGCCTACCGGCTGGTGCTGTCGGGCAGCACCGACCGCGTCGTGCTGCGCCCCTGAGCCCCAAGGACACCCACCATGCATGTGACCCGTTTCAGCGAGGCGCCGCACTACGAGGCGCCCAACCACTTCGACATGCGCTGCCTGCGCCTGCAGGGCAAGGAAGCCGGCCCCTCGACGCAGATGTGGATGGGCATGAGCCAGATCCTGCCCGGCGGCCGCACCGGGCTGGACGGCTCGCCGATGGAAAAACTCTACCTCGTGCTCGAGGGCGAGCTGCACGTCGTCGGCGAACTCGACGGCGCGCACCAGGAAGACGTGCTCCTGCCCTACGACAGCTGCCGCTTCGCGCCCGGCGAGAAGCGCCAGCTCGAGAACCGCAGCAACCGCCCGGTGCTGGTGGCGCTGGTGATGGCGAACGCACCGCCCGCCTAGCGCGCTCCTTTCCCAGTCAGTCATTCATCGCTCGCACCAACCAATCAACGGAGACAAGACGCATGAAGAAGACATTCCCCTGGAGCCGCCGACAGGCACTCACGATCGCTGCGGCACTCGCGGCCTGCACGCTCGGCGGCGCCCATGCACAAGGCGCGTGGCCGGGCACGCAGCCCATCAAGCTGGTCGTGCCCTTCACGGCGGGCAGCGGCACCGACATCGTCGCGCGCCTGGTCGCCGAAAAGCTCGGGCCCGCGCTGGGCACCAGCGTGATCGTGGACAACCGCCCCGGCGCGGGCGGCACGCTGGGCGCGGCCATCGCCGCCAAGGCGCCGGCCGACGGCTACACGCTGCTGGTGCATTCGGCCGGCCATCTCGTGAACCCGTGGATCTACAAGGGCCTGTCGTACGACACGCTGAAGGACTTCACGGGCGTGACGCCGATGGCCAGCCTGCCCAACGTACTGGTGACCGCGCCCTCGCACTTCACCGATGTGAAAGACCTCGTGGCCAAGGCGAAGGCCAAGCACGGCGGGCTGAACTACGGCTCCGCGGGCAACGGCTCGGCCACGCACATGAACGCGGAGGTGTTCCGCCTCGCGGCCGGCGTCGATGCGCAGCATGTGCCCTTTCGCGGCACGCCCGAAGCCATGACCGAGGTGATGGCCGGGCGCGTGGACTGGTTCTTCGCGCCGATGGTGTCGGCGCTGCCGCTGATCAAGAGCGGCAAGCTGAAGGCGCTGGCCGTGGGCACCGCCGGTCGCTCGTCCGTCCTGCCCGACGCGCCCACCACCGTGGAGGCCGGCGTGCCGGGCTCGGCCTACCTGTTCTGGGTCGGCCTGTTCGCGCCCGCCAAGACACCGCAGCCCGTGGTGGAACGGCTGCAGGCCGAGGTCGCGAAGATCATGGTCGCGCCCGAACTGAAGGAGCGGCTGGAGAAGCTCGGCGCCGAGCCTTTCACCATGCCCTCCGCGCAGTTCAACAAGTTCATCGCCGACGAGACCGCGAAGGCGCAGCAGGTGGTCAAGGCCGCAGCCATCAAGGTGGACTGACCTCAGCGCAGCAGCGCCGCCAGCACCGGCGCAAGCCCCGCACCACCGGCCACGGCGGCAGCGCCGGCGCCCCACGCCACGGCGCGCGGGCGGTACGGCAACAGCAAGGCCACCGGCAACGCACCCGCCGACAGGAAGCCCAGCCAGGCGACCGTCCCGACCGTGGGGCCCCACGCCATCACGCAGGGCACGATGGCCGCGGCCAACAGCACCATGCCGATCACGCGCAAGCCCCTGCGCCGGCGCGCGGGCACTTCGCGTCCGCGCGTCAGCTGCTCATGGTGCCGGTCCATGGCAAAGCTCAGGCACGACATGCCCGCATACGCCAGCGCAAGGCCAAGCAACGAAGCCCATGCCGTCGTCATCGCGCCGCCTTCCGCAGCAGATGGCGCAGCGCGCCCAGCGCCGCAAACCCGAAGGCCACGACACCCAGTTCGACCCCGAGGCTTTCCCAATCGCTGCGCAGGAACTGCGCCAGCAAGTGATCGCCCGTGGTCACGAAGTTGAGCACCGGCAACAGCAGACACAGCGCAGCCAGCGCACCGAGCTGCTCGCGCCACGCGCGCGCCGGCGGGCGCACGAAGGCATGCACCAGCGCCAGCGCCCACAGCGCGAAGAAGACCTGCAGTTCGCGGTCCGCGCGGTGCCCGATGCCGACCGGCACCAGCCGGTTGGCCCACAGGTAGCCCACGCAGGCGATGGCCAGCCCGGCGATGGCCGCGACGTTCAATGCTTCGATCAGCCGGTAGACCCGCGCCGTCGCGCCGCCGAATTCGCCCAGGTGCTTCTGGCGGCGCTTGACGATGAACAGCACGGCACCCGAACCCATCATCGCGGTGCCCGCGAGCCCGCACAGGAAGTAGAGCCACTTCATCGGCCAGCCGCCGAAGGTGACCATGTGCAGCCCGCCCATGGCCGACTGCGCGAGCATGGCGGCCCCTCCGTCCGCGGCGCCCGGCAGGCGCACGCGCTGCACCTCGCCGCTGGCGGCCGAGAACTGCACCATGCCGGTGGTGGCGCTGAGCCGGCGCGCGGATTCGTCGTCGCCGTTCCATCCGTACACGCCGATACGCGCAGCCGCGTCGCCCGGGTGGTCGATGACGACCGCGCGCACCGGCTGGCCCATGCGCTCCTGGCCGCGCGCGGCGAACGGTTCGAGCACGGGCACGGGCATCGCGCGGCCGGTGGCGGCGGGCTTGTCGCTGTCGCCCAGTTCGGAGACGAAACGCACCTGTGCCTGCGGGCCCGTGCCGTAGTGCAAGACCTTGGGGGCCGGCATGAAGCTGGTGCCCGAGATCACGAGGCCGGTGTAGGCGATCATGAACTGGAAGGGCAAGGTCAGCACCGCCACGGCGTTGTGCGCGTCGAGCCAGCTGCGCTGGCCTTTCTTGGGCCGGAAGGTGAAGAAGTCCTTGAAGATGCGCTTGTGCGTGATGACGCCCGACACCAGCGCCACCAGCATCGCCATCGCGGCGATGCCGACGATCCACAGGCCGACGGTGCCGGCGTGCAGCTCGTAGTGGAAGTCAACGAAGTGGTGGCCGCCGAGCGTGGCGCGCGCCGCGTGACCGCCGTCTTCCTTCAACGGCTTGCCGGTGGCGGGGTCGAGCGCAACGCCCGCGTACTGGCGGTTGGCGTCGAACCAGAACACGCGCAGCTCGCCGCCGCCTTGCGCATCCGAAGGCCACAGTTCCCACATCGAGGCGCCCGGGTGGTGCTCGGCCATGTAGGCCATGCCCCAGGCCAGGCGCTGCGCGCGGTCGGCCGTGGGTTCGCCCTTCCTGGCTGCGGCGGCGGCTTCCTCGGCGTGGTGCTCCGGCGTCATCCAGTGGGTGATGGGCTCGTCGAACACGGCCAGCGTGCCGGTGAGGAACACCGCGAACAGCAGCCACGAGAACCACAGGCCGCACCAGGTGTGCAGCCAGGCCTGGGCCTGGCGGAAGCCGCCCTGCGACGGCGCCTTGGTTGTCTTCGTGCTCATGCGCCGCCTCCCGCGCCGCGCAGCGCCAGGCCCAGCCCGGCCAGCACCACGGCGGGCAGCAGCAAGCCGGCCCAGGCGCGCGGCAGCGACACGGGCGCAAAGGCCCAGATCACGGCGACGGTGTAGACCGCGAAGCTGAACTGCATGCCCCCGAGCGCGGCCTCGGCGGGGCCGGCCGGCAGCACGGCGGCCAGGAAGACAGCGGCGGCCGAGGCCAGCGCGTAGCCGCCGAGCACGGCGGCCGCGACGCGGGACAGCAGCCGCAAGGCGGGAGAAAAGGAGGAGGTGCGGGTGTTCATCGGGGACCGGAAAACGGGGCGCGGACATGCGCCCCTCCCCTACATGACAAACGAGAACGAAAAAAGGGTCATGCCCCGCGCCTTTTCCCGGTCAGAACGCATAGCTCAGCGTCGCCACCGCGTTGCGCGGCGTGCCGAAGTAGGCCTGCCCGTCGATGTTGCTGTAGTACTTCTTGTCGAAGAGGTTCTCGATGTTCAGCTGCAGCGCCAGCCTGGGCGTGAAGGCGTAGCGCGCCATCAGGCTCACGACCGCGCGCGAGCCCTGCTGGTAGCGCAGGTCGACATCGCCCACGCTGTACGCGTAGTAGGTGCGGTTCTGCCAGTTGACGCCGCCGCCCAGCGTGAGCCGGTGCCACGCGCCGGGCAGCCGGTAGGTGGTGAACAGCGTGGCCTGCGTGGTCGGCATGGCGGTGTTGATGCGGTTGCCGTTGCCTTCGCGGCCCAGCGTGCGTGCGATGCCTGCGTTGAGCTGCCAGCCCGGGGCCAGTTCGCCCGACACCTGCAGCTCGATGCCCTTGCTGGTCACGCCGCGCGCGCCGTAATAGGCGCCTTCGCTCGAGTTGGGCACGAGCTTCGTGCCGTCGCGCTGCGCCACGTTCTCCTGCTCGGCGCGGAAGACGGCGATGGAGGTGTTGAGCTTGCCGTTCAGGTGCTCGCCCTTGAGGCCGATCTCGTAGCTCTTGCCGGTCACCGGGTCGAGGTACGCGCCGCTGGCGTCGCGGTAGTTCTGCGGCTGGAAGATGTCGGTGTAGCTCGCGTACACCGAGTAGTTCTCGCTCAGGTCGTACACCAGGCCCGCGTAGGGCGTGAACACCTCGTGCTTGCGCGTGGCCGGGGCGTCGGCGGTCAGGCGCGTGGAACGCCAGCTGTTCTGGCGCCCGCCCACGATGAGCTTGAGCGAATCGGCCAGCGACAGGCGCGCGGCGCCGTAGTAGCCGGTCTGGCGCGTCTTGGTGATGGCCGAGACCTTCAGCGGGTCCCAGCCCGGCTCGGGGTACGACGCAGCGTTCCAGTCGTAGAAGTTGCCGGTGTCGGGCAACGCGCTGGTGCGTGGATGGCTCGCCTCCACGTAGCGCGACTGGCTGTTGCTGACGCCCACCACGAGTTCGTGCGTGCGGCCCAGCAACGTGAACGGGCCGGTGGCCTGCAGGTCGAGGCTGTTCTGGCGGAACTGGTGCTCGAAGTAGCCGGGCAGCGAGCCCAGGCCGGTGCCGGTGAGGCGGTCGAGGTCGCGGTACAGGTACAGCAGCTTGGCGTTCTGCTTGCTCTGCCGGTGCGAGCCGTTGGCCTTGAGCTTCCAGCCGTTGTCGAACTGGTGCGTGAGGTTCGCGAAGGCGGTGGTGGTGGTCGTGTCCCAGTGGGTCCACGGTGTGCCGACGGTCTTGGAGCGGTCCCAGCGCGTGGCCGTGCCGTCGCTGAAGGTCAGCGGCAGCCCGCCCCAGGTCGACGAGGTGGGCCGCGTGGCCTGCGACTCGATGCCCACGCTCAGCGTGGTGCTGGGCGTGAGGTCGGCATCGACCACGCCGTACAGCACGTGCTTGCGGCCGTGGTACATGTCGATGAAGGAGTCACGGTCTTCCGTCATGCCGATGAGGCGGGCGCGCACGCGGCCGTCTTTCGTGACCGGCGTCTGCAGGTCGACCGTGCCGCGGCGCAGGTTCCACGAACCCAGCGCGAGCGATGCGTTGCCGGCGAACACCTTGCTGTCGGCGTGCTTGCGCACCAGGTTCACCGAGGCCGAGGGGTTGCCCGCGCCGGTGAGCAGCCCCGTCGAGCCGCGCACGACCTCGATGCGGTCGTACAGCACCGGGTCGTTGGTGGAGGCGCCGAAGAAGTCGGTGGTGACCGTGGTCGGCACGCCGTCGTACTGGTAGTTGTCGATGTAGAAGCCGCGCGCGTACAGGTCGGTGCGGTCGCTGTCGGAGCTCACCGAGAACACGCCGGGCACGCTCTGCATGGCCTGGCCGAGCGACAGCAGGTTCTGGTCGTCGATCTGCTGGCGCGTGATGACGGTGACCGACTGCGGCGTCTCGCGCGGCGAGAGCGCGAGCCCGGTGGCCGCCGCCGTGGCGCGCGTGGTGTAGGCGCCGGTGCCTTCGGTGGTGCCGCTGCGGTCGGCCTCGGCCGTGACGGTGACGGGCGAGAGCGTATCGACGCCGCCGGCCCCTGCGGCGGGCGTGCCGGCCTCGCGGCGGTTCAGCGTGTAGCTGCCGTCGGTGCGCGCCACCACCTGCAGGCCGCTGCCCGCGAGCAGGCGCTCGATGGCTTCGCGTGCGGTGTAGCGGCCCGCCACCGCGGGGCTGCTGCGCCCCTGCGTGAGCGCGGGGTCGAACGACAGCGCGATGCCGTTGCCGGCCGCGAAGGCGGCGAGCGTGCGGCCCAGCGGGCCGGCGGGAATGTCGTAGGCGTGGGACGCGGCGGCGTCGAGCGAGGACGACGACGCCTGCGCGAAGGCCGGCCCTCCCGCGCCGACCAGGCCGCCGAGGGCGAGCGCCACCAGGGCATGGCGAAGGACGGTGTTCAGGCGGCGCTCTGCGAACGGGCGCAAGGCGGACGGGCGGGATGCAGACATGGAGACGGGCCTTTCGGTTGGGCAACGGTGGGTTCTTCACCCTCCTTGCCAGCCGAAACGAAAAAAAGTCTCACCCCCGGATCGATATATTTTTCGAAGCGCCCGTCGCGCGCTCTTCGGGTGCCGCTCGCGGCACGAGCGTGACCCAGTAGCCGCGCAGGCGCGTGGCCGCATCCACCGGGTAGGTCGACACCAGCATGCGCAGCACGCCGTCGGTGTCGGCCAGCGGAAAGGCGCCCGAGACACGCAGCTCGGCCACCGCCGCGTCGCACTGCAGCAGGCCGGGGCGGTAGCGCGACAGCTCGGCGGCGAAGTCGGCCAGCCGCATGCCGTCGGCCAGCAGCATGCCCTGCGTCCAGGCCAGCACCGAGGCGTCCGCCGGACGGAAGTCGTCGATGCCGTCGGCGGTAAAGCGGGCCTGCTGCCCCGCCGGCAGCACGCGCGCGGCGGCGCGCTCGGGCGTGATGCGCACCGCGCCTTCGAGCACGGCGATGTGGGTGGCGCCGCCCGCTTCCTTGCGCACGCTGAAGCGCGTGCCCAGGGCCTCCAGCGTGCCGCCGGCGCTGGCCACGCGGAACGGGCGGTGCGCGGCGGCGGGGTCGGGCGCGGTGGCGATGAAGATCTCGCCCGCCTGCAGCACCACGCGACGCTGCGTGCCGTCGAAATGCACATCGACCGCGCTGGCGGTGTTGAGCGTGAGGCGGCTGCCGTCGGCCAGCCGCAGTTCGCGGCGCTCGCCGGTGGCGGTGCGGTGCCCGGCCATCCAGCCGCGCTCGCCCGCCATCTCGACCGCCTGCCAGCCGAGCCAGCCGGCGGGCACGGCCGCCAGCAGCGCGGCCAGCCGGCCGAGGGTGGCGCGGCGGTTGTTCGCGTTGCCGCGCGCAGGTCGCGCGAGCGACGACATCGCCAGCGCCGGCGGCAGGCCGCCGAGCTTGTTCATCAGCTGCTCGGCGCGCGCCCAGGCGCGTGCGTGGTCGGGGTGGCTCTGGCGCCAGCGCTCGCAGGCGCGGCGGTCTTCGTCGGTGACGGCGCTGTCGTGCAGCCGCATCAGCCATTCGGCGGCTTCGTCGAGCACGCGCGGGGCGAGCGTCGATGTTTCGAAATTCATCGCGCTCATCAGAATGCCTTCGTGCTTCGCACTTCGGCGCGCGCTTGCTTGGGGCGGCCCGGCGCGGCGCTCATGCCATCACCGCCAGGCAGCCCCGGAAGCCCTGCTGCATGTAGCGCTTGACCGTGACCAGCGACACGCCCAGCTCGCGCGCGATGTCCTCGTACTTCATGCCGTCGAGCTGCGACAGCAGGAAGGCCCGGCGCGCGAGCGGCTTGAGGGCGTCGAGCATCGCGTCGATCTCGTGCAGCGTCTGCAAAATCACCAGCCGCTGCTCGGGCGACGGCGCCTCGGGCTCGGGCATCACGGCCAGCGCCTCCAGGTAGGCCCGCTCCAGCGCCTGGCGCTGGTACCAGTTCACGAGGATGTTCCTGGCCACGCTCGTGAGGTAGGCGCGCGGCTGCACGATGACCTCGGGGTTGCGCGCCGTCAGCAGCCGCGCGAAGGTGTCCTGCGTCAGGTCGGCCGCGTCGCACGAGTTGCCGAGCTTCTTGCGCAGCCACGACTGCAGCCAGCCGTGGTGGTCGCTGTAGAGGGTGTGGACTTGCTGGAAGGCGGCTTCGGCAGCGGACATGGCGGGCGGCACGGCGGCGGGGGCTCCGCCTACAAATAAGAATTATTCTCATTTTAAGCAAAAAGGCCGCAGTGCCGCCCTGCCCGCGCGGCGGACTGCGTGGCTCAGGCCGGCCGGGCCGCCGCGAGCGCCACCGCGTCCGCGCCCGCCGGATAGCGCAGCGTCGCCGCCGCGTCGTTCGCGGCGCGCCAGACGGCCTCGGCCACGTCGGCCGCCGTGGTCACGGCCGTGGGGTTGCCCAGCGCCGCGAAGACGCCCTGCGCCAGCGGTGCGTAGTCCGGCGGGATCAAGCCCTGCATGCGCTGCGCCCCGTTCTCGGTGAACCGCGTGCCGGGCCCGTAGCCCGGCTCGACCAGCTTCACGCGCACGTTGAACGCCGCCAGCTCGAACGCGAGCGAGGCGGTGAAGCCCTCGATCGCCGTCTTGCTCGCGGTGTACGCGGCCACCAGCGGCATCGGCGCGAGCGTCACAGTCGACGTGACGTTGACCAGCACCCCCGAGCGCCGCGCCCGGAACTGCGGCAGCACGGCCTGCGCCATGGCCATCATGCCGAAGGTGTTGGTCTCGAACACCTCGCGCACGGTGGCCATGGGCGTGGCCTCGAAGGCGCCGAAGAGACCGACGCCGGCGTTGTTCACGAGCACATCGATCGGGCCCGCGTTCTCGATGGCGGCGGCGATGCTGTCGGGTTGCGTCACGTCGAGCGGCAGCACGCGCAGGTTCGGCGCGTCGGGAAAGAGATCGTCGCGCGGCGTGCGCATGGTGGCGACGACGCGCCAGCCCTGGGCCTGGAAGTGGCGCGCGATGGCCAGGCCGTAGCCGGAGGAGCAGCCGGTGATGAGTGCGGTTTTCAATGGGGTTCCTTGGTGGTGGGTGATGAAGAGCCCCAACGATAGGGACGACCGACCGGACTTGCTACCATCGAACGTCGCCATTTCTTTTGCAGGAGTCCAGCCATGGCCGATCCCCTGGCCGAGGTCATCGCGCTGCTTCGCCCGCGCGCCGTGTATTCCAAGGTGATCGCGGGCGCCGGCGCCTGGGCCGTGCGCTACACGGCCTTCGGCCAGCCCAGCTTCTGCACCATGCTCGAGGGCGAGTGCATCCTCGCGGTCGACGGCCAGCCGCCGCTGACGCTGGCCGCGGGCGACTTCCTGCTCATGCCGGCCACGCCCGGCTTCACGCTGTCGGGGCGCACGCCGGCGCCGCCGGTGTTTCTCGACCCGCATGAACAGGCGGTGCGCGAGGACGCACATGGCGAGGTCCGCCACGGCGACCGGAACGGCCCGCCCGACGTGCGCATGCTCGGCGGTTACTTCGCCTTCGATTCGCCCGACGCGGCCCTGATGGTGTCGCTGCTGCCTTCGGTGCTGCACATGCGCGGGGTCGCGCGGCTGTCGCTGCTGGTGCAGCTCGTGCGCGAAGAGTCCTTGGCGCAGCGGCCGGGGCGCGACCTCGTGCTCGGGCGGCTGGTCGAGGTGCTGCTGATCGAGGCGCTGCGCTCGGCGCCCGGCGAAGGCGCGCCGCCGGGGCTGCTGCGCGCGCTGGCGGACAGCCGGCTGGCCGCCGCCGTGCGGCACATGCACGCGGACCCCGCGCGTTCATGGACGGTGCAAGAGCTCGCCGGCAAGGCCGCGCTCTCGCGCTCGGCCTTCTTCGAGCGCTTCTCGCGCGCCGTGGGCCTGCCGCCGATGGAATACCTGCTGGCGTGGCGCATGGCGCTCGCCAAGGACCTGCTGCGCCGCGGCGGCTGCGCGCCGGCGGAGGTGGCCGCGCGCGTCGGCTACAGCTCGGCCAGCACGTTCAGCACGGCCTTCAGCCGCCATGTGGGCCAGGCGCCGGGGCGCTACGCGCGCCAGCCCTAGCAAAGACAAAGCGGCAATCAGGCCGCCGTGCCTTCCTTCTCCTGCAGCAGGCGCCACATCACCTTGCCACTGCCGCTCTTGGGCAGCGCATCGACAAACTCCACCTTGCGCGGAATCTTGTAGACCGCCATGTTCTCGCGGCACCAGTCGATGATCTGCTGCTCGGTCGTGTCCTTGTGCGTGGCGCGCAGCACCACCACGGCCTTGACCGATTCGCCGCGGTAGTCGTCCTTGGTCGAGATGACGCAGGCCTCCTGGATCGCGGGGTGGCGGAACATCAGCAGCTCGACCTCGGCCGGCCACACCTTGAAGCCGCTCGCGTTGATCATGCGTTTCAAGCGGTCGGTGATGAAGAAGTAGCCCTCCTCGTCCATGCGGCCCATGTCGCCCGAGCGGAAGAAGCGCTTGCCCTCGAACTCGACGAAGGCGGACTTCGTGGCGTCGGGACGCTTCCAGTAGCCCTGGAACACCTCGGGGCCGTGGATGATGATCTCGCCCGATTCGCCGATGGGCATCTCCTGCAGCGTGTCGGGGTCGACCACGCGCGCGTCGGTGCTCATGAACGGAATGCCCAGGCACTGCTGCTTGGGGTGGTCCGAGGGGTTGGTGTGCGAGGGCGCGGCGGTCTCGGTGAGGCCGTAGCCTTCCTGGTACTTCAGGCCGTACTGCTCGAACAGGCGCTGCGCCACGGCCTGCGGCATGGCGGCGCCGCCGCCGCCGATGTGGGTCATGCTCGTGAGGTCGTAACTCGCGAAGTTGGGGCTGGCCATGAGGTCGATGACCATGGTGGGGATGTTGGTCCAGCTCGTGACCTTCCAGCGCGAGATGAGCCGGCCCGCCACGTCGCGGTCCCAGCGCGGCATGATGACCAGCGTGGCCGCCGCGAGGATCGAGGTGTGCATCATGCTCACCACGCCGGTGATGTGGAACATCGGCACCACGGCCAGCACCACCGCCTCCGACGTGGCCTGGCCCCAGAGCTGGCCGGCCATCGCGTTGTGCATGAGGCTCGAATGGTGGTGCACGCAACCCTTGGGCAGGCCGGTGGTGCCGCTGGTGTAGGGCAGCAGCGCCATGTCGTTGGCGCCCACCACGTGCGCGGGCGCCGGGTGGCCGGCCGCGAGCGCGTCGGTCCACGCCATGACCTGGCCGTCGGCCAGCGCGGGCAGCGGGTGGCGCGTGCCGAGCCAGTCGGCCCAGGCCGGCGCGGGGGCGTCGTCGCCGGTCACGCCGGCATCGAAGGCGTCGGTGAACTGGCTCACGATGAGGTGCGACAGGCGCTGCTCGGGCGGCAGTGCGTCGCTGGCCTTGGCCAGCTCGGCCGCGAGATCGCCGGTGGTGATCGCCACCTTGGCGTCGGGGTCGACGATGTAGTGCTTGAGCTCTTCGGCCCGGTTCATCGGGTTGACCGGCACCACGACGGCGTTGGCGCGCAGGATCGCGAAATGCGCGATCACCAGCTGCGGGCAGTTCTGCATGTTCAGCACCACGCGGTCGCCGCGCTGCACGCCCAGCGCATGCAGCGTGCCGGCCAGCCGCTCGACCTGGTCGGCCACGTCGCGGTAGCTCAGCACGCGGCCGAAGAAGACCAGCGCGGCCTTGTCGGGGTAGCGCGCCGCCGAGGTGGCCAGGTTGTGCCACAGCGAGGTCGCGGGGACGGTGATCGAATGCGGGAGGCGCTTGGGCCAGAACTTGTAATGCGGGCGTGGTTGCATGGTCTGTGAACAGGCGAAGGAGGAAGGAGAGGGGAAAGGAAAGCGGTGCGAAAAGGCGCAATGCGCCAGCCTAAGCCGCACCGGCCGCCGCTCCCATCGGGGAAGCCCCCGGGGCGTCACCTTGGCGACGCCCATTCTTCGTACGTCGGGTAGGCACAGGCGCATCGGCTATCGTGCGGGCTCCGCTTCACCTGTGCCTGTCTGCCATGCCCGATCCCGCCCGCCCCACCTTGCGCCGACGCATCGCCCTCTTCGGTGCCGCACTGGCCGCCCTGGCCGCGGCGGGCTGCTCGCGGGTTCCCCGGTTCGGCATGTCGGCCCCCGTGACGGAGCCGCCGTCCAAGGAACCACCGACATGGTTCGTGGCCGACTGCTGGCTCGGGACCGACGACGTGGTCCCGCCGCACAAGGGCAAGGCCGGCGGCTCGGCGGCCGGCACGCTGACGCTGGCCACCGGGGTGTTCGAATGGCGCGTGAACGCCGCACGCCTGAGCGGGCCGGCGACGGTCGTCGGCTTCTACGGCCCCGCCGCCACGGGCAGCAACGGCCCGCTGGCGATCCAGCTGCCGCTGCCCAGCGAGGGGGAGCCGCGCAACGACGGCACCGGCACCGGCACCGGCTACGAGCGCACCGGCACGAGCCGGCTGACGCCCGCCCAGATGGCCGACCTGATGGCGGGCCTCTGGTATGTGAGCGTGTCGACGCAGGCCTGGCCGGGCGGCGAGGTCCGGGGCCAGCTCAAGCGCAGCACCTGGGGCGTGCACGGCGGCTGACGTCGGCCCCCGATGCGATGCGCTCTGCGACTACAGACAGGCGCGGATTTCGGAGCGATACCTGCGGTTCTCCCTCCGATCCACCCTCCACCCTGACTGAAGGAATGTCCATGGCAGCAGACAAGCACGCAAGCGTTCACTGGGAAGGCGCCGGCAAGACCGGCAAGGGCCTGGTCAGCACCGAGACCGGCGCCCTGAAAGACTATCCCTACGGCTTCGCCAGCCGCTTCGAAGACGACCGGCGCGGCACCAACCCCGAGGAAATCGTCGGCGCGGCCCATGCGGCCTGCCTGACGATGGCCTTTGCCTTCGCGCTGGAGGCGGCGGGCCTGACCGCGACGCGCATCGACACCAAGGCCGCCGTGCGGCTGGCCAAGGACGGCGCCGGTTTCAAGATCGACCGCATCCAGCTCGAACTGGATGCGGCCGTGCCGAACCTCGACGAAGCGAAGTTTCAGGAAATCGCGGCCGCCGCCAAGGCGGGCTGCCCGCTGTCGAAGGCGCTGGCGAGCGTGCCCGAGATCACGCTGAAGGCCACGCTGGCGAGCTGACCGCGCTGCTTATGATCGTCTCCACAAAAAAGGAGACGGATCATGAGCAAGCCCACCCGGACCGCATCGGCGGTCCTTTCTTTCGCCCTCGGCGCGTTCGGCGCATTCGGCACCACGGCGGCCCTGGCCGCCTACCCCGACAAGCCGATCAAGGTCGTCATCGGCTTCCCGGCCGGCGGCCCGCTCGACCAGCATGCGCGCCTGTTGACCGACAAGCTGCAGGCCGTGCTCGGCCAGCCGCTGATCGTCGACTACAAGCCCGGCGCGGGCGGCTCGGTAGGTGCCGACTTCGTCGCCAAGAGCCCGGCCGACGGCTACACGCTGGTGCTGGCCAACACCGGCGTGGCGGTGATCAACGGCGCGCTCTACAGCAAGCTGCCCTACAACACGCAGCGCGACTTCGTGCCGATCGCGCGCACCGCGATGCAGCCGCTCGCGCTCCTGGTCACGCCCAAGCTGCCGGTGCAGAACCTCAAGCAGTTCATCGACTACGCCAAGGCGCGGCCGGGCCAGGTCAACTACGGCTCGGCGGGCAACGGCGGCATCAGCCACCTCGTGCCCGAGATGTTCAAGACCGCGACCGGCCTCTTCATGGTGCACATCCCCTACCGCGGCAGCGCGCCGGCCTTCACCGACCTGATGGGCGGGCAGGTGCAGTTCATGGCCGAATCGATTCCGCAGGCCGCCAACTATCACAAGCAGGGCAAGGTGCGCGCGCTGGCCGTGACCAGCCGCGAGCGCAACCCCGCGCTGCCCGACGTGCCGACCGTCATCGAGTCGGGCGTCAAGGGCTTCGAGGTGGTGGGCTTCTACGGCTTCCTGGCGCCGAAGGACACGCCCAAGGACGTGGTCGCCAAGCTCAGCGATGCGTTCAGGCAGGTGCTGACCAGCCCCGAGGTGCGCGAGCGCATGGTGAGCCAGGGCGCGGACCCGGCCTACCTGGGCAGCGAAGACTTCGCACGCTTCCTCGCGACGGAAACGCCGCGCTGGGACAAGGCGGTGAAGGCCTCGGGCGCGCGGATGGACTGAACCCCGGCCGCGCTCAGCGCGGCGTGGCCGCGTGCCGCTCCAGCTGTGCGCGGTCGAGCAACTCGATGCTGCGGTAGCGCACGCGCAGCGTGCCGTCTTCCTCCCACAGCTTGAGCTGGCGGTTCACGCTCTGGCGCGACACGCCGAGCATGAACGACAGGTCTTCCTGCGACACGCCCAGCAGCGTGCCGCCCCCTTCCTCCGTCGGCGCCACCGCGCGCGCATCCAGCGTGAGCAGCCGGTGCGCCAGCCGCACGGGCAGCGGCATCAGGATCACGTCGTCGATCCAGGCCAGCGCCTGGCGCAGCCGCAGGCACACGAGCCGGGTGAAGGCCATGTGCACGTCAGGATGGTCGGCCACCAGCCGGTGGAAGTCGGCTGCGGCGACCACGGCCATCTCGGTGGTGTCGACGGCGCAGGTGTCGTAGACGCGCTCGCGCCCCACCAGCAGCGAGACCTCGCCGAACCAGTGGCCCGGCTCGAGCATCGCGATCACCGCCTCGCGCCCGCCCGGCGCGACCACGCTCACGCGCAACGAGCCGCTGACCACGCCGAACAACGCGTCGGGCGACGAGCCCTTGTGGAACAGCGATTCGCCGCGCACCAGCGTGCGCCGGTGCGCCACCGCGAGCAGGCGCTGCTGCACGTCGTCGGCCAGCCGCATGTCGCTGTTGTGCACGGGCGAAGGCTGTGCGTCCGGCTCAGCGGGGCTGGCGCTGGAAGAAGGGGAAGGGCGTGGCATCGCGGGTTTGTCCGGGGCCTCGATTGCCAACACCGGACAGTCTGGGTTCGAGGGGCTGTCGATAGTACGCAGGCCACCCGGGTCGACGCATTCGCGGCAACCCGATGTCCCCTGTCACCCCTGTCGCATGGAGCACACCCCGATGACCACACTGACCGACCTGCAAGCCCGCCGCGAGCGCCTCGTGCTCGACCATTTCGCCGACGAGACCCGCCAGGACTTCGACGCGGTGCTCGGCACCTTCCCGCACCCGCACTACGAGCTGATTCCCAGCGGCGAGGTGCACGACGGCATCGCCGACGTGCGCCAGTACTACACCGACACGCGCCGCGCCTTCCCCGACCAGCGCCACGAGATCATCCAGCTGCGCCATGCCGACGATTCGGTGATCGTGGAGTTCTGGCTGCTCGGCACGCACCGCGGCCCGCTCAAGGGCCTGCCGCCGACGGGCAACAGCTTTCGCTGCCGCATGAACGCCTTCTTCATCTTCGAGGGCGACCGGCTGGTGTGCGAGCGCGTGTACTTCGACACGCTGACGATGCTGCGCCAGCTGCTCGTGGGCGTGCCACCGGAGATGGTGGGCGGCCTGGTCGCCGGGCTGCTCGGCCAAACCGCCCCGCGGGCCGAGGCCGCCACGGCATGACCGACGCGCTCGCCCGGCCGCTCGAAGGGCGCCATGCGATCGTGACCGGCGGTGCGCGCGGCATCGGCCTGGCCATCGCGCGGCGCTGCCTCGCGAACGGCGCGAGCGTCGCGCTGTGGGACGTCGAGGCCGCGACGCTGGCGGATGCCATGGCGCAACTGGCGCCGCTGGGCACCGTGGTCACATCGTTGGTCGACGTGCGCGACGAAGACCAGATCGCCCGCGCGGCTTCGCAGTCGCAGGAGCGCTTCGGCCGCGTCGACGTCCTCGTCAACAACGCGGGCGTGCTCGGGCCGACGGTGCCCGCGTGGGAGCACACGCCCGCGCAGTGGCGCCACGTGCTCGACATCAACCTCACGGGCGCCTGGCTGTGCTGCCGCGCCGTCGCGCCGCTGATGCTGGCGCAGCGGCGCGGGCGCATCGTCAACATCGCCTCGGTCGCGGGCAAGGAAGGCAATGGCTTCAACGCCGCCTACTCGGCCTCGAAGGCCGGGCTCATCGCGCTGACCAAGTCGCTCGGCAAGGAGCTGGCCTCGTCGGGCGTGCTGGTGAACTGCATCACGCCGTCGGCGGCCGACACGGCCGTCTTCGCGGACGTGCCCGCCGAGCACCGCGAACAGCTGCGCACCGCCCTGCTCTCGCGCGTGCCGATGGGGCGCTTTGTCGACGTCGACGAGGTGGCGGCGATGGCCGCGTGGCTGGCTTCGGACGAGTGCTCGTTCAGCACCGGAGCGGTGTTCGATATCTCCGGAGGGCGCTCGATGTACTGAGCGACGAACCCGCAAGCCCACGCATCCAGACACAGGAGACCCCATGACCCGAGACCCCGAACCCACAGGCTTCGCGCAGATCACCGAACTCGACGACACGCGCCACGCCGCCATGCCACAGGACCGCCTGCGCGCCATCCGCCGCGGCGCCGAGGCCCTGCGCGAGCGGCTGCTCGACGCACCGCCCGTTCACTTCGCGCGCAGCTTCAACCTGCTGCGCATTCCGTACCCCGCGTGGTTCGCCTTCACCGGCGTGTACTCGCAGCAGCTGCTCAAGCCGCACATGGTGCATCTGCTGGCGCGCACCGTGCTCGTTCAGTACGACGACTTCGAAGGCCGGCTGCGCACGCTGCTCTTCACGCCGGCCGACTTCGAAGCCGGCAACGAAACGCCCTACTTCAAGCGCCTGAGCGACCAGACGCCGAAGTTCCTGCACAAGGCCATCGCGCCGGTCTACCAGACCGTGCTGCAGGCCCTCGCCGGCTGCGGCGTGGCGCCCGAACAGATCGACCACATCACCTACGACCACCTGCACACGCAGGACGTGCGCCGCTGGCTCGGCAGCACCAACGCGCCGGGCCTGCTGCCGAACGCGAAGCTGCTGGTGCACCGCCAGGAGCTCGCGAACGTGCAGGGCCTGCTGCCGGTGCAGGCCGAGTGGTACTGCCCGCACGGCCTGGACGGGGTGCCGACCGAGCGCATCGTCGCCTTCGACGGCAGCCTGCAGCTCGGCCCCGGCGTCGCGCTGGTGCACACGCCGGGGCACACCGAAGGCAACCACTCGCTGGTGTACCGCACGGGCGACGGCCTGCGCGTGAGCAGCGAGAACGGCGTGTCGGCCGACAGCTGGGCGCCGCTGCAGTCGCGCCACAACGGCATCCGCCGCTATGCGCAGGCCACGGGCGCCGAGGTGATCCTCAACGGCAACACGCAGGAAAGCAGCAACGACCAGTACCTGTCGATGGTGCTCGAGAAGACGCTCGCGGGCACCTCGCCGCTGCACGGCTTCAGCAACGTCGTGCCGTCGGCCGAGTGCTCGCCGCACTGGCTGTTTCCCGGCGCGCCCACGAGCCACCTGTGGGGCGAAACCAGCTTCGGCGCGCTCGTGCCGGCCTGATCCGCCGACACGCGCACCACGGCCAAAAAGAAAAGGAGACACACCGATGAACACCGCCACCCTCGACGCCACCGCCGGCGCGCGCACGCCGGCTTCGGCCGATGCGCGCGACGACGCCGCGCTCTTTCGCAAGATCACCTGGCGGCTGATGCCGCTGCTGTGCGCCTGCTACGTGCTGAACTACCTGGACCGCACCAACGTCGGCTACGCGCAGCTGCAGATGAAGGACCAGCTGGGCTTCAGCGACGCGGTGTTCGGCCTGGGCGCCGGCATCTTTTTTCTGGGCTACGCGGTGTTCGAGATTCCGAGCAACCTGATGCTCGCGAAGATCGGCGTGCGCGCCACGCTGCTGCGCATCATGGGCCTGTGGGGCCTGGCCTCGGCGGCGATGATGTTCGCCACCACGCCCACGCAGTTCTACGTGCTGCGCTTTCTCATCGGCGTGTTCGAGGCCGGCTTCGCGCCGGGCGTGCTGTTCTACCTGACGCTGTGGTTTCCCTCGCGCCGCCGCGCGCAGGCGACCGCGCTCTTCTTCATGGCCTTCGGCGCGGCGCCCATCGTCGCGGGGCCGATCGCCGGGCTCACGATGACCTACCTGGACGGCGTGCTGGCGCTGCGCGGCTGGCAGTGGCTGTTCCTGCTCGAAGGGCTGCCGAGCGTGCTGCTGGGCGTGATCGCCTTCCGCACGCTGTCGAACAGCCCGGCGCAGGCGCCGTGGCTCTCGGCGACCGAGAAGCAGCGCGTGGCCCACCTGCTGGCCGAGGACCAGGCCGCGCACGGCGCCGCCGGTCGCCACACCTTCGGCGCGGCGATGCGCGACGGGCGCGTGTGGCTGATCGGCTTCATGTCCTTCCTGATCATCCTGGGCATCTACGCGCTGTCGTTCTGGCAGCCGACGATCCTGAAGTCGATGGGGCTCAGCGTGCTGCAGATCGGCTTCTATTCGGTGATTCCCGCCGCGGCCGGCATCGCGGCCAACATCGTCGTGGGGCGCCACTCCGACCGGCACCAGGAGCGCCGCTGGCACTTCGCGCTGGGCGCGCTCGCGGGCGCGACCGGGCTGGCGCTGACCACGCTCTTCATGCACAGCCCCGTGGCCGCCGTGCTGTGCCTGGCGCTGGCGTCGATGGGCATCTCGAGCGCCTTCACCGTGCTGTGGGCGATTCCCGGCAGCTTCATGTCCAAGAGCGCCGCGGCGGCGGGCATTGCGCTCATCAGCACCATCGGCGGCAGCGCGGGGCTGGTGGCGCCGATGATGGTGGGCGCGCTCAAGACGCTCACAGGCGGCTTCACGGCCAGCCTGTATGTGCTGAGCGGCGCGCTGGTGCTGTCGGCGCTTCTGATGCTGCTGGCCCTGCCCCGCAGCGCGCTCGGCAAACGGTAGCGCGCACCGCCGGCGCACCACGGCCGGCCCATTTCGGTGCACACGGCTTGCATACCAGTTGGCACGGAAGCTGCTGATATGCAGGCCTATGGCCATCTCCGCATCCGAAATCAGTGCACGCATCGTCGAAGCGGTGATGGCGCAGAAGCTCGCGCCCGGCGCGCGCCTGGGCGAGCAGCCGCTGGCGATGCTGTTCGACTGCAGCCGCACCATCGTGCGCGAGGCGCTCACGCGGCTGGCCGCGCGCGGCATCGTCACGGTGAGCGCACGGCGCGGCTGGTTCGTCATCGAGCCTTCGCAGGACGAGGCGCGCGAGGCCTTCGAGGCGCGGCGCGTGATCGAGCTCGGCCTCATCCGCAGCACGGGCCGGATCGACAAGGCCGCCCTGCGCCAATTGAAGGCGCACCTGCAGCGTGAAAAGGCCGCACTGAAAGAGAGCGACGTCGGCCACCGCAGCTTCCTGCTGGGCGACTTCCATGTGTGCCTGGCCGAGTGCCTGGGCAACACGCTGCTGGCCGACACGCTGCGCGACTTCACCGCGCGCACCACGCTGATCGCCATGCTCTACCAGAGCACGCACGACGCGGTGCAGTCGTGCGAAGACCACGTGCAGATCGTCGCGGCGCTGGAGCGCGGCGACCACGCCGCCGCCGAGGCGCTGATGGCCGAACACATCGGCACGGTGCAGTCGGCGCTGCGCGTGCAAGCGCCCGCCGACCCGCTCGCGCAGCTGCGCGATGCGCTGGCACCGCTCAACAACACCCCCACACCGAAGCGCCGCCGCAAGGCCGCGCCCGCCGACGACGCCACCACCGATTCATCGACCTACCTAGGAGCCCTGCTATGACCTCTTTCGCCTCCCGCCGTCTTGCCCTCGCGCTGGCCAGCGTCGCCCTGCTGGCCGCCACCGGCGCCGCCCAGGCGCAGAACGCGCTCGACAACGTGCTCAAGGCCAAGACCATCAAGATCGCCGTGCCCACCGACTACCCGCCGTACGGCTCGGTCGACCGCAACATGCAGCCGCAGGGCCTGGACGTGGAGATGGCGCAGCTCGTCGCCGCCAAGCTCGGCGTGAAGGTCGAGCTGGTGCCGGTGACCAGCGCCAACCGCATTCCCTACCTGCAGACGCGCAAGGCCGACCTCGTGATCTCCACGCTCGGCAAGAACGTCGAGCGCGAGAAGGTGATCGACTTCAGCGCGGCCTACGCGCCCTTCTTCCAGGCCGTGTATGCGGCCAAGAGCATGAAGCTCACCAGCTTTGCCGACATGGCCGGCAAGACCGTCGCCGTGACGCGCGGCGCGATGGAAGACCAGGAACTGAACAAGGTGGCGCCGCCAAACGTCGACTACCGCCGCTTCGAGGACAACAACGCGACGATCGCCGCCTTCGTGGCCGGCCAGACGCAGACCCTCGCCACCAGCGCGGCGGTGGCCGGCGACATGCTCGCCAAGAACCCGAAGGTGAGCGCCGAGTACAAGCTGCTGCTGAAAGACAGCCCCTGCTTCATCGGCATCGCCAAGGGCGAAACCGCATTGAAGACCCGGGTCAACGAGATCATTGCCGCCGCCAAGAAGGACGGCACGCTCGACGCGATGTCCAAGAAGTGGCTCGGCAAGGCCGCCGGCGACCTGCCGGTCTGAGCTGAAGGCGCGGCCATGGGCATTGAATTCGATTTTGGCGCGGTGCTCGCCGAGTGGCCGCTGCTGCTGCGCGGCGTGGCATGGACGCTGGGCCTCACGGCCGTCGGCACCGTGCTCGGGCTGGCCGTGGGCACGCTGTGCGCGTGGGCCCGCTCGGGCGGGCCGGCGTGGCTGCGCGCGCTCGTGGGTGCGTACGTGGAGCTGATCCGCAACACGCCCTTCATCGTGCAGCTGTTCTTCATCTTCTTCGGGCTGCCGGCCGCTGGCGTGAAGCTCTCGCCCGAAGTGGCCTCGGTGATCGCGATGGTGATGAACCTGGGCGCGTATTCGACCGAGATCATCCGCGCCGGCATCGAGGCCACGCCCAAGGGTCAGATCGAAGCCGCCGTGAGCCTGGCGCTCAGCAAGGCGCAGGTGTTCCTGCGCGTGGTGCTGCCGCCGGCGCTCAAGAAGGTGTGGCCCGCGATGGTGAGCCAGATCGTCATCGTGATGCTGGGCTCGGCGGTGTGCGGGCAGATCTCGACCGAGGAGCTGAGCTATGCGGCCAACCTGATCCAGAGCCGCAACTTCCGCGCCTTCGAATCCTTCATCGTCGCCACGCTCATCTACCTGGCGCTGGCCGTGGCGCTGCGCCGCCTGCTCCAGTGGGCGGGGCCGCGCTTCTTCTTCGGCCGCTGAACGCGAGGCCCTTGCACCATGGTCGATTTTTCTCTGTGGGACATCCTGCGCAACCTGCTGATGGCGCTGCGCTGGACCGTCGTGCTCTCGCTCATCGCCTTCGTCGGCGGCGGGATCGTGGGCGCGCTGCTGCTGTTCGCGCGGCTGCGCGGCGGCAAGGCGGCGCAGCGGGCTGTCGGACTGTACGTGCAGCTGTTTCAGGGCACGCCGCTGCTGATGCAGCTGTTTCTTGCCTACTTCGGCATCGCGCTGTTCGGCATCGACGTGTCGGCGTGGACCGCCGCGAGCGTGGCGCTCACGCTGTACACCAGCGCCTTTCTCACCGAGATCTGGCGCGGCTGCGTGGCCTCGATCCCGAAGGGCCAGTGGGAGGCCTCGGGCAGCCTGGCGCTGAGCTTCGGCGAGCAGATGCGCCACGTGATCCTGCCGCAGGCCGTGAAGATCGCCATCGCACCCACGGTCGGTTTCCTGGTGCAGGTGATCAAGGGCACGGCGCTGGCGTCGGTGATCGGGTTCGTCGAACTCACCAAGGCCGGCAGCATGATTTCGAACGCCACCTTCCAGCCCTTCGTGGTGTTCAGCTGCGTGGCCCTGCTTTACTTCGTGCTGTGCTTCCCCGTGAGCCTGTACGCCAAGACCCTCGAGAGGAAGACCCATGGCCGCCGTGCTTGAACCAACACCACAACCCGAAGCCGCACCGTTCGCGGCGCCCATCGTGCGCATCACGGCGCTGCGCAAGTCCTACGGCACGAACGAGGTGCTCAAGGGCATCGACCTGGACGTGAAGCGCGGCGAGGTGATCGCCATCATCGGCAAGAGCGGCTCGGGCAAGAGCACGCTCCTGCGCTGCATCAACGGGCTCGAGGTGTTCCAGGAAGGTGCGCTCACGGTCGACGGCAAGCCGCTGCTGCACGAGAGCGCGATGGCCATGCGCACGCTGCGCCAGCGCGTGGGCATGATCTTCCAGGGCTTCAACCTGTTCCCGCACCTCACGGTGGGCAAGAACGTGATGCTGGCGCCCACGCTGGTGAAGAAGCGATCGTCGATGGAAGCCGCTTCGCAGGCGCGCAAGCTGCTCGAGCGCGTGGGCCTGGCCGAGAAGTTCGATGCGATGCCCGAGCAGCTGTCGGGCGGCCAGCAGCAGCGCGTGGCCATTGCGCGCGCGCTCGCGATGGAACCGGCGGTGCTGCTGTGCGACGAGATCACGTCGGCGCTCGACCCCGAACTGGTGGGCGAGGTGCTGCGCGTGGTGGAGTCGCTGGCCGACGAAGGCATGACGCTGTTGATGGTCACGCACGAGATGAGCTTTGCGCGCAAGGTCAGCGACCGCGTGATCTTCATGCACCAGGGCCGCGTGCACGAGATGGGGCCACCGGCGGAACTGTTCGGTGCGCCGCAGACGCCGGAGCTGAAGCAGTTCCTGTCGTCGCTGCACGACTGACCGCGCGCGCGGCAGCAGCGGCAGCCGCCGCCGCTACAGGTGCTGCGATTCGTCGATGCCCAGCCGCAGCCCCGCGGCCAGCGGCGGCACCAGCCGTCCGCCGCGCCGCTCGACCTCTTCGCCTGCCTTCAGCAGCTGCTGCACCTGCTGGAAGAGTTCGTCGCCGGCCGCGGTCAGCTGCACGCCCTGCTGGCTGCGCGCGAACAGCGCGTGCCCGAGGATGCCTTCGAGCTCCCTCACACGGGCCGTGATGGCCGGTTGGCTGACAAAGAGGTGGCGGGCCGCCGCGTTGACGGAGCCCAATGTCGCGGCCCAGTGAAAGGCCTCCAGTTGCCGGAAGGTGATGCGCAACACCGCAGCCCCCTTTCAGCCGGGGGCTGTCGTGGACGTGCAGGGGTACACCGCGGCCTGTTCGCTCTTCTGCTTCATGTCTGCCTTCTTTCAAAGCAATTCAATCGCATCGAATGGCGAGAAGGCCACGCAACGGGGAATTCTAATTGCGTGAATTCCCATGACTACGGACGCAAACCACGGATCCAATCCAATTCAACAGAGGTGATTCCTTCTCATCAAATCCTTGAATTAACCGACTCCCAGGCTTGTAAGGCATCGCCGGGAGTGAATTGAGAATTTAGTGCAATCACAGTTCCTGTTAAAGAGAAATTTTTTGATATAGAACTTTGGAGGTAAGTGCAATTCGACCGAAAGCCACGGGAATCGGTGGGCCTTGCGGGCCTGGCCGGGGCCGCGCGTCAATGCGCCGTCAATGCGTCGCCAATGCGCGCTCCCGCCAGGCCCCCAGGCCTTCCGGCCCGAAGCGCTCGGCGATGCGGTGCAGCCAGATGGTGAAGTGCGCCGGGGCCCGCGCCAGTTCGCGGTGCAGGTCGGGCAAGGCCAGCCATCGCCACTCGCGCACCTCGCCGGGGTCGGGTTGCGGCAGGTCGTGCGCGATGCCCACGAACACGTGGTCGTACTCGTGCTCGACCAGCTCCGCGGACACCGCCTCCCGGTAGAGAAAGGCCGTCACCGGCTGCAGCGCGCACCGCAGGCCCAGCTCTTCCTGCAGCCGCCGCAGGGCGGCCGCGCCGGTTTCTTCGCCGGGGCGCGGATGCCCGCAGCAGCTGTTGCTCCACAGGCCGGGCGAGTGGTACTTGCCCAGGGCGCGCTGCTGCAGCAGCACCCGGCCCTGCGTGTCGAACAGGAAGATCGAGAACGCCCGGTGCAGGATGCCCTCGCGGTGGGCATTCATCTTTTCGACCGCGTGCAGCGGCCGGTCTTCGGCGTCGACGGCGATGAGGAATTCGTCCATGAGCTGCTCCAGAAATGAGGGCCCGGAGCCTCGCGGCCCTGCGATTTCCCTGGCCTGTCGGCTTCGAAAAAAACCGGTTCGCTTCTTTAGCACGTATTTTTTGCCAGACCGCAATAAGAAATTCAAATTAGTTCGAACTGGTTACATCGACGAAGAATATAAAAAATGGAATAAACACAAATAATTACACAGATAACAAAAATATCGAATCAGATTCACAAATGCGCCCAAACTGCTTCACAGGTATTTCTTGCGCATTTCGAACCGTGGTTCCTGGTTCGCCCCTCGCGGCCCGGTCAATGGCGCGTCATCGGCAACGCGTGATCGCCGCCGCTTTCCCGCGCGCCCCGGGCCGGGTTAACCTCGCCCTTCATGGCCCGCCTTCGCACCGCATCGATCATTCGCCCGCTCTCGCGAGAGCGGGTGAGCTAGCGCACGGTTCGAAACCACGCCATGCAACCCGCCCCAGGAGGCGGGTTTTTCTTGTCCGTCTCCCGAGGTCTGTTCCCCCCACCCGCAGGAGACCGAATGACATCGACACCCCCCACATCTCCCCCGCCCGTGCTGCACATGGTCTGCGGCAAGATCGGCGCCGGAAAATCCACGCTGACCCGGCGCCTGGCGCAGGCGCCCGCCACCGTGTGCATCAGCGAGGACACCTGGCTCGCCGCGCTCTACCCCGGCGAAATCCACGCACTGCCCGACTACGTGCGCGCCGCCGGCCGGCTGAAGCAGGCGATGGGCGAGCACGTCCGCGCGCTGCTGGGCGCCGGCGTGTCGGTGGTGCTCGACTTTCCGGCCAACACGGTGAGCCACCGCGCCTGGGCGCGCTGCCTCTTCGAGCAGGCCGGCGCGGCGCACCAGCTGCACTTTCTCGACGTGCCGGACGAGGTCTGCAAGGCGCGGCTGCGGGCGCGCAACGCGGCGGGCGAGCACCCCTTCGAAACCTCCGACGCGCAGTTCGACCTGATCACCCGCCACTTCGTACCGCCCACGGCCGAGGAAGGGTTCCACGTGATCCGGCACGCCTGACACCGGTGCCGGTAAGCTGCGCGCCGATGCACATCGAACCCGCCCTTTCCAGCGAAGCGCCCGCCGTCGCGGCCGTGTTGACCGAAGCCGCGCAATGGCTCGCCGAGGGCGGACGCCCGCTCTGGAGCGCCGCCGACACCGGCCTCGAACGCATCCAGCGCGACACCGACGCCGGCCGCTACGTGGTGGCGAAAGAGAACGGCGACTGGGCCGGCGTGATGCGCCTCGATCTGGAAGACCCGTCGTTCTGGCCCGAGATCGCGCCCGGCAGCGCGCTGTTCGTCCACAAGCTGGCCGTGCGCCGCGCCTGGGCGGGCCGGGGCGTGTCGCGTGCGCTGCTGGGCCATGCGCGCGACCACGCCCGCGCGCTCGGGCGCCCCTGGCTGCGGCTGGACTGCGTGGCCGACCGCACCGCGCTGCGCACGCTGTACGAAGGCTTCGGCTTCGCGCTGCACAGCTGCATCGACCTGCGCGGCGAGACGTTTGCGCGCTACGAACTGCGCGTCGACGGCTGACCGTCCGACACGCCGACGCGCCCCTTCGGCGCTGGCGGGAACATCGTGGCCTGTGGCAAGCTCGCAAGCTCCATGACCGACCGAATCCCGCCCTCTCATTTCCGCCGTCGGGTGCTGCGCGCGCTGCTGGGCGCCGCCGCCCTGCCCGCGCCGTTCGCGGCGCTGGCCGGCTTCAACTTCTTCACCAACGAATACACCGCCACGCGCGAGGAGCTGCAGTCGCAGATCGCCAAGCGCTTTCCGGTGGCCGAGCGCTATGCCGAGATCTTCATGGTCGGGCTGCGCGACCCGCAGCTGGGCCTGGACGGGCGCGCCAACCGCGCGGCCATCACGGCCACGCTGACCATCGCCAGCCCGCTGCTGGCGGCCTCGCCGGTGCAGGGCGTGGTGTCGGTGAGCAGCGCGCTGCGCTACGACGCGGCGGCGCGCGCGCTGCGGCTGGACCAGCCCAAGGCCGAGCGGCTCGAGCTGCAGGGCGTGGAAGGCCGCGACGCCGAGCGCCTGCAGAAGGTCGGCGCGGTGGTCGCGCAGGAACTGCTGCAGGGCCAGATCCTGCGCAGCTTCACGGCCGACGAACTCACGGTGGGGCGCAAGACCTACGAGGTGGGCGACATCACGGTGCAAGACAACGGCATCAAAGTGCAACTCAAATGAAACAACGCACCGCCTTCCTCCTGATCGCCGCCGCCCTCCTCGGCGCCGGCTGCGCCGCCATCGCCCCGAAGGCGAAACAGCATTTCGACCTGCAGGCCCACCGCGGCGGACGCGGCCTGGCGCCCGAGAACACGCTGGCCGCGTTCTCCAACGCGATGGCGCTGGGCGTGACCACGCTCGAACTCGACATCGGGCTCACGGCCGACGGCGTGGTGGTGGTGTCGCACGACACGGCGCTCAACGCCGACCACACGCGCGACGCGCGCGGCGCCTGGCTCACGGCCAAGCCCGCCCCTTCCGTGCGCTCGCTCACGCTGGCGCAGCTGCAGACCTACGACGTGGGCCGCCTCAACCCCGAGAGCAACTACGGCAAGCAGTTCGCGCTGCAGCAGCCGCGCGACGGCGAGCGCATTCCCACACTGGCCGCGCTGTTCGCGCAGGTGCAGGCGCGCGGCGCCGATGCCGCGCGGGTGCACTTCAACATCGAGACCAAGATCGACCCGACCAAGCCCGACGAGACCGCCGCGCCCGAGCCCATGGTGCGCGCGCTGCTGGCCGAGATCGACAAGGCGAAGATGGCCGACCGCGTGACCATCCAGAGCTTCGACTGGCGCACGCTCGCGCTGGTCGGCCAGCTCGCGCCGCAGCTGTCGCGCGCCTACCTCACCACGCCCCGCACGCTGAAGGACAGCCGCTGGACCGCCGGCCTCGACCCCGCGAGCTTCGCCTCGGTGCCGCAGCTGGTGAAGGCCGCGGCCGGTGCCTCGACCGGCCCGGTGATCTGGTCGCCGGCGCACGCCGACCTGGGCGCCCCCGCGATCCGCGAGGCGCAGAAGCTCGGCATGAAGGTCGTGCCCTGGACCGTGAACCAGCGCGCCGACATGGTGCGGCTCATGGACGCGGGCGCCGATGGCCTGATCACCGACTACCCCGACGTGCTGCGCGACCTGATGCGCGAGCGCGGACTGGCACTGCCACCACCAGCGAAGGCCACCTCATGAGCACCGTGACGCAACTCGACACCATCGCCTCGGGCATCGCCGCGCTGCAAGGCGGTGGCGGCTCCATCGCCACGCTCTCCACGGCCGCGCGCGCCAGCACCGAGCTGCTCGGCGCCCTGCCGCCGCGCTACAGCGAGGTGCTGCTGAACCTGCTGGACCGCCTCGAATCGAGCGCGCTCTTCAGCGAGGAAAGCTGCTCGTTCAGCCAGAAAGACCTGCTCGACAACCTGCAGGTGTGGGTCGACAAGGCCCGCGGCCAGCTGGTGTCTTGAGGCGCCGGCGCCCCGCCCCGGTTTATCATCGCGCCCAACCATGCGCACCCTGCTGCTCGCCCTCATGATCGCCCTGCTGCCCATCCGCGGCTGGCTCGGCGACGCCATGGCGCTCGAGATGGTGCGGCATTCGCTGCCCGCCGCCGAGGCGGTGGTGGCCGCGGCAAACGGCATCGCCGAATCGCACTGCCATGACGCCACCATGGAGGCCGACACCGGCCACGACATGGCGGCCATGCACGACAGCAGCGGCGACGCGCAACAGTCCCACGGCACCGACCACGCGAACTGCGGCACCTGTGTCGCCTGCCAGGTCTGCCACACGGTGGCGCTCGGCGGCATGCCGCTGGTCGACACCCCGCATGCGGCGCCCCAGGCGCCGCCGGCCGCACACGCGGCCCGCTTTGCCAGCGCCGAGCCCGTCCTGGGCTTCAAGCCGCCCATTTCCTGATCTTCCTGCCCGTAGTCCGTCCGCAGTGAGCCCTTCCCGGCTCGCAGCGTTCGCCGTATTGCCCATGGAGATCGCTCGTGAATTCCCTTGCTCGCCGGCCGTATGCCGGCATCCCCCGCTATCGAACAGATAGCCCGCCCCTCGGGCGAAAAAATCGCTTTTCATTCCTCAGAACCGCCACCGCGCTGACCGCTGCGTTGGTGCTCGCCGGCTGCGCCAGCCTGTCGCCCGACGGCGGCGCCGGCGACGTGCAGGCGCTGGTCGACGGCAACCCGCTCATGGCGGGCGCCGCGGCCCAGCGCAAGCCGGACGACGCCTCGCAGCAAAGCGTCGACGCGCTGCTGGCCAAGCCGCTGGACGCCGAAGCCGCCGTGCGCATCGCGCTCGTCAACAGCCCGCGCGTGCAGGACGCCTTTGCCACGCTGCAACTGAGCGACGCCGACCGCGTGCAGGCCGCGAGCCTGCCGAACCCGGTGCTGTCCTTCAGTCGCCTGGCGCAGGGCAGCGAACGCGAGTTCGAGCGCATGCTGACTTTCAACGTGGTGGGCCTGCTCACGCTGCCGTGGCAGGCGCGCTGGGCCGGCCAGCGGCACGAAGCCGCCAAGCTGCAGGCCGCGCAAAACGTGTTGCTGCTGGCCGCCGACACTCGCCGCGCCTGGGTGCGCGCGGTGGCCGCGCAGCAGAGCGTGAGCTACCTGCGCGATGCGAAGGACGCCACCGAGGCCGGCGCCGAACTGGCGCACCGCATGGCCCAGGTCGGCAACTGGAGCGCGCTGCAGCGCACGCGCGAACAGCTGCTGCTGGCCGACGCGTCCGCGCAGCTCGCACGCGCCGAACAGGCGGCCGTCGCCAGCCGCGAACAGCTCACGCGCCTGCTGGGCCTGAGCGGCGCGCGCACCGCCTACACCCTGCCCGACCGCCTGCCGCCGCTGCCGAAAGCCGCGCCCGAACTCGGCGACGTGCAGGCCCTGGCGCTGCGCGACCGGCTCGACGTGCGCTCGGCGCAGGCGCAGAACACGGCCGTGGCCGGCTCGCTCGGCCTCACGCACGCCACCCGCATGATCAATGCGATGGAACTGGGCGTGGTGCGCAACACCACCTTCGAGAACGACGCCGATCGCTCGAAATCGACCACGCGCGGCTTCGAGCTCGAGCTGCCGATTCCGATCTTCGACTGGGGCCAGGCCCGCAGCGGCCGCGCCGAGGCGCAGTACCTGCAGTCGGCCGCGCGCGTGCGCGACGTGGGCGTGCTCGCCGCCAGCGAGGCGCGCGAAGCCTGGCAGGGCTGGAACACCGCCTACGCCCTGGCGCGCCGCTACCGCGACGAGGTGCTGCCGCTGCGCAAGCAGGTCAACGAGGAGATGGTGCTGCGCTACAACGGCATGCTCGCCAGCGTGTGGGAGCTGCTCGGCGAAACGCGCGCGAGCATGCTCGCCGTGAACGCCGGCATGGAAGCCCAGCGCGACTTCTGGCTGGCCGACACCGACCTTCAACTGGTGCTCACGGGCAGCTCGCCCGGCGGCATGACGGCCCTGCAGACCGCGGCCACCAACGAACCTGCGGCGGGAGGCCACTGACATGAACCGTCGCAACTTCTTTGCGGGCGCTGCCACGGCCGTGGCTGCCACCACCGTGAGCCGCGTGAGCATGGCCGCGCTGCCCGAGCCGGTGACACAGGCATCGACCGCCACCGCACCGCCGCTGGTGCCGCCCAACGGCCGTCCCTACAACCCCGTCGTCACGCTCAACGGCTGGACGCTGCCCTGGCGCATGAACGCCGGCGTCAAGGAATTCCACCTCGTCGCCGAGCCCGTGGTGCGCGAGATGGCGCCCGGCTTCAAGGTCAACATGTGGGGCTACAACGGCCAGTCGCCCGGCCCGACCATCGAGGTGGTCGAGGGCGACCGCGTGCGCATCTTCGTGACCAACAAGCTGCCCGAGCACACGACCGTGCACTGGCACGGCCAGCGCCTGCCCAACGGCATGGACGGCGTGGGCGGCATCACGCAGCCGCACATTCCGCCGGGCAAGACCTTCGTCTACGAGTTCACCGCGCGCCGCCCCGGCACCTTCATGTACCACCCGCATGCCGACGAGATGGTGCAGATGGCGATGGGGATGATGGGCTTCTGGGTCACGCACCCGAAGGCGGAGCATCCGCTGATCGAGAAGGTCGACCGCGACTTCTGCTTCCTGCTCGGCAGCTTCGACGTGGAGCCCGGCAGCGCCACGCCCAAGGTCAACACCATGACCGACTTCAACATCTGGAGCTTCAACAGCCGCGTGTTCCCGGCCATCGACACGCTCAACGTGCGCCGTGGCGACCGCGTGCGCATCCGCGCGGGCAACCTCACGATGACCAACCACCCGATCCACATCCACGGCCACGAGTTCGAGGTCACGGGCACCGACGGCGGCCCCGTGCCGCGCACCGCGCGCTGGCCCGAGGTGTCGGTGGACGTGGCGGTGGGCCAGATGCGGCAGATGGAGTTCATCGCCGACGAGGAAGGCGACTGGGCGCTGCACTGCCACAAGGCGCACCACACGATGGGACCGATGGGCCACGACGTGCCGACCATGATCGGCGTGGACCACAAGGGCGTGGCCGAGAAGATCAAGAAGCTCGTGCCCGACTACATGGTGATGGGCGACAAGGGCATGGCCGACATGGGCGAGATGGAAATGCCTATTCCCGAGAACACCGTGCCCATGATGACCGGCACCGGTCCCTTCGGTTCGGCCGAGATGGGCGGCATGTTCACGCTGCTGAAGGTGCGGCGCGACCAGAAGCCGGGCGACTACCGCGACCCGGGCTGGTTCAAGCACCCGGCCGGCACGGTCGCGCGCGAGGTGTCGGCCAGCGGTGCGCCCGTGGCGCCGCGCAAGACGGGCGCCGCGCCCGCCAGCCCCGACAGCGGCAGCGCCACCGTGCGCAAGCCCTCGGGCCATGGAGCCCACAACCACTGATCGCATCGATCCAACTTTTTTGAGATTCAACTCATGAACACCCGTTTCTCCCCCCTCGTCGCCGGCCTCGCACTGGCGGCCGTCGCCACCTTCGCCACGGCCCACGAAAACCACGCGCCCGAGGCCGGCAAGGCCGCCGCCGCATCGCTCGCGCCCGAGCAGAAAGCCTGGGGCATCGCCGGCAAGGCCAGCGCCGTGAAGCGCACCATCGACATCGCGATGGCCGACGACATGACCTTCACGCCCTCGGTCCTGGAGGTGCGCGAAGGCGACACCATCCGCCTGCGGCTGAAGAACCGCGGCAAGGACCTGCACGAGCTCGTGCTTGGCACCACCGCCGTCATCGAGGACCATGCCGCCATGATGAAGAAGCACCCCGGCATGGAGCACGACGAGCCCTGGATGGCGCACGTGCAACCGGGCAAGACCGGCGAACTGATCTGGACCTTCAACCGCGCCGGCGACTTCGACTTCGCCTGCCTCGTGAAGGACCACTACGAACTCGGCATGGCCGGCCGCGTGCGCGTGCGGGCCGCTGCCGCGCCCGCACGATGACCCACTGAAAGGAAACCCACCATGCAACGACGAACCCTCCTGAAACTCGCCGCCGCCACCGCGTCCCTGCCGCTCGCCGCGCAGGCCGCCGCGCCGATGGTCGAGATCTGGAAAGACCCGAACTGCGGCTGCTGCCAGGACTGGGTCAAGCACCTCAACAAGAACGGCTTTGCCACGCGCGTGCACGACGAGGGCAATGGCCCCGCGCGCGAGCGGCTCGGCATTCCGGCGAAGCTGGGTTCGTGCCACACCGGCCGCGTCGGCGGCTACGCCATCGAGGGCCACGTGCCCGCGCGCGAGATGCAGCGCCTGCTGAAGGAAAAGCCCAAGGCCATCGGCCTGGCCGTGCCCGGCATGCCGATCGGCTCGCCCGGCATGGACGGCCCGGCCTACGGCGACCAGCGCGACGCCTACGACGTGCTGCTGGTGCTGGCCGACGGCAGCACGCGCGTCTTCCAGAGCTACCGCTGACCCCTTCTTCACCCTTCATCCCATCCAAACAAGGAAGGAACCCCGACCATGAAAAAAGTCCTCACCGCCCTCTCCACCCTCGTGCTCGCCGCCGCGGCGTTCGCGCAGGCCACACTGCCCCAGGTCGACGGCGAAGTCCGCAAGGTCGACACCGACGCCAAGAAGATCACCCTGCGCCACGGCGACATCCCGAACCTCGAGATGACCGGCATGACCATGGTGTTCCGCGTGAGCGACCCGGCGCTGCTCGCCAAGGTGAAGGCCGGCGACAAGGTGAAGTTCACCGTCGACAAGGTCGACGGCGCACTCACCGTGCTGTCGATCACGCCGGTGAACTGAGCCTCAGGACCTGAAGCGCCCCGGATCGAAGGGCGCCAGCGGTATCTCCGGCGCAACGCCCGCCAGCAGTTGCGCCGCCAGCCGCCCGGTTCGCGCCGAGCCGCACAGGCCGACGTGGCCATGCCCGAAGGCCAGCACGATGTCGGCGCTGGCCGCCGACGGGCCGATGCACGGCAGGCCGTCGGGCAGGCTCGGGCGGTGTCCGAGCCAGTGCGCCACCGAAGGCGCACCAGGCGCGGGCGGTGCCAGCGACGGGAACATCGATTGCAGATGCGCGTGCAGGATCTCGGCGCGGCGCCAGTCGGGCGCCGCTTCGAGGCCCGCGATCTCCACCTGGCCGGCCGCGCGCAGGCCGCCGTCCATCCAGTGCGCGATGAGTTTGCCGTCGGCCACCATGGTCGGCGTTCGCGGGCCGGCCGTGGCGGCTTCGAGCACCACGTGGTAGCCGCGCTCGGACTCCAGCGGCACCGCCGAGCCGGCCGCCGCGGCCAGCGGGCCCGAGCGCGCGCCGGCGCAGATGGCAGCACCATCGCAGGCGATCTCGCCGGCCTCGGTGCGCACGGCGCGCAGCCGGCCGCCCTCGATGCGAAAGCCGGTGGCCCGCGCAGCGACGCGTTCGGCACCCGCAGCGAGCGCATGGTGCGCCAGGGCCGCCACGTAGGCGCCCGGGTTGCGGCAGTGGCCGGCTTCGGGCACGAAGATGCCGAGCGTGTAGCGCGCGGCCAGATCGGGCTCGCGGCGGCGCAGTTCGTCCGCCGGCCATTCTTCCCACTGGACACCGGCGCGCCGGCGCACGCGCCAGCCCAGCGCATCGCCGTCGAACTCGGCGCGTGAACGGTAGGCATGCAGCAGCCCGCGCCGTTCGATGAGCTGCGGCACGCCGGCCTCGGCGGCCAGTTGCGCATGCAGCGCGGGCGCATCGGCCAGCAGCGCGCGCAATGCGTCGGCGGTGCGCTGCACGCGCGCCTCGGTCCAGCCCGAGGCCAGGTAGCGCAACAGCCACGGCAACGCGCGCGGCAGGTGGCGCCAGCGCAACGCCAGCGGCCCGAGCGGGTCGGCCAGCCAGCCCGGCACCTTGCGCCAGGCCCCCGGCAGCGCGGGCGGCACCACGGAGTGCGACGACAGCCAGCCGGCGTTGCCGTAGCTCGTGGCCTGCGGGCCACCCGGCTCGCCGGGCTCCAGCACCGTCACGCGCAGGCCCGCGCGCAGGGCCTCGATGGCGGTGGCGCAGCCCACTGCGCCCGCACCGATCACCACCACGTGGCGGCGGCCGCCCTCGGGGGAGAAACTTCTTGCAACTGTCATTGTGGGGATCGTAAAGGTCGCGGTCCCATAATCGGCCGCCATGTCCGCTGCGTCTTCTTCCCCCTCTTCTCGCGCCGGTGCCATCACCGACGTCGCCGGCATCGAAGTCGGCCATTTCTCCGACACCCGCCGCCCCACCGGCTGCACCGTGATCATTGCGCGCGACGGCGCCGTGGCCGGTGTCGATGTGCGCGGCGCCGCGCCCGGCACGCGCGAGACCGACCTGCTCTCGCCCGGCAACCTCGTGCAGGAAGTGCACGCCGTCATGCTCGCGGGCGGCAGCGCCTGGGGCCTGGCCGCCGCCGAAGGCGCGATGCGCTGGCTCGAAGAGCGCGGCGTCGGCATGGACGTGCGCTTCGGCACCCTGCCCATCGTGCCGGCCGCCGTGCTGTTCGACCTGCCGATGGGCGACGCGCGCATCCGCCCCGACGCGGCCGCGGGCTACGCCGCCTGCGAAGCCGCCTCGACCGACGCGCCCGCCGAAGGCAACGTGGGCGCGGGCACCGGCGCGCTGGTGGGCAAGCTCTTCGGCGTGCACCGCGCGATGAAGGGCGGCATCGGCACCGCCTCGGTCACCGTGGGCGGCGTCACGGTCGGCGCGCTGATCGCGGTCAATTCGCTGGGCGACGTCATCGACCCCGACACCGCGCTGCCCGTGGCCGGCGCGCGCACCGAGGACGGCTCCGCCCTGCTCGACACGCGCCGCGCGCTGCTGCGCGGCGAGCTGCCCAAGCCGCTGCTGGCGGGCACCAACACCACCATCGGCGTGATCGCCACCGACGCGGTGCTGACCAAGGTGCAGGCCAACCGGCTCGCCATGGTGGCGCACGACGGCCTGGCGCGCGCCATCAACCCGGTGCACACCATGAGCGACGGCGACACGCTGTTCGCGCTGGCCACCGGCCGCGTGCCGCTCGAAGGCGATGCGCCCGGCATGACCGTGCTGAGCACCATGGCCGCCGAAGCCGCCTCGATCGCCACCGTGCGCGCGGTGCGCGCCGCGCGCGCGGTGACCGTGGGCGAGCTGCACATTCCCTGCGCCGCCGACCTGGCCGCACCGCGCGGCTGACCCGCGCACCGCACGACGAGGCACCCCATGGCGTTTCCCCGCACCCTGAAGCTGATCCTGCTGTCGATCCGCGACCTGATCGCCTCGGCCGGCCCGATCGTGTTCATCGTCATCGGCCTGCTGGTGGCCGCCTACTGGTGGCTGCAGCCGCAGCCGCCCAAGCACGTGACGCTGGCCACCGGCCCCACGGGCAGCGCCTACGCGCAGTTCGGCAAGCGCTATGCCGACGCCCTGAAGCACAGCGGCATCACCGTCGAGCTCAAGGCCACCTCGGGCTCGACCGAGAACCTGCAGCTGCTGCGCAGCGGCGGCGCCGACGTGGCCTTCGTGCGCGGCGGCAGCGCCGACCCGGTGGCCGACGAAGAGGCCGGCCTGCGCTCGCTGGGCGCGCTGTTCTTCGAGCCCATCTGGCTCTTCTACCGCACCGACACCGCGCAGAAGATCGATCGCAAGACCGGCACGCTGACCTCGCTCACGCAGCTGCGCGGCCTGCGCGTGAACGTCGACCTGCCCGGCAGCGGGCTGCCCGAGATCATGGAGCGGCTGCTCAAGGCCAACCGGCTCGGGCCCGACGACCTGCTGCTGTCGAACCTCGAGCAGGCCGCCGCGGCCGAGGCGCTGCAGGCCGGGCTGCTCGATGCCATCGTGCTGTTCTCGGCGCCGCAGTCGCCGCAGGTGCAGCGCCTGCTGCGCGCGGGCGACATCCAGCTCATGGACTTCGGCCAGGCCGAGGCCTACACGCGGCGCTTTCCGTTCCTCTCAGCCGTGTCGCTGCCGCGCGGCGTGGTCGACCTGTCGAAGGACCTGCCGCTGCACGACGTGTCGCTGCTGGCCGCCACCACCTCGCTGCTGTCGCGCGACGAAACCCACCCGGCCCTGCGCCAGCTGTTCGCGCAGGCCGCGCAGACCGTGCACAGCGACGCCGGCTG
Source organism: Variovorax sp. GW822-FHT04A09 (assembly GCF_058801005.1). Taxonomy (NCBI): domain Bacteria; kingdom Pseudomonadati; phylum Pseudomonadota; class Betaproteobacteria; order Burkholderiales; family Comamonadaceae; genus Variovorax; species Variovorax sp. GW822-FHT04A09. Next base: position 779,143 of record NZ_JBXAMV010000002.1, on the reverse strand, counting down.
GTTCAACCGCGCGCGCGACTTCCCCAACACCCGCACCAGCGAACTGCCCGTGAGCCCCGAGGGCGACCGCGCGATCAACGGCACGCCGCCCTTCTGGCAGCGCTACCTGCCGTTCTGGGCCAGCAACCTGGTCGAGCGCATGTGGCTGGTGCTGGGCGGCGTGCTGGTGCTGATGCTGCCGCTGAGCCGCGTGATCCCGCCGCTGTACCAGTTCCGCGTGCGCCGCCGCGTGTTCCGCTGGTACGCGCGGCTGCGCGACATCGAGGCCAAGGTGGACGGGCGCCAGAGCCAGGCCGAGCGCGACAAGCTGCTGGAAGAACTCGACGACCTCGACCGCGTGGTCAACAAGGTGGCCGTGCCGCTGTCGTACGCCGACGAGCTCTATGCGCTGCGCAACAACATCTACGCGGTGCGCAAGCGGGCCCTCGCGGGCTCGGCGGGCGCAGCAGCAGCAGCCGCGCCGGTCCGCGCGGCCACCTGACAAAAGGCCCGGGCGCGCGCTTGCTGTCCACGCTGATCGATTTCGCCGACCCGCGCACCGACGGGGCAACCCGGCTGTGCGCCGCCTTCGGCACGCCCGTGCGTGTGCTCGTCGCCCATGCGCCGCACGAGGTGCGCCCCGTGCTGGAGGCCGTAGAGGCGCTGGCCCGCGAAGGCCGATGGTGCGTCGGCCACCTGCGCTACGAGGCCGCCGCGGCGTTCGATCCGGCGTTCGAGGTGCATGCGCCCGACGGGCCACTGGCCTGGTTCGGCGTGCATGACGAGGTGTTGCCATGGCCGGATGTGCCGGCACCCGCTGTAGCGCCCGTCGCGTGGACGGCCGAACTGTCGCGCGAGGCTTTCGACCGCAATATGCAGGCGATCCACGGCGCCATCGCCGACGGCGTGCTGTACCAGCTCAACTACACGGCGCCGCTGCGCGCGGCCTTCGACGGCGACGCGCAGGCCTGGTTCCACGCGCTGCGGCAGGCGCAGCCCAATGGCTACGGCGCCTTCATCGACACCGGCGACGAGCAGGTGCTGTCGGTGTCGCCCGAGCTGTTCTTCGACCGCGACGGCGACCGCATCCTCGTGCGCCCCATGAAGGGCACCGCACCACGCGGCGCCACGCCCGCCGAGGACGCGGCCCATGCGCTGCGGCTGCGCACCGTGCCCAAGGAGCGCGCCGAGAACGTGATGATCGTGGACCTGATCCGCAACGACCTCTCGCGCGTGGCCCAGCCCTTCTCGGTGCGCGTGCCGCGCCTTTTCCACACCGAGGCGCTGCCCACCGTGTGGCAGATGACCTCCGACGTGGAGGCCCGGTTGCGCGAAGGCACGACGCTGGCCGACCTGTTCGCGGCGCTGTTCCCCTGCGGCTCCATCACGGGCGCGCCGAAGGTGAGCGCCATGCGCATGATCCGCGCGCTGGAGCCCGACGCGCGCGGCGTGTACTGCGGCGCCGTGGGCGTGGTACGGCCCGGCGGGCACGCGACCTTCAACGTGCCGATCCGCACCGTCACGCTGCGCGGCAACGCCGCGCGCTGCGGCATCGGCAGCGGCATCACGGCCGACGCGCAGGCGGATGCGGAGTGGGACGAGTGGCGGCACAAGCGCGCCTTTCTCGGCGCGGCGGTATCTTCGCAACCATGACCTCCTTCGAGCTGCTCGAAACCCTGGCACTGGCCGATGGCGCACTGCGTGATGCACCCGCGCACCTGGCGCGCATGCGCAACGCGGCTGCGCACTTCGGCTATCCGTGGCACGAAGCACACGTGACGGCCTGCCTGGACCAACTACGCACCACGCATGCCGCAGGCACATGGCGCGTGCGCCTGCTGCTCGACGCGCAAGGACAACCGCGCGCCGAAGCCTTCGCCACGGACGCCCCGCCGCCGCGCGTGCGCCTGCAACTGGCCGCGCGCGCCTTCGACGAGGCCGACAGCGAGTTCTCGCGCTTCAAGACCACGCGCCGTGCGCACTACGAGGCCTTCGCGCCCACCGCGCCCGGCGTGTTCGACACGCTGCTGTGGAACCGCCACGGCGAGATCACCGAATGCACGCGCGGCAACATCGCGCTGCGGCTCGACGGCCGCTGGGTCACGCCGCCGCTGCACTGCGGCCTGCTCGACGGCATCGGCCGCGCCCGCCGGCTGCGCGAAGGGCAGCTGACCGAAGCGGTCGTGCGCGTGGACGACCTGCCCCGCGTCGAGGTACTCGCCTTCGTCAACAGCCTGCGCGGCTGGCTCGACGCCGACCTCGTCGACCACGACGCTCCCTGAACGACAAAGCGCGCGGCCCCTTGCGGAACCGCGCGCTCTGGTCGTCGAAGCGGCCGAAGCCGCCTGCGTCTGGTCTTACTTGAGGGCCTTGTAGCGCATGCGTTTCGGCTTGGCGCCTTCTTCGCCCAGGCGCTTCTTCTTGTCGGCTTCGTACTCCTGGTAGTTGCCGTCGAAGAAGGTCCACTGGCTGTCGCCTTCGGCGGCCAGGATGTGGGTGGCGATGCGGTCGAGGAACCAGCGGTCGTGGCTGATGACCATCACGGTGCCGGCGAACTCGAGCAGCGCGTCTTCCAGGGCGCGCAGGGTTTCCACGTCCAGGTCGTTCGACGGTTCGTCCAGCAGCAGCACGTTGCCGCCCGCGATCAGCGTCTTGGCCAGGTGCAGGCGGCCGCGTTCACCGCCCGACAGCGTGCCGACCTTCTTCTGCTGGTCGGCGCCGTTGAAGTTGAAGCGGCCCGCGTACGCGCGGCTGGCCATCTGGAACTTGCCGACGTTGATGATGTCCAGGCCGTTGGAGATGTCTTCCCACACGGTCTTGTCGGACGCCAGCTCGTCGCGGTGCTGGTCGACGAAGGCCATCTTCACGGTCTGGCCGATGACGACCTCGCCCGTGTCCGGCTTTTCCTTGCCCGCGAGCAGCTTGAACAGTGTCGACTTGCCGGCGCCGTTCGGGCCGATGATGCCGACGATCGCGCCCGGCGGCACCGTGAAGCTCAGGTTGTCGATCAGCATGCGGTCGCCGAAGGACTTGCTGACGCCGTGGAACTCGAACACCTGCTGGCCCAGCCGCTCCGCCACAGGAATGAAGATTTCCTGCGTTTCGTTGCGCTTCTGGTATTCCATGTCGCTCAGCTCCTCGAAGCGGGCCAGGCGTGACTTGCTCTTGGCCTGGCGTGCCTTCGGGTTCTGGCGCGACCACTCGAGTTCCTTCTTCAGGGCCTTGGCGTGGGCTTCTTCGCTCTTTTGCTCCTGCGCCAGGCGTTCGCCCTTCTGCTCGAGCCAGGTGCTGTAGTTGCCCTTCCATGGAATGCCGCGACCGCGGTCCATTTCCAGGATCCACTCGGCGGCGTTGTCCAGGAAGTAGCGATCGTGGGTGATGGCCACCACGGTGCCCGTGAAGCGCTGCAGGAACACTTCGAGCCACTCGACCGATTCGGCGTCCAGGTGGTTGGTCGGTTCGTCGAGCAGCAGCATGTCGGGCTTGGACAGCAGCAGGCGACACAGCGCCACACGGCGCTTTTCACCGCCCGACAGCAGGCCGATCTTGGCGTCCCACGGCGGCAGGCGCAGCGCGTCGGCGGCAATTTCGAGCTGGTGCTCGGAATCGGTGCCGGCGGTGGCGATGATGGCTTCGAGCTGGGCCTGCTCGGCCGCCAGCGCGTCGAAGTCGGCGTCTTCGGCACCGTAGGCGATGTACACCTCTTCCAGGCGCGCCTTGGCCGCGAACACCGCGCCCATCGACTCTTCGACCGATTCGCGCACCGTGTGCTCGGCGTTGAGCTTGGGTTCCTGCTCCAGATAGCCGATCGTCATCCCCGGCATGGGCAGGGCCTCGCCCTCGAATTCCTTGTCCACACCCGCCATGATCTTGAGCAGCGTGGACTTGCCCGAGCCGTTCAGGCCGAGCACGCCGATCTTGGCGCCGGGGAAGAAAGAGAGCGAAATGTCCTTCAAGAGCTGCCGCTTGGGCGGCACGGTCTTGCTGACGCGGTTCATCGAATAGACGTATTGAGCCATCTGTGAATGATTACCTTGGGTAGCTTGGGATTTGCGTAAAAGCACGGTCGTCCGGACAGTGATCCGGGCGCGGCGAACCCATGATTATCGACTCATGCGACAATAGTCCTCGTTGCCGGGTCCAGTTGCCCGCAAACCGGCTCTCTGCCGGGGACGAAGAAAACCCCAAATCACCGCGGGTCTTCCGGCTCCCACCCCTGACCTTCATCTGCCTTGACTGGCTCGGCGTCACCCCAAAACGACGCTTGGCGGGCCGATGCCACTGCGCCGTGTATGGCGCTTGTTGTTTCCACAATGAATTTTGACGAACTGAAGCTGGCTCCCGCCATCTTGAAGGCTGTGCACGAGCACGGCTACGACACCCCCACCCCCATCCAGGCGCAAGCCATTCCCGTGGTCCTCGACGGCCACGACCTGCTGGGCGGCGCCCAGACCGGCACCGGCAAGACCGCGGCCTTCACCCTGCCGATGCTGCACAAGCTCACCATGAGCCGCAGCGCCACCAACAAGTTCGGCGGCATCGGCATCCGTGCCCTCGTGCTGACCCCCACGCGTGAACTCGCGGCCCAGGTCGAAGAGTCGGTGCGCACCTACGGCAAGTACCTGCAGCTCGACTCCACCGTGATCTTCGGCGGCGTGGGCATGAACCCGCAGATCAGCAAGCTCAAGAAGGGCGTCGACATCCTCGTGGCCACCCCCGGCCGCCTGCTCGACCTGCAGCAGCAGGGCATGCTCGACCTGAGCCAGGTCCAGATGCTGATCCTGGACGAAGCCGACCGCATGCTGGACATGGGCTTCATCCACGACGTGAAGAAGATCCTGGCCCTGGTGCCCAAGGAAAAGCAGAGCCTGCTGTTCTCGGCCACCTTCAGCGACGAGATCCGCGACCTCGCCGGCTCGCTGCTCAAGAACCCGCAGAGCATCCAGGTCACGCCGCGCAACACCACGGTGCAGCGCATCACGCAGGTGATCCACCCCGTGGGCCGCGGCAAGAAGAAGGCGCTGCTCGCGCACATCATCAACGAGAACAAGTGGAGCCAGGTGCTCGTGTTCACGCGCACCAAGTTCGGCGCCAACAGCGTGGCCGAGTTCCTCACCAAGAACGGCATCGAGGCGATGGCGCTGCACGGCAACAAGAGCCAGAGCGCCCGCACGCAGGCGCTGGCCGGCTTCAAGAGCGGCGACATCCGCGCCCTGGTGGCCACCGACATCGCCGCGCGCGGCATCGACATCGACGAGCTGCCGCACGTCGTGAACTACGAGATCCCGAACGTCAGCGAAGACTACGTGCACCGCATCGGCCGCACCGGCCGCGCCGGCTCGAGCGGCGAGGCCGTGAGCTTCGTGTGCCTGGACGAAGAAGGCTTCATGCAGGAAATCGAACGCTTCACGAAGCAGACGATCCCGGTGCAGAAGGTCGAGGGCTTCGGTCCTGAAGAAGGCGAGCGCGCCGAGCCGATCGCCATGGGTCGCCAGACGATCTGGGGCGGCGCCGGCCGTCCGCCGAGCCGCGAAGTCATGCAGGCAGCCGCCAAGGCCGCCCGCACCGAAATGATGTCGCGCATCCGCGAGAACAAGGCCGGCCAGGGTGGCGGCAACGGCGGTGGTGGCGGCGGCAATGGCGGCGGTCAACGCCGCGGTGGCGGCCAAGGCGGCGGCGGTCAAGGCCGCAATGCCAACGGTGGCGGCCAAGGCCAGGGCCAGGGCCCGCGCGGCCAGGGCGCAGCCCGTCCCGCACAGGGCCGCGGCCCGCAGCAAGGCCAGCCGCGCGCGCCGCAGCAGCCGCATCACCACGCACCGCACGAAGAGCGCCAGCCGCGCCATCACGGCAACAGCCACAGCCCGACGCAGGCCAACCAGGTCGCGCACCTGCGCGCCGAAGCCGTTGCAGGCGGCGGCGCCGGCCAGCCGGACCCGTTGCGCACGAGCGTCGACCACATGGGTGGTCGCGGTCGCGGCGGCCGTCCGGGCGGCGGTGGCGGCTACGGCGGCAACCGGTCGGGTGGCGGTGGCCGCTCGGGTGGCGGCGGTGGTGGCTACGGCGGTGGCGGTGGTGGCCGCTCCGGTGGCGGCGGCGGTCGTTCGTTCGGTCGCTGAAACGCACACACGCGTCGATACACGCGTCGATTCCACAAAGGGCACTTCGGTGCCCTTTTTCGTTTCTGCCGGGGCGGCCGGCGCAGCAGGTTCGTTTGCACCGTCTCAGGACACAATGTGCGGGCCATGCCCTCCTACATCCCGCCCAACTACGCCACGCTCTTCGTCGCGACCTGCAACCTGCTCAACCTCGCGAACCCCAACCGCGTGTACTACGAGAACCAGGACGCCTACAACGAGCGCGAATACGAACGCAAGATCGACTGGATCGGCGAGCGCATCCACGCGCTCAACGCCGACGTGCTCGCGGTGCAGGAGGTATGGGACGAGGCCGCGCTGAAGGCTGCCATCGGCCGCAGCGGCCTGCGCTACGACTTCGTCTCGGTGCCCGGCGCCGAGAACTCGCCACCGCCCGCGAGCCCGCCGGGCACGCCCGGGCGGCCGGGCGCACAGGGCACGCCGCGCGTCGGCATCGTCACTCGGCTGCAGGTGGACAGCGTGCAGTCCTTCGTCGACTTTCCCTCGGGCTTCGGGGTCGAGGTGCCGGGCATCGGCCCGCACACGCGCTTCGAGCGCCCGCCCCTGCTGGCCACCGTGCGCATGAAGCACGGCCAGCAGGTGCATGTGCTGACGGTGCACCTGAAGTCCAAGCGCCCCAAGTTCCTGCAGGACGCGCAAGGCAACTCCCTCGAAGACCGCGACGACCGCAAGATCGGCGCGATGGCCTCGCTGCGCTCCTTGCTGATGCGCGGCGCCGAGGCCGCGGCCCTGCGCTGCATCGTGATCGACCTGCTGCAGGGCACCAACGTGCCGCTGGTGGTGATGGGCGACTTCAACGACAACCCGCACAGCGTGACCACGCAGCTGGTGGCCGCGACCTCCGAAGTGGCCTATGACAAGGCCGCGCGCGACGTGGCGCTGTTCAACGCCTACGAGATGCAGGGCGAGTCGGCGCTGAAGAAGGACGTGGCCTATTCGCACATCCACCAGGGCTTTCCGGACGTGCTCGATCAGATCCTCGTGAGCGAGGAGTTCGTCGCCAGCAGCCGCCACAGCCTGGGCGACGTGCGCCGCGTCGACTACTTCAACGACCACCTGCACGAAGGCCGCGACCGCTCGCGCTCGGATCACGGCTTCGTGCGCGCCCTGCTGCGGCTGCGCACCGACGACAACCGCTGATAGCGACGCCCCTACGCCGCCTTCGACACCCGCACGATCGCGTCGGCGCGCTTGTGCAGGTCGGGCAACAGCTCCAGGCCGAGGCCGGGCTTGTCGTTGAGGCTGATCATGCCGTTCTCGACCTTCGGCAACTCGGTGACGAGCTCCTTGTACCAGCCGGTGAAGAAGGCGCGCACGCTCTCCTGGATGAGCGCGTTGGGCGCGTGCAGGCTCAGGTGCGTGGACGCGGCCCAGACCACCGGCCCCGTGCAGTCATGCGGTGCCACGGGCAGCTGCCAGGCGTCGGCCATGGCCGCGATCTTGCGCGCCTCAGTGAGGCCGCCGCACCAGCTCAGGTCGAGCATCGCGACCCCGGCCACGCCGGTCTGCAGGTAATCCTTGAAGCCCCACTTGTAGCTCAGCGTTTCGCTGGCGCAGACGAGCGCCTGGCAGTCCTTCGCGTACTGCTTGAGCAGGTCCAGGCTGTCCATGCGGATCGCGTCTTCGTGCCAGAAGGTGTCGAACTCCTGCAGCGCGCGCGCGATCTTCTGCGCCATCGGCAAGCGCCACAGGCTGTGGAACTCGACCATGATGTCCATCTTGCCGCCCACCGCCTTGCGGATCTTGCGGAAGGGCTCGAGCGCGGTGTCGAGATCGGCGTTGCTGATGTACTGCCCGTGGCTCTTTTCCGCCGCCGGATCGAAGGGCCAGATCTTCATGGCCGTGATGCCTTCGGACAGCAGCGACTCGGCCAGTTCGTCGGCATGGTGCAGGAAGCCCTGCAGGTCTTCGTACGGCCCATTGTTGTTGGCCAGGCCCCAGTTCGAGCTGGTCTGGTTCGTGGCGCTGCGGATGTACTGGTAGCCCGCGCAGGTGTTGTAGATGCGGATCGCATCGCGGCTCTTGCCGCCCAGCGCCGTGTGCACCGGCATGTTGGCGGCCTTGCCGAACAGGTCCCACAGCGCGATGTCCACGGCCGAATTGCCGCGCGTTTCCACGCCCGATCCGCGCCAGCCGAGGTAGCCCGTGATGTCGCGGTTGCGCGCCTCGATCTGCAGCGGGTCGGTGCCCAACAGCTTCAGCGCCGCCCACTCGTGCAGGTAGGCCTCGACCGCTTCGGCGCCCATGAAGGTCTCGCCGAGGCCGACCAGGCCCTCGTCGGTGTGCAGGCGCACCCACAGGATGTTGGGGAACTCGCCCAGGCGGATGGTTTCGACTTGCGTGATTTTCATGAAAGGGGTTCCGCAAAAAGAAAAAGCCGCGGCGGCGGGTGCCGCGCGGCTCTTGCAAACATTCAGCGCATGGCCGAAAGCCTCGGTCAGCCCCCGCGCGCCTTCTTCAGCGCGTCGGTGACCACGCCCACGGCTTCCGTGCCGATGTTGGGCACGTTCTTGTCGTACACGGGCTTGACCTTCTCCAGCATGCGCTTCTGTTCGGCCGCCGAGACTTCGTTCACCGTCATGGTCTTGCGCAGGCTGGCGAGCGACTTCTCGTTGAGCGCCCGGTTGGCTTCGCGCTGGACCTTCTGGCCTTCCTTCGCGGCCTCGCGCAGCACCGCCTGCTCCTGCGGGTTGAGCTGGTCCCAGAGCTTCTTGCTGTAGAGGATGAGGAACGGCGTGTAGGCGTGGCGCGTCACGCTCAGGTACTTCTGGACCTCGCTGAACTTGGAGGTCTCGATGGTCACGAAGGGGTTCTCCTGGCCGTCGATGGTGCGGGTCTCCAGCGCGGTGAACACCTCGCCGAAGGCCATGGGCACGGCGTTGGCGCCCAGGGTCTTGAACGAGTCCAGGAAGATGTTGTTCTGCATCACGCGCAGCTTCACGCCTTCGAAGTCCTCCGCCTTGGCCACGGGCTTCTTGCTGTTGGTGAGGTTGCGAAAACCGTTCTCCCAGTAGGCCAGGTTCACGAGGCCGGCGGCTTCGAGCTTCTTGTTGAAGTACTCGCCCGCGGGGCCGTCGAGCACCGCGTCGGCCTCCTTCTCGTTGGCGAACAGGAACGGCAGGTCGAAGGCGCCGAGTTCCTTCACGATGCCCACCAGCGGCGAGCTCGAGGTGCACACCATTTCCTGCGTGCCGGCGCGCAGGGCTTGCGTGGCCGGCAGGTCGCCGCCCGCGGCGCCGCCCCAGAAGGCCGTGATCTTCATCTTGCCGCCGGTCTTGGCCGCCAGCACCTCCTGCATCTTCTTCACGCCCACGCCCACGGGGTGGTCTTCGTTCACGCCGTTGGTGAACTTGATCGTGCGTTCGGCAAATTGCGCGAGGGCGCCGGTCGACGCCAGCAGGCCGCCGGCCACGAGGGCGGCGGTCATCAGGGTTCTGCGAAACAACATGCTTGTCTCCTTCGATTCGAGGGGTTGGTTGAACGAACTGACTGACAGGAAAAAAGAAGAACTAGCGCCCCATCCACCACTGCAGCGGCACGGTCACGAGCTGCGGGAAGAACACCAGCGTGAACAGCACCACCAGATGGGCGATGAAGAAAGGCATCACGCCCTTGAAGGCATCGTCCATCGAGATGCGCGCCACGCCGCTCACCACGTTGAGCACCGTGCCCACGGGCGGCGTGATCAGGCCGATGGCGTTGTTCATGATGAACAGCACGCCGAAGTACACCGGGTCGATGCCGGCCTTGAGCACCACGGGCATCAGCACCGGCGTGAGGATGAGCACGGTGGGCGTGAAGTCGAGCGCGGTGCCCACGATGACGATCAGCACCATCATCACGAACATCAGCAGCGTCTTGTTGTCCAGGAAAGGCTCCAGCAGCGCCACCACCTCGGTCGGGATGTTGGCCACCGTGATGAGCCAGGCGCTCACCATCGCGGCGGCCACGAGGAACATCACCACCGCGGTGGTCTTGCCCGCCGCGAGCGTGAGGCGGTACAGGTCTTTGACCTTGAGTTCGCCATAGATGAAGAGACCCACCACGAGCGAATAGACGGCCGCGACCACGGCGGCTTCGGTCGGCGTGAAGACGCCGAACTTCATGCCGCCGATGATGATGATCGGCAGCGCCAGCGCCAGGCTGCCCTGCGCCGTGACCTTCAGCCGCTCGCCCCAGGGCACGCGCGGCGAGGACTTCACGTTGTCCTTCCGGGCCACGATCCACCAGGCCACGCCCACTGCGAGCCCCATCAGGATGCCGGGCACGATGCCCGCGAGGAACAGCTTGGTGATCGACACGTTGCCCGCCACGCCGAACACGATGAGCCCGATCGACGGCGGGATCACCGGCGCGATGATGCCGCCCGCGGCAATGAGGCCGGCCGAGCGGTTCATCTGGTAGCCGGCGGCCTTCATCATGGGGATGAGGAGCGCGGCCAGCGCGGCCGTGTCGGCCACGGCCGAGCCCGACAGCGAGGCCATGATGATCGCGGCCAGCACCGCCACGTAGCCCATGCCGCCGCGGTAGTGGCCGACCCAGGCCATCGCCAGGTTCACGATGCGCCGGCTGAGCCCGCCGGCATTCATGAACTCGCCGGCGAGCAGGAAGAACGGCACCGCGAGCAGCGGGAAGTTGTCGGCGCCATCGACGAAGCGCTGCGCAATGATCTGGCTGTCGAAGGCCGGCAGCCCGCCGGTGTAGGCCAGCCAGCCCATCAGCGAGACGCCGCACACCAGCAACGAATACGAGATCGGAATGCCCAGTGCCATGGCGCCGAGCAACGAGACGATGAAGATCGTGACGGTCATTGCGCCACCTTCCCGTGTGCGGCGGCGTCGAGCACCTGTTCTTCGGATTCCATGATCTGGATCAGCTCCTGGTCGGGCACCCGGCCCCGGAACAATCGCCAGAGCTTGTCGATGTTGAAGAGGGCCATCACCACCGACACCACGTAGCCGATGCCGTAGACCCAGATCATCGAGATGCCGACGACGGGCGAGATGTTGGTCACTTGCAGCTCGTGCATCTCGTAGGTGCCCATGAAGAAGAGCACGTTGCAGAACAGCATGAGCGACTGGCTCAGGAAGAAGCAGACCTTCTTGCCCATGAGCGGCAGGTGCTTGATGAGCGTGTCGACGCCCAGGTGCGCGCCGTCGCGCATGGCCACCATGGCGCCGATGTAGGTGAGCCAGATGAAGCAGTAGCGCGACATCTCGTCGGACACCGAAATGCCCGAATTGAAACCGTAGCGCAGCACCACGTTGCCGAACACCATGACCACCATCGCCACCATGCACACGACGACGAGGAACTCCAGCAGGCGAAAAAATCCGTCGATAGCCCTTTGCATCAGCATCTGCGTCTCCTGACTTTCCAGTGTTGTTATCGGATGTCTGCGCGGCCGCCGCGTCTAGAGCGGGAAGGCCTTCAGCTGCGTCGCCGGGCGGCTGATGCGCGGAATCTTCTTGCGCGAGGCCAGCACCGTCTCGATGTCGTGGCGCGCACCGTCGATGAGCACCAGCACGGCTTTTTCGGCGGCGGCCGGATCGCGTGCGATGACGGCGTCGAGCACCGCGCGGTGCAGCGGCAGCGAACTCGCGGGCCCGTTCTTGCGGGTGGTCGAAATCTCGAAGCTGGTGCGCAGCAGCGCGCCCAGCGCACGGCTCATCTGCACCAGCATGCGGTTGTGGCTGGAGCGGATGAGGCCCTGGTGAAAGCGCAGGTCGGGCGTGATGTAGTCGCCGCCGAATTCGATGGCGCGCTTCATGCCTGCGTAGGCGTCCTCCATGTCGGCGATGTCTTCGGCGGTGGCGCGCTGGGCGGCCAGCGCCACCGCGGCGGGTTCGACCACGCGGCGCAGGTCCTGCAGGTCGCGCAGGAACTCGGCCGACAGGCCCGCCTGCGTCTGCCACACGATGACGTCGGCGTCGAACCAGTTCCACTGGTCGGGCGGCTGCACGCGCGTGCCCACCTTCGGGCCGCTGGTCACCAGGCCCTTGGCGATCAGCGACTTGATCGATTCGCGCACCACGGTCCGGCTCACGCCGAGCTCTTCGCACAAGAGCGGCTCCGGCGGAATCGACGCGCCGGGCGCATAGCGGCCCGCGACGATGTCGCTGCCGATGCGGTCGACCGTGTTGCCGTGAACGTTCTTGATCATGCCTGCCTGTGGGTGTGGTTCTGGTGGTGTCCGGTGCCTGTTTGCCTGCCCGTATCGGGGCCGGATTCAGGCGGATTTGCCTGTGCCGGCCACTCGAAAACCCTGAATGCGCGACAGCTCGTCACGCTTATCATATGATGATTGAAACGGTCGTCCCGCAGGAAAAACCCTGAGGATTTCCGCAAAGCATCAACGACGAAGAGACACATCCCATGAGCAACGCCCCGAAGAAAAAGCCCGCCAGCGAACTGCGCAGCCAGCAGTGGTTCGGACGCCACGACCGCGACGGTTTCATCTACCGCAGCTGGATGAAGGGCAAGGGCGTGCCGCACGACCAGTTCGACGGTCGCCCGGTCATCGGCATCTGCAACACCTTCAGCGAACTCACGCCCTGCAACTCGCACTTCCGCACGCTCGCCGAGCAGGTGAAGATCGGCGTGTACGAGGCGGGCGGCTTCCCGCTCGAGTTCCCGGTGATGTCGCTGGGCGAGACGCTCCTGCGCCCCACCGCCATGCTGTACCGCAACCTCGCGAGCATGGACGTCGAGGAAAGCATCCGCGGCAACCCGCTCGATGGCGTGGTGCTGCTCATGGGCTGCGACAAGACCACGCCCGCGCTGATGATGGGCGCGGCCAGCGTCGACCTGCCGACCATCGGCGTGTCGGGCGGCCCGATGCTCTCGGGCAAGTGGCGCGGCCAGGAGCTGGGCTCAGGCACCGGCGTGTGGCAGATGAGTGAGCAGGTGCGCGCCGGCACGCTCAAGCTGCAGGACTTCTTCGAAGCCGAGAGCTGCATGCACCGCAGCCACGGCCACTGCATGACGATGGGCACGGCCAGCACCATGGCCAGCATGGTCGAGTCGCTGGGCATCGGCCTGCCGGGCAATGCGGCCTACCCTGCCGTCGACGGCCGGCGCAACGTGCTCGCGCGGCAGGCGGGCCGGCGCATCGTCGACATGGTGCATGAAGACCTGAACATGTCGAAGATCCTCACGCGCCAGGCGATCGAGAACGCGATCAAGGTCAACGCGGCCATCGGCGGCTCGACCAACTTCGTGATCCACCTGCTGGCCATTGCGGGGCGCATGGGCGTCGAGCTCACGCTCGACGACTTCGACCGCCTCGCCGCCGACCTGCCCTGCCTGGTGAACCTGCAGCCCTCGGGCCAGTTCCTGATGGAAGACTTCTGCTACGCCGGCGGCCTGCCCGTGGTCATCAAGGAAATCGCCGACCACCTGCACAAGGACATCCTCACCGTCACCGGCCAGAGCGTGTGGGAGAACGTGAAGGACGCCGAGAACTACAACCCGCAGGTCATCCGCACCCAGGCCGAGCCCTTCAAGGACAAGGCCGGCATCTGCGTGCTGCGCGGCAACCTCGCGCCCAACGGCGCCATCATCAAGCCCAGCGCGGCCACGCCCGAGCTGCTGGTGCACAAGGGCCGCGCGGTGGTGTTCGAGAGCGCCGACGACCTGCACAAGCGCATCGACGACGAGAACCTGGACATCGACGAGCACTGCATCATGGTGCTCAAAAACTGCGGCCCCAAGGGCTACCCCGGCATGGCCGAGGCCGGCAACATGCCGCTGCCGCCGAAGGTGCTGCGCAAGGGCATCACGGACATGGTCCGCATCAGCGACGCGCGCATGAGCGGCACGGCCTACGGCACCGTCGTCCTGCACACCGCGCCCGAAGCGGCTGCGGGCGGCCCGCTGGCATTGGTGCAGGACGGCGACATCGTCGAGCTCGATGTGCCGAACCGCAAGCTGCACCTGCATGTGAGCGACGAGGAACTGGCGAAGCGCCGCGCGAAGTGGGTGGCACCCAAAGCGCCGCTGGACTCGGGGTACTGGAAGCTGTACGTCGACACGGTGCTGCAGGCTGACCAGGGGGCGGACCTGGCCTTTCTGCGTGGTCGCCGTGGGGCCTTTGTGCCGCGAGACAATCACTGATTTGGAGAGATCCAGGGCGCGCTCCCGCCGACGGGGTACCTTGCTCCGCGAATGTCCCCCGCCCTTCGGGCTCCTCCTTGATTTCGCTGCGCAAGGCACCCCGTCGACGTGAGCGGGTTCAGAGCAGTCGTTGATCGGCTGCAAACGCAGAGCGTGCCCTCGTGCTCAGGGCACTGGGTGCTTCCCGCAGCGAAATCAAGGAGGAGGCCGCAGGCCGGGGGACATTCGCGGAGGGAAGTACCCGGTGGCCTGTGCACGCGCCCCAAACAACCTCTCGAAACGCTACAGACGACAAACATGACAAGACTCATCGCCATCGACTGGGGCACAAGCTCGCTACGCGGTGCATTGCTCGACCCGAGCGGGCAGGTCATCGAAGAACGCAGCGACGCCCGCGGCATCCTCACCGTGCCCGAGGGCGGCTTTCCTGCCGTGTTCGAGTCGCTGTTCGGCGACTGGATGCGCCTGGCAGACACGCGCTGCCTGATCTCCGGCATGGCCGGCAGCAAGCAGGGCTGGGTCGAAGCGCCCTACTGCCCCTGCCCCGCAGGCCGCGTCGAAGTAGGCCGCAGCATCATCGCCACAGACGCCATCCCCGGCGCACGCATCGCCATCGTGCCCGGCCTCAGCGACGAGCACGCCGGCGTGCCCGACGTGATGCGCGGCGAAGAGGTGCAGATCCTCGGCGCCATGACGATCACCGGCCTGGACGACGGCGTCTTCGTGCTGCCTGGCACCCACAACAAATGGGCCACGGTCAAGAAAGGCCGCGTCGCGGGCTTTCGCACCTACATGACGGGCGAGTTCTACGCGCTGCTGAGCCAGCACTCGATCCTGGGGCGCACGCTCGACGCGGCCGCGCCGCTCGACGAAGCCGCGTTCCTCGAAGGCGTGACGCGCTCCGAGAACGGCCACGGCCTGCTGCACAACGCCTTCGGCACGCGCACGCTCGCGCTGTTCGAGCGCATGCCCAGGGAAGAGCTGTCGAGCTACCTGTCGGGCCTGCTCATCGGCGAAGAGCTGCGCACGCAATCGGTACAGGCCGTCGGCGAGGTCGTGCTGATCGGCTCTTCCACCCTCACCCAACGCTACACCCTGGCCCTGCGCGCCACCGGCGTCGCCACGCGCACGCTCGGCGCCGAAGCCACCTGGGCCGGACTGCACACGCTGTCCGGCTTTCTCGACACCGACAGGACACCCGCCCCATGACCACGCCCCTCGATAAATTCAACGCCGCGATGCAGGCCCTGCCGCTCGTGGCCATCCTGCGCGGCCTCTCGCCCGCCGAAGCCGCCGACGTGGGCGACGCCATCGTCGAGCCCGGCTTCCGGCTGCTCGAAGTGCCGCTCAATTCGCCGCAGCCGCTGGAGAGCATCGCGCTGATGCGCCAGCGCTTTCCCACCGCGCTGGTCGGCGCGGGCACCGTGCTCGACGCGAAGCAGGTGCGCGAAGTGCATGCGGCCGGCGGCGAGCTGATCGTGTCGCCCAATTTCAACGCGGAAGTGATCCGCGAGGCGGCGCGCCTGGGCATGGCCTGCCTGCCCGGCGTGATGACGCCGACCGAGGCCTTCGGCGCGCTCGCGGCCGGCGCCACGGGCCTCAAGCTGTTCCCGGCCGAGCTGGCCTCGCCCGCCGTGGTCAAGGCTCTGCTTGCGGTGCTGCCCGCCGGCACGCCCGTGATGCCCGTGGGCGGCATCGCGCCCGACAACATGGGCGCATGGCGCGCGGCCGGCGCGGCCGGCTTCGGCATCGGCTCGTCGCTCTACAAACCCGGCAAGACCGCCGCCGCCGTGCGCGAGGACGCGCAGCGCTTCGTGGCGGCCTGGACCGGGCTGGTCCGCGCCTGATCCGACAGGCCCCATCCACCACAAGAAAGAAGGAGACCCCCGCGATGTCCGCCGATTCCGAATACGCCAGCCCCGCCGTGCGCCAGTTGCGCGAAGACCTCGCACTCGCCTTGCGCGCCGCGGCCCACCATGGGCTGTCCGAAGGTGTGTGCAACCATTTCAGCGTGTTGCTGCCGGGCGCGCAGGACCGCTACCTGATCAACCCGCGCGGGCTGCACTGGAGCGAGATCGGCCCGGACGACATCGTGCTGATCGACGTGCACGGCGAAGTGCTCGCGGGCCGCCACCGCGTGGAGCCCACCGCCCTCTTCATCCATGGCGCGGTGCACCGGCTCACGGGCCACGCCGTGGTGCTGCATTGCCACATGCCCTATGCGACGGCGCTGACGCTCACGGTCGACCGCGCGCTCGACCCCACCGCCAGCCAGAACGCCATGCGCTACATGAACCGCATCGCCATCGACGCCGAATACAACGGCCTGGCACTGGACGACGCCGAGGGCGAGCGCATCGCGCGCGCCATGGCCGGCAAGGACGTCGCCTTTCTCGCGAACCACGGCGTGATCGTGGCGGGCGGCACCATCGCCCACGCCTACGACGACCTGTACTACCTGGAGCGCGCCTGCCTGCACCAGGTGATCGCGCAATCGACCGGGCGCCCGCTGGTGCCGGTCAACGCCAAGCTGGCCGCGCATGTGGCGGCGCAGATCCAGGGCGAGAGGGAACAGTCCGACCTGTTCTTCGAAGCCCTGCGGCGCATGCTGCCGGCCCCGCAACGCTGAAAAAGCGCGAGCGCAGCGGCTTACAGCTCTTCATGCGATTTCGCTTCCGGCTTACAAGAACTTCACATAATGGCGCGACGATGAGGCATCGCAATCACTCCCCAGGAGTCGCCATGAAAAAGCTGACATTCGCCTTCGGTGCTGCCGCCCTGCTGTCGCTGGCGGCGCTCACCGCACCCGCCCATGCCCAGGCTGGCGGCCCGTTCATCCAGGCCCAGGTGTACGTGACGCCCGCGCCGCCGCCGCGTCATCACTACTACGCCCCGCCGCCGCCCCCGCGCCACTACCACCCGGGCTACTACGACGGTCCGCGTCGCCACGGCTATTACGACCATGGCCGCCGCGGCTGGGACGACCGCCGCCACGGCCGCCGGGACAACGACGGCGACGGTGTGCCCAACCGTTACGACCGTCGCCCGAACAACCCCTACCGCTATTGACGCACGTCAGACCGGCGGGCTCGCATACGCGGGCCGCTCGGTCGACAGGCTCTGCTTGAGCTGGCGCGTGACCTCATCGGCCAGCACCTCGGGCAGCCCCGCTTCCACGCCCGCCAGCGCCTGGCGCGCGGCGTCATCGGGAGAGGTCTTGGGGCCGGGCAGGCGCGCCGCCATGTCGGTGTCCATGAGCGCCACGTGCAGGCTCGTGACCTGCGTGCCCTGTCCCGCCAGTTCGTTGCGCAAGCCGTTGCTGAGCGACCAGGCCGCCGACTTGGTGGCGCTGTAGGTCGCCACGCCGGGGAACGTCGTCCAGGCCAGGGCCGACAGCACGTTGAGGACCGCACCGCCGCCGTTCGACGCGAGCACCGGCGCAAAGGCCTGCGTGAGCGCCCAGGGGCCGAAGAAGTTGGTCTCGAACTCGGCGCGCGCCGCGGCCACCGCGTCGGGCGAGCCCAGGAAGCTCGATCCGCGCGAGATGCCCGCGTTGTTGACCAGCAGCGTCACGTCGCCGCAGGCGCGCACGGCGGCCTCGATCTGCGCGGGCTGCGTCACGTCGAGCGCCACGGGCACGACGCCCGCGAGCGTGATGCTCTTCGGGTCGCGCACGGCCCCGTAGACCTTGCGCGCGCCGGCCGCGAGCGCCGCCTTGGCGAACGCCAGGCCGAGCCCCCGGTTGGCGCCGGTGATGAAGACGACGGAATCCTTGATCTGCATGACGAGCCTTTCGTTGATGAAGAGATAGCGAGAGCGCTTCAGGCCTGCGCCACGCGGCGCAGCAGCCCCTGGGTCGTGCGCGGCCAGCCCACGCGGCCGAACCATGCACCGCCCGCGATGGCCGAAGCAATGACGATGCCGTACACCACCAGCGCCACACCCTGCGCCGCGAACACGCCGGTGAGCCCGCCGCCCCAGCGCAGCGCCAGCCATCCGCCGGTGCCCGCCACGGCGAGTCGCGCGATGTTGCCGAGCACCGGCCACAGCAGCCGGCCCGCGCCCTGCGACGCGAAGTACAGCACCAGCCCGACGCCGAAGAAGCCGTACAGCGGCCCCACCACGCGCAGGTAGTGTGCGCCGGTCTCGAGCATCACGGGGTCGTGGCCGAACAGCATCAGCCACGGACGCGGGAACAGCGCGGCGGCCAGCCCGATGACCTCGGCCATGCCGAAGGCCAGCGCCGCGCCAGCCCAGGTGGCACGCAGCGCACGCTCGCGCAGCCCTGCGCCCATGCAGGTGCCGACCATCGCGACCAGCGGCGCGCCGAGGCCGAACACCAGCGGCACCAGCAGGTACTCGAGCCGCGACGCGGTGCCGTAGCCGGCCAGTGCGCCCGCGCCGAAGTGGCCGGTGAGTGCGGTGGCGATGCCGATCGACAGGTTCGTCGCCACGGTCGACACCGTGCCGATCAGGCCGATGCGCAGGATGTCGCGGAACAGCGGCCAGCGCATCTGGAACGCCGCCAGCGTGGGCCGCAGCAGGCTGCGCGGCGAGCGCAGGTAGGCGATGAGCGCGAGCGAGCCCAGCAGGTAGTACAGCAGGAGCGCCAGCGCGCCGCCCGCGATGCCCATGCCGCCCCACGGCCCGATGCCGAAGATCAAGAGCGGCGACGCGGGAATGAGGAACACCACGCCCACCACCGTCACGTTGGCCGGCACCGCCATGTTGCCGGTGCCGCGGATGATGGCGGACAGCGAGTTGAACAGCCACACCAGCACCGCGCCCGCGAACACCCAGTTCGAGTACGTGAGCGCGGCTTCCAGCGCCGCGCCGGTGCCGCCCATCACGCCGTAGAGCCAGCGCCCGCCCAGCAGCAGCGCGAGCGTGAAACACAGGCCGAAGCCGATCGCGATGACCACCGCGTGCCACACCAGCGCATCGGCGTCGCCCCGGCGGCGCGCGCCCAGCGCACGCGCGATCGACGAAGCGATGCCGCCGCCCATCGCGCCGCTGGAGGTCATCTGCATCAGCATGACGATGGGGAACACCAGCGCCATGCCGGCCAGCGCGTCGGTGCCGAGCTTGCCGACGAAGTAGGTCTCGATGAGCCCGACGGAGGCCTGCGCCAGCATCACGAGCACATTGGGCGCGGCCAGCCGCAGCAGCGTGGGGATGATGGGCGCCTCGAGCAGGCGGCGCGTGCGCGGGTCGAGGTCGCCGTTCGCTTGTTGGGGGGTGGTCATGCGGATCTCCGGCGGTCAGGCGCGCGCGGCGGCGTTGGTGGTGGTGGCCGGTGCGGCGGCGGTCTTGGCGGGACGGCGGATCGCCATGACGATCACTGCCGCGAACAGGCAGGCCGCGCCGGCCGTGTACAGCGCCGGCGTGTAGGTCAGCAGCAGCGTGCGCGCAAAGCCCGCGCCGTAGGCCGCGGTGGCCGCGCCCAGCTGGTGGGCCGCGAAGATCCAGCCGAACACCAGCCCGACCTTCGCAGGGCCGAAGGCGGCGCCCGCGAGCTTGACGGTCGGCGGCACGGTGGCGATCCAGTCCAGGCCGTAGAACATCGCGAACAGGCCCAGGCCGTAGATCGTGAATTCGGAATGCGGCAACCAGAACAGCGACAGCCCGCGCAGCCCGTAGTACCAGAAGAGCAGCTTGCGGTTGTCGTAGCGGTCGGAGAGCCAGCCCGACAGGATGGTGCCGACGAAGTC
Source organism: Variovorax sp. GW822-FHT04A09 (assembly GCF_058801005.1). Lineage (NCBI taxonomy): Bacteria > Pseudomonadati > Pseudomonadota > Betaproteobacteria > Burkholderiales > Comamonadaceae > Variovorax > Variovorax sp. GW822-FHT04A09. The sequence continues at coordinate 759,183 of NZ_JBXAMV010000002.1, read as the reverse complement.
GAAGGCGCCCATCATCGCGAGCACCGAGGCGGCCGGCACGGCGCTCATGCCGTAGTCGCCGCACAGCGAGATGAAGTGCGTCTGCACCAGGCCGTTGGTGCTCAGGCCGCAGATGAAGAAGGTGCCGGCCAGGATCAGGAAGGTGCGGTTGGTCGCCACCTCGCGCAGCACGCGAAACGGCGTGGCGAAGTTCATCGTGAAGGCGGGCGCCGGCGCCGGCTGCGTGCCGGGCGCTTCGCCGTAGGGCAGCAGGCCGATGTCCGACGGCCGGTTGCGCACCAGGCACAGCGCGAGCAGCGCGATCACCACGCTGCCGACCACGATCGGCACGATGGCCGAGCGCCAGCCCCAATGCTCGATCATCCAGGCCGCCAGCGGCAGGAAGGCCAGCTGGCCGGTGGCCGCGCTGGCCGTGAGCATGCCCACGACCAGGCCGCGCCGCGCGACGAACCAGCGGTTGGCCACCACGGCGCCCAGCACCAGCGCCGTCATGCCGGTGCCCAGGCCGAGCATCAGGCTCCAGAGCACGAAGAGTTGCCACAGCTGCGAGGCCGTGGTGACCAGCGCCATGCCCAGGCCGACCAGCGTGAGGCCGGCGCACATCACCGCGCGCAGGCCGTAGCGCTCCATCAGCACCGCGGCGAACGGGCCCATGAGGCCGAAGAGCGCAAAGCGCAGCGCGAGCGCGGACGAGATCTGCTCGGTGCTCCAACCGAACTCCTCGCCGAGCGGCTTCATCATCGCGCCCGGCAGGCCGAGCGCGGCCGACATGGTGAGCATGGTCAGGAAGGTGACGGCGGCGACGATCCAGCCGTAGTGGATGCCGCGGCGCTGCAGCCATGCGGAGACGTGGGTGGCGAACATGGGACCTCTGGAACTGTTGGAATGGGTCGGGGGAGAAACGAAGAGACAGGAAATCCGGCCGCGCGACTGCGTAGACGCGGAACGTGTTCGTTGTGGGGGTGGCGGGAAGCGTCAGTCCTGCACGTCGGCCGGCTCGCCCGTGCCCAGCAGCGCGAGCGATTCGTCGATGAGCGCATGCAGCGCGAGCACGCGCTCCACGCCCAGCAGCGCATTGAGCTTGAGCTGCGCCGTCTTCCAGTGCTGCTGCGCTTCGCGCCACTTGGCATCGCCGGCGTCCGTGAGCGACACCAGCCGGCTGCGCGCGTCGGCACCCGCCACTTGCGCCACCCAGCCCGCGGTAATGAGCGGCTGCAGGTTGCGGCTCAGCGTAGAGGCGGTCATCTTCAGCTCGCCCGCCAGGTCGACCGGGCGCATCGGGCCCAGGCGCTTGAGGTGCGACAGCAGCGAGTACTGCGTGGTCTTGAGGCCGCTGCGCGACACCTCGGCGTCGTAGTGCTGCGTCAGGCGGCGCATCAGCTGGCGCGTCTTGAAGCTGGTGCAGCCGCGGGGTTGGGTGGGTGTGTCCATGGGGTATTATTGTATGTGCAACTATTGCATATGCAATCACCCCCTCCCCGCAAAGCCCCCAGCAGGAACACAGGCATGACGCAGCAAGCTTTCACCGACACCCCCTCCCATCTGCTCGACGCATGGATCGCCGAAGAACGGCAGATCGCCGAGCGCCTCGAGAACGGTCCCGGCCCCGGGCTCGCGCGCCCCGAGCAGGTCGCCGGCAAGACCGGCCTGGAGGTCATGCAGGCCATGCTCAACGGCGAGATTCCCTACGCCGCCATCGCCAAGACGCTGGACTTCACCATCGTCTCGGTCAGCAAGGGCATCGCCATCTTCCAGGGCACGCCGCTGCCGCAGCACCTGAACCCGCTGGGCACCATCCACGGCGGCTGGGTCGCCACGATGCTCGACTCGGCCCTGGGCTGCTCGGTCCACACCATGATGCCGCCCGGTCGCGCGTACACGACGGCCGAGCTCAGCGTGAACTACGTCAAGGGCCTCACGCCGAAGGTGCAGCGCGTGCGCGCCGAAGGCAAGGTGATCCACTGCGGCAAGCAGCTCGCCACGGCAGAGGCTCGGCTGGTCGGGGCGGACGGCACGCTGTACGCGCATGCGACGACGACGTGCCTGGTGTTCGAGGTGCCTGCGGGGCGGTGAGGCGTTTCAAGTAGGCCCTCAAGCTGTAAGCCAAAAGGAAAACCCGCTCCTCCCTGTCAGTGATAATTGTTCGCATCAGCGACAGGCTCCGCCGTCGCCGATGCCTTTCCTAGAACACCTCACCGCACCTGGAGGATCCTCTTCATGACCGACCGTTCCGGCCCCCAGGGCCGCGTGGCGCACGCCCTCCTCGGCGTTTCCGCCGCCTGGCTCGCCCTCACCGCCCTGCCCGCGCACGCCGCCAATGACGAGCTCACGCTCTACACGACGCGCGAGCCGGCGCTGATCCAGCCGCTGATCTCGGCGTTCAGCGCGCAGAGCAAGATCAAGGTCAACACGGTGTTCGTGAAGGACGGCCTGCTGGAGCGCGTGAAGGCCGAAGGCGCGCGCTCGCCGGCCGACGTGCTGATGACGGTGGACATCGGCAACCTCGTCGACCTCGTCGAAGGCGGCGTGACGCAGCCGGTGAAGTCGGCCGCGCTCGAGTCGGCCATTCCGGCCAACCTGCGCGGCGCCGACGGCCAATGGTTCGCGCTCTCGCTGCGCGCGCGCGTGCTGTACGCCGACAAGAACCAGCCGCTGACCAGCTTCCGCTACGAAGACCTGGCCAACCCGAAGTACAAGGGCAAGGTCTGCATCCGCGCCGGTCAGCATCCCTACAACACGGCCCTGGTGGCCGCGATGATCGCGCACGACGGCGAGGCCAAGACCGAGCAGTGGCTGCGCGGCGTCAAGGGCAACCTGGCGCGCAAGGCCACCGGCGGCGACCGCGACGTGGCACGCGACATCCTCGGCGGCATCTGCGACATCGGCGTGGCCAACTCGTACTACGTGGGCCAGATGAAGAGCGCCAAGGAAGGCACCGACGCGCGCAAGTGGGGCGACGCCATCAAGGTGATCCGCCCGACCTTCGCCAGCGCCAAGAGTGGTGGCACGCACGTGAACATCAGCGGCGCGGCCGTGGCCAAGAACGCGCCGCAGCGCGCCAACGCGGTCAAGCTGCTCGAGTTCCTGGTGTCGGAGCCGGCCCAGGCGCTGTACGCCGACGCCAACTACGAATACCCGGTGCGCAAGGGCGTGGCCCTCGACCCGATCATCGGCCAGTCCATCGGCGAACTGAAGGTCGATCCGCTGCCGCTGACCGAGATTGCCAAGTACCGCAAGCAGGCCAGCGCCCTCGTCGACAAGGTCGGCTTCGACCAGTGACCTTGCATGGCCGGGCACACCTTGCCGGCAACTGAATGCTGATTTCGCGGCGCCAGCCGCCGGGCCTGCGCGCTGCGGGCCCGGCATGGCGCTGCGCGTCGTTCCTGATCGCGCTCGGCGTGCTCGCGCCGGTGCTCACGCTGGCCTGGCTCGCGTTCGGCTCGGGCGTCGGCCACTGGGGGCCGCTGTTCGCGCACGTGCTGCCGCAGGCGGCGCTCAACACGGCGCTGCTGCTCGCGGGCGTCGGCACCCTCGTCCTCGTGATCGGCACCGGCTGCGCCTGGCTGGTCACGGCGCATGACTTTCCCGGCCGCGGCGTGCTCAATTGGGCGCTGCTGCTGCCGCTGGCGATGCCGACCTACATCGTCGCCTTCGCCTACCTCGACCTGCTGCACCCGATCGGTCCCGTGCAGGGCGCGATCCGCTGGATGCTGGGCTTCGACAGCCCGCGCCAGTTCCGCCTGCCCGACCTGCGCTCGATGCCGGGTGCGATCTTCGTGCTGGGCTTCGTGCTCTACCCGTATGTCTACATGACGGCGCGCGCGATGTTCATGACCCAGCCGGCGCACCTGCTGGAAGCGGCGCGCACGCTGGGCGAGAACCGGCGCGGCGCGTTCTTTCGCGTGGCGCTGCCGCTGGCGCGGCCGGCGCTGGCCGTGGGCCTGAGCCTGGCGCTGCTCGAGACGCTCAACGACATCGGCGCCTCCGAATTCCTCGGCGTGAACACGCTGACGGTGGCGGTCTACACCACCTGGATCACGCGCTCCGACCTGGCCGGCGCCGCGCAGATCGCCTGCGCGATGCTGTTCGTGGTGGTGGCGCTGGTCTGGCTCGAACGCAACGGCCGCCAGCACCAGCGCTTCGGTTCCGCGCAGCGCATGCGCGCGGTGCAGCCCCGGCGCCTGCACGGCGGCGCGGCCTGGGCGGCGACCGCGACGGCGGCGCTGCCGGTGCTGATCGGCTTTGTCGCGCCCGCGCTGTACCTGGTCTGGGAAAGCGGCAAGCGGCTGCACCAGGGCGGCGGCATTTCGCAGGGCCTCGTGGCCAGCCTGGGCAACACGCTGGCGCTGGCGGCCGGCGTGACGGTGGTGGCTGTGGCGGCGGGGCTGGTCGTGGCCTGGGCCTCGCGCAGCCAGGGCACGAACCTCAACCGCGCCCGCTGGCAGGCGCGCGCGGCCACGCTGGGCTACGCGGTGCCGGGCACCGTGCTCGCCATCGGCCTGCTGACGCCGGCCTTGGCCTTCGACGCGGCGCTGGCCGGCGCGATGGGCTGGCAGGGCCTGCCGCTGATGGGCGCGGGCATCGTGCTGGTCATGGCCTGCGCGATCCGCTTTCTTGCGATGCCCGTGGGCGGCATCGAGGCCGGGCTGGCGCGCATTCCCCCCGCCATCGAGCAGGCCTCACGCCTGCTCGGCGAAACGACCGGCGGCACGCTGCGCCGCGTGCACCTTCCGTTGCTGCAGCCCGCCATCGCGGCGGGCGCGCTGCTGGTCTTCGTCGACGCCATGAAAGAGCTGCCGGCCACGCTGCTGCTGCGCCCGGCCAACTTCGACACCCTCGCCACCTGGCTGTATGCCGAGGCCGCGCGCGGCACCTACGAGGAAGGCGCGATCGCCGCGCTGGCCATCGTGGTCGCCGGCCTGCTGCCGGTGGTGCTGCTGGCGCGCAACCAGCTCGGCACGACGCCGGCGGTGACGCCTCCCGACACGGACCCTGCATGAGTTCCCCGCTTCATCTCGACTCGCTCCAGCTCGCGTACGACACGCCGCGCGGCCCGCACACGGTGGTCGACGGCTTTTCGCTGGACCTGCCCGCGGGCGAGATCGCCTGCCTGTTCGGCCCCTCGGGCTGCGGCAAGACCACGGTGCTGCGCGCCATCGCCGGCTTCGAGCCCGTGCGCGCCGGCACCATCCGCCTCGGCGACACGCTGCTGTCGTCGCCGCAGAAGCACCTGCCGCCCGAGCAGCGGCGCGTGGGCATGATGTTCCAGGAGTACGCGCTGTTCCCGCACCTGTCGGCCGCGAAGAACGTCGCTTTCGGCCTGCGCCGCCTGGGCCGCGCGGCGCAGCAGGCGCGCGTGGCCGAGATGCTCGCGCTGGTCGGCCTGGCCGAGGCCGGCGAGCGCTACCCGCACGAGCTGTCGGGCGGCCAGCAGCAGCGCATCGCACTGGCCCGCGCGCTGGCGCCCTCGCCCGCCTTGCTGCTGCTGGACGAACCGTTTTCCAACCTCGACGGCGGCACGCGCGAGCGCCTGACCGCCGAGGTGCGCGGCATCCTGAAGAAGGCCGGTCAGACCGCGATCCTGGTCACGCACAACGAGGCCGAGGCGCATGCGATGGCCGACCGCATCGGCGTGATGCACAACGGGCGGATCACGCACTGGCTGGAGACGGCCTCGTAACGGAAGGCCCCACGATGCGCAACGCGACCCGACTCTTCCTCGCGTGGGCGACGTTGCTCGGGTCGGCGGTGCCGGCCCTGGCAGAAGTCCGCACGGTCTACCAAGGCACCCTCGGCACCAGCGAGGTCGTGCTCGAAGTGAATGCCTCCGGCGGCGGGCGGTATTTCTATCGCCGCCACGGTGTCGACATTCCACTCTCCGGGCCGGTGACGAAGCTCGTGGAAGCCCTCCCGATCCAGGGCGAGGCGATGTACCGGGCGGCACAAGGCGGCAACGCGCCGTTGTTCGAAGACGCGCAGACCCGACAGCCGGGTCCGACATGGCGTGGCCAGGTGATCAAAGGCACCTTTGCCGGAAGCTGGAGCGATGGCCCCGGCAAGCAGAGCGTCGCGTTCGAGCTTCGACAGGTTCGCCAGTACGACCCAGACCGGAGTCCCGGCGCCACTGCGCCGGTGACGCGCGCCATCCCGCCAGGCAACACCACCGGCGCGGCTTCGGACGCGCCGATCTCCATCGAGACGGCCCCCTACGACCACCTGAAGCTGCAGACATCGCTCAAGCATGGAGCGGAGCACGTCAGCGGCCCCATGGCATGGCGCATGGTCGTCAATCCGCGCACGCGCTTCTCTTACCCGCGGCTCACCCGGCACCCGAATGCGCGCGTGGTCGAGAAAGTCAACGCCATCCTCGCGCGCAGGCACGGACAGCTCAGCCTCGCCGCGCTCGAATGCAAGGCCACCCTTTACACAGAGACGCACCCGGCAGCCGGCTCGCTGGGAAACTACGACGCGGAATCGGTGCGCGTCACCTTTCTCAGCCCGACGCTGATGAGCGTCGTCGAATCGGGAAGCACCGACTGCGGCGGCGCCCATCCCCACAACCACTACGCGCCCTACACACTCGACCTGGTCCGTGGCGAGTACCTCGACTTCGATCGCCTGTTCCGCGCGTTCACCAGGACGCCGGACGGGTTCGTGCCGAGCCAGACGCTCATGGCGCTGATCGGGAAGCAGCTGAAAGCACAGGGACGTGGGCCCGAATCCGCAGCCGCCGCAGACCCGCAGCACTACACGGGTTGCGACGAGGTGTGGCCCGAGTACCTGGCATTGCATTTCGAGCGCACCCGCGGGCGCGATGCGTTGGCCGTCGCGGTCAGCGGCGTGCCGCATGCGCTCGGCGCCTGCCTCGGCACCACGGTGGCGCTGCCGTTCACCGAACTCAAGCCCCTTCTCAAGCCTACGGCCGGCGCGTACCTTTTTCCCAAGCCGTAGCACCCGGGCGGCGCCCGAATGGGCTTTTCCAGAAAAGGTTGTTCAGGACCGCAAGAATCGCGGCGATCCGACCACCCATTTCTTCGAAGACGGAACGCCCCATGACCCAGGCCCTCACCCTCGTCAGCCACCTGCTGTGCCCCTACGTGCAACGCGCCGCGATCGCGCTGCACGAGAAGGACGTGCCCTTCGAGCGCGTCGTGATCGATCTCGCGAACAAGCCCCAATGGTTTCTCGAGATCTCGCCGCTGGGCAAGGTGCCGCTGCTGAAGGTGCAGCGCCCCGACGGCACCGAGGCCGTGCTGTTCGAGAGCAACGTGATCTGCGAGTACCTCGAAGAGACGCAACCCGGCGCCCGCCTGCACCCCGAAGACCCGCTCGCACGTGCGCAGCACCGCGCATGGATGGAATTCGGCTCGGCCGTCCTCGCCGACCTGTGGGGCTACGAGACCACGCAGGACGCCGCCGTGTTCGCGCAGAAGCGCGAGGCGCTGGCCGCCAGGTTCGAACGCGTCGAGGCCGCGCTGGGGCAAGGCCCCTACTTCGCGGGCGAAGCCTTCAGCCTCGTCGATGCGGTGTTCGCACCGGTGTTCCGCTACTTCGAGGTGTTCGACGCGATCAGCGATTCGCACCTGTTCGACGCGCTGCCCAAGGTGAATGCCTGGCGCCACGCGCTGGCGGCGCGCCCCAGCGTGCGCGCGGCGGTGGTGCCCGAGTACCCGCAGCATCTGATGGATTTTCTGAAAAAGTACCAGGCACACCTGCTGACGCTGGCGATTTGATCGCCCAGAGCAGAGGGCGACAATAGCGCCATCCCCCATAACGACACGACCCACGAGATGCGACTTCTCCACACCATGCTGCGCGTTGGCAATCTCCAGCGCTCCATCGACTTCTACACGCAGGTGCTCGGCATGACGCTGCTGCGCACGTCGGAAAACCCCGAGTACAAGTACAGCCTCGCCTTCGTCGGCTACGGCAACGGCAACCCCGACCAGGCCGAGATCGAGCTCACCTACAACTGGGGCACCGAGAGCTACGAGCTCGGCACCGCCTACGGCCACATCGCGCTCGGCGTGCCCGACGCCTACGCAGCCTGCGAGAAGATCAAGGCCTCGGGCGGCAACGTGACGCGCGAGGCCGGTCCGGTCAAGGGCGGCACGACGGTGATCGCCTTCGTGACGGACCCTGACGGCTACAAGATTGAATTGATCCAGCGCAACGAGAACGCCGCGGGCGGCGGCCTGCGCTGAGCCGTTTCGGGCCGCACCCCACGCCATGGCAAGCCCGAAGACAAAGAAGAAGGACGCGCCGCTGACGCGCTACGTCGCCCTGCTGCGCGGCGTGAACGTCAACGGCATCACGATCAAGAGCGCCGACCTGAAGGCGCTGTTCGTCGACGAACTCGGCTTCGGCGCGGTGCGCACGGTGCTCGCCAGCGGCAACGTGCTGTTCGACACCGACGCGCCCGATGCCGCCGCGCTGCGCACGCGCATCGAGCAGGCGCTGCGCCAGTGCTTCGGCTACGAGGCGTGGATCGTGCTGCTCACGCAGCGGCAGGTGGCCGACATGGCGGCGAGCTACCCATTCGAACGCATCGACGACACGCACCATCCGTACCTCGTGTTCGGCTCCGACGCCGCGATGCTCGACGAGATCATGGACAAGGCCGGCACGGTCGATGCCAAGGTCGAGCAGCTGGTGCGCGGCGATGGCGTGCTGTACTGGCAGTGCCCGCGCGGCGAAAGCCTGGAGACGCCGGTGGCGAAGCTGCTCGCGAAGACCCGCTACAAGTCGAGCACCACCACGCGCAACCTGCGCACGGTGGAAAAACTCATCACGGACTGATCGATCAGCAGCCCAGCCGGTCGGCCAGCGCGACGATGTCGCGCACATGCAGGCTGTTGTCCGGCTGCGGCGACACGTCCTTCGGCTGCTTGCGGCCGAACTCGTGGGGCCGCTCGATGTACGCCGTCTTCAGGCCGCACACGCGCGCGGCCACCAGGTCGTCGTGGTGCGCCGCGGCGAGCATGACCTGCCCGGGCGTCGCGTCGAACACGCCCGCCACGCCCAGGTAGGTGCGCGGGTCGGGCTTGTAGGCCTTGAACACCTCGGCCGACAGCACGCAATCCCAGGGCAGGCCGGCGCGCTTGGCCATCTCGGTGAGCAGGCCGATGTTGCCGTTGGAGAGCGTGCAGATGGTGAACTTCTTCTTGAGCCGCGTGAGCCCCTCGACCGCATCGGGCCAGGCCGGCAGGCGGTGCCAGGCGCGGCTCAGGTCGCGCTTGGCGGCGCTGTCGAGGTGGTCGGCCAGGCTGAAGTCGTGCAGCACCTGTTCGAGCATGCTCAGGTGCAGCTCGTCGAGCAGCGTGAAGCCGCCCTCGCCGGCCGCGATGCGTTCCATCACGGCCTTCATGGCGGGCTGGTAGCCGGCGCGCCAGGCCAGTGCAAAGGCCGCGCCGTCCACGCCGGGCAGCACGCGCTCGACCTCGGCCGCGATGCCGCTGTGCCAGTCGACCACCGTGCCGAACACGTCGAACGCGATGACCTTGAGGTCGCCCGCGTCGAAATCCGCCGACATGCTCAGCGGGGCAGCTGGCTCGCGGCGCGCGCCAGTTGCTCGATGCGGGTCCAGTCGCCGTCGCGGATGGCGTCGGTCGGCACGATCCACGAACCGCCCACGCAGGCCACGTTCGACAGCGCGAGGAACTCGGCCGCGTTGCCCGCATGGATGCCGCCCGTGGGGCAGAAGGTGACGTCGCCGAACGGGCCCTGCCAGGCCTTGAGCATCGGCAGGCCGCCGGCCTGCAGCGCGGGGAAGAACTTCAGCTGGGTGTAGCCGTCTTCCTGCGCCGTCATGATCTCGCTGCCGGTGGCCACGCCGGGCAGCAGCGGCAGGCCGAGGTCGTGGCAGGCCTTGCCGACCGCACGCGTGTAGCCCGGGCTCACGCCGAACTTGGCGCCGGCCAGCGCCGAGGCCTGCGCGTCGGCCGCGCTGCGGATGGTGCCGGCGCCGGCGACGGCCTCGGGCACTTCCTTGGCGATGGCCTCGATGCACTGCAGCGCCTGCGGCGTGCGCAGCGTCACTTCGAGCATGCGGATGCCGCCTGCGACCAGCGCGCGCGCCAGGGGCACGGCGTCTTTCACGTCGTTCAGCACGATGACCGGAATGACGGGTGCGTCGCGCATCACGTCGAGGGGGGTGAGTCTGTCTGTCATCTCATGGCTCCAAAAATTTCTTGCGGCCCGCGTGGGCCCCGTCACATCCAGGTGCAGGCGCCCTCTTCGGCGGTCAGGGCGTTGCGGCGCATGCCGGCGAACAGTTCGCGGCCCAGGCCGTGCCCGTCCGCGATGCGTTGCGCGTCGGACAGCGTCGCGGTCTCGCGCGCGGCCCATTCGTCTTCGGGCAGCAACACGGCAAGCGTACCCGCTACGGCGTCGAGGCGGATCAGGTCGCCGTCGCGCACCTTGGCCAGCGGGCCGCCGGCGGCGGCTTCGGGCGACACGTGGATGGCCGCCGGGATCTTGCCCGAGGCGCCGCTCATGCGGCCGTCGGTGACCAGCGCCACGCGGAAGCCCTTGCCCTGCAGCACCGACAGCGGCGGCGTGAGCTTGTGCAACTCGGGCATGCCGTTGGCTTGCGGGCCCTGCCAGCGCACCACGCAGACCACGTCGCGCTCCAGCTCGCCGGCCGTGAACGCTTTCTGCAGCGCGGCCTGCGAGTCGAAGACGCGCGCGGGCGCTTCGATGACGTGGCGGTCGTCGGGCACCGACGACACCTTGATCACGCTGCGTCCCAGGTTGCCGCTGAGCAGCTTGAGGCCGCCGGTGGCGCTGAAGGGGCTGGCCACCGGGCGCGTGACGGCTTCTTTCTGCAGCGGTGCAGCGGGCGTCCATTGCAGCGTGTTCTCGCCGGCCAGCGACGGGATGTTGGCGAATTCGCGGATGCCGCCGGCGCGCACCGTGAGCACGTCGGCGTGCATCAGGCCGGCTTCGACCAGCTCGCCGATCACGAAGCCCGGGCCGCCGCAGGCCTGGAACTCGTTCACGTCGGCGCTGCCGTTGGGGTACACGCGCGTGAGCAGCGGCACCACGTCGGACAGCTGGGAGAAGTCGTCCCAGTCGATGAGGATGCCCGCGGCGCGCGCCACGGCCACCCAGTGGATCAGGTGGTTGGTGGAACCGCCCGTGGCCAGCAGCGCGACCATGGCGTTGACGATGCAGCGCTCGTCGACCATCTCGCCGATGGGCGGGCAGTTGAAGGCGGTGTCGCTGGCCTTGCCGAGCACCGAGCGCACGGCCTCGCGCGTGAGCGTCTCGCGCATGGCGTCGCCGGGCTGGATGAAGGCCGTGCCGGGCACGTGCAGGCCCATGGCCTCCAGCAGCATCTGGTTGCTGTTGGCGGTGCCGTAGAAGGTGCAGGTGCCGACCGTGTGATAGGCGGCCATCTCGGCCTCGAGCAGGCCCTGGCGGCCCACGAGGCCCTGCGCCGCCTGCTCGCGCACCTTCGACTTGGCGGTGTTCGACAGGCCCGAGGGCATCGGCCCGGCGGGCACGAACACGGTGGGCAGGTGGCCGAAGTGCAGCGCGCCGATCAGCAGGCCCGGCACGATCTTGTCGCACACGCCGAGCATCAGCGCGCCGTCGAACATGTCGTGCGTGAGCGCGACGGCGGTGCTCATGGCGATCAGGTCGCGGCTGAACAGGCTCAGCTCCATGCCGGGCGTGCCCTGCGTGACGCCGTCGCACATGGCGGGCACGCCGCCGGCGACCTGCGCGGTGGCGCCGTGGCGGCGGGCCTCGTGCTTGATGATGTCCGGGTAGCCCTGATACGGCGCGTGGGCCGAGAGCATGTCGTTGTAGGCCGTGACGATGCCCAGGTTGGGCGCGCGCTCGGCCACCACCTTGAACTTGTCGTTGGCCGGGATGCCGGCCACGGCGTGCGCCACGTTGGCGCAGCCCATGCGGTCGGAGCCGCGGTCGCGGGCGCGGATCTCGGCCAGGCGCGTGAGGTAGGTGCTGCGCGTGTCGCGGCTGCGCGCGCGGATGCGATCGGTGACGTCGCGGACGGTGGGGTGTGTGCTGCTCATGGGGAAGTTGGCTCTTGCTGCGTGTCGCCGGCGCGACTGTGGGCCTGGAGGCCCATCGTACCAATTCGAGCGCGACGCCCCGATGAAATCCGGCCGCAGAACGATACGAAATTACTCAGGCATGCACCCGGTCGCGTGCAGGCACAAAAAAACCCGGCCATGCCGGGTTTTTTGATGGGGGATGCGGAAGGCCGGATCGCTCAGTCGACCAGCCGGACCTCGACGCGGCGCGCCTCGGCGTTGTTGCCCGATCCGGCGGTGACGGCGGGCTTTTGCAGGTCGATCTTCTCGGCCGGCACGCCCAGGCCCGCCAGCACCTCGCGCACCATCTGGGCGCGTTTCTTGGCCAGTTCCTCGTTCACGGCGGCGTCGCCGGTGGTGTCGTGGAAGCCCGAGACCACCGCCTTGCGGCCACCCTCGACGCCCTTGATGACCAGGGCCAGCGCCTCGGCCGCGCCCGGTGCGAGGTCGGCGCTGCCGGTCGCGAAGTAGAAGTTCACCACGCCGCCGACCACGCGGATGCTGGCGCCGTCGGGGATCACCACGGTGACGGTCTCGGTGACTTCGGTCACCTGCACCGCGCCGCCCGGCGCCGCTGAAGCCGAAGCCGCGACAGCGGGCTTGGCCTGCGCGGCCGTCGCGCCCAGGCCCTTGTGCCAGAAGGCGACGCCGATCACGAACATGATCACGAGCGCGATCAATGCCACCAGGAAGCCGAGGGCGAAATTCTGCTGGCTGTCGTCGTTGTTCATGGAAGCGCGGTCTCCGTAGGAAAGGGGTCGGTAAATAATGGTGCGGTGAACCATGATCACGAAATTGTAGGCGCCACCCCCGACACCCCCGTGTCAGCCGTCGCGCCGGACCCCGGTCCGCCGGGTCTCGACCCCATGCCCCGTCCGCTGCGCGACCCGCAGCCGATGCTGGAACGCGCGATCGCCGACTGGGGCGGGCGCGACGATCTCTGGCTCTTCGGCTACGGCTCGCTGATCTGGCGGCCCGAATTCGGCTTTGCGGAACGGCGCGCGGCCTCGGTGCACGGCTGGCACCGCGCGCTCAAGATGTGGAGCCGCGTCAACCGCGGCAGCGTGCAGACGCCGGGCCTGGTGTTCGGCCTGCTCTCGGGCGGCAGTTGCCGGGGTGTGGTGTTCCGCGTGCCGAAGGCCGAGGGCCTGGAGACGCTCAAGCGCCTCTGGCTGCGCGAGATGCCGACCGGCGTGTACGACCCCAAGTGGCTGCAATGCGGCACCGCCGAAGGGCCGGTGCGCGCGCTGGCCTTCACGCTGTCGCGGCGCAGCCCCAACTTCACGGGCGAGCTCAGCGACGAGCGCTACCGCCACATCTTCGCGAATGCCGTGGGCCGCTACGGCAGCTCGCTCGACTACGCGCGCCAGACCCTGCTCGAACTGCAGCGCCATGCGATCCACGACGCGGCACTGGCCCGGCTGGTGGCGCTGGCCGCCGAGCCGCCATTTCAGACACCCGCCGATTGCGGGACAGCCCCGGCTCCGGTATACGTTGCGGGGTCTTCGGACACCGCGTCCTCTCAACCCTCCACCCCGTTCAACAAGGAAAACCAATGATCCATCGCCGTCTCCTCGCCACTGGCACCGCCCTCCTCGCCACTGCCGTGCTCGCCGCCTGCGGCAGCATGGGCGGCAAGCCGAGCACCACGGTCGAGCTGACGCCGACCGCCGCCGTCACGCCCAACCCCGCGCGCGGCTCGGTGACGCTCACCGCCCTCGACCACGGCGTGCGCGTGTCCGGCGAGGTGCGCGGCCTGGCGCCGGGCAGCGAGCACGGTTTCCACATCCATGAAAAGGGCGACTGCGGCAACAACGGCAACGCCTCGGGCGGCCACTTCAACCCGGCCGGCGGCACGCACGGCAAGTTCTCCGCGCCCGGCAGCCATGCCGGCGAGCTGCCCAGCCTCGTGGCCGATGCCAGCGGCGTGGCGCGCTTCAGCGTCGACAACCACGCGATCTCGCTGACCGACGGCGCCGCCAACAACGTGCGCGGCCGCGCGCTCGTGGTGCACCGCGACCGCGACGACTTCACGACGCAGCCCGCCGGCAACTCCGGCCCGCGCGTGCTCTGCGCGGTCGTTGCCCAGAACTAAGCAAAAAGTGTGAGCGGTCAGGCGCCCGCGCGCGCCTGCCAGAGCGCCTCGGCCCGCGCCAGGGCCTCGGGCGTGTCGATGTCGGTCACCACGCCGGCATCGTCCACCGCCAGGTCGACGACCGCATCGATGGCACGCATCGACCGCAGGACGGGCGATGCACCCATGTTCCCTTCCAGCGCCGCCAGCTGCGCCCCGCAGCCTGCCGCAAAGCCCACCGGGTGCCCGCGCTCGCCCCGGTACTCCGGCTGCACGGCATTCACCCGCCCGCCGAGCGCGGCGGCCACCGCCCGCAGCGTCGCGGGCTGCACCAGCGGCAGGTCGCCCGGCAGGATCAGCCAGCCCGCCGCGTGGGGCGTGGCGCGCACCGCGGCGGCAATCGAATCGCCCATGCCGGGGTGCCCCGCGTCTTCCAGGTGCCACGGCAGGCCGCTCGCGCGCACCGCGTCGAGCGTGCGCTCGAGCACCGGCCGGCCCGCGAGCAGCGCCTTCAGCTTGGAGCCCGTGCCGCCGGCCGCGATGAAACGCTCGCCACGGCCCGAGGCCAGCACGATCACGGTCGGGGAGTTCGCCTCTGTCGTCGTCATGGGCGAAGTATGTGCGCAACAATCCCGGCATGACTTCTTCTCCTCTTTCCAAGGACGCGCTGGCCGCGCTGCGCAAGAGCTACGAGCGCGCCGAGCTCGACGAGACCCGCAGCGCCCCCGACCCGCTCCAGCAGTTCGAGCGCTGGCTCACCGAGGCCGTCGACGCGCACATCCCCGAGCCCAACGCGATGACGCTGTGCACGGTGGGCAGCGACCTGCGGCCGTCCAGCCGCATCGTGCTGATCAAGGGCTACGACGCGCGCGGCATCGTCTGGTACACCAACTACGACAGCCGCAAGGGCCGCGAGCTGTCGGGCAACCCGTATGCGTCGCTGCAGTTCCACTGGGTCGAGCTGGAGCGCGTGGTGCGCATCGAGGGCCGCGTCGAAAGGGTCAGCGCCGAGGAGAGCGACGCCTACTACGCCAGCCGCCCGCTCGATTCACGCATCGGCGCCTGGGCCAGCCCGCAGAGCGAAGTGATCAGCGGACGCGACGTGCTGGTGAAGAACGCCGCCGTGTACGCCGCCAAACACCTGCTCTCGCCGCCGCGCCCGCCGCACTGGGGCGGCTTCCGGCTGGTGCCCGATCGCTGGGAGTTCTGGCAGGGCCGCAAGAGCCGGCTGCACGACCGGCTGCGCTACAGGCTCGAAGGCGCGGACTGGGTGCGCGAACGCCTGGCCCCTTAAGCCTGCCTCAAGCCTCGCAAGTCGCAACCTTGAACTCGACGCGCCGATCGAGCGCGTCGCTCGCATCGTCGGCACCCGTGCCGACGATGTTCTCGCGAAAGCCCATGCCGGCTTCGCGCAGCTTCTTCGACAGCGGCGGCGCCTCGCCCACCAGCCGCGCCTTGACGCTGGTTGCGCGCTGCAGCGACAGCCGCTCGTTGACCGCCTCCGAGCCCGTGCGGCTCGTGTGGCCCGTGACCACCACGCACGACTCGATCTGCGCCGCCTGCCGCGCGATCTGGCGCAGCCACATCGGGTAGGCCGCGCTGATCTTCGGGTCGGCCAGGAAGTCGGTCGAGCCCGGCTTGAACAAAAACTTGACGCTCAGGTTGTTGCTCTCGAGCCCCAGCCGCGCCAGCGTGCCGAAGGTGCGCTCGGCATCGGCCGTGCGGCCCAGCTGCGACTGCGTGAGGTACAGCCCGCTGTAGATGCGCAGCTGCTGGCCGTCGGCGCGCTTCGACGCGGCCTCGTAGCGGCTCAGGGCCTCGCTCATGCGGCCGGCCTCGTAGGCGGCGGTGGCCTCCTGCAGCACCGTGGCGGTCGGCAGGCGCTCCAGGTACAGCGCGTCGGCGGCCTGCCCGGCCGGCGTCTCGGCGGTGCGGATGTAGCCTTCCACGCCGCGGTCCTTGCCGTTCACCGGGCTGTCGCGGAAGAAGGCGGTGGGCCGCGTGTCGAGCGAGGCATCGCTGATGCGCGCCACCGACTGCGCGATCACCATGCCGCTCTTGATCTCAGTCATGGCGAGGTTCAACCGGTACGGCGCGCCCGAGGCGTCCTTGTCGCGCACCAGCGTGCCGTTGAGCACGTACTGCGCGTTGCCGATCTCGTTCGCGTTGAACGGCGTCACGGTGAACTGCTTGAACTGCGCCTGCATGCGCTGCACGATGCGCTGCTCGGCCACGCGCGTCACCTCGGTCTGCTGGCCGCTGGCGCCTTCGAGCAGCGGATCGATCACGATGCGCCGCTGCGTCAGCGTCGACTCCACCTTGGCCAGGAAGGCCGGCAGTTTCTGGGTCTGCACCATGAGGTCGTCGACCGCCTGGGTGACGGCCTGGTCGAAGGGCATGGCGCTGCTGGGCGCGGGGCGGTGCGCGCAGGCGGTGGCCAGCAGCGCGGCAGTGCACAGCGCCAGCACGTGCCACAGGGTTCGGGGGACGGCGGTGTTCGCTGTTGTGGTCGTGGTCATCAGCACTGGCTCCTCAATATCTTCATATCCTGGTCCGACAGCGGCTCGCCGACGGCGGCGCGCATGTTGATCTCGCTGCAGCGTTTCGATGGCGCGGGGCGCCGCTCGACGGGTTCGCGATGCGCCTCGGGCGCCGGGGCCGGCGCGGCGGTGGCGGTGATCTGCGGGCGCGGCTTCGGCGCCGGCCGCACGACGGCGGGCTTGGGCTCCGCTTCCTTGGCCGGCGGTGCCTCAACCGGCACGGGAACGGCCAGGCAGGGCGTGCGGCATGGCTTGGCCTCGCCCGCCGCATGCGCGCGCGCGCCGTGCAGCGCGATCACCGTCGCGACCACCGCCGTCACTGCAAGGGCAAGGGGCGAAACACGCGCCGGGTAGATCGTCATCAGCCGGCAAATGTAGGGGCGCGAACGCCGCTCGCCAGCCCACCAAACGGCCACCCCTGCCAAACGGCATAGGGCTAGCGCTGTCGCTCAGTCGGGCAAAAGTTCGCGAAAAGCGCGGAAGAAATGGGGGCCGTCAGGGCAACCACTGCACCCAGACCATGACCAGGGTGAGCGTGCCCAGCGCCAGCACGGTCGACACGGCGACGCTGGCCGTGACCAGGTCTTCGGCGCTGCGATAGCGCTGCGAGAACAGGAACACGTTGGCGCCGATGGGCAGCGCCGCCGCCACCACCATCACGGTGAGCGGAATGCCGCGCACGCCCAGCAGCCAGCCGATGAGCGCCACCAGCAGCGGGTGCACGAGGTTCTTCACCAGCGCCTGCACCAGCGCGCCGCGCCAGTGGCGTCCGATGGGCGTGAGCGCGAGCGTGATGCCCACCATCACCAGCGCGACCGGCCCGAAGGCCTGGCCCAGCAGCTGGATCGGCTTGTCGATCACCTCGGGCATCACGAGGCCCGTCTGCGCGAACAGCAGGCCCGCGATGATGGGCAGCGGCACCGGATGGATGATGGCGTTGCGCAGCGCGCGCCCCACGGTGCGCGCCATGGAGCGCCGGTCGGCGCCGCTCACCGCCGCGTGCTCGCGCGCCACGGCCAGCTCGAGCACCACGGTGGCGCTGGTCATGAGCACGAGCGAATGCAGTGAGATCAGCGTGAGCAGCACCACCATGCCGGCCTCGCCGTAGGCCAGGCCGATCAGCGCGATGCCGATCATCACGGTGTTGCTGTAGGTGTTGGCCAGCGCCAGCACCGCGCCCGTGCGGTTGAAGCCGCGCCACGCGAGCGTGGCCGCGAACAGCAGGCCCGAGGCGATGAAGTACGCCGCCACGGGCTTCAGGCTCAACTCCTGCACGTGCACCGTGCTCATGGCGCGGAACAGCAGCGCGGGCGCGAGCAGCAGGAAGATGAGGTTCGACAGGTCTTTCACCGCATTGCCGCCGATCCACCGGCGCCGTCCGGCAAGGTAGCCGGCGGCAATGAGAAGAACGACGGGCAGCAGGGAAGAAATGACGAACGAATTCACCCGGCGAGGATAGCGCGCGCCCGCCGCGCGAAAGGCCGGCGCCTCAGAACGTGACGCGCAAACCCACCTTCAGCGAGCGCCCCGGCAGCGGCGCCTTCGGGAACACCGTGGTCGTCAGGATCGAGGTCGGCGTGTAGGCCAGCGTGTTCCCGATGTTGTCCATGCGCGCGTACCAGGTGAGGTTGGCGCGCTGCACCTTCATGCGGTAGCTGATGGACGCGTTCCACAGCGTGTACGCGTCCGTCTCGCGCGCGCCCACGCTCGGCACCCGGCGCTGCGCCGCGTTGTAGTCGAAGCCGACGCGCGCGGTCCACGGCCCGTTGCCGTAGGCCAGCGTGGCGCCCAGGCGCAGCGGCGCGATGCGCGGCAGCGGCTCGCCAGTGTCGAGGTTTTTCGCGCGCACGATGTCGCCGCGCCATTCGAGGTCGAGCGTGCCCGCGTCGGCCATGCGCGCGAAGCCGTCGGCGCCCAGCAGCCGCAGGTTGCCGTTGGCCTCGATGCCGGTGAAGCGCGCGCGCATGCCGCCGTAGCGGTACTCGGCCAGTGTGTCGGTGGCTTCGGGGTCGGTGACGACCTGCCCTTCCTCGTCGAGCGTGCGGCCCGACGCGGTCAGGCCGATGTAGTTGCGAAAGCGCGTGACGTACGCGTTCACGCGGGCCGTGTTCGGGCCCGACTTCCACTGCGCGCCCAGGTCGAAGCCGGTGGACTTTTCCTTGCCCAGGTTCGGGTCGCCCACCTCCCACGCCGCCGTGGCCACGTGCGGGCCATTGGCGAGCAGCTCGTAGTCCTTCGGTGCGCGCTCGGTGTAGGCCAGGTTCGAGGTCAGCTGCCACTGGGGCGTGAGGTTGACCAGCGCGCCGAACGCCGCGCTGTGCGGATTGAAGCTGCGCTCGCCGATGGCGAAGCGCGTCACCGACAGGTCGTCGGGGTAGCCCAGCGAGCGCACCGTGACCTTCTCGGTGCGCGCGCCGAAGCTCAGGCGACCCCACGAGGTGCCGAGCTCTTCGTGCAGGAACAGCGCGTTGGAGCGCGTGCGGCTGTGCGGCGCGAAGGCCTCCGAGCCGTCGGCGGCGAAGCGGTTGGTCTCGCGGCTGAAGCCGACCAGGCCTTCGAGGTTGCCGATCTTTTCGTGCCGCGCCTCGATGCGCAGGTCGTTGCTCAGGTTGGAGAAGGTGGTGCCGGCCTCGCGGCCCTCGAACTCGGTGTGGCGGTAATCGGTGCGGCTGACCTTCGCGTGGATGCTGCGGATGAAGCCGCCCGGGCGCCACTCGCCTTCCAGCGCGTAGCGGTCGGACTTCATGCCGATGGTCACATCGTCCTCGGCCACGGTGCCGTAGTTGCTGCGGTAGGTGCTGGCCGAGGCGCCGATCCAGCCCTGGCCGAAGAACAGCGTGCCGCCGACCGCGCCGCCGTGCGCCTCGTTCTGCGAGTTGCAGATGCGGCGCGCGAGCGACAGGCGACCGGGCTTGCTGCATTCGAGGTCGACCGGCACCGCCACGTCCTTCGAATCGCGGTTGAAGGCGTCGACGTGCAGGGCGAAGCGGTCGTTGCCGCCTTCGAGCAGCACGCCGCCGCTCTTTTCCTTGTTGCCGCTGGCGTAGCCCAGCTCGGCACGGCCGCCGAAGCCGTTGATGGGCTCGGTGGGGATGCGGTTGTCGATCACGTTGACCACGCCGCCCACGGCGCTGCCGCCGTACTGCAGCGCCGAGGGGCCGCGCAGCACCTCGATGCGCTCGGTCACCAGCGCATCGACGGGCACCGCGTGGTCGTAGCTCAGCGCCGAGGCGTCGGGCGCGCCGCCGCCGTTCTGCAGGATGCGGATGCGGTCGCCGTCCTGCCCGCGGATGCTGGGGCGGCTGGCGTTGGGGCCGAAGTAGCTGCTGCTCACGCCGGGCAGGTTGTTCAGCGTTTCGCCCAGCGTCGATTCGGAGCGCAGCAGCAGCTGATCGCCCGACAGCGAGGTGGTCGGCGCGATCAGGTCGCTCGCGCCCAGCGGGTTGCCGGTGACGGTGACCTCGCGCAGGCTGGAGGGGTCAGCGGCTGGGGCGGCGGCGGTGTCGGCGGTCTGGGCCAGGCTCGCCACCGAGGCGAGCGAAAGAACGGCAGCGCCGATGGCGTTGCGACGGAATTGGGGGGTCATGAAGAAAGAACACTCGTTGAATCGGGGAACGACCGGCCGCCCTCACCCGCCCGAAGGGGTGCGGCAACCGGAACACGGGGGATTCAGCGAGTGGACGGCGGGCCGCGCGCGTCGAAGAGCGCGACCCAGCGGGCGATGGCTTCGCCCTGCAGATAAGCAAACGTGGCCGCCGGCAGCAGCATCGGCAGCACCACCAGCGGCACGCCGGGCACGCCCGTGCCGTGCGCCAACTGGTCGTACAGGCGGCAGTCGGCGTCGTCGTGCACGCCGAAGAGGCTGGCCAGCGTGTGGCCGGTGTCGTGCCGGTGCGCGGCCTGTGCCTGCACCTTCGCCGCCGCAGCGGCGGGCAGGCCCGGCACGTGCAACGAACGGTGCATGAGCCCCATCGTGCCGGCGAACCAGAGCGCGAACGCCAGCGCGACGACGAGCGCGCGGGTGGCGCGCGTCGTGCGGTTCGGGGTCTGGCGCAGGGTGGCGGACACGGGGCGTGAAAAAAAGAGGCTCAGGCCTTGACGCGCGAGGCGAAGGTCTTCTGGAACTTCTCGACCTTCGGGCCGACCACGAACGCGCAGTAGCCCTGGTTCGGGTGGTTCAGGAAGTAGTCCTGGTGGTAGGCCTCGGCCGTCGAGTAGTTGGCCAGCGGTGCCACTTCGGTCACCACGGGCGAGCTGTAGGTCTTGCTGGCCTCGATCTCGCGGATCACGGATTCGGCAACCTCTTTCTGGGCATCGCTCGTGGTGTAGATGCCGCTGCGGTACTGGGTGCCGACGTCGTTGCCCTGGCGGTTGAGCGTGGTGGGGTCGTGCACCACGAAGAAGATCTCGAGCAGCTCGCGCAGGCTGATCTGCGCCGGGTCGAATTCGAGCTTCACGACCTCGGCATGGCCGGTGCGGCCGGTGCAGATCTGCTCGTAGCTCGGGTTCAGGGTCTGGCCGTTGCTGTAGCCCGACTCGACGTCCAGCACGCCCTGCACCCGGTCGAACACCGCCTCGGTGCACCAGAAGCAGCCTCCGCCGAGCACGATGGTTTCGGTGGGCGACGGTGAGGAAGACATGGCGCGGCTCCGGGTGGGTTGGAAAAAGCGGGGACCGGTATTGTCGCGGCTTGACGGGCCGGATGCCGGTCACTACATTACTAACCCGTCAGTCATTAACACCATGGCCTCCCCCCGCTCCCTCGTCGACAAGTTCTGCCCGCTGCCGTCCAAGCGCGAGCGGCGCAAGGAAGCGCGTCCGGGCGAGCTGCTGGCGGCGGCGCTCGACCTGTTCGTCGAAAAGGGCTTTGCCGCCACCCGCTCGGAAGAAGTGGCGGCCCGCGCCGGCGTGTCCAAGGGCACCCTCTTTCTTTACTTTCCGAGCAAGGAAGAGCTGTTCAAGGCCGTGGTGATCGAAAACCTCGGCGGCCGTTTCACAGAGTGGAACGCCGAATTCGAGGCCTTCGAGGGCACGACGGCCGAAATGCTGCGCTACTGCATGAACGTCTGGTGGGAACGCGTCGGCCTGACCAAGGCCTCGGGCCTGACCAAGCTGATGATGAGCGAAGGCGGCAATTTTCCCGAGCTGGCGGAGTTCTACCGCCAGCAGGTGGTGCGCCCCGGCCACGACCTGCTGCGCCGCATCCTGCAGCGCGGCATCGACCGCGGCGAGTTCGTGCCCATGGACATCGACCACGCCATCTACTCGGTGGTCGCGCCCATGGTGTTCCTCATGCTCTGGAAGCATTCGGCCATGGTCTGCGTCGACGGCGTGAGCACGCTCGACCCCGAAAAATTCATCGCCACCCAGTGCGAAACCGTGCTCTACGGCCTCTGCGTGCGCCCCGGGAGCCCCGCATGACGCCCGCCGGATGGCCGACTGGCGCGGTGGCGTCATCGGCGCGACCTAAAATTGAAGGTTTGTCCCGTCCAGAGCCTTCAAGGAAAGCCACGCCATGAACCCCACGCCCACCCTCGAGCGCTTGCGCTTCAACATGATCGAACAGCAGATCCGTCCCTGGGACGTGCTGGAGTCGGACATCCTCGAGCTGCTGGCCGAGATTCACCGCGAAGACTACGTGCCCGACGCGCACCGCACGCTGTCCTTCTTCGACATGGAACTGCCCCTGCTCGACGGCTCGGTGCCCGGCGAATTCATGCTGTCGCCCAAGGTCGAGGCCCGCACCCTGCAGGACCTGCACATCCAGAAGCACGAATCGGTGCTCGAGATCGGCACCGGCTCCGGCTTCATGGCCGCCCTGCTCGGCGCCCGCGCGGCCCAGGTGCTGTCGCTCGAGATCAACCCCGTGCTGGCCGCCCGCGCCGCCGAGACGCTGCGCAGCAACGGCGTGACCAACGTCGAAGTGCGCCACGCCGACGGCGCCGTGCCGCTGGCCAGCGGCCCGAGCTTCGACGTGATCGTGCTCAGCGGCTCGGTCGCGCGCATTCCGCAGAACCTGCTCGGTTCGCTCAAGGTCGGCGGCCGCCTGTCGGCCATCGTCGGCGACGAGCCCATGATGCGCGCCCATTTCGTGACCCGCACCAGCGAAAGCAAGTGGGAAACGATCCAGCCCTGGGACACCGTGGCGCCGCGCCTGCTGAACTTCCCCGAGCCCTCGCGCTTCGCGTTCTGATCGAGCGGCCCACCGAATGATCGATCAAGTCCGCCCCGCCGACCTGGCCGCCTGGTTCGCACAGGACGCCGACGCCGCCCCCGTGCTGCTCGACGTGCGCGAGCCCTGGGAGCTGCAGACGGCGAGCGTCGCGCCGCAGGGCTTCACGCTGGTCGCGATCCCGATGAACGAGATCCCCGGCCGGCTGGCCGAACTCGCCAGCGGCGACGGACAGCCCGCGCTGCGCATCGCCTGCCTGTGCCACCACGGCGCCCGCAGCCAGCGCGTGGCCGCTTTTCTGCACCAGAACGGCTTTGACTCGCTCGCCAACGTGGCGGGGGGCATCGACGCCTGGTCCGCGCAGCACGACCCGAGCGTGCCGCGCTACTGATTCTTTCCCTCCCAAGGACGTTCAATGCCTCCCAGGCCCCGGCTTCTGCCTCTTTCCGCAGCCCTCGCAAGCGCCATTGCGAGCCTGCTCGCACTGCCGGCCCAGGGCCAGACACTGAACGAACTCTACGATTCCGCGCGCGGCTTCGATGCCACCTACCAGGGCGCGCGGGCCCAGTACGAGGCCAACCTGGCGCGCGCCGCGCAGGCCAAGGCCGGCATCCTGCCGGCCGTCGGGCTCACCGCGGGCGTGAACCGCAGCAACCTGGACATCGACACCCTGACCGGCACCGGCCGCGGCAGCAGCGCCTCGCGCGACTTCACCACGCAGAACGTCGGCATCAACGCCACGCAGCCGCTGTACCGCCCCGCCAACTGGGCCACCTACGAGCAGGGCAAGCGCCAGGCCGAGGTGGCGCAGGCGGTGCTCACCATTGCCGAGCAGGACCTCATCGTGCGCGTGAGCCAGGCCTACTTCGACGTGCTCGCCAGCCAGGACAGCCTGGCCCTGGTGCGCGCGCAGAAGGTGGCCGTGGCCGAGCAGCTGGCCTCGGCCAAGCGCAACTTCGAGGTCGGCACTTCCACCATCACCGACTCGCGCGAGGCCCAGGCCCGCTACGACCTCGTGATCGCCCAGGAAATCGCCGCCGAGAACGACCTGCAGGTCAAGAAGGTGGTGCTTGACCAGCTGGTCGGCCGCCCGGGCAGCGTGCCCGTGCCGCTGGCCGCGCCGGTCGTGCTGCCGACCGCGCAGCCCGCCGACATCAACGCCTGGGTGGCGCAGGCCGACGAGGTGCATCCGGCGATCCGCCAGGCGCGCCTGGGCCTGGACGTGGCCGGGCTCGAGGTGCAGAAGGCGCAGGCCGGCCACAAGCCCACGCTGGACGCCAACCTCGGCTACAACGTCACGCGCAATCCGACCGGCACCAGCACCAGCACCGTGGGCACGCGCGTCAACGCCGCCACGGTCGGTGTCACCTTCAACCTGCCGCTGTTCGCGGGCTTTGCCACCGAGAACCGCATCAAGGAAACGCTGGCCCTCGAAGACCAGTCGCGCAGCGTGCTCGAGGGCACGCGCCGCAGCGTGGCGCAGGCCACGCGCGCGGCCTACCTCGGGCTGGTGTCGGGCGCCGGCCAGGTGAAGGCGCTCGAAGCCGCCGAATCCTCCAGCCAGAGCGCACTCGACGCCAACAAGCTGGGCTACCAGGTGGGCGTGCGCATCAACATCGACGTGCTCAACTCGCAGAGCCAGCTGTTCCAGACCAAGCGCGACCTCGCGCAGGCGCGCTACAACGTGCTGCTGGGCAACCTGAAGCTGCGCCAGGCCAACGGCACGCTGACCACCGACGACATGAACGCGATCAACGCGACGCTGGCGCGCAATGGCAGCACGCCTGCGGTGCCTGCCGCGACGACGGGTGCGCCCGTGGTGCCCGTGACGCCGCCGGCCATTCCGGTGGTGCCGCCGGTGCCGGTGCAGCCGTTCAACCCGCCCGCGCCGACGATGCCGTCGGCACCGCCGCCGCCGGTGATCCTGAACCCGCCGGTGCGCTGACCCGGCAACGGGCCGCTCAATCCAGCGTGGGTTCGGCCCGCGCCGCTTCGGGCGGCGCGCTGTCGTCGCCGGCCACAGGTGTCGTCACCGGCTCCGCCGCCTGCGCAATCGCCAGCACCGCCGCCGCCGTGCGCTCGGCCGCGCCACGGTTCGACGACGAAAAGGCCAGCGCAGCCTGCGCCATCGCGGCACGGCGCTCGGGGTTCTCGACCAGCTTGAGCGCCGCCGTCACGGCCTGCTCCATGCCCTCGACGCGCAGCGACGCGCCCGCCGCGAGCGACAGCTGCGCCGCCTCGGCAAAGTTGAAGGTCGAAGGGCCCATGACCACCGGGCAGCCGCAGGCCGCCGGCTCGATGAGGTTCTGCCCGCCCAGCGGCTCGAAGCTGCCGCCGAGCAAGGCCACGTCGGCCAAGCCGTAGTACAGCGCCATCTCGCCCAGCGAATCGCCGAGCCAGATCTCGGCCTCGGCCGGCTGGCCGGCCGCGCTGCGGCGCGCCACCGCGAAGCCTTCGGCCTCGATGAGCGCCGCCACTTCGTCGAAACGCTGCGGATGGCGCGGCACGATCATCCATTGCACGTCGTGCACGCGCTTGGCGATCGAGCGGATCGCGCCCTGCTCGGGTGGCACCGGCGAGGTGGCGCCGAAGCGCTTGAGCACCTCGAGCAGCAGCCGCTCCTCGCCATCGCGCGAGCTGGCCAGCACGACCATCGGGCGCGGCAGGTGCTCGCGCAGCGACACGGCCGTGGCCAGTTGCCGCGCGTCGGGCGTGGCGTCGAACTTGAGGTTGCCGTAGATCCCGGCCACCTTGGCGCCCAGCGACACCAGCCGGTGCGCGTCGGCCTCGGTCTGCGCCCAGACGGCGGCGAGCGCCGAGTACGCCGGCCGCGCCAGCCCGCTGAGCCGTTCGGCCGCGGCGCGCGATTTCTCGTTGAGCCGCGCATTGGCCAGCACCAGCGGAATGCGGCGCTCGGCGCAGGCGGCGGCCATCTCGGGCCAGACCTCGGTTTCCATCAGCACGCCGATGCGCGGCTGGAAGCGGTCGAGAAAGCGGGCGACGGCGCCCGGCGTGTCCCACGGTTGCCAGACCTGCGTGTCGCCGGGCTCGAGCAGCTTGGCGCCCTCTTCGCGGCCCGTGGCGGTGCCGTGCGTGAGCAGGATCGGAATGCCCGGGTACTGGCGCCGCAGCTCGGCGATCAGGATGGCGGCGGCGCGCGTCTCGCCCAGCGAGACGGCGTGCACCCAGCACTGGGCAAAGCCGGTGGTGGCCTCGTCGTAGTGGCCGAAGCGCTCCTCGACGGCCACGGCATAGCCGGGCTCGGCGACGGCGCGGCGCCGCAGCTTGCGGCGGACCAGCGGTTGGACGGCGGTGGTGAAGACGCCGTAGAGGCGAAGCAGCAGGGAACGCACAGGTTCTTCAGTGGGCAGCAGCGGCCAGCGTGGCGTCGGGCTTGACCGTTCGCAGCACCGCAAGCATCTCGGTCTCGATGCGTTGGAGCGCCGCCTCGGTCTGGCCTTCGAAGCGCAGCACCAGCACGGGGGTGGTATTGGAAGCGCGGATCAGCCCGAATCCATCGGGCCAGTCCACGCGCAGGCCGTCGATGGTCGAGACCTGGGCGGGCGCGTCGAAGCGCGCGTTCTGCACGAGCCGGGCGACCAGCGCGTGCGGCTCGCCTTCGGCGCAGGCGACGTTCAGTTCGGGGGTCGAGAAGCTGGTGGGCAGCGCATTGAGCACGGCGTTCGCGTCCGGGTGCTTGCTCAGGATCTCGAGCAGGCGGCAGCCGGCGTAGGTGCCGTCGTCGAAGCCGTACCAGCGCTCCTTGAAGAAGATGTGGCCGCTCATCTCGCCGCCCAGCGGCGAATTGATTTCCTTCATCTTCGCCTTGATGAGCGAGTGGCCGGTCTTGTAGATCATCGGCGTGCCGCCCGCGGCCTCGATGGCTGGCGCCAGGCGCTGCGAGCACTTCACGTCGTAGACGATGGTGCCGCCGGGCACGCGCGAGAGCACGTCCTGCGCAAAGAGCTGCATCTGGCGGTCGGGGAAGATGTTCTGGCCGTCCTTCGTGACGATGCCCAGCCGGTCGCCGTCGCCGTCGAAAGCCAGGCCCAGCTCGGCCTGGCCCTTGGCCAGTTCGGCCATCAGGTCCCGGAGGTTGTCGGGCTTGCTCGGATCGGGGTGGTGGTTGGGGAAGTTGCCGTCGACCTCGCTGAACAGCTCGACCACGTCGCAGCCGATGGCGCGGAAGATGGCCGGTGCGGTCGCGCCCGCAATGCCGTTGCCCGAATCGACCACGATCTTCATGGGGCGTGCGAGCTTGATGTCGCCCACGATGCGCTGCACGTAGGCGTCGGTCACGTCGACCTTGCGTACGCTACCGCCGGGCGCGAGCTTCGCGCTGCCGTCTTCCATGGTCTTGCGCAGGCCCTGGATCTCGTCGCCGTAGATCGCGCGGCCTGCCAGCACCATCTTGAAGCCGTTGTAGTCCTTCGGGTTGTGGCTGCCCGTGACCTGGATGCCGCTCGTGCACAGCGTGTGGGCCGCGAAGTACAGCATCGGGGTCGTGACCGCGCCGATGTCGATCACCTCGACGCCGGTGGCGACCAGGCCGTCGATCAGCGCGTCCACCAGCGCCGGGCCCGACAGGCGCCCGTCGCGGCCCACGGCCACCGCGGTCTCGCCGGCCGCGCGGGCTGCGCTGCCGAAGGCACGGCCCAGCGCCTCGGCCACTTCGACATCGAGACTGAGGGGCACGACGCCGCGGATGTCATAGGCCTTGAAGATCGATGCGCTGAGCTGCATGAAGGGCGGGGTCACTGTTGGTTCGGAGTCGGGCATTGTAGGCAACGCGTTGTAGACATCGATGTCCGAAAACGGCCAGTTGAAACGAGTCGAAACCGTATCATTTCCCCATGTCTACCGCCCACGCCCCCTCCGAAGTGCTCGAGAGCGACGCCTGCTACCTGGCGATGAAGACGCACGA
Source organism: Variovorax sp. GW822-FHT04A09 (assembly GCF_058801005.1). NCBI lineage: Bacteria > Pseudomonadati > Pseudomonadota > Betaproteobacteria > Burkholderiales > Comamonadaceae > Variovorax > Variovorax sp. GW822-FHT04A09. Next base: position 731,411 of record NZ_JBXAMV010000002.1, on the reverse strand, counting down.
CGCGCGCTTCGACGGCTCGTTCTTCACGGCCGTGACCTCCACCGGCATCTATTGCCGGCCGGTGTGCCGCGTGAAGCTGCCGCGGCGCGAGAACTGCCGCTTCTTCCGCCACGCGGCCCAGGCCGAGGCCGCGGGCTTTCGGCCCTGCCTGCGCTGCCGGCCCGAGCTGGCGCCGCGCGCGGCCAGCTGGTCGACCGAAGACGCCTCGCGCATCCTCGCGCTGCAGGCGGCGCGCTTGATCGACGAACCCGATGCCTGGTCGGAAGAAGGCCCCGGCGCGGCGCAGATCGCGGCCCGCCTGGGCGTGAGCGACCGCCACCTGCGGCGCATCTTCGAGGCGCAGTTCGGCGTGTCGCCGCTGCAGTACCTGCAGACGCGCCGCCTGCTGGCCGCCAAGCAGCTCATCGCCGACACGCGCCTGCCGATGACGCAGGTGGCGCTGGCCAGCGGCTTCGCGAGCGTGCGGCGCTTCAACGCGGCCTTCGTGGAGCACTACGGGCTCAACCCGAGCGCACTGCGCCGCGCGGGCGGCACCGAGGGCGGCGAAGGCAAGGCCATCGAAGTGCGGCTGGGCTTTCGCCCGCCCTACGACGCGAACGCCATGCTCGGCTTCTTCGCACGGCGCGCGCTGCGCGGCGTGGAGACCGTGCACACCGCCGACGGCAAGGAGCCCGCCAAGGGCAGCACGCCCACCTACGTGCGGCTGGCGCGCACCCTGCGCGTGCAGCACGGTGGGCAGGCGCATGCCGGCTGGCTGCAGCTGCGCTTCGACCTCGAACGCGAGCAGGTGCTGCTGGCCGTGAGCGATTCACTGGCCGCGGTGCTGCCGATCGTCATCAGCCGCGCACGCGCGCTGTTCGACCTCGACGCGGAGCCGATGGCCATCAACGCCGCGCTGCATGCCGCCTTTCCGCACGGCGACGGGCTGCGCGTGCCGGGCACGGTCGACGGCTTCGAGCTCGCGGTGCGCGCGGTGCTGGGCCAGCAGATCACCGTGGCCGCGGCGCGCACGCTGGGCTCGCGGCTGGTCGAGGCTTTCGGCGACGCGATCGACACGCCCATCGACGGCCTGAGCCGCCTCTTCCCCACGCCCGCCGCGCTGGCGGCGGCCAGCGGCGACGCGCTCGGGCAGCTGGGCATCGTGCGCCAGCGGCAGGCCGCGCTGCAGGCCATCGCGCGCGAAGTGGCCTCGGGCCGGCTGGCGCTGCATGCGGGCGCCGACGTGCCCTCCACCCTCGCGGCGCTGCAGGAACTGCCCGGCATCGGCGCCTGGACCGCGCAGTACATCGCGATGCGCGCCCTGCGCTGGCCCGACGCCTTTCCCGCCGGCGACGTGGCCCTGCAGAAGGCGCTGGGCGTGACCACCGCGCGCGCCGCGGGCGAGGCCTCGCAGGCCTGGCGGCCCTGGCGCAGCTACGCGGTGCTGCGGGCCTGGCACACGCCGCCCGCGCCCTCCGAACCGGCATCGGCCGCCGCGCCGACCGCCACTTCTTCCGACCTCGCAACGGCAGGCCCCGTGCCTGAAAGACCATGAAATTCAAGCGCACCGTCATTTACACCTCGCACACCGACACGCCGCTGGGCGGCGTCACGATGGCCGCCACCGACCAGGGCCTGGCCGGCGTCTGGTTCGACCACCAGCGCCACTGGCCCGACACCACGGGCTGGCAGACCAAGGACGACCACCCCGCGCTGGTCGAGGCCGCCGCGCAGCTGCGCGACTACTTCGCGGGCCGCCGCAGCCACTTCGACATGCAGCTCGACCTGTCGCACGGCACCGCCTTCCAGCAGGGCGTGTGGCAGGCGCTGCTGGCCATCCCGGCCGGCGAGACCACGACCTACGGCGCGCTGAGCCAGCGCGTGGGCAACCCGGCCGCGGTGCGCGCGGTGGGCGCGGCGGTCGGACGCAACCCGATCAGCGTGATCGTGCCCTGCCACCGCGTGCTGGGTGCAGACGGCTCGCTGACCGGTTACGCTGGCGGGCTCGAGCGCAAGACCGCCTTGCTCGAACTCGAGACCGGCAAGTAAGACAGAAGAAAACACCGCCCATGGCACAGCGCCACATCCCCTCGATGTGGCGCCGCGCCATTCCCCAAAGAGACGCATGACCACAACGAACAACAACACCACCGTCGCCCCCACGCCTTCGCCCGCTCCCGCCGCGCTCGCACCGAAGGCGTGGCTCGTCGACCTCGTGCTGCTGGGCGCGCTGTGGGGCGCCTCCTTCCTGTTCATGCGCATCGGCGCGGCAGAGTTCGGCGCGCTGCCGACGGCCGCCGTGCGCGTGGTCATCGCGGCGCTGTTCCTGCTGCCGATTGCGCTGCTGCGCGGCCAGGGGCCGTCGATCGCCAAGCACTGGAAGGCCAGCCTCACGGTCGGCATCTTCAACTCGGGCATGCCCTTCGCGCTGTTCTGCTTCGCGCTGCTGACCATCAACACCGGCCTGGCGGCGGTGCTCAACGCCACCACGCCGATGTTCGGCGCGCTGGTGGCCTGGGCCTGGTTCCGCGAGCGGCCGAACGGCTCGCGCCTCGTCGGCCTGGTGATCGGTTTCGCGGGCGTCGCGATGCTTGCCAGCCGCAGCGCCGGCCTGCATGCCGGCGCCAGCAACCACGCCGCGCTGTGGGCCGTGCTGGCCTGCCTGGCGGCGTGCCTCTGCTACGGCATCTCGGCCAGCGCCACGCGGCGCCACCTGTCGGGCGTGCCCGCGCTGACCACGGCCACCGGCAGCCAGATCGGCGCCAGCCTGTTCCTCGCGCTGCCCGCGATCTGGCTCTGGCCCGCGCAGATGCCCAGCCTGCGCGCGTGGCTGGCGCTGCTGGCGCTGGGCATCGCCTGCACCGGCGTGGCCTACATCCTGTTCTTCCGGCTCATCGAGCGCGCCGGCCCGGCCCGCGCCCTCACCGTGACCTTCCTCGTGCCGGTGTTCGCGCTGTTCTACGGCGCCGTGTTCCTGGGCGAGCAGATCACGCAGTGGATGCTGATCTGCGCCTTCGTGATCGTGTGCGGCGTGGCGCTGTCGACCGGCATCGTCAAGCTGCCGTCGCTGCGCAAGGCCGCGGGCTGAGTTTTCTTCAGACCACGCCGGCCACCACGTTCACGGACAGGGCCAGCACGAGCATGTTGAAGGCGAAGGCAAGCACGCTGTGGACCAGCGTGATGCGCCGCATCTCGTGCGAGGTGGCCTGCACGTCCGACACCTGCGAGGTCATGCCGATCACGTAGGCGTAGTACATGAAGTCGAAGTAGTCGGGCGCTTCCTTGCCCGGAAAGTCGAGCCCGCCGTCGGAGGCGCTGTCCTTGCGGTCGATGTAGTAGCGGTGCGCGTAGTGGAAGGCGTAGATCGTGTGCATCATCAGCCACGAGCCCGCCAGCGCCACCAGCCCCAGCGCCACGTGCGCGCCGCGCGCCCAGCCGCTGAGCTGGCGCACCTGCTGCAGCAGCATCGCGATGGCGACCACGCTCACGCCCACCGCCACCAGCATCGACACCAGGATCACGACATTGGGCTGGTCCAGCTGCTGCGCGCGCTCGCGCGTGCGCTGGGCGTCGAAGGTCTCGGCCAGCCACCAGCTGAGCACCTGGTACACCGCCACGCCTGCGCACCAGCCGGCCAGCGCGCGCGCCGTGAGGCCCATCGGCCAGGGCACGAGCGCCACCGCGACGGCCGCCGCGGCCCCGTAGAGAAGACGCTGGGGACCGGTGGTGGTGGAAAGGTGTTCACGCATGGGCGGACTGTAGCGCCGCGGTATGCATCGGCGTGCGATCGGCAATTTCCTACAGGCACATCGGCCAACGGCGCATGCGCAGCGCGGTGCCACGTCACTAAGGTGATGCGGTTTCAGGGAGCCTCAGCCCGGAGGCATTGCGCCATGCACATGCCCGAGGCATCTTTCACCCGAAGGATTTCTTTCATGCTGTTGCTTCGTTCGCGTCCGTTCGACCGGACCGCGAGATTCCGCGCCCTGGCCGGAACCGGCGCCCTCTCCCTGCTTTGCTTCGCACCCTTTGCCGCGGCCGAGCCCTCGCCGGCGCTGGACCGTTTCAGCTTCTCGGTGGGGGCCTTCAGTGCCGACCCCAAGTTCAGTGCCTCGGTCGAAACCCCCTACGGCGTGTTGCGCTCGAACGAGCTCAAGCCGGGCCGCGTGACCATGCCGCGCATCTCGGCCGACGTGCTGATCGGCGACAGCCAGGGCCTGTCTTTCGACTACTACCGCTACAAGCGCGACTACGAAGGGCAGGTCGCGGGCAACACCTCGTTCGGCAGCTTCGGCTCGCTGAGCGCCATCGGCAACGCGAACCTCTCGGCCCAGCTCGACTTCGCCAAGCTCGCCTACAAGTGGTGGCTCGGTTCGGGCAACACCGTCTTCGGGCTGGGCGCCGGCGCGGCCTACTACCGCGCGACGCTCGGTGCCAGCGCGCTGGTCGGCGTGAACGGACAGGTGCGCTCGGTCAGCGAGCGCTCGAGCGACAACGCCATCGCGCCCCTGCTCGAGGTCGGCGTGCGCCACGCGATCACGCCCGACCTTCGGCTGTTCGCCGACGCCTCGGGCGTGTGGAAGAGCAGCGGCCGCTTCCACGGCAACATCTACAACGCCGCAGCCGGCGTGGAGTGGTTCCCGGTGAAGAACGTGGGCCTGGTGCTGTCGTATGGCGTGACCAACATCGACCTCACGCGCGAGGGCGGCTTCGCCGATTCGCGCCTCAAGGTGCGGCTGCAGGGGCCCTCGGCCTTCCTCAAGGCCCGCTTCTGACGCGGCCCCGGCGGGCGGCCGGCGCCGCATAGCCACTCTTCGCAAGACCGGCGGGCGGTGCCGGTCTTAGTCTGCGCTCCGATCGAACACCCCCAACGACCGGAGACACGCCCCCATGCCCGCCGCCCGCACCGAGCCCACGCCCTCCTCCTCCCAACGCATCGCCCGCATCGCGCTGGGCGACGTGATCCACCGCAGCGCGCGGCGCTTCGGCGCGCGCACCGCGCTCATCGAAGGCGAGCACCGCATGAGCTACCGCGAGCTCGACGCCGCATCGAACCGCTTCGCGCACCACCTGCTGGGCCTGGGCCTGGCCAGCGGCGAGCGCGTGGCCATGCTGTGCAACAACTCGATCGAGATGGTGGTCGCGCTGCTCGGCATCCAGAAGGCCGGGCTGGTGTGGGTGCCGATCAACACGGCGCTCGCGGTCGATGCCATCGGCTACATCCTCGAACACGCCGAGGCGCGGCACCTGGTGATCGACACCGCGCTGCACACGCGCCCCGAGCTGCGCCAGCTGCTGGACACGGCCGGTGTCTCGCCGCTGCTGTGCGTGCTCGACGGCGACACGCCGCCGCCCGGCGTGCCCACCGTGGCGCAGGCCATCGCGCAGGGCCCCGCCACGCTGCCCGACGTGCCTATCGACAGCAACCAGCTCGCGCTCATCATGTACACCAGCGGCACCACCGGTCGGCAAAAGGGCGTGATGCATTCGCACGCCTCGGTGCACTCGGTGCTCCAGAGCAACATGCTCGAATGGGGCGGCGGCCCCGCGCACCACGACGTGTGGAGCAACGTGCTGCCGCTGTTTCACTGCGGGCAACACACGGTGCTGATGTCGGCGTTGGCGGTGGGCGGCACGAACGTCATCCTGCGCGGCTTCGACCCCGGCGCGATGCTCGCCGCCATCGAGCGCCACCAGATCACCGTGACGGTCGGTCTGCCGATGATGTACGGCGCGCTGCTGGCCCACCCGCAGCGCGAATCGCGCGACCTGTCGAGCCTGCGGCTGTGCGTGTATGCGATGGCGCCGATGTCGCGCACGCTGCTGCTGCGCCTGCTCGATGCGCTGTGCCCGAACTTCGCGCTGGCCTCGGGGCAGACCGAGATGTACCCCGGCGCCACCATCTTCGAGACGCACCAGCAGCGCGAGCGCTTCGGCTCGTACTGGGGCGTGGGCACGCTGGTGAACGAGGTCGCGGTGATGGGCGACGAAGGCGAGCTGCTCGCACCGAACCAGGTCGGCGAGATCGTCTTTCGCGGACCGAACGTGATGCTCGGCTACTACAAGGACCCGCAGGCCACGGCGCACGCGCAGCGCTTCGGCTGGCACCACTCGGGCGACCTGGGCAAGCTGGACGACGACGGGCAGCTGATCTTTCTCGACCGGCTCAAGGACATGGTCAAGTCGGGCGGCGAGAACGTGCCCTCGCTCAAGGTCGAGGAGGTGCTGCTGCGCCATCCGGCCGTGTTGAACGCGGCGGTGGTCGGCCTGCCGCACGAGCGCTGGGGCGAGGCCATCACGGCCTTCGTCACGCGCCGGCCCGATGCGCCGGCAGAGTTCTCGGAAGCCACGCTCACGGCGCACTGCAAGGAGCACCTGGGCGGCTTCGAGGTGCCCAAGGACATCGTCTTCGTGCCCGCGCTGCCGATGACCTCGACGGGCAAGATCCAGAAGTTCGAGCTGCGCCAGGCGCACCAGGGGCACTACCAGCGCGACTGAACCCGCATCAGGGCGACTGCAGCTTCTGCAACAGCGACGCCCGCACTTCCTTCTTGAGCACCTTGCCGACCTTGGAGCGCGGCAGGTCGGCCCACACCTCGACCTGCTTGGGTGCCTTCACGCTGCCGATGCGCGACTTGACGAAGGTCTTGATCGCCTCGGCGTCCACGCTGCGGCCCGCATGCAGCTGCAGCACGGCCACCACGCGCTCGCCCCACTTCTCGTCGGGCAGGCCGACGACGGCGCTGTCCTGCACGTCGGGGTGCTGCATCAGCACCTGCTCCACCTCGGCGGAGTAGACGTTGAAGCCGCCCGAGATGATCATGTCCTTGGCGCGGTCGACGATGAACAGGAAGCCGTCGCCGTCGAGATAGCCGATGTCGCCCGTGTGGTGCCAGCCGTGGCGCGAGGCCTCCTGCGTGGCCTTCGGGTCCTTGTAGTAGCCGCGCATCACGAGCGAGCCGCGCACCACGATCTCGCCGCTCTCGCCGGTGGGCAGCAAGGCGCCCTCGCCGTTCATGATGCCGACCTGCACCAGCGGCCCGGGCCGCCCCGCCGAGGCCAGGCGCTGGCGCGCCACGGAGCCGTCGGCATTGAAGTGGTCGCGCGGCGGCATCATCGAGACCATCATCGGCGCCTCGGTCTGGCCGAAGAGCTGGGCCATGACGGGGCCGATCTTGTCGAGCGCTTCTTCGAGCCGCGCGGCCGACATGGGCGCGGCGCCGTACCAGAAGCACTGCAGCGAATCGCGCTTCGTCTGTGCCAGGTCCGGGTGCTGCAGCAGCATGTAGATCAGCGTCGGCGGCAGGAAGGTGTGGGTGACGCGCCGGCGCTCGATGAGCGCGAGGAACTCGCTCAGGTCGGGCTTGGGCATGATGACCACGCGCCCGCCCAGCGCCATCACCGGCAGGCACAGCACGCCGGCCGCATGCGTGAGCGGAGCGAGCGCCAGGTACACGGGCCGGCCTTCAAAGGGATAGCCCATGAGGGTCAGCGCCGACATGGCCTCCAGATTGCCGCCCGAGAGCATCACGCCCTTGGGCTGGCCGGTGGTGCCGCCGGTGCCGGCGATCATGGCCACGTCGTCGGGCGGTGCAATGTCGATCGGCGCATCGTCCAGCCCGTCGAGCCACTCGTCCATGGCGGGCGCGAAGGCCTGCCGCTGGTCGAGACACACCAGCGCCTTCAGCTTCGGCAGCTGCGCGCGCATCTGCTCGACCATCGGCGCGTAGTTGCTGTGGAACACGAGGCACGCGCAATCGAAGGCATCGAGCACGAAGGCGTTCTCGCTGGCTTCGTTGCGCGGGTTGATCGGGCACCACACGCCACCGGCGCGCGAGATGCCGAACACCGTGGCGAAGGCCAGGGCGTCGTTGCTAGAGAGCACCGCCACCTTGTCGCCGGGCTGGATGCCCGCGCGCTGCAGGCCGCGTGCCACGCGCCAGCTGATGCGTTGCACCTGGCCGTAGCTCAGGTCGGCGTCGCCCATGGTGAGGCACGGCGAATCGGCGCCCTGCTGGGCGCCTTTGTCGAGGTAGTCGACGAGGCGCATGCGCGTCAGCCCATCCGCGTGAGCACGGGTTCCTGCACCAGCCCGAAGCTGCGCAGCGCCCCCAGCAGCTCGCGGTGCCCGAAGGCCTGGCAGCCCGAGGCAAAGCCCGCGCGGCGCGGCGCCTGCTGCAGCAGTGAGGCCGCGGCATAGGCCTGCAACAGGCCGGTCTGCTTGTAGTTGCAGTTGCCGAAGATCACGCAATGCGCGCGCCCCAGCGGACCGGAGGCATGCACCGAATCGACCGACTTGTTGATGCGCGGGTTTTCGCGCGGCGGCATGGTGTTCATCACGCCCGCGGCCGTCTGGGCCAGCGCCGCATAGCGGTCTTCGTCGTTCATGCCTTCGGTGGCCTTGAGCGCGGCGGCCACGATCTGCGGCACGCCCAGCATCAGCGGCTTGTTGAAGACGCCGCCGAGCACCTTCACGTTGGCCACGCGCGGGTCGCGCTTGAACCACACCGGGTGCGAGGTGCCGCCCCAGGGCAATGCCAGCGCGGCTTCGTGCTGGCCGGGAATCGACAGGTGGTACAGGCCCGCGTCGGGTTGCCATTCGACGTACTGGTTCTGCTCCAGGTAGAAGGCCTTCGACGTGGCTGCGTTCACCAGGATGGTCTGCGTCGACGCGATGGTCGGGCTGCCGCCCCAGAACACCGCGATGTCGAGCGTGTCCAGGCCGGGCGTTTCCAGGCACAGCTGCGCCGCGATTTCGCCGGTGGTGTACATCTGCGCCAGGCCGGGCGACAGCAGCAGGCCGGCCGCCGCGAACTTGGCACCGTACTTCTGGTCGAGCGTGATGAGCCAGTCTTGTTCGCCGGTGGTGTCGGTGTAGTGGCAGCCGGCGGCCAGGCAGGCATCAACCACCTCGGGACCGAACTTGGCGAACGGCCCCACCGTGTTGAGCACGACCGAGGCGCCGCTGAAGAGCTCGGTGAGCGCCTCGACCGTGTGCGCGACCTCGACCACTTCGTAGTCGGCGGTCTCGATGCCGGGCACGTTCGACTTCATCGCCGCTTCGATCTTTTCCGCGCTGCGGCCTGCCGCGATGAAGGGGATGTGGTACTCGCGCAGGTACTCGCAGACCAGGCGCCCGGTGTAGCCGGAGGCGCCGTAGACGATGACGGGTTTCTTCTTGCTGCTCATGTTCTTTGCTCCTTGTTGATCGCTCACATGCCCATGCCGCCGTCCACCGCGAGGCCCGCGCCGGTGATGAACCGGGCGGCGTCGGAGCAGAGGAAGACCACCACGTCGGCCATGTCGCCGATCTCGCCGAGGCGGCCCAGCGGCGTCTGGCCGATGACGTCGCCCACGGCGGCCTCGACGCTGGGCGCGAGCCCCGCGGCCACGATGTCGTTGGCGAGTTTCATGCCCATGTCGGTGGGCACGAGGCCGGGGTAGATGCAGTTGACACGCACGCCGTAGCCCAGCTTGCCGGACTCCATGGCCGCCACGCGCGTGGCGCGGTCGACCGCCGACTTGGTCGCCGAGTAGCCGGCGATGGCGGGAAAGGCGATGGTGGCCGCGACCGAGGCGATGTTGACCACCGCCCCGCCGCCGCCCGCGCTGCCGCCGGGGCGCATCGCGCGAAAGGCGTGCTTCATGCCCAGCAGCGTGCCGGCCACGTTCACGTCGAGCATGCGGCGCAGGTCGTCGCCATCGACGTCGACCACCAGCGAGGTGATCTCGATGCCGGCGTTGTTGACCAGGATGTCGAAGCCGCCGAGCGCCTTCACCGTGGCTTCGGTGGCAGAGGCCCAGTCGCCGTCCTTCGTGACGTCGAGCGGGACGAAGCCCACCTTCGCCCCTTCGGCGGAGAGCCGCTGTGCGGTCTCCTTGCCCAGGTCGGCGAGCACGTCGCCGATCATCACCGACGCACCCGCCTGCGCCAACGCCTGGGCGATGCCCGCGCCGATGCCGCGCGCACCCCCCGTCACCAGGGCCTTGCGCCCCGTCAAGTCGAACTTGGCCATCACTTGTCTCCTGTGGATATGTGTATGAGATGGAGCGGCCATGCTAGGAATCGACTTGACGAGTGTCAAGAATTTTTTGACGACTGCCCAAATTTCGTAAAATGCCTCCGGAATGCACGTACGAGGGATTTCCCACGCCGCGTGCTATGGTTTGCAATCACCAGGAAACACAGCGGCCGGCACTCTGCGGCCTGGCTAGAAATGACCACTCATTCACGGGTAAAGAAGCACGCCGGACGGGTGCAGAAGGCACCGGCCGACAAGTTCGAGCAGCGCCGCGCCGAGCTCGGCGAAGCCGCCCTCACCACGCTGGCCACGCTCGGCTACGCGCGCACCAGCCTGCGCGAGATTGCGCAGAACTCCGAGTTCTCGCACGGCGTGCTGCACTACTACTTCAGCGACAAGGTCGACCTCATCGTCTGCAGCGTCAAGCAGTACAAGGCGCGCTGCGTCACGCGCTACGACCACGCGGTCGACACCGCCACGACGTATGACGAACTCATGGAAGGCTTCCTGCAGAGCCTGGGCGACACGCTGCTGGGCGAAGGCCACGTGCACCGGCTCTGGTACGACCTGCGCTCGCAGGCGCTGTTCGAAGCGGCCTTTCACGACGACGTGGTGCAGATCGACAAGAGCCTCGAAGACATGATCTGGCGCATCATGAGCCGCTTCGCCGAACTCTCGGGGCAAGCCCCCGGCCTGCCGCCCTCGGCCTGCTACGCCCTCTTCGACGGGCTGTTCCTGCAGGCGCTGCTCAAGCACCTCTCGGGCGACACCAAGGCCATCGCCGACATGCAGGCCGACGTGCGGCAGTCGATCGAGCGGCTGTTCACCGCCCCCGCCGCAACCACCGCGCCGGCCTCCCGCAAGCGGCGCGCCTGACGCCGCCATGGCGCCGTTCAACACCGCCTACCGGCAGACGCTGCTCGCCGGGCGCCTCACCCTGGGCCTGATGACGCCGCTGGCGCGCCCGCCCGGCGCGATGGCCAACCCCGCTTCCGAACTGCAGCTGGCCCGGCTGGCCGACACGCTCGGCTTTGCGGCGCTGTGGACGCGCGACGTGCCCGTGATGGTGCCGCAGGGCGAAGAGACCGCGGTGCTCGACGAGCCCTTCATCTGGCTCACCGCGCTGGCCGCCGCCACGCAGCGCATCGCGCTCGGCACCGCCGCCGCGGTGCTGCCGCTGCGCCATCCGCTGCACGTGGCCAAGGCCGCGCTCTCGCTCAACCGCCTGTCGAACGACCGCTTCATCCTCGGCCTGGGCTCGGGCGACCGCGAGGCCGAGTTCGCCATCTTCCAGCAGGACATCGCGCTGCGCGGCGACGTCTTCCGCGAACGCTGGAACCTCGTGCGCTCGGCGCTCTCGCCCGATGCGCACGAGCGCGCCGCGCTGCACGACGCCACCGGCGGCCACGACCTCATGGCGGCGCCCGCCGCGCGCATCGGCATGCTGGTGGTGGGCTCGGCGCGCCAGTCGCTGCAATGGACCGCCGCCCACGCCGACGGCTGGGCCACCTACCACCGCGACGAAGCACGCCAGCAGGGCCGCATCGGCCTGTGGCAGACCGCGCTGCGCGAACGCGCGGGCGGCGAGGCCAAGCCCTTCATCCAGTCGTTGCAGCTCGACCTGCTGGACGATGCCGACGCACCCGCCGAGCCCATCGAACTCGGCCTGCGCGCCGGACGCCATGCGCTCGTCGACTACCTCGACCGCATGGAAGAGGCCGGCGTCGCCCACGTGCTGCTGAACCTCGCGCGCAGCAGTCGGCGGCCCGCACAGGACATCGTCGACGAGCTCGGCCGCGAGGTGCTGCCGCGCCTGCAAGGCCATGCGCGCACACCGCCCCCCTGACCCGTGCAGAATCCGGCGCTCGCCGTTGTCGACCTCCTTCCAAGGACTTTCCCCATGACCGATCTCTCGCACTTCCCCATCACGAAGAAATGGCCCGCGCAGCACCCCGAGCGCCTGCAGCTGTACTCGCTGCCCACGCCCAACGGCGTGAAGGTATCGATCCTGCTGGAGGAGACCGGCCTGCCCTACGAGCCGCACCTCGTGAGCTTCGAGACCCAGGACCAGATGTCGCCGGAATTTTTGTCGCTCAACCCGAACAACAAGATCCCCGCCATCCTCGACCCCAACGGCCCGGGCGGCCAGCCGCTGGCGCTGTTCGAATCGGGCGCGATCCTGCTGTACCTCGCCGAGAAGACCGGCCAGTTCATCCCCAAGGACGCGGCGGCCCGCTACGAGACCATCCAGTGGGTGATGTTCCAGATGGGCGGCATCGGCCCGATGTTCGGCCAGCTCGGTTTCTTCAACAAGTTCGCCGGCAAGGACTACGAAGACAAGCGCCCGCGCGACCGCTACGTGGCCGAGTCGAAGCGCCTGCTCGGCGTGCTCGACAAGCACCTTGCCGACCGCGCCTGGATCATGGGTGACACGTACACCATCGCCGACATCGCCACCTTCCCGTGGGTGCGCAACCTGATCGGCTTCTACGAGGCCGGCGACCTCGTGGGCTTCAGCGAGTTCAAGAACGTCGCGCGCGTGCTCGAGGCCTTCGTGGCGCGGCCGGCGGTGGTGAAGGGCCTGGGCATTCCGAAGCGGGGCTGAGGCCCTCTCGATCGGGCCTCTGCCGGAGCCGTCGTCTGCATCGGCGACGGCTGTACCGAACCCGTTGCTCGAGCGACTCCCTCGTTTGTGGGATTCCTGACCCTTCCGGCGACTGGAACAGTCCCTCTGCGTTGTTGCGGGGGCTGACAAAAATTACGCGATCGCACACTTGCGGCGATACGGCGCACGCCGTCCCCTCCTCCACGCACGAAACCGGATTCGACATCCACGTGGAACCACAAGGAGGAAGCCATGAAGAATGCAAGCATCCTGCGCACGGCGGCCGTCGTGCTGGTGCAGGCCTGCACTTTTGCGAACGCCGCCGACGACCAAGGCGTTAACGACTACGCGAAGGCGCACTGGAGCATCGCCAATTCCTGCGTCCCGTTCGTCAGGAAATACCAATCGGTGTGCGGCAACGATTTCTCCGCAGACACAGATGCTCAGGCCTATGACATTCGGGCCACTGGCGAGAGATGTAGTGCGGTCACACAGAACCAGCACCCCGCCATACAAAAGGGCGACGTGATCACGGTTCATCTGAGCCAGGTTTTCATCAACGAGTTCGTCGAGCGCGGTGCCAGTCTGCTCGGCTTCAAGAAGCGCGGCGAGATCGCCATCGTTGCGCGCATCGCAGAGCAAGACGCCCAGACCGATTTCGATTTCAGTGTTGCCGGAAGGGATCGTGGCCGCCTCATCTACTACTCGGAAGGCGTCGCGCCTGGGCAGTACCTGAATTTCAGCCAGTTGCCCATCTACGGGCCCATCGAATACCACGGCAAGCCCCTGCTCCTAGAGTTCTACATCATGGAGCTCGACATCAAGGAGAACACGGAGATCTCGGGCCTGCTCACCGCAGCGGCCAGCCTGGGCGCCGTGGCCTATCCGCCGGCATCGCCAGTGCTGAAGGTGCTCGACACGATCGGCGGCGGCTTGCTCAAAGCCAACAAGAGCGACATCGAGTTCAAGTACCACGCCTCGTTGCTCCCGGGCGCGGAGCAGATCAATTCACTGCATTCCGGGCGGCTGGAATACGGCAACTACGCGTTCGTGCGCATGCCATTCGCGGACTCGGGTGGCTCTGGGAGCACTTCAACGCATCCCTGGACACGCTGGTGGTTCAACCAGAAAAATGGGCGAATCTACGAAGACGCGACATGCAATTCAGTGCTGAAGAATCGCACCTACCTCACGGTGCAGATCAATCGCGCCAAGGAGGAGGCCACACTCGACCCCGCCAACACCTTCGCTGCATTTACCGCCAAACTCTCTTCCGAGGCCCAGGCTTCCACCGCCGAGCGCGTCGCGGTCATCGATGCGCTGAAAGCCAGCGTCAACAAGAACCAGCGCTATCGAGACGCGAAGAAGTTGATCGATTTCGCACAGAGCGTGAAATGGCCCAACGGCACCAAGAGTGACAAGAAGGCCCTGGATGCGGTAACCGTCAATGCGCTCGCTGCGGTTGCAACCAAGATCGAAACATCCTCGACTCAATTGCGCGACCCCCAGCAGCGCGACAAGGCGGACTTCGATGAATCGCAAATACAGGTGCTCGTCGATGCACTGTCGCGGCTCTCCGGCAAGCGCTACTCACCGCAAACCTTCAAGGCGAGCGATCTGAAGTTGGAGCTCGAGAAAACCTGACGCAGGCACTCCACGCCAGCGTCCCCAGGAACCGAAATCAGTTCGCGCTCAAGTCCATGAGCATCCGCGACAGCAGATAAAGCCGCGGCACCACGCTCTCGACCTCGGCGTATTCCTCCGGCGTGTGGATGCCGCCGCCCACGATGCCGAAGCCGTCGAGCACCGGCACGCCGACACCGGCCACGAGGCTGGCGTCCGCGGCGCCGCCGCTGCTCTCGATGGTGAGCTTCTTGCCGATCTCGCCGTAGATGCCCTCGGCCATGCGCACCAGCTTGTCCGATGCGGGCGAGCGCGGCATCGGCGGCAGGCCGCGCACGAGGCGCACGCGCACCTCGGTCTCGGGGATGAGCTTGTTCTGCGCGATGCGCGTGAGGTCCTTCTCGACACGGTCGAGCTCCTCGGGCGTGGCGGCGCGCACGTCGCCCTTGGCGCTGGCCGATGCGGGGATCACGTTGGTCGGTCCGTTGGCCGTGAGCACCGTGAAGTTGACCGTGGTCTTCTTCGCTGCGTCGGCCACCTTCGACAGTTGCAGCACCTGGTGCGCGACTTCCATCGCGGCATTGCGGCCCGCCTCGGGTGCGACGCCCGCGTGCGACGCGAGCCCCTTCACCTCGATGAGCGCCGTGGCCGAGCCCTTGCGCTCGACCACGAGGCCGTCGGCCGGGCGACCCGGCTCGAGGTTCAGCGCCACGTCGTGCTGCTTGGCCACGCGCTCGATGAGCGCGCTGGTGCCGACCGAGCCGGTCTCTTCGTTGGTGTCGATGAGGAAGGTGATCTGGCCGTAGTCCTTGAAGCCGATCTTCTGCAGGATCTTCAGCGCCTGCAGTCCGGCCACGACGCCGCCCTTGTTGTCCATCACGCCAGGGCCGTAGGCGCGGCCGTCCTTGATGTAGAAGGGCTTGACCGCGGCCGTGCCGTCCTTGAACACGGTGTCGATGTGGGCCAGGATGAGGATCTTCTTCTTGCCCTGGCCGGTCAGCGTCGCGACCAGGTTGGTGCCCGGGTGCGGCTCGGCGGGAAAGCTCTCGACGCGCGCGTCGAGCTTGCGCAGTTCGTCCGCCACCATCTCGCGCACCTTGGCCAGGCCCTCGGTGTTGGTCGAGCCCGAATCGATGTTGACCATGCGCTCCAGCAGCTGCAGCGTCTCGTCCTTTTGCTGCGTGGCGGCGTCGAGCACGCCCTGGTGCGGCTTCTGGGCCAAGGCGCTGGCGGCGAGCAAGGCACTGGCCAGCACGGCGCCCTGGCAGGCGGCGCGCGTCCATGAACACGGGGTGGAGCGAAGGTGCATGAGGAAGCCTGTTCTTTCTGTTGTGGAGGTTCGTTCGAAGCGAACCCCACACTAGCACCCGCTTCGCGAACGGGTCAAGCCGCGAGGCTCGGCGCCGGCGCCTCGGTGGCTTGCGCGATGCGCCCGGCCTTCATGTGGACGATGCGGTCGGCCACATGAAAGTAGCGATCGTCGTGCGAGATGACCACCAGCGAGTGCCCCTTGGCGCGCAGCTCGGGCAGCAGCTCGGTGTAGAACAGATGGCGAAAGGCCGGGTCCTGATCGGCGGCCCATTCGTCGAACACCAGCACCGGCCGTCCTTCGAGGTACGCATGCACCAGCGCCAGCCGCTTGCGCTGGCCGGTCGAGAGGTCGGTGGTGCTGAAGGCGCCGTCTTTCACCGATACCTTGTGCGCGATCTCCAGGCGCTGCAGGTAGGGCAAGGCGGTTTCGGGCAGCGCCTGGTGGCCGCCCTCTTCGCCGGCCACGAGGTCTTCGAACAGGTAGAAGTCGGAGAACACGGTGGTGAAGAGCTGGCGGTAGTCGTCGCGCGTCTGCGGCGTCACGGGCTGGCCGTCGAGCAGCAGCTCGCCATCGACCGGCGCGTACAGGCCCAGCAGCAGCTTGATGAGCGTGGTCTTGCCCGAGCCGTTGTCGCCGACGATGAAGACGATCTCGCGGCGGCCGATGCGCAAATCCACCGGGCCGAGCACAAAGGGCTCCGCGCCCTCCACCGCCGGGAACGCATAGCGCGCGCCGCGCAGCTCGATGGCGTCGTGCAGCACGGGCGTGGCGGGCGGTGCGTGCAGGTCCAGGTGCGGCTCGGGCGTGGCGAAGCGGGCCGACAGGTCGCCGATGCGCTCGAAGGCCACCTTCGCGCGCCCCAGGTGCGGCAGGGCCGCCACCACCTGGTCGAGCGGGCCTTTCAGAAACAGCAGCACCAGCACGAAGCCGCTGAGCACGACGGGCGCGGTGTCGCGGAACGCGGCCCAGCCGAGGATGAGTGCGATCAGCAAGAAGAACAGCGCCGAGCCGAAGGACGAGGCCAGCACAAAGATGTTGATGGCACGCCGGTTGATGTCGTGGATGCGTTCCACCGTGTGCGCCACCTGCTGCTCGTACACCTTGGCGCGGCGCGCGCGGTGCATGCGCAGCTCCTTCGCGCCTT
Source organism: Variovorax sp. GW822-FHT04A09 (assembly GCF_058801005.1). Lineage (NCBI taxonomy): Bacteria > Pseudomonadati > Pseudomonadota > Betaproteobacteria > Burkholderiales > Comamonadaceae > Variovorax > Variovorax sp. GW822-FHT04A09. The sequence goes on along the minus strand of NZ_JBXAMV010000002.1, from coordinate 714,726 downwards.
CGCTGATGCCGCGGTAGGCCTTGTGCAGCGCCTCTTCCTGCTCGCGCGCCTTGAAGAAGCCCGAGATGCCGCGCGCATGCGCCAGGCTCTGCACGGTGATGCCCACGAGCAGCGCCCCCAGCAGCAGGCCGAACAGCGGCGGCGAAAGCCACGCCAGGTAACCCAGGCAACCAAGGGAAACGGCCAGCGCGATCATGGTCGAGGCCAGCATGAAGGCCACGTCGCTGATCATGTCGACGTCCTGCGTGAGCACGGGCATCAGGCGGTGCATGCGGTAACGCTCGAGCGCATCGATCGGCGCCGCGAGGATCTTCAGCGCCAGGCTCTTGCGCACTTGCGCCACGAGCCGCTGGCCGACCACGTTGTTCGACATGTCGGAGGTGGCGCGCCCGACCAGCGCCACCACGCACAGGCCGATGAAGGTCAGCAGCAGTCCGCCGGCCAGGCCGCCGGGGCGATGCAGCACCTGATTGATGGTCGCCAGCAGCGCCACGGTCGCGATGCCCGCGCCGATGCCGGTCACGGTCGAAAGCGCGATCCACGGGAAGTAGGGCCGCAACAGCCGGACGAGTTCGGACGCGGGGGCGCTGGCGGGTGTGAGGTTCATGCGGCGGACGGTTCGTTGCAAAGGGAGACGGGCTCCCTGCAATGACGTTCGGCGCGCCTGCTTGTTTAGCAGGAAGGCGCGGCGCCTATTGCAGCAGCGGCTGCGCCCCCGCCTCGCGCGCGGCCTCCACCACCGAGGCGCCCGCCAGCGCCCACAGCGTCAGGGCCTCGTCGAGCGCGCGCACGTGGCCCGGGTCCTGGCCGAGCCAGGCCACGAGCTGTTCGGCGCGCTCGGGCGACGGTGCGTCGTGCAGCTCGCGAAAAAGCCGCCAGGCCATGCTGAAGGCCGGATCGGAGGGACGGTGTCTCGGGAAGCTCATGGGGATTCGCACGCCTGCACTGCTGTCGATGAGTGAGTAGACGCTCCGTGGGGCACGCTGTTTAGGCGCGGGGCCTGCGCGGACTAAATTTCCGGCCCGCCGGCGCGTCTTCTGCTGCATGCCTGTGCGCCTTCCTCTTCACGCCACCTTCGGCCCCGCCCCGTGATCCCGCTGCTCGCGCCGATCTTCCAGGGCGAGTGGGCGCCCTACGGCGAAACGCTGGCCTTCGCCCCGCACCCACCGCCCGACGCCGTGCGCGTGGCCGACCTGCTGGCCGACCCGCCGCGCCTGCTGGCGCTGCTGCGCCTGAAGGCGCGCACGCTGAACATGCCGGAGCGCGACCTGCGCGCGGTCGCTTCCGCCTGGAGCATGAACTACCTGCACGCGCTGCTGCCGCCCGTGGCCGCCGCCGCGAGCCTGCTGCAGCACGGCTTTCCTGTCACGCCCGAACAGGTGTGGGTGTCGCTCGATGACGCAGACGGCGACCCGGAGTGCTTCCACATCGTCGAGCTCGGCACGCCGCGCCCCGGCACCGATACGGCCGCGCGCTACGACGTGCTGCTGTGGACGCACCTGGCGCCCCTCTTCGCGCGGCTGACGCAGCTCACGCGGCTGGCGCCCAAAATCCTCTGGGGCAACGCCGTGCGCTACCTCGAGCCGGTGCTGGAAGAAGGCCTGCGCATGAGCGGCCAGGCGCCCGCCGTGGCCGCCGACCTCGAGCACCTGCTGCACCGCCCGACCTGGCCGCAACCGGGCGGCGAGGCGCGCGACAACCCGATGTTCATGCCCGCGCGCCGCGGCGTGCGCGTGGCCGACCGCAGCGCGCCGCCCGTCACGCTGCACCGCCAGTGCTGCCTCTACTACCTCGTGCCGCGGCTGGGCTACTGCGGCGCGTGTCCGCTCTCGCCCGAGTTCGAGCGGGAGCGCTGCGCAAGCACCGCCGACTAAACATCCGGCCGCAGCCCGCGTCTTCCTTCTGCATCCCACATACATCGACCACACCCCGGAGGTTTTGCTTGACCGCCCACGACACTGCATGGCGCTTTCACGCGCATCCCGAAGGCCGGGTGCTGGACGTCCGGCTGGAAGGCACCGTGCTCAAGGTCACGCCGCTCGACGGCGACCGCCACGGCAGCACCTGGGCCCTGCGCGCGCAGCCCGGCACGCCGCGTCTCGAATGGCTGGGCGCGTGCGCGGGCGAGCCTGACCAAGCGCACCTGCTGGCGGCGATCGAGGCGGCCTTCCAGCGCCACCCGGCCGCGCGGCAGCTCGCGCTGCAATCGCCGCTGCCGACCGGCACGCGGCTGGTGGACGCGGGCATCGTCACGCCGGCCGAGGGCGCGCTGCCCACGGTCGCGCGCGAAGCCTTCTGGCAATGGCCGCGCGCCTGGCTGCCGCAGCCGCGCGAGCCTTTCGCGCAGCGCTTCGTCGTCACGCAAGGCAAGCGCCATCCGCTGCGCCCCGCCAAGCCGCAGGGCACGGTGTACCGCCGCCACATCCCGTGGCTGAACCAGACGCTCACGCTCGACACGGTCGACATCGAACGCGACCTCCCCGCCTTCCACCGTTGGATGAACGACCCCGTGGTCGCGCATTTCTGGGAAGAGGAAGGCGACCTCGCGCGCCACCGCCAGTACCTGGAAGGCATCGCGGCCGACCCGCGCGTGACCGGCCTCGTCGGCCGCTTCGACGGCGAGCCTTTTGGCTACTTCGAGGCCTACTGGGCGAAGGAAGACCGCATCGCGCCCTTCTACGACGCGGCCGACCACGACCGCGGCTGGCACGCGCTGGTGGGCGAGGCGCGCTTTCGCGGCAAGCCCTTTCTCACGGCCTGGATGCCGTCGGTGTCGCACTACCTCTTCCTGGACGACCCGCGCACGCAGCGCCTGGTGATCGAGCCGCGCGCCGACAACGAAAAAATGATCCGGAGCCTGGGCCGCTGCGGCTACGCCCATGTGAAGGAGTTCGACTTTCCGCACAAGCGCGCCCTGCTGGGCGTGCTGTGGCGCGAGCGTTTCTTCGGCGAGGCGCTGTGGATTCCGCGCGCCGACCCCACCGCCGCTTCGCCGGCCCCGGCTCGTCGACACGAGCCATCCCTGGAGGACATCCATGCAAATCCATGACCTGATCGGCGTCGGCTTCGGCCCGTCCAACATCGCACTGGCCATTGCGCTCGACGAGAAGCGCCAGAAGGGCCACTTCGTCGATGCCCTGTTCATCGAGAAGCAGCCGGGCTTCGTCTGGCACCGCAACATGCTGCTGGACAACGCGCACATGCAGATCTCGTTCCTGAAGGACCTGGCCACGCTGCGCAATCCGTCCAGCCGCTTCACCTTCCTGAACTACCTGCACGAGAAGCAGCGCCTGCAGGACTTCATCAACCTCAAGACCTTCTTCCCGAGCCGCCACGAGTTCAACGACTACCTGGGCTGGGCCGCGGCGCAGTTCGAAGACCGCTGCGCCTACGGCGAGGCCGTGTTCGAGGTGGTGCCCGAGATGAAGGGCAACGAGGTCTCGCTGCTGCGCGTGCGCTCGCGCGATGCCAACGGCGCGGTGCGCGAGCGCCTGGCGCGCAACCTGGTGGTGAGCGTGGGCGGCGTGGCCAACATCCCGGCGCGCTTCCAGCCCCTGCGCGACGACGGCCGCGTGTTCCATTCGAGCACCTACCTGGAGGCCATCGCCCGCCATCCCGGCGCCGAGCGCATCGCCATCGTGGGCGCGGGCCAGAGCGCGGCCGAAATCTTCATGGACCTGCAGTCGCACCCCGCGAAGCCGCAGGTCGACCTGATCATGCGGGCGCGCTCCATCAAGCCCTCGGACGACAGCCCGTTCGTGAACGAGATCTTCAACACCGACTTCACCGACTTCGTGTTCAACCGCTCGGTGAACGAGCGCGCCGAACTGCTCGAGGAGTTCTGGCACACCAACTACGCCGCGCCCGACCTGGAGCTGATCCAGCAGATCTTCAACGTGTTCTACCGCCAGCGCGTGGCCGGCTCGACGCGCCACAGCTTCCTGCGGCGGCACGAGGTGTCGGCCGTGCGCGCCGCGCAGGACGGCATCCACCTGTCGCTGCACGACCTGAACACCGGCGCGCGCCACGACAAGGCCTACGACGCCGTGGTGCTTGCCACCGGCTACGCCCGCGACGCGCACCGCACGCTGCTGGCGCCGCTGGCGCCCTACCTGGGCGATTTCTCGGTCGACCGCGACTACCGCGTGCAGGGCACGCCAGCGCTGCGCCCGGGCATCTTCCTGCAGGGCGCCTGCGAGACCAGCCACGGCCTGAGCGACACGCTGCTGTCGGTCACCGCCATCCGCTCCGACGAGATCGGCCAGGCGCTGCTGAACGCCACGCCGCGGCACACGGCGCAGGCACCACAGGCCCCCGCCGCGGAGCGCCCCGCCCACGCCGCGCCCGTGGTCTAGCCACGGAAACGCAAGGCTTCGGTGCTACACTCAATAAGAATAGTTCTTATTCACCCCATCCCCGGGGTCACCGAAGCCAGCGCCCTCGCCTCCTCTTCACCGGCGCGCACCAGCCATCGGCCCAGGGGTCCTTTGTCGATGCTTGCGAGAAGGCGACCGGATGCGCGACCTCGTCCAGGAACTTGTGTCTCACTACGCGGACTTGCGCCGGCAGCTCACGCGCGACCTGCGCGATCCGCACCATGCGGCCGACATCGCGCAGTCCAGCTTCGAGCGCGTGTACACGCACACCCTCGGCCTGCGTGACGGCGCCGCCATCGAGTCGCCGCGCGCCCTGCTGTTCCGCGTCGCGCGCAACCTGTGCATCGACGAAGCCCGCCACCGCAAGGTGGCGCAGGAGTGGGCCGTCTCGCATGCCGTCGTCGGCACGCACCTCACGGCCCCCTCGTCCGAATACGTCGTGGCCCAGCACCGCGTGCTGCGCCGCGTGGTGGAAACCATGGAACAGCTGCCGCCGCGCCGGCGCGAGGTGTTCCTGCTGTTCCGCGCCTACGGCCACTCTCGCGCCGAAATCGCGCAGCGCCTGGGCATCACCGAGATGGCGGTCGCCAAGCACCTGCTGCGCGCCACCATCGACTGCTCGCGCGTGTTCGCCGAGCTGCGCCATGAACTGATCGAGCCGCAGGCGGTGAACAGCCACGCCGGTTTCGACACCGCACTGGCCGAAGACTTTTCATGAGCCGTGCGGCCACAGCGGTCGTTCCGCGTGAACGGCTGATCGAACGCGCGCTCGCGCTCATCGTCGAGAACGAGATCGCGCCGCCGAGCCCGGCCGCCAACAGCGCCCGGCTCGCGCTCGACCAGTGGCGCACCCGCTCGCCCGAACACGCCGCCGCCGTGCGCGAGGCGCGCGAGCGCTGGAACGCCCTGGGCGGCATGGCCGACGACCTGCGCGCGCACTTCGACGAGCCCGTGCCCGCACCGGCCCCACGCAACCCCTCGCGCCGCAAGATGCTGCTGTCGGTCGCCGGGCTGCTCGGCGCCGGCGTGGTCGCGGGGCGCGGCGTGCAGTGGTACTGGCAGCAGCCCGTGTTCCAGGCGACGTACCGCACACCGAACGCGCGGATGCTCAAGGTCACGCTGGCCGATGCCGCCGATGCCTCGGCCGGCAGCCGCCTCGACCTCGCGCCCCAGAGCGCCGTCGACGTCACGCTCTACCGCCGCCGCCGCATGATCGACATGGCGCGCGGCGAGGTCCGCTTCGACGTCGCCCCCGACGCCGAGCGGCCCTTCGTGGTGCGCACGCGCGAGGCCATCATCGAAGTGGTCGGCACCGCCTTCACCGTGCGCGACCGCGGCGGCCCGATCACCGTGGGCGTCGAGCACGGCCATGTGCGCGTGCAGGTGCTGCGCCACGCCGGCACCGAACGCAGCGGCGAAGTGGTCGACCTGCGCGCCGGCGACATGCTCGAGGTGCGCGACGGCCACGCCGACCCGGTGCGCCAGGCCGACACCGCCGCCCTCTCGGCCTGGCGCGACGGCTGGCTGGTGTTCGACAACACCCCGCTGGGCGACGCGCTGGCCGCAGTCAACAGCTACCGCAGCGCGCCCATCGTCGGCGCCGACGCCCGCATCGACGCGATGCGGCTCTCCGGGCGCTTTCGTACGAACGACTCGGCCGGCCTGCTCGACGCGCTGCCCGCCATCCTGCCGCTGGTGGCGGTGGCCCGGCCCGACGGCAGCGTGCGCCTGCAGGCGCGCTGACCCGGGTGCGCCCGCCGGCGCGCCTCTCCTTTTCCCGCTCGTTTTTCGCCCCGCATCGACGCGGCGGCCGATGCCTTGTCACGGGCCTGTCTCTCTTTTTCGAGTTCAAACGTCTTACATCCAGAAGCACCCCGCATCCGATCGACGGCTGCGGCGCGCCCCCGTTTCATGCCGCACCGATTTATTTGTCTGGAGCCTTCACCCATGCGTTTCTCGCCTCGCCACCGACTCCTGAGCGCCGCGCTTGCCGCCGCCTTCGGAACCGCCCTTGCCAGCTGGAGCGGCCTCGCCGCAGCCCAGGGCGCCGACCAGGCCGCTGCACAAGCACGCGACATCAACGTCCCCGCCCAGCCGCTGGGCGCCGCGCTCAACGAGCTGTCGCGCCAGACCGGCGTGCAGGTGCTCGCCGCGGGTGACGTGGTCTCGGGCCTGGCCGCACCTGCCGTGTCGGGCCGCCTGAGCTTCCAGCAGGCGCTCGACCGCCTGCTGGCCGGCAGCGGCCTCGTGGCGGTGCGCAACGGCCCCACGCGCGTCACCATCCAGCGCCAGAGCGCGGCCAGTGCTTCCACGCTGCCCGCCGTGACCGTGGCCGCGCAGGCCGCCACCGACGGCACCACCGAAGGCACGGGCTCGTACACCACGCGCGCCGCCGCCGGCGCCACGCGCATGGACCTGTCGCTGCGCGAAACGCCGCAGTCGGTCAGCGTCATCGGCCGCCAGCAGATCGACGACCAGAACCTCGTCACCCTCGAAGACGTGCTGCGCCAGACGCCCGGCATCGTGGCCGACCGCAACGACGAGCGTGTGACCTTCTCCTCGCGCGGCTTCGCCCTGAGCACCATGATCGACGGCGTGCCCACGCTGGGCTTCAACAGCGTGGCCGGCGAGTCGAGCATGATCAGCACCGCCTTCTACGACCGCGTCGAGGTGATTCGCGGCGCGGCCGGCCTGCTCAACGGCGTGGGCTCGCCCGGCGGCGCCATCAACCTCGTGCGCAAGCGCCCGACCTCCGAGTTCGCCGGCCACATCTCGGGCGGCATCGGCAGCTGGAGCCGCTACAACGCAGAGATCGACGTGGGCGGCCCCCTCAACGCCGACGGCACCGTGCGCGGGCGCTTCATGGCCTCGCGCACGGACGGCAAGAGCTTCATCGAGAACAAGAAGCGCAGCGAAGACGCGCTGTACGGCATTCTCGAAGTCGACCTCGCGGCGGGCTCGCGCCTGTCGGTGGGCTTCGAGCACCAGAAGACCGCCATCGACGGCGCCAACTACGGCCAGAGCCCGCTGTTCTTCAGCAACGGCCAGCGCACCAACCTGCCGCGCTCGTTCAACTCCAGCGCGCCGTGGAGCTACTGGGACATGTACTCCGACAAGCTGTTCGCCAACCTCGACCAGCGCCTGGGCGCGGGCTGGCAGCTGAAGGTGGACGCCAGCTACCTCAAGAGCAAGCGCGAGCGCGCCTCGGGCGACCTGAGCATCTACCGCGCGATCAACGCACGCACCGGCGCCTCCACCATCGACATCCGCGAGAACCCCGCCGAAGGCGCCAACAAGGCCCTCGACGTGCACCTGAAGGGCCCGTTCGAGGCCTTCGGCCAGACGCACGAGGCCGTGGTCGGCATGAGCTACAACACCTACGACGCCACCGTGTACACGCGCGGCGCCGTGCCACGCATGATCGACCGCCGGCCGCTGAACTTCTACCAGCTGCAGAGCTTCCCCGAGCCGACCTCTTTCTCGTACCCGCTGTACACGGCGCCGCTGAACACCACCGAGAAAGCCATCTACGCCTCGACCCGCCTGAAGCTGGCCGAGCCGCTGTCGCTCATCGTCGGCGCGCGCGGCACCTGGTACAAGTCCGATGCGTCCACGCTCGACTGGACCACCTGGCGGCGCACCGGCGTGAGCTCGATGCGCGAGAACGGCGTGGTCACGCCCTACCTGGGCGTGGTGTTCGACGTGAGCAAGGAACTCTCGCTGTACGGCAGCTACACCGACATCTTCCAGCCCAACACGGTGCGCGACCGCAACAACTCGCTCATCGCACCGCAGCGCGGCAAGAACATCGAGCTGGGCCTGAAGGGCGAGCACTTCGGCGGCAAGCTCAACACCAGCGCCGCGATCTTCAAGACGCGCGAGACCAACCTGGCCGTGATCGACACCGGCGCCGGCTCGCTGCTGCCCGACGGCGGCATTCCGTACCGCGCGGTGCAGGGCGCCAAGAGCAAGGGCTTCGAGCTCACCGCCGCCGGCGAGGTGCTGCCGGGCCTGCAGATGCTCGCGGGCTACACCTACCACGCCAAGCGCGATGCCGACGGCGTGCTGCTGAACCCGCAGTACCCGCGCCGCCTGTTCCGGGTGGCCACCAGCTACCGCCTGCCGGGCGAGTGGAGCAAGCTCACCGTCGGGGGCAGCGTGAGCTACCAGAGCGGCATCTACTACGACGAGTTCAACGAACTCGGCCGCGCCTCGCAAGGCGGCCTGACGCTGTTCGGCCTGATGGCGCGCTACGACATCAACAACCGCCTGAGCGCCTCGCTGCACATCGAGAACCTGGGCGACAAGCGCTACTACAACGGCCTGGGCGCCTACAACGGCTACACGCAAGGCAACCCGCGCAACGCCTGGTTGAAGCTCAGCTACAAGCTCTGACACGCACCAACGAACTGAAATAGGGCGGCACCGGCAGAAGGGTGCCCTTGACGCACGACCCGGCTGCCGGGTCGTGCGTTTTTTTATGCCTGGGTCTCAGACCGCGAAGGCTTCGGCCTCGCCCAGTCGCTCGCCCAGTTGCGTCAACAACACCGGGCTGCGCAGGATCGCGTGGTGGTCCTCGTCGAGCGCCGCAGCGCTCGCGAGGTCCGGCCGCCCCAGCTGCAGCGCGAGCGCGGCGCAGTCCGCCGCCGGGCGCCGCGCGATCCACCAGCACTCGGCGCGGCAACGCAGCGGCACGAGCGCCTCGGTCTCGATCGCCTTCAGCTGCTGGCTCACGAGGAAGATGCGGGCCAGTTCGTCGTCGGGCAGGTTCGCGTGCGCCGGCATCTCGAGCGTGTCGCCGCGAGCTTGCGCTTGTGCGCGGGCCTGTGCGATCAGCGCGGCCACCGTCGCCTCGTCGCAGACGAAGTCGTCGATGTCCAGCAGCCCGTCCAGGCGCGCCGCCGGCCAGGCCGAGGCGACGAAGTCAGCGAAGTCGCGACGGCCATCGTCGTCCACCGTCTGCAAGGGCGCGTCGGGCTCGGGCACATAGGGATCGACCAGCCCGAGGAACGCCACGGCCTGCCCTTCGGCTTCGAGCCGCGCCGCCACGGCCGCCGCGAGCGCACCGCCGAGCGACCAGCCCAGCAGGTGGTACGGCCCTTGCGGCTGCACGCCACGGAGCATGCGGGCGTAGTCGTCGGCCATGCGCGCCAGCGACACGTCGCGGTGCGCGGGGTCGGCGAGCATGCGGCACGGCAGGCCGTACACGGTGCGCACGCCCTGCAGGCGGCGCGCCAACGGCGCGTAGTCGTACACCGTGCCCAGGGCGGCGTGCAGGCAGAACAGCGGCGGCGGACCGGGCACCACGGCGTTCAGGGCCACCAGCGGCGGCGCATCGGCACGCCCGCCCAGAAGCCCCGCGATGGTCGGCGCGCGCAGGAAGTCGTGCAGCTTCAGATCGAGCGCCGGCAGGCCCAGGCGGCGTGCCTGCGCCATCACCTTCAGGCTCAGCAGCGAATCGCCGCCGAGTTCGAAGAAGTTGTCGTCGCGGCCCACGCGTGCCACGCCCAGCACCTCGGACCAGATGCGCGCGAGCGCCTGCTCGGCGCTGCCGCGCGGCGCGTCGTAGCCGTCGCCGCCGGCGAACACCGGCGCCGGCAGCGCATGGCGATCGACCTTGCCGCTCATGTTGAGCGGCAGCGTGTCGAGCACGACGATGGCCGCCGGCACCATGTGCTCGGGCAACAGCGCCGCGAGGCCGGCACGCAGCCGCGCCGGCTCGATGCGCTCGCCCGCCAGCGGCGACACATACGCCACCAGCCGCGCGCCGCCCGCGCCCTGGCTGGCGACCACCACCGCCTCGCGCACCTGCGGCAGCGCCAGCAGCTGCGCCTCGATCTCGCCGAGCTCGATGCGAAAGCCGCGGATCTTCACCTGGTGGTCGATGCGCCCCAGGTAGGCCATCTGCCCGTCGGCCTCCCAGCGCACGAGGTCGCCCGTGCGGTAGAGCCGCCCGCCCGGCGCGCCGAAGGGGTCGGCCACGAAGCGTTCGGCGCTCAGGCCCGCGCGCTGCAGGTAGCCGCGCGCCAGGCCGTCGCCGCCCAGGTACAGCTCGCCGGCCACGCCGGGCGGCACCTGGTTCATGGCGCCGTCGAGCACGTAGGCCGTGCGGTCACCGACGAGGCGGCCAATGGGCATGTAGGCCGCGTCGAAGCCCTCGCCCGGCGCGGCCTTGGCGATCATCGGCGTGATCACCGTCTCGGTCGGCCCGTAGCCGTTGACGATGCGCGGCGGCTTCAGCACCGACTGCACCAACGCGAAGCTGGTGCGCGGCATCGCCTCGCCGCCCACGGTGTAGGAGCGAATCGGCAGCCGGCTCGCGGCCTCGCCCATCAGCTCGGCCATCTGGTGCAGGTAGCCGGGCGTGAAGCAGGCGATGGTGATGCCGTGGCGCGCGATCTCGGCGCAGGTGCGCTCCACCGGCCAGACCTCTTCGTCGCGCGGCATCAGCGCCGCGCCGAAGGCCAGCGGCACCCAGGTGCGCTCGTGCGCGCCGTCGAAGTTGATCGATGCGAACTGCAGCTCGCGGTCGTCCGGCGTCATGCCGTAGGCCTCGCCAATGGACTGCACATGCATGGCCAGCGGGCCGTGCGCCACGGCCACGCCCTTGGGCTTGCCGGTCGAGCCCGAGGTGTAGATCACATAGGCCAGGTGGTCGCGGTGCACCGCCACGCCGGGGTCATGTGACGGGCCGCTCGACAGGTCCAGCGTGTCGAGCGTCAGGGCCTTCACACCGGGCATGCCGATGCGGTCGAGCACGACGGCATCGTCGGCCAGCAGCAGCGCGACGCCGCTGTCTTCCACCATGTAGGCCAGGCGCTGCGGCGGATACGCCGGGTCGAGCGGCACGTAGGCGCCACCCGCTTTCAGGATCGCGAGCAGCGCCACGACCATGTCGGCCGAGCGCCGCACCGCGAGGCCCACACGCACTTCGGGCCGCACGCCCGCGCGCACGAGGTGGTGCGCCAGCCGGTTGGCGCGCGCCTCCAGCGCCGCGTAGCTCAGCGTGTGGTCGCCGAAGATCAGCGCCGTGGCCTCGGGCCGCAGCGCGGCCTGGCGTGCCACCAGCACATGCACCGGTGCGGTGTCTTGGTAGGCGGGCGTGTTCGCGCCCCAGGCCTGCAAGCGCTGCGCCTCGTCGGCCGTGTACAGGTCGAAGGCGACGACCGGGTGCATGGCCGCCCGAGCGAGATCGTCCGCCACGCGGCGCACCGCGTCGTGCATGTATTGACACACGCGCGCGGCACCGACCGACGCATCGACCTGCGCGGTCAGCGCGAAGCCGTCGGCGCGTTCGTTCACCGACAGCGCGAAGGCGTAGTTCGAACGCTCCTGCGCGCCGAGCGTCTCGATGCCTTCCCAGCCGCCGGCACCGGCATCCGCCTCGGGTGCCTGCGCCACATAGCGGTAGTTCAGCAGCGTCGAGAACAGCGGCGTGCCCTTGGGCACCGCGCTGCAGCGCTGCGCGAGCGACAGGCTCGCATGCTCGTGGTGCAGCAGGCCGGCCAGCGCGGCATGCGTCTGGCGCACGCAGGCCAGTGCATGGCTGCGGCCCAGCGTCACGCGCAGCGGCAGCGTGTTGATCATCATGCCGAGCGCGCGCCCTGCGCCCTCGCCGCCTGCGAGCCGGCCGAACAGCACGGTGCCGAACACCACGTCGTCCTTGCCCGTGGTCTTGGCCAGCACCAGCGCCCACGCCAGGTGGAACAGCGTGGCCGCGCTGACGCCGCTGCGCTGCGCCTGCGTGCGCACGGCCTGCGCCAGCGCCGCGTCGAGTTCGAGGTGCGCTTCTTCGACGGCCGTGCCGTCGCCGCGCGCATCGAACAGGTCGAAGGGCGCGGTCGGCTCTCGCACGTCGCCGAGCATGCGGCGAAAGAAAGTCTCCTGCTCGGCCACGTCGGCGCCGAGCCGCGCCTGCGCGACGAAGCTGCGGAACGGTACGGGCGCGGGCAGCGCGTCGGCGCGGCCCTGCAACAGCAGCGTGATCTCCTCGACCAGCAGGTCTCGCGACACATGATCGAGCGCCAGGTGATGGCTCGGCAGCTGCAACAGCCAGCCGCCGCCCGCCGCATCGTGCGCGGCGATGGCGCGCAGCATCGGCGCGCGACGCACGTCGAGGCGGTAGTGGCCGGGGCGCACATGCGCCTCGAGTTGCGCGGCGACATCGCCTGCGGCGGCGTCGATCGGCAGCCATTCGATCTCGGCGGGTGCATGGCGGTGCACCACCTGCACCGGCTCCGCCAGCCCTTCCCACAGCACCGCCGTGCGCAGCATGTCGTGGCGCGCGATGACGCGGTTCAGGCAGTCCATGAACGCGTCGAGCCGCGCCTGGCTGTCGAAGCGCATCTGCAGCGACTGCACGTAGACGTCGCCCTCGGCCTGCATCAGGTGATGGAACAGCAGGCCTTCCTGCAGCGGCGCGAGCGGGTAGATGTCCTGGATGTTGGCCGCGCCGCCGGGCACGGCGGCCTCGATTCGGCGCAGCTGCGCGTCGTCGAGCGTCACCAGCGGCAGCATCTGCGGCGTGAGCCGTGTGCAGCCGTCGGGGATCGCGTTGTCGGGCACCACAGGCGCCGGGCGCGGCGAGGCGCCGGCCTCCAGCGTGGCGCGCGCGAAGTCGGCGAAGCGCGGGTTCTGGAACAGCGTGCGCACCTGCGCACCGAAGCCCTGCCGGCGCAGCCGCTCGAGCAGCTGCATGGCCAGCAGCGAATGGCCGCCGAGTTCGAAGAAGTTGTCGTTGCGGCCCACGCGCGGCGCGCCCAGCACCTCGGCCCACACGGCGGCCATCGCCTCCTCGGCCGCGCCCTGCGGCGCTTCCCGACTGTCGGCTGTAGCAGCGAACACGGGCTCGGGCAGCGCGGCGCGGTCGACCTTGCCGTTGGCGTTCAACGGCAGCGCCGCGAGCACCGTGATCGCCGACGGCACCATGTACTCGGGCAGCACCTGCGCCAGCCCGTCGCGCAGCGCGAAGGCCTCGACCGGCCGCTGCGCGTCGAGGCTCGACACGTAGGCCAGCAGCAGCGCACCGCCTGCACGCTCGCGCGCGACCACCACGGCCTCGCGCACGCCGGGCTGCGCGCGCAGCCGCGCCTCGACCTCGCCGAGTTCGATGCGGAAACCGCGCACCTTCACCTGGTGATCGAGCCGCCCCAGGTATTCGAGCTGGCCGTCGGCGCGCCAACGCACGAGGTCGCCGGTGCGGTACAGGCGACCGCCCGCGGTGTCGAAGGGGTCGGCCACGAAGCGCTCGGCGCTCAGGCCGGCGCGGTTCAGGTAGCCGCGCGCCAGCCCCGAACCGCCCAGGTACAGCTCGCCGGCCATGCCGGGCGGCACCAGGTTCATGTCGGTGTCGAGCACCACGGCGCGGCGGTCGCCCACGGGCGCGCCGATGGGCAGGTAGGCGGCGTCGAAGGTAGTGCCGGCATAGGCCTTGGCGATGGTCGGCGTGATCACCGTCTCGGTCGGGCCGTAGCCGTTGATGAGGCGCGGCGGCTGCAGCGTCTGCATCACGCGCTCGCAGGCCACACGGCCCATCGCCTCGCCGCCGACGGTGTACGAGCGCAGCGTGGGCACGCGCCCGTCCTCGCCGAGTTCATCGGCCATCTGCTGCAGGTAGCCCGGCGTGAAGCAGGCGACGGTGATGCCGTGGCGCCGCATTTCCTCGCGGCTGCGGTGCACGGTCCACAGCTCCTGGCTGCGCGGCATCAGCGTGGCGCCGAAGGCCAGCGGCGTCCAGATGCGCTCGTGCGCGCCGTCGAAGTTGATCGACGCGAACTGCAGCTCGCGGTCTTCGGGCGTCATGCCGTAGGCGCGGCCGATGGTCTGGATGTGCATGCTCAACGGGCCATGCGCCACGGCCACGCCCTTGGGCTGGCCGGTGGAGCCTGAGGTGTAGATCACATAGGCCAGGTGCTCCGGATGCACCGCGACATCGGGTGCGTCTTCGGGCCCGCTGTCGAGCACGCCGCCGTCGAGCAGCAGCGCGGGCAGCGCCTGCATCGACGCGCCCAGCCGCTCGCGCACGCGCGCCTGTGTGAGCAGCAGCCGCACGCCGCTGTCGGCCGCCATGAAGTCGAGCCGCTCGGGCGGGTAGTCGGGGTCGAGCGGCACATAGGCCGCGCCCGCCTTCAGCACGCCGAGCAGCGCCACCACCATCTCGGGCGAACGCTCCACCGCGAGGCCGATGCGGTCCTCGGGCTGCACGCCCTGCGCGATGAGGGCATGCGCGAGCCGATTGGCGCGCGCGTCGAAGTCGCGAAAGCGCATCGGCACGCCATCGACGATCAGCGCCGTGGCCTCGGGCCGCAGCGCGGCCTGGCGCTCGACGAGGCGGTGCACGGGCACCTCGTCCCAGGCCGTGTCCTGGCCCTCGCCCCATTGGCGCAGTTGGGCATGCTCCTGCGGACCAAGCAGTGCCACCTCGCGCAACGTGCGCGTGGGGTCGTCGGCCAGCTGGCGCAGCACCGCGACGTAGTGCGCGGCCATGCGCTCGATGGTGGCGGGCTCGAAGATCGCGCGGGCGTAGGTGAAGCTCAGGCCGAGCGTGCCGTCGGCCTGCTCCAGCGTGTCGAGCGCGAGTTCGAAAGGCGCCGCCTGTTCATCGAGTTCGCAGGGTTCGATGCGCAGGCCTTCAAGGCGGTCGAGCGCGCCCAGGTCCTGCTGCCGGTGGTTGAAGATCACCTGGAACAGTGGCGGGTGGCTCAGGCTGCGCTCGGGCTGCAGCGCCTCGACCAGCTGCTCGAACGGCAGGTCCTGGTGCGCCTGCGCGCCCAGCGCCGCGTCGCGCGCCTGCGCCAGCGCCTGGGCCAGCGTGGTGTGGCCGGCCAGCTCGGCGCGCAGCACCTGCGTGTTGACGAACAGGCCGAGGATGCCGGCCGTCTCGGGCCGGTCGCGGTTGGCCACGGGCACGCCGAGCCGGATGTCGCCCTGGCCCGTGTAGCGGTGCAGCAGCGCCTGGAAGCCGGCCAGCAGCACCATGAAGAGCGTCGCGCCTTCGGCGCTCGCGCGGCGGCGCAGCGCCTGCGTCAACTCATCCGGCAGGTCGAGCCGATGGCGCGCGGCCAGGTACGGGCCCTGCGGCGGACGCGCGCGGTCGGCAGGCAGTTGCAGCAGCGGCTGTTCGCCGCCTAGGCGTTCGGTCCAGTAGACGAGCTGGCGTTCGCCCTCGCCCGCTTCGAGCCAGTGGCGCTGCCAGGCGGCGTAGTCGGCGTACTGCAGGGCGGGCGCGGCCGGCACGGCGGCGTCGTTCCCTTGACGGTGCGCCTGGTACAGCGCGCCGAAGTCGTCGACCAGCAACTGCATCGACCACCCATCGGACACGATGTGGTGCATCACCAGCACCAGCAGGTGCGCGGTCTCGCCGGTGCGCAGCAGGCCCACGCGCAGCAGCGGGCCGCGCGCGAGGTCAAAGGGCGTGCGCACGAGGCGCGCAGCCTCGTCGCGCACCTGCGCGGGGTGGGCGCGCAGATCGGCTTCACGCAGGTCGAGCACCGCCTCGGGCGACACCGTCTGCTGCGGCACGCCGTCGTCGCTCACGCCGAAGCGCGTGCGCAGCGACGGATGCCGCACCACCAGCGCCTGCAGGCTCGCACGCAGCGCCGCGTGGTCGAGCACGCCGTGCAGCGTGAGCGCGGCCGTGATGTGCTGCGCCGTGCTTTCGGGGTCCATCTGCCAGAGGAACCACTGGCGCGCCTGCGCGTACGAGGCGGGCCGCGGCGCACCGGGCACGGCGGCCGGGTCGGGCACGATCGGCAGGCGGCCGAAATCGATGCCCTGCGCACGCAACGCGGCGATGAATTCCTTCTGCCGCGCCGGCGGCAAACCCGCCAGCCGTTGGGCGATGGCCCTACTGCGTTCGCTACTGCTCACTCAACCCCCCAGACTTTCCAACAATGCATCCATGCGATCGAGATCGCTCTCGGCCTGCGCGGCCTGCTGCGCCTGCGCCGGCCCTTGCGCGTCGAGCGCCTGCGCGCAGGCCGCCAGGTCGGGCAACTCGAAGTAGCGCTGCAGCGGCAGGTCGATGCCCATCTGCGCCTTGACCTGCTGGCGCAGCTTGAGCACCGCGAGCGAATGCCCGCCGAGCTCGAAGAAGTTGTCGCCGCGCCCCACGCGCGACAGCCCCAGCACCTGCGCCCACAGACCCGCCAGCGCGGTTTCGGTGGCGCTCTGCGGCGGCACATGCGCGCGCTCTTCCGCCGCTTCGGGCGGTGGCAGCGCCTGCCGATCGACCTTGCCGTTGGCGTTCAGCGGCAGCCCCTGCGGCATCGCGACGATGACGCTCGGCACCATGTAGTCGGGCAGCGCCGCCGCCAGCCCCGCACGCAGCGCCGCGGGGCGCAGTGGCTGGCCTTCGGCGCCGGCCGCATAGGCCACCAGCCGCGCACCGCCCGGTCCTTCCTGCGCCAGCACCAGGGCCTGTCGCACGCCGGGTTGCGCGAGCATCTGCGCCTCGACCTCGCCGAGTTCGATGCGAAAGCCTCGCACCTTCACCTGGTGGTCGAGCCGGCCGAGGTACTCGAGCTGGCCGTCGGCGCGCCAGCGCACGAGATCGCCGGTGCGGTAGAGCCGCCCGCCGTGCCCATCGAACGGATCGGCGACGAAGCGCTGCGCCGTCAGGCCGGCGCGGTGCAGGTAGCCGCGCGCCAGCACCTCGGCGCCGACGCACAGCTCGCCGGCTACGCCGACAGGCACGGGGTTCAGTTGCGCGTCGAGCACATGCAGCCGCGCGCTCGATGCGGGCGTGCCGATGGGCGGCAGGTCTTCGTCGCCTGCGCCGTCGAGCACGAACTCGCTCACCACATGCGTCTCGGTCGGCCCGTACTGGTTGATGAGCCGGCACTGCGATTCGCGCGCCAGCCACTCGGCCAGCGCGGGCGTGCGCTTGAGCTGCTCGCCCGCGGTGATGATCTGCCGCAGCGCCGGCAGCCGACGGCCCGAGGCCAGCGACTGTTCGGCGAAATGCTGCAGCACCGAGAAGGTGAGGAACATGCGTTCGACGCCTTCTCCGTGCACCAACGCCTCAAGCGCATCGAGGTCGAGCCGCTGCGCGTCGGTGGTCTGCACGAGGCAGCCGCCGCCGGCCAGCCCGCTGACCATCTCCTGGAACGCCACGTCGAAGCACGGCGAGGCGAACAGCAGCGTGCGGCTCGCGCCCGGCAGGCGTTGCAGCTGCCACGCGATGAGACGCGCGACCGCGTCGTGACGCATCGCCACGCCCTTGGGACGGCCGGTGGAGCCCGAGGTGTAGAGCACATAGGCCAGCTGCTCGCCATGCACCGGCACCGCCGGATCGTGGTCGGGCCAGGCGGTGATGTCGTCGTCGGTTGCGTCGAGGTCGAAGGCCAGCCGCTGAACGCTCGCAGCGTCGGGCAGACGCGGCATCAGCGCGCGGCGCGTGAGCAGCAGCGAGGCGCCGCTGTCCTCGACCATGTAGGCCAGCCGCTCGGGTGGGAACGCCGGGTCGAGCGGCACGTACGCGCCGCCGGCCTTGAGCACGGCGAGCAGGCCGACGACGGTCTCGGCCGAGCGATCGACGGCGATCGCGACCGGCATGTCGGGCCGCACGCCCTGCGCGATCAGGCGATGCGCCCAGCGGTTGGCGAGGCGGTTGAGTGCGGCGTAGGTGAGGCGATGCTCGGCCGTGACGAGTGCCAGTGCGTCGGGGTTCGCCTTCGCCTGCTGTTCGATGAGGTGGTGGACGGGCACGACCGCCTGCGGTGCGAATGCACCGCGCGACCATGACGACAACCGCTCGCGCTCCGCCTTATCGGCCAGCGTCAGTTGGCCCACGGCCTGCGCCGCATCGCCGGCGAGCGCCAGCAGCGCCGCGCGCAACTGACCCACCAGCGCCGCGGCCTGCGCGCCGTCGCACACGTCGAGCGCATGCACGAGGTCGATGTGCAGCGCCGCATCGTCGTGCACCATCAACGTCAGCGGGTACGAGGTTTCCTCCTGCGTGCGCACCGTACCGAAGCTCAGGCCCGCCGCAGCGTCGCCGCGCAAGGCCGCATCGACCGGGTAGTTCTCGAACACCACCAGCGTGTCGAACAGGCCCTGCCCTCCCATTCCGGCCCAGGCCTGGATCTCGTGCAGCGGCGTGTGCTCGTGTTCGCGCGACGCGACCTGTGCCGCCTGCAGTTCGCGCAGCCATTCGCCCACGGGCTGGCCGGGCCGCAGGCGCGCGACCACGGGCAACGTGTTGATGAACAGGCCCAGCATGCGCTCGGCGCCCGGCATCTCGGCGCTGCGGCCGGAGACGGTGGCGCCGAACACGACGGTGCCCGTGCGCGTGCGCTGGCCCAGCAGCAGCGCCCAGGCGGCCTGCACAACGGTGTTGAGCGTGACGTGCGCGGCCCGCGCGGCTTCGCGCAGGCCGCGCGTGGCTTCGGTGTCGAAGGCCAGCCGCTGGCGGGCCTTGCCCGAGCGCGGTGCAACAGGCGGCACCAGCGCCGTGGCAAGGCGCGTCGGTTCTTCCACACCGGCCAGCACGCTGCGCCAGTGCGCCTTGCCGGCCTGCGCGTCGCGCGTTGCGAGCCACGCGATGTGATCTCGGAAACGCCCCGGCGCGGGCTCGCCGGCCTGCCCCGCGTAGCTGCGCAGCACCTCGGCCAGCAGCTGCGCCACGC
The DNA here is from genome assembly GCF_058801005.1 of Variovorax sp. GW822-FHT04A09. Taxonomy (NCBI): domain Bacteria; kingdom Pseudomonadati; phylum Pseudomonadota; class Betaproteobacteria; order Burkholderiales; family Comamonadaceae; genus Variovorax; species Variovorax sp. GW822-FHT04A09. The sequence goes on along the minus strand of NZ_JBXAMV010000002.1, from coordinate 695,723 downwards.
TCCAGCCGTCGAGCAGCAGGTGGTGGTAGGTCCAGACAAGGTGGTGCCGCTGCGCCTGCGTGCGCGCCAGGGCGATGCGCATCAGCGGCGGGCGAGCGAGGTCGAAGCCGCTCGCGCGCTGCGACGCGGCCAGCCGCGCCAGTGCACCTGGCACATCGACGCTCTCGCGCAGGTCTTGCTCGGCCCACGGCATCTCGGCACTGCGCGCCACCCATTGCAGCGGCGTGGCGCCGTCGGCCAGGAAGCCGCTGCGCAGGATCTCGTGGCGTGCCAGCACGCGCTGCCATGCGGCGCGGAAGCGCTCGGCATCGAGGCCGTCGATGTCCATGCACAGCTGGTTGACGTAGGCCTCGCCCTGTGCATCGACCAGGCTGTGGAACAGCATGCCCGACTGCATCGGCGACAGCGGATAGAGGTCTTCGAGCTGTGCCACGGGCAGCGGCAGCGCGTCGAGCTGCGCGGCGTCGAGCCCGGCCAGCGGGAAGTCCGACGGCGTGACGCCGCAAGCGCCCGAGGTGCAGTGCGCGATCAGCGCTTCGAGTTCGTCGCCGAAGCGGTTCACCCAGCCCTGCACATCCTCCTGCGCATGCCGCGCCGCACTGAAGTCCACCGTCAGTTGCAGCGCACCGTCGCGCACCTGTGCATTGACGCTGAATTCGTGCAGCAGCGGTGCGCTCGCCGCGACGGGCTCGCCCGCGTCTTCGGGCGCGAGCGACCACGCGGCCTCGACCGCACCATCGACCTGCCCCAGGTAGTTGAAGACCAGCTGCGGCCGCGGCAATGCGCGCAGCGCCTGCTGCTGTGCGTCCGTGCCCAGGTGCCTCAGCACGCCATGGCCGAGACCGCGTTTCGGCACGCGGCGCAGGTCTTCCTTCACGCGCTTGATCGCGTCGCCCCACGCGCCCAGCGGATCGAGCCGCACGGGGAACAGGCTCGTGAACCAGCCCGTGGTGCGCGACAGGTCGAGCGCCTTCTGCGCGGGGAGGATGTCTTCGCGGCCGTGGCCTTCGAGCAGGATCGCCAGCTGCGCATGCCCGCTCCAGCCGCACAGCGCGCGCCCGAGCGCGGTGAGCAGCAGGTCGTTGACCTGCGTGCGGTAGGCGGCCGGCGCCGTCTTGAGCAGTGCCTGCGTGCGCGCGCGGTCGAGCTGCCACGCGATGCTGGCGCGGCGCGCCACGGTGTTCACGCCCTCGGGCCGCGCGCAGGGCAGCGCGACCGGCACGTCGGCGAAGGCCTGCCAGTGCACGAGTTCACCATCCATCGCGGCGGCCTCGCCCTGCAGCGCGCGCGCCCAGGCTTGCAGGCTGGCACTCTTCGGCGGCAGCGCGACCGGTTGGCCATCGCGGCACTGCGCGTACGCGGTGGCCAGGTCGTCGAGCACGATGCGCCACGACACGCCATCGACCACGAGGTGGTGCGCCGCCAGCAGCAGGCGCCAGTCGCCGCCGGGCAGGCGGGTGACCAGCGGACGCAGCAGCGGCCCGTGCGCGAGGTCGAGGCTGCGCTGCGCCTCGTCGCACAGCGCGGCGATCTGCGCGGGGTTCGCTGCATCGCGCACCCAGAGCCATTCCTCACGCCAGCGCGCCGGCAGTTCCTCGTAGGTCTGTTGCCAACGCCCATCGGTCGTTCGATGGAAGCGCAGGCGGAAAGCATCGTGGTGCTGCACCACGGCCGCCAGCGCGGCTTCGAGCGCGGGCACCGCCAGCGGCTCGCGGCCTTGCAGCAGCAGCGACTGGTTCCAGTGGTGGCGCTCGGGCATGTCGGCCTCGAAGAACGCGGCCTGGAACGGCAGCAGCGGCACCTCGCCTTCGGCTGCGGTCTGCTGGGCCTGCACCGCCGCGCCCACGGGCTCGGCCACGGCCGCCTGCCCGGCGACGGTCTGGCGCTCGAACATCTGGCGCGGCGTGAGCTTCCAGCCCGCCGTGCGCAGCCGCGACACGATCTGCAGGCTCAGGATCGAATCGCCGCCGAGTTCGAAGAAGTTGTCCTGCCGACCCACGCGCGGAAGGCCGAGCACCTCGGCCCAGACCGTGGCGAGCGCCTGTTCGACCACGCCCTCGGGCGCCTCATAGGCTTGCGCCCCACCGCGATCGGGCTTGGGCAGCGACTTGCGGTCGATCTTGCCGTTGGCGTTGAGCGGCAGGGCCGGCAGCACGCACAGCAGCGCCGGCACCATGTACTCGGGCAGCACCTCGGCCAGGCGCGCCTTGAGCACGGCCACGTCCACCGCCGCACCGGGCTGCGGCGACACGTAGCCGACCAACCGCGTGCCGCCCGGGCCTTCGTCGGCCACCACGACCGCCTCGCGCACCTGCGGCTGTGCCAGCAGCTGCGCCTCGATCTCGCCGAGCTCGATGCGAAAGCCCCGCACCTTCACCTGGTGGTCGATGCGGCCGAGGTAGGCCAGCTGGCCGTCGTCGCGCCAGCGCACGAGGTCGCCCGTGCGGTACAGCCGCTCGCCGGCGTCGCTGAAGGGGTCGGCGACAAAGCGCTCGGCCGTGAGGCCCAGCCGGTGCAGGTAGCCGCGCGCCAGGCCGATGCCGCCCAGGTACAGCTCGCCGCCCACGCCCGGCGGCACCGGGTTCAGGCCCGCGTCGAGCACGTAGGTCTTGCAGCCCGCGATGGGCCTGCCGATGGCGACGTGGTTCAGCCCGTCGGCGCGGCAGGTCCAGTGCGTCACGTCGATGGCCGCCTCGGTCGGGCCGTAGAGGTTGTACAGCCCTGCGCCCGGCAGGCGCTCGAACACCTTCGCCTGCGCCTCGGCGGGCAACGCCTCGCCGCTGCAGACGATGCGCCGCAGGCTGGTGCAGGCCTCGATGCCGTCGTGCGCCAGGAAAGCCTGCAGCATCGAGGGCACGAAGTGCAGCGTGGTCACGCCGTGCGTGCGGATCAGCTCGACCAGGCGTGCCGGTTCGCGGTGGTCGCCGGGCGCGGCCACGACGAGGCGCGCGCCCTGCATCAGCGGCCAGAAGAACTCCCACACCGACACGTCGAAGCCGAACGGCGTCTTCTGCAGCACGGTGTCGGCGTCGCCCAGCGTGTAGGCGTCCTGCATCCAGGCCAGGCGGTTGTAGAGCGCGTTGTGGCGGTTGGCCGCGCCCTTGGGGCGGCCCGTGGAGCCCGAGGTGAAGATCACGTAGGCAAGGTTTTCGCCATGCAGCGCGACCTGCGGGCGGGCGGTGGATTCGGCCGACAGGTCGAGCGCATCCAGCGCGAGCAACTGCACGTGCGCCGCCACCGGCAGCGCCTCGCGCAGGTGCGACTGCGTGAGCAGCAGCGTCACGCCGCTGTCTTCCAGCATGTAGGCGATGCGTTCGCGCGGCAGCTCGGGGTCGACGGGCACATACGCGCCGCCGGCCTTCAGGATCGCCAGCAGCCCCACCACCATCTCGAGGCTGCGCTCGGCGGCGATGCCCACGGGCCTATCGGGCCGCACACCGAGGCCGATCAGGTGATGGGCCAGCGCGTTGGCGCGTGCGTCGAGTTCGCCATAGCGCAGCACCGTGCCGCCGAACACCAGCGCGACCGCATCCGGCCGTTGGCGCGCCTGCGCTTCGATCAGCCGGTGCACGGGCTGCGTGTACGTGCGGTGCGGCAGGTTCTCGCTCCAGCCGCGCAGCCGCGCCTCATCGTCCGCGTCGGTGAGCACGAGGTTCGCGAGCACGCGGTCGGGATCGTCCGACATCGCCTGCAGCACGCGCTGGTAGGCGCGCACCAGGCGCTGTGCGGTCGTGGCGTCGAACAGGTCGGTGTTGTATTCGAGCCGGCCGCGCACACCGCGCGGGTCGATGTAGAAGTCCAGCGACAGGTCGAACTTGGCGCCCGCGTCATCGAACTCTTGCAGCTCGGCGCGCACGCCCGCGAAGTCGAGCGCGACGGCCTCGCCCGCCATCTGCACGCCGAACATGGCCTGGAACAGCGGGCTGCGCGCGGGGTCGCGGCGGTCCTTGCGGCTGGCCAGCAGCACCTCGAACGGCAGGTCGGCATGGTCGAGCGCGGCCAGCGCGTCGGCGCGCACCTGGCGGCACACCTCGCGCAGCGTGCGCCGGGGAGCGAGCCGCGCGCGGAACACCTGCGTCGTGATGAAGAAGCCCAGCAGGTCCTGCACCTCCTCGCGGTGACGGCCTGCGTTAGGCACGCCGATGGCGAAGTCGTCCTGCCCGCTGCAGCGCGACAGCAGCACCTGCCAGGCCGCGAGCAGCACGACGAACGGCGTGCAGCGTTCGGCGCGGCAAAAGGCCTGCAGCGCCGCCGCGAGGGCCGGCGGCAGCTCGAAGCCGAGCGCGGTGCCGGCGAAGGTCTGTTGCGCGGGGCGTGCGCGGTCAGTCGGCAGATCGAGCGACGGCACCTCGTCGCCGAGGTGGCGGTTCCAGTGGTCGAGCTGCGGCGCGAGCGCCCCGCCCTGCACGCGGGCCCGCTGCCACACGGCGAAGTCGGCGTACTGCACGGGCAGCGGCGACAGCTGCACCGGGCCTTCGCTGCGCAGCGCCAGCGCGTAGGCCGCGCCGAGGTCGCGCGCCAGGATCGGGTTCGACCAGGCGTCGGAGACGATGTGGTGCAGGCAGACGGCCAACACATGCCGGTCGTCGGCCAACTTCGCGAGTCGCGCCACCAGCGCGGGCGCATGGCCCAGGTCGAACACATGCGTCGCGGTGCGGCGCACGAGCGCATCGACCGCGGCTTGCTGCGCGTCGGCGCCCTGGCTCGAAAGGTCAATGCGCTCCAGCGCGAAGGGCACCTCGGCCTGCACCACCTGCATCGGCACGCCGTCGTGCTCGACGAAGTGCGTGCGCAGGATCGCGTGCCGCGCAACGACCGCCTGGAACGCGCGCGCCAGCGCCTCGGCGTCGAGCGCGCCGGTCAGCCGGAACACGCGCGGCAGGTTGTAGGCCGTGAGCCCGGGCTCGAGCTTCTGCAGGAAGCACAGCTGCTCCTGCGCATACGACAGCGGCACCGCCTGGCCGTCGTGCACGGTGCGGGTGATCTCGTCCATGGCCCTGCTCATGCGGCCTCGCCCACGGATTCGTCGGCCAGGTCGCGCTGCCGGTGCGTCTGCGCCAGCTGTTCGAGCGCGATGGCATCGGCGCTGGCCTCGCGCAGCACGGCGGCGAGCGCCGCGGGTGTCGGGTGGTCGAACACCACGCCGGCCGCCACCTCGACCTGCAGCAGCTTGCGGATGCGCGCCACCAGCTTGATGACCTGCAGCGAGTGGCCGCCGAGTTCGAAGAAGTCGTCCTCCACGCCGACCGGGCCGCTGCCCAGCAGCGTGGCCATGCCGTCGGCGAGCAGCGCTTCGAGCGCATCACGCGGCGCCGCGATGACGCGCCGTGGCGCTTCGGCCGGGGCCGACGCCGCCAGCGCGAGCCGGTCGATCTTGCCGTTCGGCAAGCGCGCGAAGGCGCTCACGGCCGTGCAGCTCGCGGGCACCATGTGCGCGGGCAGCAACGCGGCGAGTTGCTCGCGCAGCGCGCGGCCATCGGCCGCCTCGCTGTCGCCGACAAAGAAGGCGGCGAGCGTGGTCGCACCGGCCGCATCGGGCACGGCCAGCACCACCGCCTGGCGCACGCCGGGCCGCGCCAGCAGCGCCGCCTCGACCTCGGCCGGCTCGACGCGGTAGCCGTGGACCTTCACTTGGTGATCGGCGCGCCCCGCCAGGCGCAAGCCGCCTTCGGGCAGCACCCACGCGAGGTCGCCCGTGCGATAGAGGCGCTCACCGGCGCGGAACGGGTCCGCGACGAACACGTCAGCGTTCGCGCGGTTCAGGTAGCCGCGGCACAGCTGCGCCCCGCCGATGTACACCTCTCCTAGCCCGCCCGCCGGCACAAGGCCGCGCGACGCATCGAGCACGCGCACGCGGTTGTTCGCGAGCACACGCGTCAGCGGCAGCTGCTCGGGCACGGGCGCGCCGGGTTCGACGGCATGCACCATGACGCCGACCGTGGCCTCGGTCGGCCCGTAGTGGTTGTAGATGGCGCACTGCGGCGCCAGCCGCGCGATGCGCTCGACCAGCGCGCGCGGCGCGGCCTCGCCGCCCAGCACCAGCGTGCGCGGCAGGCAGGGCGCGGCGCTTTCGAGCAGCGCTTCGAGGTGCGAGGGCACGATCTTCAGTGCGTCGATGGCGCGTGTGCGCATGAAGCGCGCGAAGGCCTCGGCGTCCTTGGCCTCGTGCGGCGCGGCAACGACGAGGCAGGCGCCGTTGTGGAACGCGCCGAACAGCGCGGTGTTGCCCAGGTCGGCCGCCACCGAGCTGGTGAGCGCCCAGCGGCGGCAGGTGTCGAGCTGCATCGCCGCCGAAGCCGCCGCCACGTAGTTCTGCAGCTGGCCCTGCTCGACGGCCACGCCCTTGGGCGTGCCGGTGGAGCCGGAGGTGTAGAGCACGTAGGCGAGGTCGCTCGGTGCGGCGATGTGCAATGCAGCTTGCGTCTCGGGCAGCGTGGCCGCATCGGGCAGCGCCGCGTCGATGGTGAACACCGGCTTCGCATCGGCCAGCACCGCCGCGCGACGCGCCTCCGGCCAGTCGGGGTCGAGCGGCAGGTAGGCGGCGCCCGCGCGCCAGACGGCGAGGATCGCCACCGGCAGATCAAGCGCGCGCGGCAGGTTCAGCGCGACGATGGCGCCGGGCACCACGCCCTGCCCTTGCAACCAGCCGGCGACGCGGCCCGTGCGCTGGTCGAGTTCGCGGTAGCTCAGGCGCTGCTCGCCCGCTTCGAGTGCGGGCGCTTCGGGCGTCTCGGTGGCCCAGTGGGCGATGCGCTGCGTGACGGTCTGCGTCCCGACATCGGCCGCGGCTTCTTGCGACTGCAGCAGCAATTCGCGTTCGCGCGGGCCGACCAACGGCAGCGCGCCGAGCGCGGCGTCGGGGCGTTCGACGATGGCGTCCAGCAGGCAGAGGTATTGCATCAGCAGGCGCTGCGCCGCCACCTCGCTGTGGCGTGCGGCATCGGCATGCACCGAGAGCGCAGCGCCGTCGGCGTCCCATGCGATCTGCAGAGCGAGTTCGAAAGCCGGCAGCGGCCCCGGCAGCGCAACCAGTTGCCATTGCGGATCGACGCCGTGGCGGCGCGGTCGTTCGTGGCACGCGAAGCCGACCGCGAGGTGCGTGGCAATGGGCGGCGCCTCGACGGCCCAGTACTCCTGCGCCTCGACATGCGCGGCCAGCGTGCCGTCGACGTTGTCGAACCAGTCGGCAAAGCGCATCTCGGGCGCGGTCTCGACGATGAGCGGCAGCACCTTGTCGAACACGCCGACCGCACCCTGCATCGGCGGGTAGTCGCGGCGGCAGTCGTGCTGCCAGCCGGCGACGAAACGGCCGGTGCCGTCCAGCCGCGCGAGCAGCAGCCACCAGACGGCCTGCAGCAGCGTGTCGGGCTGGGCGCCCAGTGTGTCGGCGCAGGCGGCGATGCGACTCACGAAAGTGGCGTCGACGGATTCGTCAGCACGCACGCGCACAGCCTGCTGGGAGGCAGCCGCTTGCCGGCCGACGAGGCGCGGCGGCGTGAGCGAGGACGCCTGCGCGAGGTAGCGCTGCCAGTAGGCGCGGCCCTCGGCGGCGTCTTCGCCGTCGAGCAGGTCCTGGCGCCAGGTCACGAAGCGCGCATACGGGAACACCTCGGCGGCATCGAAGCTGTTCGCGTCCGCGAAGGCCATGGCGATCTGGTCGAACAGGTGCTGCAGGCTGCCCCGGTCGCCGACCCAGGCATGAACGGAAAGCGCCAGCGTGTGGCGCCCTTCACCGGTGCGTGCGAGCCCGGCATGGACCATCTCACCGCGCGCGATGTCCAACGGCGCGGCTTGCAGGTTCGCCAGCCATTCGATGACCGCAGATTCGGGCGCATCGCGCAGATCGGCGTTCCTCCAGGCCAGCGGCGCCATGCCCTCGGTGTACTGCTGGCGCAGCCCCCGGTAGCCCGGCACCGCGCGGATGGCACTGCACAGGGCGCCGTGCGCGCCCAGTACGCGCGCCACCACGTCGCGCAGGCGCGCAGCGTCGAGCCCGCCCTCGATGTCGGCGCGCAGCAGCAGGCGCGGCGCATCGGCCGGCACGGCGCGTTGTTCAGGGCTCAGCGGGAAGGTCGTGTCGTCGAAGTGGTCGGTCATGGTCGTCATTTCGTTCAGGCGCCTTGTTCGTCGGCCAGGCGGGACTCGGCGCCGCGCGCACCGTCGTCGAGCGCGGCGCGGTCGAACATCGCGCCCATCGCCACCACGATCTTTCGCGGGCCCTCGAAGGGGTCGCGCGCATGGGCGGCGAGCATGTTGTCGAGCATCACGACGTCGCCTTGGCGCCAGTCGAAGCGCACGGCGCAGGCCTCGTAGGCCTCGCCGACGATGGCCATGGTCTCGTCCGCGATGGGCGAGCCGTCGCCGTAGGTCACATGGCGCGGCAGGCGCTCGACACCGCCCATGGCCAGCAGGTCTTCGCGCACCTGCGCTTCGAGGCAGGCGACGTGGTGCAGCTGCACCTGGTTGAAGAACACGCGCTCGCCGGTCAGCGGGTGGCGGATCACGGCGGGGCAGCGAGTGCGCGTCTGCAGCGTGTCGCCGTCGAACCAGCGCCATTCGATGCCGGCAGCGGCCAGGCGGGCCTCGACGTCTTCGCGGTGATCGGTCTTGTAGAAGTCCTGCCAGCTCACGTCCAGGCCGGGCGTGAAGGTGCGCACGTACTGCAGCCCCTTGCGCTCGAAACCGGCGACCACCTCGGCCGGCAGACGGCGCAGCATCTCGCGGCAGTCGACGATGGGCGTGGCGCCGCCCACGGGCGACGGCAGCTCGCAGAAGAACCACTGCTTGCGCGGCCAGCGGTCCAGGTGCGCGCTCTCGTTGTGGAACAGGATCATCTGGCGCTCGGGGTATGGCGTGGAGCGGTAGGTCTTCTTGCCGCCCTCCTTCTTGGGCAGGTCGCCGTAGCTGTCGTACAGCTCGGGCTCGATGGCCTCGGCGAAGGCCTCGAAATCCTGCGGGGTCTTCAGGCCGAAGTCGCGGAACAGGATGCCGCCGTGCTTCGCCACCAGCATCTCGATGTAGTCGGCCTGGCCCTTGGCCCAGGCGACGGTGTCGAGCTCGGGGCTGGTGGCCTGCAGCACGATGGGAAATTCGGCGCCGGGCTTCAGGAACGAGGTCTGCACGGCGGGCCGCGCGGCGGCGCGCACGGGGGCGCGGCCGGCGCCCAGGGCGTCGAGCTTTCCAAGTTTGCCGAGCTTGTCCAGTTTCGAGGCCGGGCGGACGTTGGGAGCGTTTGTCATGGCGATGGATTCCTCCGAGGGCATGGGGGCCAGCGCGTCGATGGGCTGGCCAGGTGTGACGACGATCCGCTCCAGCAGCGCATGCCACGAAGCGGTGAAGGTTTCGACGGTCTCCCGCCGGTAGAGGTCGGTGGCGAACACCCACTCGGCGGTGAGCGCGCCGTCGTGTTCGTTGGCGAACACCGCCAGGTCGAACTTGGATTCGTTCATCTGCTGGGGCAGCACCTGGACCTCGGCGCCTTCGATGGCGAACCGGATCTCGGGAGTGTTCTGAAGCACGAAGAGCACCTGCACCAGCGGGTTGCGGTCGCGTGCACGTGGCACGCCCGACAGCTCGACGATGCGGTCGAAGGGCACGTCCTGGTGGTCCATCGCGGCCAGGGTGTCGGCCTTGGTGGCGGCGAGCCATTGCGCGAAGTCGGTGCCAGCCTTCGCGCGGCGCGAGCGCAGCGGCACCACGTTGACGAAGAAGCCGAGCAGCCCTTCGAGGTCCGGGTGGCCGCGGCCCGCGACGTCGGTGCCGATGACGATGTCGTCGGCACCCGAGGCCTGGTGGAAGAACAGGAAGAACGACGACAGCAGCAGCGTGAACAGCGACGTGTCCGACGCCCGCGCGAGCGCGGCCAGCGATTGCGACAGCGCCGGCGACAGCGCGAGCCGCACCGAGTCGCCGGCATGCGTGGGCACAGAGGGGCGTTGGTGGTCGGGCTTGATGCCCGAGGCCTGTGGCGCGCCCGCCAGCCGCTCGCGCCAGAACGCGGCCTTCGGCGCGAAGCTTTCAGAGGCGAGCGCGCGCGCATACCAGGCGGCGTAGTCGGCGTACTGCACGGGCAGCGGCGCCAGTTCCAGCGGCTGGCCGCGCCGCGCGCGCTCATAGAACGCGGCCAGCTCGCGTGCGAACACGGCGATCGACCAGCCGTCGAACACGATGTGGTGCACCACGAGCACCAGCACATGCTCGTGCGCGGCCATGCGCACGACCGTAGCCTGGATGAGCGGGCCCTCGGCCAGCGCGAGCGGCGCACGCACGAGTTCATCGAACAGGGGGCCGTAGCGCGCGCCGTCGTCGAGTGCGATGACGGGAATGTCGAGCGGCGCACCGGGGCGCACGACGGCCATGGGCTCGCCCTCATCGTCCTCGGTGAACACGGTGCGCAGCACCTCGTGGCGCGCGACGATCGCGTCGATGGCGGCGCGCAGCGCGCCGATGTCGAGCTCGCCGTGCAGCGCGAGGCCGGCCGACATGTTGTAGGCCGCGCGGCCGCTGCGGTTGGCAACGTCCGTGAGGCGGTCGACCAGCCAGAGGCGGTGCTGCATCGGCGACAGCGGCAACGCACCGCCGCGCGCGACGGGCGTGATCTCCATCGCGCTGCGCTGCGGCGCGGTGGCGGTCAAAGCGACACCGAGCCGCGCGGCCAGGCCGGCGATGGTCGGCGCCTTGAAGAACTCGCTGGGGTGCAGCTCGGTCGCGTAGCGCTTGCGCACGCGCGACAGCAGCTGGATGGCGACAAGCGAGTCGCCGCCGAGCTCGAACAGGTTGTCGTCCACCCCGATGGGCGCGATGCCCAGGCGCTCGGTCCACAGCGCGGCAAGCGCGGTCTCGACCTCGCCCTGCGGCGCGACGAACGGGGTCTGCAGCGCGGGCCTTGGGTGGGCCGCGCCTGCGGCAGCGGCCGGTGCCTCGTCGCCGAGCAGATCGAGCATGCCGTTGTCGAGCGGGCCCAGGCGCGTGGCCAGGTCGGTGGTCGAGATCACGGTCTGCGCCCGCGCCGGGCCGTTGACGATACGCTCGAAGACGCGCGCGCCTTCGGGGCCGTCCATGCCGATGTCGTCGGGCACGTCCATGTGCGCGGCCATGCCCAGGCCGCGCCAGGCGTCCCAGTTGACCGAGAACACCGGGAACGCGCCGAGCCGTTCGTGCGCGACGGCCACGGCGTCGAGGTAGGCGTTGGCGGCAGCGTAGTCGCTCATGCCCAGGCCGCCGGCCACGCTGGAGATGGACGAGCACAGCAGCACGAAGTCCAGCGGCTGGCCGCGCAGCGCGTCGAACAACACGCGCGTGCCGCGCACCTTGGTCGCGAACACGGTGTCGACCTGCGCGCGCGTGCGCCCGGCCATCATGCCGCCGCCCGCATCGCCGGCCGCGTGCACGACGCCGTGCAGCGGGCCGAAACGCGCGTTCGCCTGTGCGAGGGCGGCGCGCATCGCGTCGGCGTCGGACACATCGGCCGACACGGTGAGCACCTGTGCGCCGAGCGTTTCGAGTTCGAGCAGTTGCTGCAGCCGCGCCTTCAGAGCGGCGGGCGTGCTGTCGGCCGCCACCAGCGCCGGCCAATCCGCGCGCGCCGGCAGCGCCGTGCGGCCCAGCAGCACCAGCCGCGCCTGCCACTGCACGGCCAGGTGCTTCGCCAGCGCGAGGCCGACACCGCCCAGGCCGCCGGTGACGAGGTAGACGCCCTCGCAGCGCAGGCGCGGTCGCGCGGCGGCGCTCAGTGTTGCGGGTTCGTAGGTCTTGATCCAGCGGTGCGCGCCACGGCAGGCCACGAGCGGCTCGCCGGGCTCGGCTTGCAGCGCCGCGGCCTCGGCCACGATCTGCGCGACCAGCCGGCCTTCGGCATCGCTTTCGGGCGCGGGCAGCACGACGTCGATCACGCGGCAGTGCACGCGCGGGTATTCCTGGCCGATCACCTTGCCGATGCCGCGCAGCGTGGCCTTCTCGGGGCACAGCGGCTCGGTGCCGGTGACGTCTTCGAGCTGGTTGGCGACGACGGCGAGCGGCAGCGTGCGCTCGCCCGCGTCGAGCGACTGCACGAGCGCGAGCAGGCTGAAGAAGCTGCGCTCGAGCAGCTCGGCCTGCGGCTGTTGCGCGGGCAGCGCCTCGTCGAGGCTCCAGAGGTGGTAGATGCCGGCGATGGCGCCGAAGTCGGCCGCGATCTCGGTCTGCAGGCGGGCGTGGTCGTCGCGCGCGCCAGGGCGCAGCGTCCAGTGGCCGTGGCCCGTGCGTGCGAAGGCGCTGCCGCGTTCGGCCAGCACCACCGTGCGGCCCTGCGCGCGCAGCTGCCGCACGAGGTGGCCCGTGAGGCTGCGGCTGTCGCCGAGCACGAGCAGACAACCGTTGACATCGGCCGACGGCGCGAGCGCCAGCGGCTCCGTGCGCTGCCACGACGGCACATAGAACGCTTCGACGTTGGTGCGTTGCGGCGCCTTCTCACCACGGGGCACGTCCACCCAGTAGCGGCGGCGCTGGAACGGATACGCCGGCAGCGGCACGCGCCGACGCGCGGCGCCTGCGCGGCAGGCGGCCCAGTCGATGTCCACGCCCGCCACCCACAGCTGGGCCAGCGTCTGCGCGATCTGCTGCGCGTTGCGTGCCTGCTGCTGCGGATGCGCCTGGCTGGCGAGCACGCCGGCGGCGGTGTCGGCCAGCGGATGCTGGCGCGCCAGGCCCGCCAGCGTTTCGCCGGGGCCGACTTCGAGCAGCACGCGGCCCGGCACCTGCAGCAAGGTGCGCACGCCGTCGACGAACTGGACGGTGCCACGCAGGTGCCGCGCCCAGTAGGCGGGGCTCATGGCCTCCTCGGGCGTGATGAGCTGGCCCGTGACGTTCGAGACAAAGGGGATCGTCGGTGGCCGGCGCGGCACCGAGGCGATGAGCGCTTCGAGCGGCGCGAGCAGCGGCTCGGTCATCGCCGAGTGCGAAGCGATCGACACATGCAGCCGGCGCGGCAGGTGGCCCGCCGCGCGCAGCCGCGCCTCGGCGGCCTCGACCGCCTCGCGCGGGCCGGAGATCACGCACAGCTGCTCGGCGTTGGCGGCAGCGAGGTCGCAGCCCGGCGCCAGGAAGGGCGCGAGCGCGGCTTGCGACAGTGGCACGGCGGTCATCGCGCCGGGCGGCATCGACTGCAGCAGGCGTCCGCGCAGGGCCGCGACACGCAGTGCATCTTCGAGGCGGAACACGCCCGCCAGGCAGGCGGCGACGTACTCGCCCAGGCTGTGGCCCATCATCACCGCGGGCCGCACGCCGCGGCGCATCCACCACTGCGCCATCGCGTAGGCGACGACGAAGAGCGCGGGCTGCGCGAGCGCGATGTCGAACAGCTTCGCATCGGCTTCGGCTTCGTTACCGGGCACGGGGAACAGCACGGTGCGCAGGTCGAAGCCCAGCTCGGGTTCCAGCAGTGCGCAGCAGCGGTCGACGTCGTCGCGGAAAGTCGCGTCGTCCTCGTAGAGCGCACGGCCCATCTGGGCGTGCTGTGTGCCGCCGCCCGGAAAGAGGAAGACCACCTCGGGTTCCTGCGCAGGTGCGGCGCGCACGGCCAGGCCTTCGCCCGCCGAGAGCATCTGCACGGCCCCTTCGACGTGGTCGGCCACGACCGCGCTGCGGTGCTCGAAGGCGCGGCGGCCCGCCTGCAGGGTGTGGGCGACATCGGCGAGCGGCAACGCGGGATGCGCGCGCAGGTGATCGGCCATTTGCTGCGCGGCCTGGCGCGTTGCGGGCACGCTGCGGGTCGACAGCGGCAACACCTGCCAGCCAGTCGCTGTGGTTGACGTGGCCACGGGCGGTGCCTCTTCGAGCACGACGTGCACGTTGGTGCCGCCGATGCCGAAGGAGCTGACGCCCGCCCGACGCGGCGTATCGCCCTCGGGCCACGGGCGCGCCTCGGTGTTCACGCGGAACGGGCTGTTCGCGAAATCGATCTGCGGGTTCGGTTGCTCGAAGTGCAGGCTCGGCGGCAGCGTGCGGTGGCGCAGCGCCAGCGTCGCCTTGATGAGCCCCGCCACGCCGGCCGCCGCATCGAGGTGGCCGATGTTGGTCTTGACCGAGCCGATGGCGCAGTAGCCGCAGCGCCCGCCATCGCCGCCGTCGGCGCGGAAGGCCTGCGTGAGCGCGGCCAGCTCGATCGGGTCGCCCAGCGTGGTGCCCGTGCCGTGCGCCTCGACATAGCCGATGGTGTGCGCGGGCACGTCGGCCATCAGCTGCGCCGCGCGGATCGCGCCGGCCTGGCCTTGCACGCTCGGTGCGGTGAAGCCGATCTTGTCGGCGCCGTCGTTGTTGGCGGCCGTGCCCTTGATGACGGCATGGATGGTGTCGCCGTCGCGCAGCGCATCGGCCAGTCGGCGCAGCACGACGATGCCCGCGCCGCTGCCGATCACCGTGCCCGCGGCCTTGGCGTCGAAGGCGCGGCAGTGGCCGTCGGGCGAAAGGATGGCGCCGTTCTGGTAGCGGTAGCCGCCCTCCTGCAGCAGGTTGAGCCACACGCCGCCGGCCAGCGCCATGTCGCAGTCGTGGCTCAGCAGGCCCTGGCAGGCCAGGTGCACGGCCACCAGCGAGGTGGAGCATTCGGTCTGCACGCTCAGGGCCGGGCCGCGCAGGTCGAGCTTGTAGGCCACGCGCGTGCACAGCGAGCCGGCGGAGTTGCCGCTCATGAGGCCCAGCATGTCGGCGATGCCGGTGCCCGCGTCGATGCCGACGGCGGGCAGCAGGTGCTTCATGAGGTAGAGGTTGGGGCCGTCGCCCGCGTAGACGCCGACCGGCGCCCCACCCTTCGGGCCGGTCGGCCAGCCCGCATGGTCCATCGCCTCCCAGGCGCATTCGAGAAAGATGCGCTGCTGCGGATCGAGGTGCTCGGCCTCGCGCGGCGAGTAGCCGAAGAAGCCGGCGTCGAAGCGGTCGAAGCCGTCGAACAGCACGCCGGCCTTCACGTAGTCGGGATCGGCCAGCGCGCGCTCGGGCACGCCGCGCGCGCGCAGTTCGTCGTCGCTGAAGACGGTGACCGACTCGACGCCGTCGCGGATGTTGCGCCAGAAGGCGTCCACGTCGGGCGCGCCGGGAAAGCGGCCGGCCATGCCGACGATGGCGATCTCGAGGCCCGTGGTGTCGGGGGCAGAAGGCGGGGTGTCGTCTTGCGCGTGCATCAGAGGGTTCTTTCCGTGGGTCGGCGGCGTTGCAGCAAGGCGGCGCGCTGCTGTTGCGCGCGCTGCTTCGCCTGCGCGGCGTCGTCGGTGGCGGCGGCGGGGCCGTGCCCCTTCTGCTCGATGTGGCGGGCGAGCGCGCCGACGGTCGGGTACTTGAAGAGGTCGACCACCGCCAAGCCCGGCTGCAAGCGGTCTTCCACCAGCCGGTGCATGCGGATCACGAGCAGCGAGTTGCCGCCGAGGTCGAAGAAGTTGTCGTGCAGGCCGACCTGTTCGACCTTGAGCAGTTCGGCCCAGATCGCGGCCAGCGTCTGCGCGACGTCGCCGCGAGGGGCTTCGTAGCCCTGTGCTCCGGCGACGGCCGGGGCAGGCAATGCGCGGCGGTCGACCTTGCCGTTGGCGCCGAGCGGGAAGCTGTCGAGCACCATCAGCGCGGAGGGCACCATGTAGTCGGGCAGCGCCTGCGCCAGCTGGGTCTTGAGCGTGGTCGCGTCGAGCGATACGCCCGCCGCGGGGGCGACGTAGGCGACGAGCGACGGACCGGTCGCGCCGTCGTGCAGGCACACCAGTGCCTCGCGCACGCCGGGTTGCTCGCGCAAGCGCGCCTCGACCTCGCCGAGTTCGATGCGGAAGCCGCGCACCTTCACCTGGTGGTCTAGGCGCTCGAGGTATTCGAGCTGACCGTCGGTCCGCCAGCGCACGAGGTCACCGGTGCGGTACAGGCGCGCCCCTGCCACATCAAAGGGATCGGCGACGAAGCGCTCGGCCGTCAGGGCCGCGCGTCCGAGGTAGCCGCGCGCCAGGCCTTCGCCCCCGAGGTACAGCTCGCCGGGCACGCCCTGCGGCACGGGCTGCAGATCGGCGTCGAGCACATGGGCGGTGCGGCGGCCGACCGGGCGGCCGATGGGGGCGTAGCCCTGCACGATGGCCTCGGCGTCGGCGGACCACAGGGTCGGCGTGATCACGGCTTCGGTCGGGCCGTAGGCGTTCACGACGCATGCCGGGTGCAGCACGCGGCGGACCAGCGCGAGGTCTCCGCCAGTCCAGGCCTCGCCGCCGAAGAGCGCGAGGCGCACGGCGTGGTGGAACGGCGGCTGGTCCTGCAGCAGCTGGCGCGCGTAGGCCGGCGGCAGGTCGACCACGCTGACGCAGTGGCGTTGGAGCAAGGCGTCGAGTTCGCTGGCGAGCGAGCACCACTGCGGCTGCAGCACCAGCGCGGCGCCGGTGGTCAGCGGCAGCAGGCACTGCTCGATGGCGGCATCGACGTGCGGCAGCGCGAACTGCAGCGAACGATCGCTCGCCGTGAAGCCGCAGGTGTCGGCCATGGCCTGGAGGTGCATCGACAGCGCGCCGTGCGCGACCGCCACGCCCTTGGGGCGGCCGGTGGTGCCCGAGGTGTGGATCACGTAGGCCAGGTGGTGGTCGTGCAGCGTGACTTGCGGGGTCTCGTTCGGTTCGTCGTCGAGCGATGCGTCGTCGACCGTGATGCGCGTGACGGGTCCGTCCACCGAGCTGTGGCTGCCGGTCAGCAACAGCGCGGCGCCGCTGTCTACCAGCAACTGCGACAGCCGCTGCGGCGGGTGTGACGGGTCCATCGGCAGGTAGGTGCCGCCGGCTTTCAGCACGGCGAGCAGGCTGACAACGCGATCGATCGGGGCATCGACGGCCACGGCGACTGGCGTGTCGGGCCGCACGCCGTGGCGCAGCAGGCGGTGCGCGAGGCGGTTGGCGCGGCGGTCGAGTGCGGCGTAGGAGAGCTCGGTGTCGCCGGCGATCAACGCGACGGCATCGGGTGCGCGGCGGACGTGCGCTTCAAACAGGCGATGCGCGGGCGTCGCAGCCAATGCGGACGATGTACCCGTGCCCCAGGCGTGCAATTGCGCCTGCTCTTCGGCAGCGAGCCACGGCGCATCGCCGATGGCGCGGGCCGGGTCGGCCGTCAGCGCGTCGAGCAGCGCGCGGTAGTGCGCGGCCATGCGCGCGACGGTCTCCTCGTCGAACAGCTCGGCCGCCGCGGTGAAGACCGCGCGCACCTGGCCGTCGGCGCGCTCGCGGATGTCGAGCGCGAGTTCGCACTGCGCGGCGCTGTCGTCCATGCGGTACTCGTCGACCGCCAGGCCCGGCAGGCCGCGCAGCACGGCCGTGTCTTCGCGCAGCAGGTTGAACATCACCTGGAACAGCGGGTTGTGACTCAGGCTGCGCTGCGGCTGCAGGGCGTCCACGAGCTGTTCGAACGGCAGGTCCTGGTGGGCCTGCGCGCCGAGCGCGGCCTCGCGGGTCTGCGCCAGCAGTTGCGCGAACGGGGTGCGGCCGTTCAGCGTGGCGCGCAGCACCTGCGTGTTGACGAAGAAGCCGATGAGGCCCGTGGTCTCGGGGCGGTGGCGGTTGGCGACCGGCACGCCCACACGCACATCGGGCTGACCCGTGTAGCGATGCAGCAGCGCCTGGAAGCCCGCGAGCAAGACCATGAACAGCGTGGCGCCATGCGCCTGCGCGGTGGCATGCAGGCGGGCGACGAGGGCCGCGTCGAGGTCGAAAGCGTGCGAGGCCGCGCGGTAGTTCGCGACCGCATAGCGGGGGCGGTCCGTGGGCAAGGCCAGCACGGGGTGCGTGTCGCCGAGCTGGGCGCGCCAGTAGGCCAGTTGCCGTTCGGCCTCGCCCGCGGCGAGCCAGTCGCGTTGCCACGCGGCGTAGTCGGCGTACTGGATCAGTGGCGTGGCGAGCGACGGCGTTTCACCCTTCGCGTGTGCGGCATAGGCGGTACCGAACTCGTCGAGCAGTACCTGCAGCGAGGCGCCGTCGGACACGATGTGGTGCGTGACGATCGCGAGGATGTGGTGCGCGTCGCCGAGCTGGAGCCAGGCCGCGCGCAGCACGGGGCCGGCTGCGAGATCGAAAGGCTCGGCCTGCAGCGCGCGGGTCTGTGCGGCGGCGGCGCCTTCGCGGTCGCCGTCCGGCAGCGCGCGCAGGTCGATGTGGGCGAGCGCCAGCGGCGCCGTCGGCAGCACCTGCTGCCCGACCGTGCCGTCGGCCGCGGTGCGGAACACGGTGCGCAGGCTCTCGTGGCGCGCGAGCAGGCCTTCGAGCGCCGCCTTCATTGCGTCGGCATCCAGCGCGCCGGACAGGCGCAGCGCCACGCCCACGTGGTAGGCGCTGTTCTGCGGATCGAGCTGCCACAGGAACCACTGGCGCGCCTGCGCATGCGACAGCGCGAGCAGCCCCGTGCGGCGTTCGGCCGGCAAGGCCAGGATCGGCTGGTGCGCGCGGCGTTGGCCGAGTGCCCGCACGCGCCGCAGTTCGCGCGCGAGGTCGCCCAGGCGCGGTTGCTCGAACAGCGCGCGCAGCGGGAAGTCGACGTCCCAGCGCTCGCCGATGCGCGCGGCCACCTGCGTGGCGGCGAGCGAGTTGCCGCCGTGGGTGAAGAAGTGCGCGTCGCGCGCCAGCGGCCGTTCGGTGGGGCGGCGCAGCACCTCGTGCCAGATCGTGGCGAGGGCCTGCTCGACGTCGTCGAGAGCGGCTTCGGATGTGTCGACTGCAGGGGCGCTGCCGCCGAGCACGAAAGCACCGTGCGCGTAGATCGCATAGGCGTCCGCCGTGCGATCGATCCATCCCTGGCGGCAGGCGCCGCGCTGCAGCTTGCCGCTCGTGGTCTTGGGCATGCCGCCCGGGTTGAGCAGCATCACGACCGACAGCGGCTCGCCGCACTGCTCGCTCACGGCGGCGCTCAGCGCCTCGACCAGCACCTCGGGCCGCACCAGCTTCTGGATGCTGCGCGACACCTCGGCCGCGAGGCCGATGCCCTCGCCTTCCGGCCCCTCGACCGCGAAGGCCGCGACGCGGCCCTTGCGCACGGCTTCCACCTCGCGCTCCACTTCGCGCTCGATGTCCTGCGGGTAGAGGTTGTGGCCGCGCACGATGATCATGTCCTTGATGCGGCCGGCCACATAGAGCTGGCCGTCGTGCACGAAGCCCAGGTCGCCGGTGCGCAACCAGCGCGTGCCGTCGTGCTCGACGAAGGTCTGCTGCGACACCTCGGGCTTGTTCCAGTAGCCGCTGCCCAGGCTCGGGCCCGAGGCCCAGATTTCGCCGACGGCGCCGTCCGCGCAGGCAGTCAGCGTGGCGGTGTCGACGATGCGCACCGCATGGTGCGTGACGCTGCGGCCGCAGCCCACGAGCATGGCGCCGCCCTCGTCGCGCACCACGGTGCCTTGCGCCAGACGTGCCTTGTCGAAGGCGTGCGCGACCATGCCGGCGCCGCGGTGCCCGCCCGTGACGAAGAGCGTCGATTCGGCGAGGCCGTAGCAGGGGTAGACCGCTTCGGCCGGAAAGCCTGCGGGCGCGAAGCGTTGCTGGAACGACCGCAGCGTGTCAGCGCGCACCGGCTCGGCGCCGGAGAACGCGAGGCGCCAGGACGACAGGTCGAGCCTTTGCAACTGCGTGTCGGACACGCGGTCCAGGCACAGGCGGTAGGCGAAGTCGGGCCCACCACTGACCGTGGCGCGCAGCCGCGAGACGGCTTCGAGCCAGCGCACGGGGCGCTCGAGAAAGTAGCGCGGCGACATCAGCGCCACCACGGCGCCACGGTGCATCGGCTGCAGCAGGCCGCCGATGAGGCCCATGTCGTGGTTCAGCGGCAGCCAGGTGACGAAGGTGTCGCTCGTGCAGACCGAGAGGCCCTCCTCGATCGCGCGCATGTTCGCCATCAGGTTGGCGTGCGTGACCATGACGCCCTTGGGTGCCGAGGTGGAACCGGAGGTGTATTGCAGGAAGGCGATGTCGGTGGCGGCCGGCGTGTGCGGGCGCCATGCGTCGGCGCCGGTGGCGTCGATCTCGTCCACGGCGATGAGCGTGGCCTGCGCGAAGGCGTCGGCCACGCCTGCCATCGCATCGCGGATGGCGGCGTGGGTCAGCACGCAGCAGGCGCCCGCGTCGGCGGCGATGCCCTCGAGCTTGCCCAGGTGGCGCTTGCGCGTGGACTCGGGCGGGAACACCGGCACGGCGACGAGGCCCGCGTAGAGGCAGGCGAAGAAGCTGACAACGTAGTCGTCGCTGTTGTCCAGCATGATGAGCGCGCGGCCGCCGGGCGCGAAGGCCCGCTGCAGGTGCGCCGCGAGACCGCGCACGCGCGCGTCGAGGGTGCGGTAGCTGATGGGCGTGTCGAGTGCGGCGCCATCGCGGTCGGTGATGGCGATCAAGGCGATGTCGTCGGGGCGCTGCGCGGCGAGGCTGCGCAGGTGGGTCACGAAATCCACGGGATGCATCGGGTTCACAGGGGTTGTTCCTTGGTGTGCCAGGCCAGCGCGGCGGCATAGCCCGGCGGCGCGGACAGCGCCATCGCTTCGATGCCTGCCCACGCGGGCACGGCGCAGTCGACGGCAAGCGCGCCGTGGGCGTCGGGGTGGATGCCGACGCTTTGCAGGTGCTCGGCCATGCCGACGCCGGCGGCTTTCAACACAGCTTCCTTGCCGACCCAGCGTCGGTAGAAGGCGTGTGGCAGGTCGGCGTCGCTGCGGATCTCGCGCTGTTCGCGCGCGGTGAAGGCCATGGCGAGCAGCGCATCGGCGTCGGCCATGAGGTCGCGCGCGCAGGCTTCGATGTCGACGCCGACGCAACGCACGCGCGCCGGATCGGCCAGCGCGATGAGCGCATGGTCGCCGGCGTGCGAGATGTTGAAGAGGGGCACGGCGTTGTCACCCGCTGCTTCGACGTAGGGTTTGCCGTGTGCGTCGGCACGCAGCGGCACCTCCGCCGGACGGCAGGCGAGACGCTGCGCGATCAGGCGGCGCACGGCGGCGCGGGTGTGGGCGAAGCGCACGCGGTCGGCGCGGCGGGCAAAGTGATTCGCGCGTGCGCATTCGTCGGGCGTGAGGTCGGGCCAGGCATCGCCGTCCTCCGCCGCGAGGTCCAGGTCCAGGCGGTGCAACGCGATGCCCGGCGGCAACGGGTCATGCCAGGGCACGAGCCGCATCGACGCCTCCCGCCATCACCGCCGGCGCGAGGTGCCGCGCCAGCGCGGCCAGCACGGAGGTCTCGTGCTGGCGGATGAAGAAATGACCGCCCTCGAACCAATCGAGCGTGAAGCGCGCATGCGCGGTCTCGGCGGCCCAGGCCTGCATGCGCCACGGGGCGATGTCGTCCTGGCGGCCGGCCAGCACATGCAGCGGCACGGGCAGCGGCGCGGGCCCGGTGTGCACGAAGCTGCGGCACAGGCGGTAGTCGGCGCCGAGGGTGTCGAGCGTCATGCGCAGCAGCTCGGGGGTGTCGAAGAGTTCGTCGGGCGTGCCGCCCTGCTTGCGCAGGTCGGCGACGAGGGCCGCGTCGTCGGTGATGTCGAGAAAACGGTCGAGGTCGCGCTGCGAAGGCGCCGCGCTGCCGGAGACGATCAGTGCGCCCGGCAGCGGGCGCTGCTGCTGCCGCTGGTGCTGCGCCATGCCCCAGGCCAGCAGCGCGCCCATGCTGTGGCCGAAGAGCGCGTAGCGGCCGCGCAGCACGCCTTCATGCTCGGCGCACAGCTGCGCGACCATGCGGTCGAAGTCGTCGACGAAGCGCTCGCCCAGGCGCCCGCCGCGGCCCGGCAGCTCGACTGGCACGACCTCGATCCAGCGCGGCAGCGCACGCCGCCAGCGCAGGTACATGGTGGCGCTGGCGCCCGCGCAGGGCAGGCACAGCAGGGGCAGCGAGGCCTGCATGCGGGTCAGGCGGAGGCGTTGTCAGGTTGCTGCTGCGCGGCCATCCAGTCGCGCAGCGACTTGGGGCGCATGTCGGTCCACTGGGCCTCGACGTAGTCGAGCACGGTCTTCTTGTCGCCCTTGACGCCGTCGACGGCGCTCCAGCCGCCGGGCACGGCCTTCCAGTGCGGCCAGATGGAGTACTGCGCTTCGTGGTTGACGAGCACGATGAAGGTCTCGTCCTCGCGGTCGAAACAGCTGGTAGACATGGGCGGTCCTCTTGGTAAGTGCAATGACGGGCAGGGTTTGCCCTTGCGATACAAGACGCGCCGCGAGGCTGGGTGTTTAGTCCCGCATGCATCCAGACCGTGCACGGCTGCGCCGCGGCGAGGGCCGCTGCAGGAGCTGCGAAAAAAGAGGGAGCGGGCTAGCGGGCCGCGTCTTCGGCGTCCGGCGAAGGGACGTCGTGCGCGGGCGGCACCAGGCCGACGAGCTGCCAGAGGCGGGCCGCCTCATCGTAGGCCTGGCGATGGGCGGGATCGGCGGCGAGCCAGTGCGCGAGCTCGACGCTCGCGGCGGCGTCGAGCGCGCCCTCGCCGGCGTGCTGGCGGCGAACCCACGCCCAAGCGGTCTGCCAGGTGGGGTCGCTTTGCGTGTCGTTGGGGCTGCTCATCGGCGGCCATCGTAGCGCCGATGCGGTGCGTCGGAAAAATCAGCCGGCCTGCACGAGGTAGCGGCAGCTTTCGAGTGCGGCGTCGGCGTCCTTGATCATGAAGTTCACGAGCGTGGCGGAGCAGCCCAGGCGCGTGGCGATCTCGCGCTGGGTCAGGCCACTGAGGCGGTTGAGTTCGAATGCGAGGCGGGTGCGTGGCGGCAGCGCTTCGAGCACGCGGTCGATGGCCACCAGCGCCTGCCGGCCGCCGAGCACGCGGTCGGGCGCGTCATTGCTGCTGGGCGGGCTCACGAGTTCGACGTCGTCGCAGTAGGTGCGGTAGCTGGCCTCCACGGAATGGTGGCGGTGGTAGTCGACCGCCACGTTGCGCACCACCTGGCAGCAGTAACCGAGCGGCTTGCGGACATCGCGCACCGAAGCGCCGTCGGCGAGCTTCAGGTAGGCGTCCTGCAGCACTTCGTCTGCGAGGTCAGCGGTGCGGACGATCTTTTGCGCGACGCGCTGGAGCTGGGCACGGTTGGCGATGAAGACCTCCCCCAGCGTGGGCGCGGACGGGGAAAGCGACAGATCCATGGGTACTCCTGAAGTGTTCAAGGGCAAAGATGCAAATAAGAACTATTACCATTTGATGACGCAAAAGGGCCCTGTTTTTCCCAGTGACGCCTTCTCGTCTCTCTCCCTGTCTAGACGTTCGAGCGGCCGAAACCGAGACACCTAAAATTCCGCCCCTTACATCGCACCCGTACCCATGAACATCGTCGTCAACGAAGAACTCAAAGCCTATATCGATCCCTTGACGCCGGAGGAGTACGAAGCCCTCGAACGCAGCATCCTCACCGAAGGCTGCCGCGACGCGCTGGTGCTGTGGGGCGACGTGCTGGTGGACGGCCACAACCGCTACGGCATCTGCCAGAAGCACGGCCTGCCCTTTCAGACCGTGCAGAACACGCGCTTCAAGACGCTGCAGGACGTGCACCTGTGGATGATCGACCAGCACCTGGGCCGCCGCAGCATCTCGGACTACCTGCGCGGCGTGCTGGCACTGCGCAAGAAGGACATCGTGGACGAGCGCCGCGCCCGCAGCAGCGCCGCCACGCCGACCACCCCGACCACGGCGGACGACCCGCCCTTCGACGTCGACGACGCGCCCGCTTCGACCGCCACTCCCGCTTCCGACGAAGCCCTGCCGCCGCCCGTGCCGCTGAACAGCCGCGAGGCCATCGCCCGCGCCGCGCGCCTGAGCAGCAGCCAGGTCGTGATGATCGAGAAGATCCAGAAGCAGGCCGCGCCCGAGCTGGTGGCGGCCGTGAAATCGGGCGTGATTTCGATCAACACGGCCGCGGCCGTCGCCTCGCTGCCCGCCGAAGAGCAGGTGACAGCCGCCAACGCCGGCAAGGACGAGCTGAAGCAGGCCGCCAAGCGCGTGCGCGAGGCCAAGCGCAAGCCGCGCGAAGCGGCGCCCGAAACCGAAGAAGGCGCCGAACCGGCGGCGCTCGACGCCATGCAGCAACTGCAACAGCGCGTGGCCGAGCTCACGGCCGAGAACGCGGACCTGCGCCGGCAAGTGGCCGAGCTGCAGGCCCAGCTGGCGCACTGACGCCCCGGCGGGCGCCCTTCCCCCCGCCCGCCGCTTTCACCGCCCTCTCCCTGAAACCTCGCGCGCCGCGCTGCGGCACGCGAGGTTTTGTCGCGTCCGCGACCCACTGAAAACAGTTGTTCGTAATCTTGTGTTTTTATTTGCAACAAGTGTTATATTTTTGACGCCACCTCCAAACAAACACTTTAGTTCTCCCAGCCAGCGTTGCGATCGGCGTCTCCGTCCAACTTCTTACAGTGAGTGCTTAAGTTGCAAAAAGAACGGCGATGCCGCCTCCAATCGGTGTTTTCGATGCGGTTGAACGCAACATCCCACAGCGGCCGGCCGATGTGCACGGTGGTGCGGAGGCTGCATGACGGCCGTTAACACCGTTCCCAAAAGTCAACGCGCCCTGCTGAGCTACAGCGTCGAGGGGCTGCCGCACCGCGAAGAAGTGCTGCTCAAGTCGCTGATCCGGCTGCTCGACCACCGCACGCACCAGAACTGGTCATGGAAAGCTGAACAGGCCGACCTGCGGGTCGTCGGCGACCAGGTCGCCCTTGCCGCCGCCTCGCCGCAACCGGCGGTGCCCACGCTGACCGTCGCCCATGCAGACCCGCAACGCGGCCCTTTCCTGGCCCTGCCGCTGCACACCGATGCGCTGGAAGTGGCGCTCAACCGCCTCGGCGCGATGGTCGTCCACGCCCGCGGCCTGGGGCTGGCTACGACCGAGGTGCCGATCGGCGAGCACGAAGAATTCCGCATGCTGCGCTGGCCGCCCGCAGCCGTGCTCGAGGCGCCGATCCGCCTGCGGCTGGCCACGCTGATGTCCAACCGGCCGGCGTCGGTGCTGTCGCTGCAGCAGCGCTCGCCCGCCACACGCCAGGAGTGCGCGGATTTCCTGGCCGACCTGCAACGCGCCGGCCTGCTCGAACGCGCCGCCAGCCCCGGCGTACTTGTGGCCGCCTCGGCCCCCGACAGCGTCTTTCCCGACAGCCGCTTCCCGGCACCCGCCCGCGACACCGTGCAGCCCGGCCTGCTCGCACGCATCAGGAACCGACTCGGCTTGCTGCCGTCAGGCCCTCAATGACCGTAGAACACAAGATCCTCTTCACCGGCACCATGGGCGCCGGCAAAACCACGGCCATCGCCGGCGTGAGCGAGATCCCGCCCGTGAGCACCGACGTGCGCAACAGCGACACCTCGGTCGCCAAGGCCACCACCACGGTCGGCCTGGACTACGGCGAGCTCACGCTCGACAACGGCGAGAAGCTGCGCCTGTACGGCACCCCCGGCCAGATGCGCTTCGACTTCATGTGGCGCATCCTGGGGCGCGGCGCGCTCGGCGTGGTGATCCTGGTGGACAACAGCCGCCCCGATCCGCTGGCCGACCTCGACATCTACCTGGACGGCTTCGCCGAACTCATCGCGCAGACCGCCTGCGTGGTGGCGGTGGGCCGCATGGAAACGCACCCGAGCCCCGGCATCGACGCCTACGCCCGCCGCATGGAGGCCAAGGGCGTCGTGTGCCCGGTGCTGCCGGCCAACGTCACCGATGCGCAGCAGGTCGTGCAGCTGCTGGAACTGCTCCTGCTCCAGCTCGAGGTCTGAACGCAGGACGTCCCCTCTTTTTCTCCTTTTCCTTCCATTCAGGCAGCAATGAACATCACTCCAAGAATCAGGCTTGCAGCGGAATCGGCCATCGACACCCTGATGCGGGAAATCAAGGGCGTGAAGGCCGTGGTGATCTCGACCGAAGACGGCCTGGAGCTGGCCGCGCGCGTCGAGAACACCGCGCAGGTCGCGCGCCTGTCGGCCATTGCCAGTTCGCTGGCCGCGCTGGGCGCCGTGGCCGGCGAGGAAAGCCAGCTGGGCCACTGCGACAACGTGGCGATCGAGGCCACGCACGGCCACATCCTCATGCTGCAGGCGCGGCACCCCGAGATGACGCTGATCGTGAGCGTGGTCACCAGCCGCGAAGCCATCATCGGCCAGGTCCTGTACTTCGCGAAACAGGCAACGCAGCTGCTGCAGCACGCCTGACGCCGGGCGCCGGCGCACCACACCCATTCGACACCGGCAGCCGCCCATTCCCTTCGCCCGGGCGGCCGCCGACTTTCAGGGGCGAGGACTAGGAAAGATTTCGATGGCAAATATCAAGCAATCCATGGACGACCTGATGACCTGCGACGGCGCCCTGTGCGCGGCGCTGGTCGATTCGAGCAGCGGCATGATCCTGGGCCAGATCGGCTCGGGCGTCGATCTCGAGGTGGCCGCCGCCGGCAACACCGAAGTGGTCCGCGCCAAGCTGCGCACCATGCGCGACCTCG
Organism: Variovorax sp. GW822-FHT04A09; assembly: GCF_058801005.1. Classification (NCBI taxonomy): domain Bacteria; kingdom Pseudomonadati; phylum Pseudomonadota; class Betaproteobacteria; order Burkholderiales; family Comamonadaceae; genus Variovorax; species Variovorax sp. GW822-FHT04A09. The sequence continues at coordinate 669,321 of NZ_JBXAMV010000002.1, read as the reverse complement.
GCCTGAACGACAACATCGAAGACATGCTGATCACGCTCGGCAAGCAGTACCACATCATCCGCCCGATGCAGAAGAAGGAAGGCCTGTTCGTCTACCTGGTGCTGGACAAGACCAAGTCGAACCTGGCCATGGCGCGCCGCAAGACGCTCGATGTCGAACAAGGCATGACGGTCTGAGCAGCCCCCTGCGTCCCGCGCGGCAGTTCCGCCGCGCGGACGCATCAGGCGCACATCAAGCGCGCGTCAGCAACGTGTTCGACGGCAGCGTCTCGTCGAGCAGCTTGCGCGCCGTTTCCACGCCCGCCACCGGCAGCAGCGCCGCGTCGAGCAGGCCCACCTGCACCAGCACGCTCGCCTGGTCCCAGTAGATGTGCTCGTGGTAGAGCTTGTCGCCGCGGAACTTGATGACCGCGAGCAGCGGGATCTCCACGCGCTTTCCGGTGGGCGCCACGCCGGGCAGCATCCACGGGATCTCGGTGGTGTGGGTGAAGCAGAACAGCATCTCGTCGACCACCTGCGTCGCGCCCACGGTGCGCGAGATCGGCACCAGCGAGGTGTCGGGCGGGTTGCTGTTGACGAAGTGATTCGTGTAGAACGCGTGCAGGTTCTTGTAGCCCACGCCGCCGGTCATGGTCGGGATGTGGTTCACATAGGGCTCGGCCACCATGGTGCCCATGGTGTCGTCCACGTTGCGGGTGCCGAACTCGTACTCGCAGTGCTTGTCCCACAGCGCCGCCAGGTCGTAGTTGGGGCCGATGGCCGACTTCAGCGCGGCCACGCTGCGCTCGTGCGCCATGAGCGCCGAGGCACGGTGGAAGTGCTCGCCGCCCACACGCGCAAAGGCGTGGTCGACGCCGGGGTACACATGCACCTCGACATTCGGCCGGCCGTGCAGGGTCTGCACGATGCGGTCGCGCGCCTCGGGCGGGCAGAAGCCGTCGAGCTCGGCCACGTGCAGCGCCAGCTTGCAGCGGATGCGGTCGGCCTCGTCGAGCGCGGCGTCGATGCCCACGCCGTAGTAGCCCACGGCCACGTCCGCGTCGGTGCGGCAGGCCGCCAGGTAGGCGAGCTTGCCGCCCAGGCAGAAGCCGAGCACGCCGACCTTGCCGCCGGGCACCTCGGGGCGCTGGCGCAGCGCGGTGATCGCGGACTGCATGTCCTGCATGCCGAGCGCTTCGTCGAAGCCCTGGTACAGCGCGAAGGCGCGCTGCCAGTCGTCGGGCGTGTAGCCCAGCTGCACGTCGGGCTGCTGGCGCCAGAACAGGTCGGGCACGAGCACCACGTAGCCTTCCTCGGCGTAGTAGTCGGCCACGTCACGCATGGTCTTGTTGACGCCGAAGATTTCCTGCGCGAGCACCAGGCCCGGGCCGGTGCCGCCGCGCGGCAGGGCCAGGTAGGCGCCGAAGCTGCCGCTGCCGTCGGCGGCCTGGATGCGGATGTCTTGCGACGAGGAGATGGATGCCTTGTTCTGCATGGGTGTGTGACTCCGTTCAATGCTCAAAGGTGGACGTGGGGAACCAGGGGCTCACTGTACGCATTCCGGATGGCGCGTCGTGACCTGGTAGTAGCCCGAGTGAAAAACCAGCGGCTCGCCGTCGAAGCGTTCGTAGCCTTCGACCTCGCCGATGAAGATCAGGTGGTCGCCGCCGTCGTACTGGCGCACGTTGCGGCATACGAAGCGCGCGAGCACGCCGTTGAGCAGCGGCACGCCGGCCGTGCCTTCGCAGCAGTCGACGCCGCCGAACTTGTCGGCCTGCGGTGTCGAGAACTGGCGCGACAGGTGGTGCTGCGGCGCGGCCAGCACGTTGATCGCGAAGTGGCTCGCGCCGGTGAAATCGGCCACGCTGGGCGCCTGCCGCGCCAGGCTCCACAGCACCAGCGGCGGATCGAGCGACACCGACGAGAACGAGTTGGCCGTCATGCCCACGCGGCGCCCGTCGAGCGCGCGCGTGGTGATCACGGTGACGCCGGTGCTGAACTGGCCGAGCGCCTTGCGGAAGTCGCGCCGGTCGAAGCGGTCGACCGCCGCCTCGCGCGCCTTGGCTTCGAGAAAGCGGTCGGCCTCGGCCGCGTCGAACCACCAGGGCGCGAAGTTGCGCGGGTCGTCGAAACCGTTGACCACCGCGCTCGCCACGGCCGGCCTGTGCGTGGCGCTCTGCAGCAGCTTCTGCAGGTGCGGCGCAGGCGGCGTGAGCAGGCTGTGCGTCCAGTCGGTAGCCCAGCGCGCGTAGCCCTCCCAGTAGCGGTCGAAGGTCTGCTGCATCCACGCGGCATCGAACGGCGCGTCGCCATGTTCGAGGATGCGCTTGAGGTAGATATCGGCCGCCTTGGCCGCGTTGTTCGAGCCCTGCCCCGTGATCGGGTCGTTGAGCACGACGGCATCGGCGAGCCCCAGCACCTGGCGGCCCGAAGGCAGCGTGGCGACCGGGTGACGCACCACGGGCGTGACGCGGCCACGCAGCACGCCGTGGTCGTCCGTGAGCTCGATGTGTTCGCAGCGCTCGGCCTCCCACGGCAGGAAGGTGGCCAGGATCTGCTTGCTGCGCGCCAGGTGCTCCTGCGGCGTCTTCACGTCGTCCCAGCAGTCCATGGGGCCGCCGGGCACGCCCTCGAACACCATGATCTCGCACGGGCCGCTGGTGGTGAGCGCGGGGAACACGAAGTATTCGCCGACTCCCGGAATGAGATTGAAGCTCACGGCCGCGAACGGTTCGCGCGGGCGCACGCCCTTCACGTAGGTGAGCGCCAGCGCGCGCTGCGGCGCGTCGAAGGGCGAGCGCGCCGCGTCGCGCGGGAACAGCGCCGAGATCTCGCCCTTGCCGCTCGCGACGACCACGAGGTCGTGCGTGCGCGCGCAGTCTTCCAGCGTGTCGAGGTCGGCGTCCTGGTGCACGAGGCGACCGCCACGCGCTTCAAAGAGCTGCATCCACGCAGAGATCTTCAGGCGCTGGTCGACCGACTGCGCGGGGCCGTCGAGCTTCGCCTCCCACGCGATGGCGCGGCTGCCTTCGGGACTGCGCACCGACATGCCGATGCCCTCGACCACCGGGCAGGTGTCGGCCCAGCCGTCGAGCCCCAGTTCGCGCTCGGTCTGCAGCGCGGTCTCGAACATGCACTGGCTGGACATCACCGGCCCGTCGAAGATCTCCTGCGCCGTGCGGTTCGCATACACCGTCACGGCGTACCCTTTGGCCCGCAGGCCCAGTGCGAGCTGCATGCCGGACTGGCCGGCGCCGACGATGGCCACGCGTCGTGTCATGCGCTGGCTCCGCCTACGCAGCCGCCGCGGCGGCCGCGCAGGTGTCAAGGTAGCGGTCGGCCTCCTGCGGGTCGGCGAACCACGGGAAGAAGGTGCGCGGATCGTCGAATCCGTTGGCGATGGCGCTGGCCATCGGCGGCACGGCGCCGGCGCTGCCGAGCAGCTTGAGCACGTGCGGCGGCGGCGGTGCGAGCAGCATGTTGGTCCAGCGCGTGACCCACTGCGCGTAGCCGAACCAGTAGCGGTCGAAGGTCTGCTGCATCCACGGCGCATCGGCCGCGCCCTCGCCGCGCGCCAGGATGCTTTTCAGGTAGGTGTCCGCGCACTTGGCCGCGTTGTTCGAGCCCTGCCCCGTGATCGGGTCGTTGAGCACCACCACGTCGGCCAGGCCGAGCACCTTGCGGCCCGAAGGCAGCGTGGCGATGGGCTTGCGCACGGTGGGTGCGAAGCGGCCGGCGAGGATGCCGTTGTCGTCGGTGAGTTCGATGTCGGCGCAGCGCTCGGCCTCCCAGGGCGTGAAGGTGTCGAGGATCCACTTGCTGCGCGCCAGGTGTTCCTGCGGGGTCTTCACGTCGGCCCAGCAGTCCATCGGGCCGCCGGGCACGCCTTCGAACACCATGATCTCGCACGGGCCCGTGGTGGTGAGCGCCGGGAACACGAAGTACTCGCCCACGCCCGGAATGAGGTTGAAGCACACGGCCGAGTACGGCGTGCGCGGGCGCATGCCCTTCACGTAGGTAAGCGCCAGTGCGCGCTGCGGCTGGTCGTAGGTCGACTTGGCGGCGTCGCGCTCGAAGAGCTTGGAGATCTCGCCCTTGCCGCTGGCCACCAGCGTGAGGTCGTGGCTGCGGGTGCAGGCCTCGAGGTCGTCGATGCCCGCGTCCTTGAAGACCAGCTCGCCGCCCTTCTGCTGGAACAGCGCCATCCACGCCGGCACCTTCACGCGCTGGTCGACCGACTGCGCGCTCGAGTTCAGCCGCGCCGCCCATTCGATGGCCTTGGCGCCCTTCTGCTCGGGGTGCGGCACGGCGAAGCCGATGCCGTCCACCGTGGGGCAGTCGCTGGCCCAATGGTCGAGCCCGAGGTCGCGCTCGACCTGCAGCGCGGTGTGGAACATGCACTGGCTCGACATGACCTTGCCGTGGCGGATGTCGTCCGCCGTGCGATTGCTGTACATGGTGACCTCGTAGCCTGCGTCCAGCAGGCCGAGTCCCAGTTGCAGGCCCGACTGGCCCGCGCCGACGATGGCGATTCGCTTCATGGCTTGCTCCTTCTGTGTTGTCTCGTGGGGTGTTGTTGTGGATGCCGATCAGGGTTCCATCAGGCGGGGAATGGCCGGCACGGCCTGCTCCGGGCCCATGGCGGAGTAGCCGCCGTCCACCGCGTAGTCGGCGCCGGTGACGAAGCTCGCGTGCTCGGAGCACAGGAACAGCACCACCTGCGCCACCTCGTCGGGGTCGCCGACGCGCCCCAGCAGGTGATAGGGAGCGGCCACGCGGTCGGTGCGCGCGCGGTCGCCGCCCGTCAGCTGGTCCATCACGGCCGACCAGGTCCAGCCCGGCGAGACGCTGTTCACGCGGATGCGGTCGGGTGCGAGGTCCATCGCCATGTTGCGCGTGAGCTGCGCCATCGCGGCCTTGCTCACGGGGTAGAGCCAGCGCCCGGTCTGGGCCACGCGCGACGAGATGCTGGTGAAGTTGACCACCGCCCCGCCGCCGGCCGCCACCATGTGCGGGTGCACCGCCTGCAGCATCGCGACGGCGCTGGCCACGTTCACGTTGAACGAGGTGAGCCAGTCGGCGCGCGGCGACTTGAAGCCGTCGTCCACGTACGAGCACGCCAGGTTCACCAGAAAGTGCACGCCGCCGTGGCGGGCCGCGGCCTCCTCGACGCAGGCCTTCACCTGCGCGTCGTCGGTGATGTCGGTGCGCATGAAGCGCACCCCGGCGCCCAGTGCGTCGGCCAGCGGCTGGCCCTTGTCGGCGTCGATGTCGGCGACGACCACCTTCACGCCCGCCGCGTGGAAGGCGCGCACCACGCCGGCGCCTATCAATGTCGAACCACCCGTGACGATGGCGCTCTTGCCTTCGAGTCCCTTGAACATGACGCTTGCTCTCCTCGGTTGAATCGCCGGTTCGGCGAATGGGCCAAAGGTAGAACGCAAGGCCTCGCCGGCCGATCCGGAAAACGCAGGCGCTGTCCCTGCCGCGCAGGTTTTTTCGGGGGGTCCAAGGGACGGCCCGAATTGTGGGCTGGAAGGCTTTTTGCTACGGTCTGCCCGCTTCCCTATGGAAACCGCCACCGCCCCACGACTGCCGCTGCAGCGTTACCGTTTGTTCGAGAGCCACGACATGGACGAGGCGCGCGAGAGCGTGGCCCGCGTGTTCTGCCCCCACGGCCTCACGATGCTGCGCCCGCGCACCGAACTGGACGCCTGCCACCACAGCGCGCGGCTGCACCGCGACGTGAGCCTCAATTACGTGCAGTACGGCCCCGGCGTGCAGATCGACCCGGGCTACCTGCAAGACTTCTTCCTGTTGCAGATTCCGTTGCGCGGCGGCGCCGACATCCGCTGCGGCGGCCAGCAGGTCGACGCCACGCCGCGCGTCGCCTCGCTGCCCTCGCCCACCGAATTGCTGTCGATGCGCTGGGCCGACGACAGCCCGCACCTGATCGTGCGCATCGCGCGCGCGGCGCTGCTGTCGCGGCTCGAGGCACTGCTGCAGGCGCCGGTGCGCCAGCACCTGGTATTCGACCTCGGCGTGCCGCTGGACAACCCCGCGCTCGCGCCGCTGGTGCACTTCATCGACTACCTGCGGCTCACGCTCGACGCCGGCAATGCGCTGCAAGGCGGCGGGCGCCTGGCCGAGCATGCCGAGGAGTACCTGATGTCGAGCCTGCTCATGTCGGCCGGCCACAACCACTCGCGCGCGCTCGCCGGCGACGCGCAGCGCCACCTGCTGCCGCGCGCGGTGCGCAAGGCGCAGGAGTTCATGGCCGCGCACGCCGAGCAGCCGCTGTCGCTGGCCGACGTGTGCCGCGAGGCCGGCTGCAGCGCGCGCGCCCTGCAGATCGCGTTCCGCCAACATGCGGGCCAGGGACCGATGGAGTTCCTGCGCGAGCTGCGGCTGGACCGGGTGCGCGCCGAGCTGCAGGCCGCGTCCACGCAGACGGGCGTGCGCGACGTGGCGGAAAAATACGGCTTCCTTCACCTGGGCCATTTCGCGGCCCAGTACCGCGCGCGCTTCGGCGAGCGGCCTTCGGACACCCGCACGCGCCACGCACCGGCGGAACACTGACCCGGCGCGTCGGGCTCAGGCCCGGTCGCGGTGATCGGCTTCGCCGTGCTTCCAGTAGCCCTTGGCGGTCAGGCGCGTGCGCGCCAGGCCCTGGTCGTTCAGGAAATGGGCGCGCAACGTGCGCACCACGCCCGACTCGCCCGCCAGCCAGATGTAACCCGGCCCCGCCGGCTGCGGCCGGTGCATCAGCTGTTGTTGAAGCGCCAGCCCCGGCTCGGCCGGATCGCCGGTGAGCCAGCAGGTGCGCAGCACGGCCTGGCTGCGGATCTCCTGCACATCGGCCGCCGTGGGCACTTCGACATAGGTCTTGAGGCGGATCTCCGGCCCGAGGCTCGCGGCAATCGACTGGATCGCAGGCAGCGCGGTCGCGTCGCCGGCCAGCATCACCCAGCGCGCGTCGTCCGGGAGCGCGAAGCCGCCGTCGCGCGGCCCGGCGAAGCCGATGCGTTCGCCCGGCTGCGCCCGTGCCGCCCAGGCCGAAGCGGGGCCTTCGTGGCCGCTGTCGCCGTGCAGCACGAAGTCCAGCGCGAGCGTGGCGGCGACGCGGTCGATGCGCCGAAGGGTGTAGGCCCGCCCTTCGCCGCCGGGCACGAACACCTTCACCCAGGCGCCGGGTAGGTCGGCCGCCGCGTGGCGCAAGAAGGCGGCGACGTCCGGGCCGCCGAGGGTGATGCAGCGCATGTGCGGCGTCACGAGGCGGCACTGGAGGACATGGGCTTCCAGCCGCGTGCCCCGTTCGGGTGGGACCGCGGCGATTGGCTGCAGGAGCGGGAAGACGGAAGGCAACGCACGCGGCGCGTGGGCCTCGGAGGCATTGGCTGTCATGGTGTGTGTATCGATTCGGATGTTGCGAACTCTTGAATGCGAGCATTTGCTCGGTTCTTCTTAGAATACGAGCCTTCACTCGCATTGAAAACTCGCATTCGAACCGCCCGATGAAATCCCTTCCCCAGCCAAGAAAGGCGCCGCGCCAGGCGCGCTCCCAGCAGATGGTCGAGGTCATTCTGGAAGCCACGGCTCGCGTTCTGGGCGAGCGCGGCTATGCCGGCACCAACACCAACGTGGTCGCCGAACGCGCCGGCGTGAGCGTGGGCTCGCTCTACCAGTACTTCCCGAACAAGGACTCGCTGATCACGGCGCTGCACGAGCGACACGCGGGGCAGATGTACGCGGTGATCGACGAGGTGCTGGCCGCCTCGCGTGCGCGCAGCCTGCGCGGGCGTGTGCAGGCCATGGTGCGCGCGCTGCTCGCGGCGCATGCGCTCTACCCGGCGCTGCATCGCGTGCTCGAAAAGGAATTTCCCTTCTTCGACACGCCGCGCGAAGAAAGCCCCGCCGACCACGACATCTTCCGGCGCGTGCGCCAGCTGCTGGACGAGCACCGCCCCGAGCTCGCGCCGCGCAACCTCGACCTCGCCACCTGGGTGGTGCTGCAGATCATGGAGACGCTGGTGCATGCGGCCGTCATCGAGCCGCCCGCACAGTTCGAGCCGGCCGCGCTCGAGGCCTCGATCGTCGATGCGCTCATGGGCTATCTCTGCGGCCCGGCCGGGCGCTAGACAGTGGGATCTCATGCGTGAACCTCCAGGAAGACGGGGACAGACACGGAAACACGTCCCCTCCTGCGCATGACAAATGAAAAGGAAAAATGGGAAGCCCCACCGCGCACGCCCTGCACCGCGCGGCGTCAATCTGGCAAAGGTTGTGCGGGTACTGAACGGATTCGGCCGCATCCGGCCTAGACTCCCCCGCATGAACGCCCAGCCCTTCCTCCACACCTTGACGTCCCGCCCCGGCGGTTGCACGCCTGCGTGGGCGCGGATGACAGCGGCGGCCCAGCAGACGCCCGCACATTCCTGAGCCCGGCGGTCCGCCTCTTTCCCCCTCTCTCTTTTCAGCGCAAACCATCGACCGCCGGGCACCTGCCCCGCGCGGCTGCGCCCCCGTCATCCGGGGTCGCGTTCGACTGGAGTGCGTCATGCATCATCATCAGGTTCAGCGGGAGCACGCCCTTCCCGGAGGCGGCGTCGCATCCAGCACGCCGTCCTTTCAATCCATCCTCGCCGTCACCGACCTGACGGCGCGCGGCAACCGCGCGGTCGAACGCGCCGCCCTGCTCGCGGCCGAGCACGGCGCGCTGCTGAAGCTCGTGTACGCGCCCGCGGACCTAGCGCCGCTCGCGCACGCCGAAGCAGCGACTGCCCTCGCGGGGCTGGCTCGCGCCATGGCCTCGCGCTTCGATGTGCTGGTCAAGCAGGTCGCGGGGCCGGGCGGCGGCCTCGCGCAGATCGTGGACGAGGCGCGCTACGTCGACCTCGTGGTGCTGAGCCACGAACGCGACCGCTCGCCTGCCGCCTTCTTCACCGGCCAACCCGTGGAGCGCCTGTTGCGGCAGCTGCGCTGCCCGGTGCTCGTGACGCGGCTCGACACGCGCCTGCGCTACAGCCGCATCCTCGTGGCCGTCGACTTCACGCCCGCCTCGCGCGAGCTCGTGAGCCTGGCCCACGGGCTGGACCCCGACGCCGCGCTGGAGCTGTTCCACGCACTCAACACGATGCACGAGAGCAAGCTGCGCTACGCCGAAGTGTCCGAACACGCCATCAAGACCTACCGCCACGACAGCATGCGGCAGGCGCGCGAGCGGCTGTTCTCGCTCACCGACTCGTCGAGCGCGCGGCGCAACCGCGTGCTGTCGGCCATCGGCCGCGGCGACCCGGCGCGGCAGGCCACAGTGCAGCAGCAGCATGCGCGCGCCGAGCTGCTGGTGGTCGGCAAGCGCCGCGCCCATCCGCTGGCCGACTTCCTGTTCGGCAGCGTGGCGCAACGCGTGCTGTGCTGGGCCACGGGCGACGTGCTGGTCGTGCCCGCCGACCGCCGCGCCGACACCCCGTCGCTCGTCATTTCGAGGAAGCTGCAAGATGTTCGCTGAAGACCCGCTCACCAAGTACCCGCTGCGCCAGTCGCTGCTGCCCGGCGCCGAAGGCCTGGCCGTCTTCGCCCAGCGCGGGCCGGTCGACTGGCTCTCGCGGCCCGACCAGTACGTGTTCATCTGCGAAGGACGCGGCGGCCGGATCTACGCGGCGAACGAGGCCGCGCTCGAAGAGGCCCAGCAGCTGATCCGGGACGCGCACGGCGACCAGGTCGTCTCGCGCGAACCCGAGATCCACACCTTCGTCGATCCCGCGCTCGACGCGGTGGTGGAGCCGATCATGTTCCTGCGCCTGAAGAGCCCGCGCGCCTACGCCACCGTGCTGCGCGACGAACTCGACCGGCGCCGCGCGGACGTGAAGGAAGAAGACCTGCAGCGCCACGACGTCGTGATCCGCGCCGAGGTGCGGCTGGCCGACCTCATGGGCTACGCGAAGGCGGCGCTGACGATGTCGAACGGCTCGGCGGTGATCTGGAACTGGCTGCTGCGCTACGGGATGGCCTGAGGCTGCGGCCGGGCGCCTCTTCTCCCTCCCACAAACCCGGTAGCCGGATTTCGGCCGGCGCGGCTAGATTTGCGACATGGCCGACAACCCGCTGTTCCTCTTCTTCACGATGACCGAGAAATTCTCGGACCACCTGAGCGCGACCGGCGCCTACCCGGAGAAGTTCGTGCTGAACCTTGCGCAGCACGACACCTACCTGCGCGACGTGGCGCTCTTCAACGCGGGCCGCCAGCGCCCCCTGGACCCGGCCTTGCACATGGGCATCCGCATCGAGATCGATGCGGCCTCGCCGGGTGTGATGGTGGCCTCCGACGGCACGCAGGTCCTGCTGCTGGGGTAGCGCTGCGCTTGAACTCGCGCAACCTGGGAAGGCGCGAACCGGTCAATGACCGAACAGGGCGCCCGATCAAAACCGGCGCACCGCCAGGCAAAGGCGGCTGACGAGATCCTCCGCAGAATCGGACTCCCCTCGGAGCGACGCGCATCGCCAAGCGTCGATCGAAGTCCAAATGAATCTGAATCTGGGAACTGCTGCGTTCTTCACGGCGCTGGCGGAGTTTGTCCTTGCCGCCGGCATGCTGGCGCTGTGGGCGAAGGGACGCGCGCGCTATCTGCTGGTCTGGGGCGTCGGCTTCCTTGTCTTCGGCGTCGGCGCCTTGCTGCTCATCCTGCGGGACAGGATCCCGGACTTCTTCTCCATCCTCCTCGGGAATTTCCTCACGACACTGAGTTCGGTCCTGTTCTACGTGGGCATCTGCCTGTTCTTCGATCGGCGCCGCGCGTGGCTGCCCTGGATGGCAGGGGTACTGGCGGTGGAAGTGGCCTTGCTGGCCTGCTTCTCCTATGTCACGTACGACACCTCGGCGCGTGTCTACGTGTACGGCGCGGCCCAGTCTGTGATCGCCCTGATGACCCTTCAGGCACTGTGCACGATGGGTCGTGGGCGCGGGGGAAACAGCAACCCCGAAGTGGTCGTCGTCGCCTTGCTGGCGTTGCTGGTTCATGGTGCACGCCTGGTCGGCACGCCCTTCTTTCCCGTGCCACAGGATTTTCTGGCGTCGGGCAATTTCCAGACCCTGCTGGCCTTCGGCTTGAAGTTGACCCACATCGGCTACGCACTCGCCTTCGGCAACATGCACGCCGCCGCCTTGCATGCCGATCTGCGCGCGGCCCTTGCCCACATCGAGGCCAAGGCCCATCAGAAAGTCGAGATCCTGGGCTACATCGGCCACGACCTGCGCGCACCGCTTGCGACGATCGGCGGGTACGCGTCTCTCCTGCTCGCCGATGCGCACGACACGCAGCGCAAGCATCTGCTGACCATCCAGCGCAGCGTCAAGTACCAGCTCCACCTGATCGACGAACTGCTGGAGTACGCCAAGGCAGAGCTGCAACCGCTGACGGTCCACCCCGTCACCACCGACCTGCCGCGCCTGCTGGACGACATTTCCGACTACGCCGTCGCTCTGTGCGCGCAGCGCAACAACCGCTTTCGCTACCGCCCTTCCGAGCGAATGCCCCGAGAGATCGGCCTGGACGGAAAGCGCATGCAGCAGGTGCTGCTGAACCTGCTGTCCAACGCCGCCAAGTTCACGCGCGACGGTGTGGTGACCTTGTCGGTCACGGCCCGGCCCGAGGGGCGCGCCTGTGTCTTGAGCTTCGCGGTCAGTGACACCGGGATCGGCATCGACATGAGCCGGAACATCGACATCTTCGGCGCCTTCCAGCAGATGCACCCCGCGAGCGGCAGCACGGGCTTGGGCCTGTTCATCGCGCAGCGCATCGTCTCGGCCATGGGCGGAACGCTGAGTGTGGCCAGCGTGGCCGGTCAGGGTGCGACGTTCTCCTTCGCGCTGTCGGTGCCGGTCGATGCCTCCGACGCGGACTGGCCCGTCGTCGCGCAGCGGGAAACCGCGCCTGGCGAGCCATCACCGGCGCCCGCGATGCCCCGAGATGCCATGCCGGAGGATCGCGCCCTGGACGAACTCGCCAGCCTGGCGCTTGAGGGCCGCGTCACGGACATCGAGCACTGGATCGAACGCCACGCCGACGAAGCCGCCTACGCGCCGTTCCTGGCTCTGCTTGCCAACCTGCTGGAGCGGTTGGACCTGCGCGGGATTCACGCGCTGGTGAACCGCCGCGCCCCGTCCTAGATGTGCAGCGCCGCCAGCGCGCCGATCGCCACGCCCGCGACGGCGACGCCGTACATCGCGCGCTCCAGCCATTTCTTCCGGGTGAGCAGCGCAATGGCCGCCAGCGCGATGGAGACCTGCAGCACGGTGGTGGCCTGCGCCCAGCGGTGGTGCTGGTGCATCTGCGTCTCGGATTGCGCGTCCCAGCGGCTGGCCTCGTCCTCCAGCTTCTTGGCGGCGGCCTGGATCTCGGTCTTCTCCTGCTCGTAGCGGGTGACCTTCACCTGCCAGCCCTGGCGACGGCCGTCGTCGGTGGCAGTGTCGCGTGCGAACTCCGCCAGCGCCTGCTTGGTGCTCTTCGACTGGAAGTAATTCCACTGGTTGGAGGCCTCGGTCTTCTTGATGGCCGCGTTGTTCTTGTAGAGGCCGGCGTTGGCCTGCGTGGCCCCGCCCATGTACGCGAAGATCGCGCCCGCCGTCGCAATGGCCGCGGTGCTGACAGCGATCTTTCCCGTCGTGCTCATGCCCTTGCCTGAGGAGGCTGCATCACCGTGGCCGTGGTCGTGGCCGCCGGATGCTGCATGTTCGAGTTCGTGATCGTGCGGACCATGCACGTGAAAGCCGTGTCCTGACATGAAGTTCTTCTAGGCGTTGTTGTTGGAAATCTGGAGGGCGCGCGAGTATGCCCGGACTTCATGCGTCGATGGCTCGGGGAAAGTCCTGTCGGCCCTGCGGATGCGCAGGGCTCGCAGGCAACCGCCGGGAGCGCGTGGCTGCGCTCCGGAAACGTGCTGCGCTCAGGTCAACCGCGCGTGCGTGCGAGCCGGGCCTGGCAGCAGATCACTGATGCCAGGCCCGGCAGATTCGCAGGGATCGACGTTCCCGATGTCAGTCGCGATCCTCGTAGTAGCGACGGTGCTGCTCACGCTCCCATTGACGGCGGCGCCATTCACGGCGCTCTGCGCGGCGTTCCTCCCAGCGTTGCGCGCGACGCTCTTCCCAACGGGATTCAGGCTCGTAGTAGACAGGTGCCGGGGCGGAGTAGACCGGCTGTGCGGGCTGGTAGTAGGTCGGGGCTGGCCTCGAATAGACAGGCGCCGGCTCGTAATAGACCGGTGCGGGCTCGCTCACGACCACGCCAGGCAAGTTGACGCCAATGGACCAGCTGGTGGCTGCACTGGCCGATGCGGCGGTGAAAACGGCGGCGGCAGCCACGAGACCTGCGACACCGAGCTTGAGAGTGGACCGGGGAAAAATCATTTCATCTCCTGGAGGGCGAGAAGCTGCCCTGATGCATCACCAACGCCTGGCCTGGCGGCGTCGCGTACATCGCCACGGTGAAGAACGTTCCCAAATGTCACGCTGCCGGCAGGTAGTGGTGGGGTTAGCCGGAATCCCTGGAACAAGTGCCCATCCGCGCCCTAGCCCCGGAGCAAAACAAAAAGCCCCAGTAGCAAAACTGCTACTGGGGCTTGTGTTTGGCGGAGTGGACGGGACTCGAACCCGCGACCCCCGGCGTGACAGGCCGGTATTCTAACCAACTGAACTACCACTCCTGGTAGACAACGTTCGTTCCTTGCGGAACCGAGTGTTGACGACTCGTGCCGACTTCACCGAAGTGAAACTGGCGACCCTACGGGGATTCGAACCCCGGTAGCCACCGTGAAAGGGTGGTGTCCTAGGCCTCTAGACGATAGGGTCAAAACCTTGGACGTGCTGCGATCAGCATCTCTAACCTACTCGACACTTTGATGGTGGAGGTAAACGGGATCGAACCGATGACCTCTTGCATGCCATGCAAGCGCTCTCCCAGCTGAGCTATACCCCCGTGTGGGTGTCGAGCCTCGAATTATAGCCCGATTTTTCAGGCCTTTTTCAATCGCTCGATAACTTTTTCGCGGGAAAAAATTTCGAGCACTGAATCGAGGGACGGTGTCTGCGATGTTCCCATCACAAGCACTCGTACTGGCATCGCTAACACGGGCATTTTCAGCGCGTGTGTCGCGAGGACTTCCTTGATCATAACTGCGATTTCGGCCCTCTCCCAGGCGACCGTCATCAATTTTTCAACGAGTGTTGCGATCGCGGGCTTCACTGCATCGGTGATGTGCTGCGCGCGGTCTGCATCGCTCACTTCGATGTCCGCATAGAAGGCCGCAGCCCAACCAGCGAGCGCCACCGTGGTGTCGCAACGGTCCTTGAAGAGCGCACAGATCGCAGGCAGACGCTCATCGGCGACGATGCCGCGCTTTTGCAACTGCGCTGCAACAAGCGGCGCGAGCTCGTCGCCGCTCCTGGCCTTGATGTACTGCGCATTCACCCATGCAAGCTTGGCCGCGTCCCACTGCGCGGGGCTCTTCGACAGGTGCGATCCGTCGAACCAGCTCACCATCTGCTCGCGCGTGAAGAGCTCGTCGTCGCCGTGGCTCCAGCCCAGGCGCGCGAGGTAGTTGAGCATGGCTTCAGGCAGGTAGCCGTTGTCCTCGTACGCTGTGACGCTCACCGCGCCGCGGCGCTTCGAGAGCTTCTGCCCGTCGTCGCCGAGGATCACAGGCACGTGGCCGAACTGCGGCAGCGGTGCGCCGAGTGCGCGGAAGATGTTGATCTGCCACGGCGTGTTGTTGATGTGCTCGTCGCCGCGGAACACGTGCGTGATGGCCATGTCCCAGTCGTCGACCACCACCGCGAAGTTGTAGGTGGGCACACCGTCGGGCCGCAGGATGATCAGGTCGTCGATCTCGCGGTTGTTGATGGTGATCTCGCCCTTGACGAGGTCGTTCCACGTCACATCGCCTTCGGGCGGATTGCAGAAGCGCACCACGGGCGGCACGCCTTCGGGCACGGGCGGCAGCACCTTGCCGGGCGCCGGGCGCCAGCGGCGGTCGTACAGCGTCTTCTCGCCGCGCGCGCGTTGGGCTTCGCGCATCTCGTCGAGCTCGGCCGGCGTGCAGTAGCAGTGGTAGGCGGTGCCGGCCGCGAGCATCTGTGCGATGACTTCGCGGTAGCGCTCGAGGCGCTGCATCTGGTAGATCGGGCCTTCGTCGTAGTCGAGGCCGAGCCAGTGCATCGACGCGAGGATCTGGTCGGTCGAGTCCTGCGTGGAGCGGGCCACGTCGGTGTCCTCGATGCGCAGCACGAACTCGCCGCCGTGGTGGCGCGCATAGGCCCACGAATAGAGTGCGGTGCGCGCCGTGCCCAGGTGCAGGAAGCCGGTGGGAGACGGTGCGATGCGGGTGCGAACTTTGCCGGTCATGAAATGAAAAATCAGGAAGTCAGGGTGCTCAGGCCGCGCGAAAGGTCGGCCGTGATGTCGTCGATGTATTCGAGGCCGACCGCGAGGCGGATCAACCCCTGGCTGATGCCGGCAGCCTGGCGCTGCACTTCGGTGAGGCGGCCGTGCGAGGTCGTGCCGGGGTGCGTGATGATGGTCTTGGTGTCGCCCAGGTTGGTGGCGATGCTCACGACGCGCGTGCTGTTGATCACGTGGAAGGCGTTGGCGCGCGCGGCGTCGGGCGTGTCGCCGACCACGTCGAACGACACCACCGCCCCGCCCTGCCCCGACTGCTGGCGCATCGCGAGTTCGTGCTGTCCATGCGAGGCAAGACCGGGGTAGTACACGCGCGCAATGCCGGGCTGCTGCTCGAGCCACTGCGCCACGGCCAGCGCATTCGCGCATTGCGCCTTCATGCGAATGCCGAGCGTTTCCATGCCCTTGAGCACGACCCACGCATTGAATGGCGACAGCGCCATGCCGGCGGTGCGCACCACGGGGCCGAAGACATCGACGATGAGCTTCGACGGACCGCAGATCGCGCCAGCCATCACACGGCCCTGGCCGTCGAGGTACTTGGTGCCCGAATGGATGATGAGGTCAGCGCCCAGCTCGGCCGGCCGCTGCAGGATCGGCGTGCAGAAGCAGTTGTCGACCGCGAGCAGCGCGCCCACGCCGTGGGCCAGGTCGGCCAATGCCTGGATGTCGCAGACTTCCGTCAGCGGGTTGGTCGGCGTCTCGGCAAACAGCAGCTTGGTGTTGGGCTTGAGCGCCGCGCGCCATTCGGCGACATCGGTCTGCGAGACGAAGGTGGTCTCGACGCCGAACTTGGCGAACTCCTTGCCGAACAGGTTCAGCGTGGAGCCGAACACCGAACGCGAACAGATCACATGGTCACCGGCCTTGAGCAGGCCCATGCACATCATGAGGATCGCGCCCATGCCGGTCGAGGCGCCGATGGCGGCCTCGGTGCCTTCGAGCGCGGCCAGGCGCTGCTCGAAGCTGGCGACCGTCGGGTTCGAGGTGCGCGAGTAGGTGAAGCCGGCCTCGGTGCCGGCGAAGCGGCGGGCCGAGGTTTCGGCGTCGGGCTGCACGAAGCCGCTCGTGAGGAACAGGGCCTCCGAGTGCTCGCCGTGCTGGCTGGGCGCCAGGCCGGTGCGCAGCGCGAGGGTGTCGCGGTGCAGGCCGGGTGGCAAGGTGCGTTCGTCTTGGCT
This sequence comes from Variovorax sp. GW822-FHT04A09, assembly GCF_058801005.1. Classification (NCBI taxonomy): domain Bacteria; kingdom Pseudomonadati; phylum Pseudomonadota; class Betaproteobacteria; order Burkholderiales; family Comamonadaceae; genus Variovorax; species Variovorax sp. GW822-FHT04A09. Next base: position 652,713 of record NZ_JBXAMV010000002.1, on the reverse strand, counting down.
CACGTCGGCCCTCTCTTCTTTCTCTTACTCGCTGGGGTTCGGCAGGGCGAGGCGCGAAGCGTCTTCTTCGTTTTCCTCGATGCGCGGGCGGTTGCCGTTCATGCGCGAGATGGCGGCGGTGTCGATGTCGCCGGTCACGTACACGCCGTCGAAGCACGAGGCGTCGAAACCGGCGAGCTTCGGGTTAAGCGAACCGATGGCGCGCTTCATGGCGTCGACGTCCTGGTAGATCAGCGCGTCGCAGCCGATGAGTTCGCGGATTTCCTCGACGGTGCGGTCGTGCGCCACGAGTTCGTCCTTGGTCGGCATGTCGATGCCGTAGACGTTCGGGTAGCGCACTGGCGGTGCGGCGCTGGCCAGGTAGACCTTGCGGGCGCCGGCGTCGCGCGCCATCTGCACGATCTCGCGGCTGGTGGTGCCGCGCACGATGGAGTCGTCGACCAGCAGCACGTTGCGGCCCTTGAACTCGCTGCCGATCACGTTGAGCTTCTGGCGCACCGACTTCTTGCGAACGCCCTGCCCCGGCATGATGAAGGTGCGGCCGACGTAGCGGTTCTTCACGAAGCCTTCGCGGTACGGAATGCCCAGGAGGTGCGCGAGTTGCGTGGCGCTCGGGCGGCTCGATTCGGGAATCGGGATGATCACGTCGATCTGGTTCGGCGGCACGGTCGAGACCACGCGCTTGGCCAGCGTTTCGCCCAGGTTCAGGCGTGCCTGGTACACCGAGATGCCATCGAGCACCGAGTCGGGACGTGCGAGGTACACGAACTCGAAGATGCACGGGTTGAGCGACGCACCTTCGGCGCACTGCATCGAGTGCACGTTGCCTTCGAGGTCGATGAACACGGCTTCGCCTGGCTCGATGTTGCGTTCGAACACGTGGCCCGAGCCTTCGAGCGCGACCGATTCGCTGGCCACCATGACGGTGCCGTCGGCGCTGCGGCCCATGCACAGCGGGCGGATGCCGTAGGGGTCGCGGAAGGCCAGCAGGCCGTGGCCGGCGATCAGCGAGACCACGGCGTACGAGCCGCGCAGGCGCTTGTAGACGTTCTTGACGGCGGCGAACACCTCGGCCGGGTGCAACGGCACGCCGCGCGAGGAACGCTCGATTTCATGCGCCAGCACGTTGAGCAGCACTTCGGAGTCGCTCTCGGTGTTGGTGTGGCGGTGGTCGGTGGAGAACAGCTCCGCGCGCAGAGCGTGCGCGTTGGTCAGGTTGCCGTTGTGCACCAGCACGATGCCGAAGGGCGCGTTCACGTAGAAGGGCTGCGCCTCCTCCTCGCTGTAGGCGTTGCCCGCGGTCGGGTAGCGCACCTGGCCCAGGCCCACGTTGCCCGGCAGCGCGCGCATGTTGCGGGTGCGGAACACGTCGCGCACCATGCCCTTGGCCTTGTGCATGAAGAACTTGCGTTCCAGCAAGGTCACGATGCCGGCCGCGTCCTGGCCACGGTGCTGCAGCAGCAGCAGCGCGTCATAGAGCAGCTGGTTGACGGGTGCGTTGCTGACAACGCCGACGATTCCACACATGAACGATTCCTCTCAGGGCAGGTAGCTTGCCAACTTTTCAGGCAGCGAGGGTTTGAGGCCCTGCAATGCCGCATCGAGAACAATGGCGCTGCGCGATTCGTGCCACCAGGCACTGTCGCTCAACGCCAGCAAATGAACAACGACCGCCAGCACGAGCAGGGCCACCGCCCCCCGTGCCGCGCCGAACGCTGCTCCCAAAATCCGGTCCACCGGCCGCAGGCCGACCGCGGCGATCAGCTTGCGCGTGAGGGCCGCTGCCAGCCCCACGCCGAACGCCACCGCCACGAACACCAGCACGAAGGCCAGCGGGTAACGCCAGGTGGCCTGCGGGTCGCCGAACGGCAGCCAGGCCGCCACGTCGGAGGCCACCCACTGGGCCACGATGAAGGCGGCCACCCAGCCGATCAGCGAAATCACTTCGAACACCAGGCCGCGCACCAGCCCGAACAGCATCGACAGCACGATGAGCGCGATGGCGATCCAGTCGAGCAGGGCCACGGCAATGAACTACAGGCAGCGGGCGACGGCGGTGCTTACAACGTGAGGATGGCTGCGGCCAAAGACAAGCCCTTGACCCGGTCCGCGGCCTTCTCGGCCTCGGCACGCGAGGCGAACGGCCCGACGCGCACACGCGTGCGTTCGCCGTCGGTCGTCTTGGCGACGTGTACGTAGGTCTTGAGGCCGGCGCGCTCGAGCTTCTGGCGCACTTCGCGCGCCTTGTCGGCATCGGCAAAGGCACCGACCTGCACGACGAAGCGGCCGTTGTCGTCGGCAGCCGGCTTGGGCGCGGTGGCGGGCGGCTTGCCCTCGAGCAGCGCACGGGCGCGCGCGCCGTCGTCGGCGTTCGCGGCGGGCTTGGCGGGTTCCTGCTTCGGCTTGACCTCGGGCTTCGGCTCAGGCTTTTTCGGCTCTGGCTTGGGTTCCGGTTTGGGCTCGGGCTTCGGCTCGGGTTTCGGTTCCGGCTTGGGTTCGGGCTTCTTCGGCTCGACGGCGGGCTTGGACGCCGCCGGGGTGGCCGGCACGGTCGCGCCGGGCTCGATCACGGTGCCGTCGGCGGTCTCGGTGATCATGCCGCCGGCCGACGAGGCCGCCGCCACGCGGGAGCTGCCATCGGACGACGACGAAGGCGCGCTGCTCGTCGCGGGTGCCGGCGTGGCGGGCACGGGCAGCGGCTTGGCCTTGTTGCGGTCGGGAATCTCGATCGGGATATCGACCGGCACGGGGCGCGGCTGGGTGTCGAACAGCAGCGGGAAGCCGATCACGCCGACCAGCACCAGCACCGCTGCGCCGAGCAGCCGATGGCGCGCACGCCGGCGCATGGATTCGACACTTTCCGCCGGCACCGCCGCGGGGGCGCTGCGTCCTTCGTTGCCTTGTGGGCCGCGCGCGCGGAACTTGAAAAACGCCATGAAGTTCGATCCCTGGAGGAGTGCAGCGAGGTGGTGCCCGATGGTGCCGGATGGGTGTGGACAGCCCGACGATCAGCCGCCTGGCAGCAGGTGTTTGGCTTGCAGCCGGGGGGTGCCGTTTTCGAGGACGCCACCCACGGTGAAGAACGATCCGAAGACCACGATTCTATCAGTGGCACCTGCCTGCTCGATGGCCGCGCGCAGGGCGTCCATCGGGCTCGCGTGCACGCTGCCCGAGGCGTCTTTGCGCGTGTTCTGGGCCTGCCACGCGGCCAGCAGATCGGCGGCCTTGGCGGCGCGCGGCGTGGGCAGGTCGGTGAAGTACCAGCGGTCGATCAGCGGCCCGATGCGCGCCAGGATGGGCGCGAGGTCCTTGTCGGCCATGACGCCGAACACGCCGTGCGTGGTGGGCGAAAAACCCATCGCGTCGAGGTTCTCGGCCAGCGCCGCGACGGCGTGGGCGTTGTGCGCCACGTCGAGCACCAGCGTGGGCTCGCCCGGCACGATCTGGAAGCGGCCCGGCAGCTCGACCATCGCGAGCCCGTTGCGCACCGCCTGCGCCGTGATCGGCAGCTGCGGGCGCAGCGCCTCGAGCGCCGCGAGCACGCCCGCAGCATTGAGCAGCTGGTTGGCGCCGCGCAGCGCCGGATAGGCCAGCCCGCTGTAGCGCCGCCCCCGGCCCGACCAGCCCCACTGCTGCTTGTCGCCCGAGACGTTGAAGTCGTGCCCGAAACGCCACAGGTCAGCGCCGATGGCGTTCGCGTGGTCGATGACGCTTTGCGGCGGCACCGGGTCGCTCACGATGGCGGGCTTGCCGGCGCGCAGGATGCCGGCCTTCTCGAAGCCGATGCTTTCGCGGTCGGGGCCGAGGTACTCCATGTGGTCCAGGTCGATGCTGGTGATGACCGCGCAGTCGGCGTCGATGATGTTCACCGCGTCGAGCCGGCCGCCCAGGCCGACCTCGAGGATCGCCACGTCGGGCTTCTCCTGGATCATGCAATGCAGGATGCCGAGCGTGGTGAACTCGAAGTAGGTCAGGGCCATGTCGCCACGGGCCTTTTCCACCACCTCGAAGCTTGCTATCAGTTTGGAAGCATCGACCGCCTCGCCCTTGAGCCGCAGCCGCTCCTCGAAGCGCACCAGGTGCGGCGAGGTGAACACGGCCGTGCGGTAGCCCGCGTGCGTGAGGATCGATTCGAGCATGGCGCAGGTCGAGCCCTTGCCATTGGTGCCCGCCACCGTGATGACGGGGCAGTCGAAACGCAGGCCCAGACGCTGCGCCATTTCTTTGGCGCGATCGAGCCCGAGTTCGATCTTGTCGGGATGAAGGTGCTCGGCGCGCGCGAGCCAGTCGTTCAGGGTTTCCATGGAGGCCGGCATTGTCGCCGACCCGCCGCTCGCGGCATCATGGCGGCCATGACAACCCTATACGGCATTCCGAACTGCGACACCGTCAAGCGCGCCCGCGCCTGGCTCGACGACCATGGCGTGGCCTACGCCTTCCACGATTTCAAGAAACAGGGCGTGCCCGAGGCCGAGCTCGACCGCTGGCTCCAGGCCCCCGGCTGGGAGGCACTGGTGAACCGCAAGGGCACCACCTGGCGCAAGCTGGACGAGGCCACGCGCGACGCGGTGGTCGACGCCGCCTCGGCCCGCCCCGTGCTGCTGGCCAACCCCAGCCTGATCAAGCGGCCGGTGGTCGATTGGGGCCCGAAGACGGGCGTAACGACTGGTTTCGATGCCGACAGCTGGGCTGTGAACGCCGTGTAAACCCCGGAACCCCGTCCCGCCGGCCGGCCTCCAACCGCGATCTGCAGGAGAGAACACCATGAACAGACACGTTTTTCGCATCCTCACGGGGCTCTCGGCGGCCGGCCTGCTGGCCACGGGCGCCAGCGTCGTGCAGGCCCAGCAAGTGGTCCAGGCCCGCGTGATTTCCGCCACGCCGATCCGCGAAACGACCGGCAGCGACGTCAGCTACAACGTCACCTACGAGTACCAGGGCCGCCAGTACACGACCCGCACCACCAGCCGGCCGGGCGCCACCATTCCGATCCAGGCCAGCGCTTACGGCGTGACCACGTCGGGCGTGACCACCGCGCCGGTCCAGCCCCAGTCGCAATTGCAGCCCTACCCGGTCGAGGCCAACAACGGCCCGCAGTACCAGGAACAGTACCAGCCATACCCGCAACAGGGGCAGTACCAACAAGGTGCCAACTCCCCGTGGGACAGCGTCGTGCCCGAACCCGGCGTGGTGGTGTCCAACGCGCCCGCGCCGGTCTACGTGCAGCCGGCCCCGGTGTACGCCCCGCCCGTCTACGTGCAACCCGCCTACACCTACCCGTATGCGCAGCCCTATGTCTACCCGCCGGTCGGCATCTCGCTGAACCTGGGTTATTCGCGCGGCTGGGGTGGTGGCGGCTACTACCGTGGCTACCGCGGATGGGGCGGCCATCGCCACGGCTGGCGCTACTGAGTTCCCCCACGGCGGGCCGGCTCGCCCGAGCCCCTAAAATCGAGGGCTTCTCCAACCCCGGGGGTGCTGCTGCCGCGGCGCGTCCCTCGATCCGCCGAACGCGCAGGCGCCGGCGCCATCCATCCAATGACGACGACTACCGACACCATCAACAGCGCCGCAGTGGCCACCAAGGCCAATGTGTATTTCGACGGCAAGTGCGTGAGCCACAACCTCACCCTGGCGGACGGCACCAAGAAATCGGTCGGCGTGGTCCTGCCCTCCACCCTCACCTTCAACACCGGCGCGCCTGAAATCATGGAAGGCACCGGCGGCAGTTGCGAATACCAGCTCGCGGGCACCAGCGAATGGATCGCCTCGGGCCCCGGCCAGAAGTTCAGCATCCCGGGCAACTCCAGCTTCCAGATCCGCGTGAGCGGCGAGCCCTACAGCTACATCTGCCACTTCGGTTGAAACGGAACCCCTGACATGTCGACCATTCTCCAAAACGTTCCCGCCGGCCAGAAGGTCGGCATTGCCTTCTCCGGCGGCCTGGACACCAGCGCAGCGCTGCACTGGATGAAGCTCAAGGGCGCGGTCCCCTACGCCTACACCGCCAACCTCGGCCAGCCCGACGAGCCCGACTACGACGAGATCCCGCGCAAGGCGATGCTCTACGGCGCCGAGAACGCCCGCCTGATCGACTGCCGCGCACAGCTGGCCAACGAAGGCATCGCCGCCCTGCAGGCCGGCGCGTTCCACGTGACCACCGCCGGCGTGACCTACTTCAACACCACGCCGCTGGGCCGCGCGGTGACGGGCACCATGCTGGTGTCGGCCATGAAGGAAGACGACGTCCACATCTGGGGCGACGGCAGCACCTACAAGGGCAACGACATCGAGCGCTTCTACCGCTACGGCCTGCTCACCAACCCCGCATTGAAGATCTACAAGCCCTGGCTCGACCAGGTCTTCATCGACGAGCTGGGCGGCCGCGCCGAAATGTCGGCGTTCATGCAAAAGGCCGGCTTCGCCTACAAGATGTCGTCCGAGAAGGCTTACTCGACCGACTCGAACATGCTGGGCGCCACGCACGAGGCCAAAGACCTCGAGCACCTGAACAGCGGCATGCAGATCGTGCAGCCCATCATGGGCGTGGCCTTCTGGAAGGACGAAGTCGAAGTCAAGCGCGAAACCGTCTCGGTGCGTTTCGAGGAAGGCGTGCCCGTCGCGCTGAACGGCGTGCGCTACACGAACCTGGTCGAGCTGATCCTCGAAGCCAACCGCATCGGCGGGCGCCACGGCCTGGGCATGAGCGACCAGATCGAAAACCGCATCATCGAGGCCAAGAGCCGCGGCATCTACGAGGCCCCCGGCCTGGCGCTGCTGTTCATCGCCTACGAGCGCCTGGTCACCGGCATCCACAACGAAGACACCATCGAGCAGTACCGCGACAACGGCCGCCGCCTGGGCCGCCTGCTGTACCAGGGCCGCTGGTTCGACCCGCAGGCCATCATGCTGCGCGAAACGGCCCAGCGTTGGGTGGCACGCGCCATCACCGGCGAAGTGACGGTCGAGCTGCGCCGCGGCAACGACTACTCGATCCTGAACACCGAGTCGGCCAACCTCACGTACAAGCCCGAGCGCCTGAGCATGGAAAAGGTCGAAGGCGCGTTCACGCCGCTGGACCGCATCGGCCAGCTCACGATGCGCAACCTGGACATCGTCGACACGCGCGAAAAGCTCGCCATCTACACGCAGGTCGGCCTGCTGTCGTCGGGCGAAGGCGCCTCGCTGCCGAAGCTGGCGAACGACGGCGACGCGAGCTGATCGATCCCTTCGCTGCCCTTGCCAACCGCAAGGGCAGCAATGACAACGGGCCCCTCGGGGCCCGTTTTTCTTTGGAAGGTGCACCCGGCGTCAGTCGCCGCCTCCTCCGCACCCGCCACCGCATCCACCGCCCCCATCGGACGCGCCACCGCCGTCGCCGGAGCCGCCATCGCCGCTCCCGCTCGCCTCGCTGCCGCCGAAGCCTCCGGCATCGCCCGAGCTGCCGCCGTCAGACGACGAATCGCCGAAGCTCGAGCCGCAGTGCGCGTCGGTGCCCGTTGCGCGCTCGATCGCCCGGCAATCGGGGATGTAGTGAAAGCCGTCCGCAATCGCGAACTTGATGTCCAGCGCGAACAGCAGCGGCAGTCGCGCCGGATTACGCGGGTCGATGCTTTCTTCCTTGCAGGCCCAGTACCAGGTGCGGCGCAGGCCGTCGTTGCGCCGCGCGTCCTGCCCCAGTACCTCGGCCGGGCTGTGGTGCAGCAGGCGCCCGAAGGCCGCCTGGCACCAGGTCTGGTAGCCCTGCGTGTGCAGGATGAACTCGTGCCAGGCCGTGTCGACCACCCGCGAGGGCATGGCGACGAACTTGAGGTTGCTGCGCAGGTACGCCATGAAGAACTGCCGCAGCCCGCGCAGCACCAACTCGGCGTCGCGTCGGCTCAGTTGCGGGTGCGCCGCGCGGAGCTTGCCGATCAGGAACGGCGGCAGCCGGGCCTCGCGGATGAACTGGCGGCGCAGGCTGAGTTCGATCTGGCTCAGGAGCCCCGCGAATAAGAGGGCCGCGAGGATCAGCAGCACCGACCCCCACCAGCCCGCCCGCACCAGGAACACCGAGGCGATGCCCGCCACGATGACGGCAAGCTGCGCCCAGCCCAGCACGGCGATGCGCCGGCGGTAGTTCAGGTGCAGGAAGTCGAGATCCACCGCGTCAGACCACCACCGGCTCCGGCTCCAATCGGATGCCGAAGCGCTCGTACACGCTGGTCTGGATCGCCTTGGCCAGCGTCATCACCTCGCCGCCGGTCACCGGGTTGGCCGAGCCGCCGCGGTTGACCAGCACCAGCGCCTGCTTTTCGTACACGCCGGCGTTGCCCACCGACTTGCCCTTCCAGCCGCAGGCGTCGATGAGCCAGCCGGCCGCGAGCTTGATGCTGCCGTCGTCCATCGGGTAGTGAACGATCTTGGGGTCGCGCGCGATGATGTCGGCGCACTGCTCGGGCGTGACCGTCGGGTTCTTGAAGAAGCTGCCGGCGTTGCCCAGCACGCGCCAGTCGGGCAGCTTGGCACGGCGGATGGCGCAGATCCACTCGAAGATGTCGACCGCGCTGGGCGTGAAGTTGGCGGTTTCTTCCATCTTGCGTTCAAGGTCGAGGTAGCCGACCACCGGTTTCCACGGTTTGGGCAGCCGGAAGCGCACCCGCGTGATGACCGCCCGGCCCGCCAGGCCGAAATCGTTCGGGCCGCTGCGCACGTGCTTGAAGACCGAATCGCGGTAGCCGAAGGCGCACTGCGCCGCGTCGAGCGTGAAGGCGCGGCCGGTTTCGAGGTCGAAGGCGTCGAGCGAGTCGAAGCGGTCCTGCAGCTCGACGCCATAGGCGCCGATGTTCTGCACCGGCGCGCCGCCCACCGTGCCGGGAATGAGCGCCAGGTTTTCCAGCCCCGGATAGCCGCTGCGCACCATCCATTCGACGGTGTCGTGCCAGGTTTCGCCGGCGCCGGCCTCGACGATCCAGGCGCGCGGCGTCTCTTCGACCAGCCGCCGGCCCTTGATCTCGACCTTCAGCACCAGCGGCTTGACGTCGCCCGTGAGCACGATGTTGCTGCCGCCGCCGAGCACGAAACGGGGTTCGTCGCGCCAGGCCGGATCGGCGTGCAGCGCGGCCAGGTCGGCCTCGCTGGTGATGCGCGCCAGGTGCTGCGCGCGCGCGACGATGCCGAAGCTGTTGTAGGGCTGCAGCGGGACATTGGACTCCACGATCATGGGAGAATTGTCGCATTCAGTCCCCGTGCGTCCAGGAGTGCCCATGCCGTCTTTCGATACCGTCTGCGAGCCCAATCTGCCCGAAGTGAAGAATGCGGTCGAAAACACCGCCAAGGAAATCGCCACGCGCTTCGATTTCAAGGGCACCGCCGCCGCCGTCGAGCTCAAGGACAAGGAGATCACCATGATCGGCGATGCCGAGTTCCAGCTCGTGCAGGTCGAGGACATCCTTCGCAACAAGCTCACCAAGCGCAACGTCGACGTGCGCTTTCTCGACAAGGGCGACGTCCAGAAGATGGGCGGCGACAAGGTCAAGCAGGTCATCAAGATCAAGAACGGCATCGAGAGCGAGCAGGCCAAGAAGATCACCCGCATCGTCAAGGACAGCAAGCTCAAGGTGCAGGCCGCGATCCAGGGCGACGCCGTGCGCATCACCGGCGCCAAGCGCGACGACCTGCAGGCCGCCATGGCCCTCATCAAGAAGGACGTGCCCGACATGCCGCTGTCCTTCAACAACTTCCGCGACTGACCCGCGCATGAAGGCGCTCCTCGTCGCGGCGCTGTGGGCGGCCGCGGCCATGGCGGCGCACGCCGCCGACTCGGTCACGCTGACCGGCTCCATCGGCAGCCGCGCCATCCTCATCGTGAACGGCGCGCCGCCCAAGACGGTGGCGGTCGGGGAGACCTTCCAGGGCGTCAAGCTGGTGTCGCTGCAGGCCGACCAGGCGGTGGTCGAATCGGCGGGCAAGCGCTTTTCGCTGCGCATGGATTCGCCCGTGAGCATCGGCCGGGGCGGTATTGCCGGCAGCGGCGGCAACCGCATCGTGCTGCAGGCCGACAGCCGGGGCCACTACATGACGCAGGGCCAGATCAACGGCCGCGCCGTCACCTTCATGCTCGACACCGGCGCAACCACCATCGCGCTGTCGGCGGTCGATGCCCAGCGCATCGGGCTCGATTACAGCAAGGGGCAGCTGGTGCAGATGCGCACGGCCAATGGCAACGCTGCGGGCTACAGGCTGCGGCTGCAGAGCGTGCGCGTGGGCGACGTCGAGGTCTACGACATCGACGCCATCGTCTCGCAGCAACCCATGCCCTTCGTGCTGCTGGGCAACAGCTTTCTCAATCGCTTCTCGATGCGGCGCGATGCCGACGAGATGATTCTCGAGAAGCGGTACTGAGACCGCTCCCGATCCGGCCTCAGGCCTGTGCGGCCGTGACGACGATCTCGATCTTGTAAGCCGCGTTGGCCATCTTGGCCTCCACGGTCGCGCGCGGCGGCGTGTTGCCGGCCGGAATCCACGCGTCCCACACCTCGTTCATGGCGCCGATGTCGCCGATGTCGGCCAGGAAGATCTGCGTCATGAGGATGCGCGACTTGTCGCTGCCGGCCTCGGCCAGCAGGCGGTCGACCATGCCGAGCACCTGCGCGGTCTGGCCGCGGATGTCCTGCGTGGTGTCGTCGGGCACCTGGCCCGCGAGGTAGATGGTGCCGTTGTGCACCGCGGTCTCGGACAGACGCGGGCCGACGTGGAAGCGGGTGATGGATGCCATGGTGAGTTCAAGCCTTTTTCTTCGAGCCGAGTTTCGACTCCGTGCCGGCCGCGAGCCGGCGGATGTTTTCGCGGTGCCGCCAGATCAGCAGCAGACTCATGATGATGATCGCAATCAGCACCGTGCGGTCGAGTGGCCACGCAATGTTTCCACCCAGCAGGTAGTAGGCGGGCGCGAAGAACGCCGCCACCAGCGACGACAGCGACGAATAGCGGAAGAAGATCGCGATGATCAGCCAGGTCGCGCCCGTGGCCAGCCCCAGCCAGGGCGCGATGCCCACCAGCACGCCGGCGGCCGTGGCCACGCCCTTGCCGCCCTGGAAGCTGAAGAACACCGGGTACAGGTGGCCCAGGAAGGCCGCCAGGCCCGCCAGCGCCGCCACGCCCTCGCCCAGCCCCCACTGCGCGCCGAACTGGCGGATCAGGAACACCGGCAGCCAGCCCTTCGCCGCATCGAGCAGCAAGGTGGCCAGCGCGGCGCCCTTGTTGCCCGAACGCAGCACGTTGGTGGCGCCGGGGTTGCCGCTGCCGTAGCTGCGCGGATCGGCCATGCCGAGCGACTTGCTCACGATGACCGCAAACGACAGCGAACCGATCAGGTACGACGCCACGATGGCAAGGAGGGAAGGCAGATCGAAACTCAAGGCGGTCTCCGGGGAACGGATTGTTGTTGTGCGCCGCCGGCCTGCATGCCCGGCGGGAAAAAGCAAACGCCGGCTATTCTGCCAGCGCGCACTGCACGGGCTTGGCGCCCAGCAGCGTCACGCACACCTGCGGATCGATACCCACGAGGTAGCCGCGCCGCCCGCCGTTGATCGCGATCTTCGGCAGCTCGAGCACGCTCGACTCGATGTAGACCGGCATCTCGCGCCGCGTGCCGAAGGGCGAGGTGCCGCCCACCATGTAGCCGCTGTGGCGCTGCGCCACCTCGGGCTTGCAGGGCTCGACCGACTTGGCGCCGATCTGCCGCGCGAGGTTCTTGGTCGACACCGTGCGGTTGCCGTGCATCAGCACGATCAGCGGCCTGGCGTCCTGGTCCTGCATCACCAGCGTCTTGACCACGGTGAACGGGTCGAAGCCCAGCACCTGCGCGCTGTGCTGGGCGCCGCCGTGCTCCTGGTACTCGTAGGGGTGCTCGGTGAAGGCGACCTTGTTCGCCCGCAGCAGCTGGGTGGCGGGCGTCTCGGAAACGTGGGCTTTCTTGCTCACTTGCTCAGGTCAGGCGGCGGGGTCACGGATGTCCAGGCGGATCTTGTCGATCTCGGCCAGCACCTCGGCCGACAGCGTGGTGCCGTAGGCGTCCAGGTCTTCGTCGAGCTGCGCCACCGAGGTCACGCCGATGATCGTGCTCGCCACCTGCCACTTGGTGTAGCAGAAGGCCAGCGCGAGCTGCGTGGGGCTCAGGCCGTGGTCGCGCGCGAGCTGGTTGTAGCGCCGCGCCGCGCGCAGCGCGTCGGGCTTGCCCCAGCGCTGCTTGCGCACCGATTCGTAGCTCGAGATGCGCGCGCCCTTGGGCGCGTCGGGGCCCTCGATGCCGCTCTGGTCGTACTTGCCCGTCAGCAGGCCGAAGGCCAGCGGCGAGTACGCCAGCAGCGACACGCCGAGCCGGTGCATGGTCTCGTCGAGCGCGTTCTCGTGCGCGCGGCTCACCAGGTTGTAGACGTTCTGCACCGACACCACGCGCGGCAGCCCGTGCTGCTCGGCCAGCCGCACGAACTCGTGCACGCCGTAGGGCGTCTCGTTCGACAGGCCGATGGTGCGCACCTTGCCCGCCTTCACCAGCTTGCCCAACGCCTCGAGCTGGTCGTGGATCGGCGTTTGCGAAGTTTCCTTCTCGGGGCTGTAGTGGATGTTGCCGAACACCGGCACGTGGCGCTCGGGCCAGTGGATCTGGTACAGGTCGATCACGTCGGTCTGCAGGCGGCGCAGGCTGCCGTGGCACGAGGCCTCGATGTCGGCCGCCGTCATGCCCGTGCCTTCGCGCACCCAGGGCATGCCGCGCGAGGGGCCGGCCACCTTGGTCGCCAGCGTGATCTTCTGGCGCGTGCCGGGGTTGGCCGCAAACCAGTTCCCGATGATGGTTTCGGTGGCGCCGCAGGTTTCCTTGCGCGCGGGCACCGCGTACATCTCGGCCGTGTCGATGAAGTCGACGCCGCGCTCGAGCGAACGGTTCAGGACGGCGTGGGCGGTGGGCTCGTCGACCTGCTCGCCGAAAGTCATGGTGCCGAGGCAGATCGGGGTGACGTGAAGGTCGCTCTGACCGAGTGGAATCTTTTTCATGCGCGGAATGCTAGCGCGCCCGCGCGGCAGGCGCTGCCCCGGCCCCGAGAAACCGAGCGCAGCCCTGTCCTGTGGCGGACTGCGCGCGGCGCGGCCTCTCCGTATCATCGAGCGCCATATGTACCAAGCCCTCCGCCCTTCGCGCAGCGAATTCGTGCCCGTGCGCAACCTGAACTACCACGTCCGCCTCTGGGGGCAACCGTCGAGCGAGCGCCCGCCGCTGGTGCTGGTGCATGGCTGGATGGACGTGGCGGCCTCCTGGCAGTTCGTGGTCGATGCCCTGAAGGACGACCGTTTCATCATCGCCCCCGACTGGCGCGGCTTCGGTCTCACCGACGGCGGCGGCGTCGACAACTACTGGCTGCCCGACTACCTGGCCGACCTCGAATGGCTGCTCGACCACTACGCCGGCGAGGGCGACGATGCACGCCCGGTCGACCTCGTGGGCCACAGCATGGGCGGCAACGTCGCGATGCACTACGCGGGCGTGCGCCCGGCGCGCATCCGCCGCCTCGTCAACCTCGAGGGCTTCGGCATGCCCGCGCGCCAGCCCGCCGAGGCGCCCGCGCGCTACGGCCAGTGGATCGACGAGCTCAAGGGCTTGCACCGCGGCGAGAAGGCGCTCGCGGGCTATTCGGCGGTGGACGGCGTGGCACGCCGCCTCATGAAGACCAACCCGCGCCTCACGCAGGACAAGGCCGACTGGCTGGCCAGCCACTGGTCGGCGCAGCAGCCCCAGGCCGACGGCAGCACGCGCTGGCAGATTCTTGGCGAGGCCGCGCACAAGATCGTCAACGCCAACATCTTCCGCGTCGACGAGACGCTCGCGCTCTATGCGCGCATCACCGCGCCGACGCTGATGGTCGAAGCATCCGACGACAGCCTGCACGGCTGGTGGAAGGCGCGCTACACGCTCGCCGAGTTCCATGAGCGCCTGAAGTCCGTGCCTTCGGTGCGCATCGAACAGCTCGACGACGCGGGCCACATGCTGCACCACGACCAGCCGCAACGCGTGGCGCAGCTGATCGAAGGCTTCCTGGCCTAGTTCGACTTCTGCGTGGCGCGGCGCAAGGCCGCGCGCGCCAAAAGCCGTGTCGAATCCAGCGTCGGCAGTGGCGAATTCGCGTCGCTCATGATCAGCGGAATCTCGGTGCAGCCGAGCACCACCGCGTCGCAGCCCTCTTCGTCTTTCAGGCGCTGCATCACGCGCTGGAAGGTGGCCACGGCCTCGGGCCTGAAGATGCCGCAGACCAGCTCGTCCATGATGATCCGGCCGATCTCGGCGCGCTCGTCGACGGTGGGGCGCACGTATTCAAGGCCGCGCGCCGAGAGCTTCTCGGGATACACCTCGCTGTCGGTCAGCCAGCGCGTGCCCGTGATGCCGATGCGGCGAAAGCCCCGGCGCACGGCCTCGTCGGCCACCACCTCGGCGATGTGCAGCCAGGGCCGTGGCGAACGCGGCGCCACGTGGTCGAAGGCCTGGTGGATGGTGTTGTCGGGGCAGATCAGGAAATCCGCGCCCGCTGCGGCGAGCTTGTGCGCGGAGCCGAGCATCAACTCGCCCACTCCCGCCAGGTCGCCCGCGTCCAGGCGGCGCGTGTACTCCGCGAGCGAGGGCGTGTGCATCGACACCTCGGGGTGCGCGTGCGGGCCGAGCAGCGCCGCGCCCTCGATGCAGATGGTCTTGTAGCAAAGGGCCGCGCCTTCGGCGGAGCAGCCGACGATTCCGATGTGCAGGGTCATGGGGCGCATCCTACAAAAGCCGGCGCGGTTTATCCGGCCTGCGGATATGCAAGCGCGCAAATCTTCGTTCGCGGCGCGCGGCGTGCGTCCTAGAGTGCCCGACTCCCCTTGCCGTCTCCCGGAGTTGTCGCCATGCCTTCCCTTTCGCGCGCCCCCTCGTGGCTGCGCCGCCTCGCCCCGCTGTCCGGCGGGCTCGCACTGAGCCTGCTGTTGCTGGCACCCGCCCATGCGGACGACCTGCGCGTCGGCTTCATGCCTGGCCCCTACCGCGACGCCTTCACCCACGGCATCGAGCCCCAGCTGAAGAAGCTGGGCTACAGCATCAAGTACGTCGAGTTCAGCCAGGGCGTGCAGCCCAACGACGCGGTGGAGCGCGGCCAGATCGACGCCAACATCTTCCAGCACTCGCTGTACCTGAACGCCACCAACAAGCAGCAGGGCTTCGACCTCGTGCCCGTGGTGCACGTGCCGACGCCGCCCATGGGCCTCTATTCGCGCCGCCACAAGACGCTCGACGCCGTGCCCGACGGCGCCACCGTCACGCTGCCGGCCGACCCGGTGAACGCGGCGCGTGCGCTCAACATCCTCGCGGCCGTCGGCTGGGTGACGCTCAAGCCGGGCGTGAGCCCGCTGAGCGTGTCGGAGCGCGACATCGCGAGCAACCCCAAGCGCCTGAAGATCGTGCCGCTGGACGCCGCGCAGGCACCGCGCTCGCTGGCCGACGCCGACCTCGCGGCCGTGCAGGGCAACTTCGCCGTGGCCTCGGGCCTGAAGCTCACCGAGGCGCTGAAGCTCGAAGACATGACGCTGCCCTACGTCAACGTGGTGGCCGTCAAGCGCAGCAACGAAAACGCGAAGTTCGCGAAAGACATCGCCACCGCCTACCAGTCGCCCGAATTCCAGAAGTTCTTCAAGGCCAACCCCGTGTGGGCGGGCTACCGGCTGCCGGACTATTTCAGCCAATGAGCAACAACCACAACACCGCGCCGCGCAGGCAGCTGCACCTCAACGTCAACATCCTGCACTCGGGCTTCGTGCCCTCGGCCTGGCGCCTGCCGGAGAGCGACCCGTGGGCGTTCGCCGACATCCAGCACTACATCCGCACCGCGCAGATCGCCGAAGCCGCCAAGCTCGACGCGGTGTTCCTGGCCGACAACGCGGCCATCGTCGACCAGATCCATTTCCGCCCCATCACCGCGCTGGAACCCACCATCCTGCTAGCCTGCGTGGCCGCCGCGACCACGCACATCGGCCTCATCGCCACCGCCTCCACCAGCTACAACGAGCCCTACAACCTCGCGCGCCGCTTCGCCACGCTCGACCACGTGAGCGCCGGCCGTGCCGGCTGGAACATGGTGACCACGGCCGACCTGCCCTCGGCGCGCAACTTCGGCCTGGACACCACGCCCGACCACGCGAAGCGCTACGCCCGCGCCTCGGAGTTCGCCGACATCGTCAAGGCGCTGTGGGACAGCTGGGAAGACGATGCCTTCGTCGGCGACAAGGCCGCCGGCCGCTTCATCGACCCGGTCAAGGTGCACGCCCTCGCGCACCGCGGCGAGCACTTCGCGGTGCAGGGCCCGCTCAACCTGCCGCGCCCGCCGCAGGGCCACCCGGTGCTGGTGCAGGCCGGCGCCTCGGCGGATGGACGCGAGCTCGCGTCGCGCCATGCCGAAGCCGTGTTCTCCGCCTCGCAATCTTTTGAAGAATCGCAGGCCTACGCACGCGCCCTCAAGACCCGCGCCGCCGAACTCGGCCGCGGCCCCGATGCGGTGAAGGTGCTGGCCGGCCTCACCACCATCGTCGGCGCCACCGAAGCCCAGGCGCTTCGCCGCCGCGATGCGCTGGTCGACCTGATCCCCTGGGACTACAGCCTCACGCGCCTGGCCGGCACGCTGGGCATCACGCCCGACCGCCTCAAGCTCGACGAGCGCCTGCCCGACGACCTGCCGCTGCCCGGCAATGGCAACGGCAACCACACCTTCTTCAACGCCGTGGTCGCCGCCGGGCGTACGCACGGCTACACGGTGCGCCAGCTGATCCGCGAACTCGCGGGCGGCGGCGGGCACCGCGTGATCGTCGGCACGCCCGAGCAGATCGCCGACGACATCGAACGCTGGTTCAAGGGCGGCGCGGCCGACGGTTTCAACCTGATGCCCGATGCGCTGCCGCACGGGCTGCAGGACTTCGTGGAGGGCGTGGTGCCGATCCTGCAGAAGCGAGGCATCTTTCGCACGGAATACGAGGGGCGCACGTTGCGCGATCACCTCGGGTTGGCGCGGCCTGCTGGGCGAGCGGCACAACGGCTGGCAGCCTGAGGGTTCCGCTCCCCCACAGCGTGCCCTGTGCCCAGGGCACTGGGTGCTTCCCGCAGCGAAATCAAGGAGGAGGCCGCAGGCCGGGGGACATTCGCGGAGGGAAGTACCCGGTGGCCTGGGCACGCGCCCTGAACAGCCGGCTCAGGCCTCCCACCACCCTTCGTCGAAGCGCCCCTGCAGAAACGCCACGAACCCCGACACCTTCCCAGGCACCAACTTCGGTGAGGGAAAGACCGCGTGAATCTCCTGCTCAGGCAGCGCATGGTCCCCCAGCACGGCGTTCACCTTGCCAGCAGCCAGCGACTCACTCGCCACATAGCGCGGCATCAACGCGATCCCCAACCCATCACGCGCCGCAGCCAGCACAG
Source organism: Variovorax sp. GW822-FHT04A09 (assembly GCF_058801005.1). NCBI lineage: Bacteria > Pseudomonadati > Pseudomonadota > Betaproteobacteria > Burkholderiales > Comamonadaceae > Variovorax > Variovorax sp. GW822-FHT04A09. The sequence continues at coordinate 635,249 of NZ_JBXAMV010000002.1, read as the reverse complement.
CCGACAGGTTGTTCGACCGGAAGCGCCCCGAGACCGGCACCGTCACCGGATCGCCCTTGGGCGTGTGCATGCGCCAGAACTCGTCGCCCACCACGCTGCTGTAGATCAGCGCCACGTGCGCGCTCAGGTCCTGCGCGCGCTTGGGCGTGCCGTGCTTCTTCAGGTAGGCCGGCGACGCCACCATGACCCACGGATTCGCGCCGAGGTAGCGCGCGCCCAGTGACGAATCGGCCAGCTTGCCCATGCGGATCGCCACGTCGATGCCCTGCGCGATGAGGTCGACGTAGCGGTCCTCGAAGCTCAGGTCCAGCTGCACCTGCGGATGCCGGCGCATGTACTCCAGCGCCAGCGGCACCACCACGCGCCGCCCGAAGGCCACCGACGTGCCGACGCGCAAGAGGCCCTGCGCCTGGTTCTGGCGCAGCTGCACGATGCTGTCGGCCTCCTCCGCGTCGCGCACGATGGTCTTGCACTTCTCGTAGTACAGCGCGCCCGGCTCCGTGAGGCTCACGCCGCGCGTGTTGCGGTTGAGCAGCCGCACCTTCAGGCGCGCCTCCGTGGCCGCGACCTGCTTGGTCACGGTGGGTTGCGTGGTGTTGAACTCGCGCGCCGCTTTCGAGAAGCTGCCGGTCTCCACGACCCGCACGAACATTTCCATTGCCAATAGACGGTCCATGGCCGGATGGTAGCCAGTTATTCCATGGCGGAATAGGTTTTATGGCCCCCAGCCGTCTTCTTGGAATGCGCCCCGCTTCCTACAGTGAGGCCACCTCAAGGAGACTTTCAAATGGCAAAGATGACAGCGGTCCAGGCCGCAGTTCTGGTGATGGAAAAAGAAGGCGTCACGCAGGCCTTCGGCGTGCCGGGCGCGGCGATCAACCCGCTGTACTCGGCCCTGCGCCAGCGCGGCAGCATCTCGCACATCCTCGCGCGCCACGTCGAGGGCGCCTCGCACATGGCCGAGGGCTACACCCGCGCCGTGGCCGGCAACATCGGCGTGTGCATCGGCACCTCGGGCCCGGCGGGCACCGACATGATCACGGGCCTGTACTCGGCCTGGGCCGATTCCATTCCCATCCTTTGCATCACCGGCCAGGCACCGCGCGCACGCCTGTACAAGGAAGACTTCCAGGCAGTCGACATCGAGTCGATCTCCAAGCCCGTCACCAAGTGGTCGGTCACCGTGCGCGAACCCGGCCAGGTGCCGCAGGTGTTCCAGCAGGCCTTCCACCTCATGCGCTCGGGCCGCCCGGGCCCCGTGCTCATCGACCTGCCCTTCGACGTGCAGATGGCGCAGATCGAGTTCGACATCGACGCCTACGAGCCCCTCAAGCCCTACAAACCGGCCGCCACGCGCGCCCAGATCGAGAAGGCCATCGGCATGATGCAGGCGGCCGAGCGCCCGCTGATCGTGGCCGGCGGCGGCATCATCAACGCCGACGCGTCCGACCTGCTCGTGCGCTTTGCCGAAGCCACCGGCGTGCCGGTGATCCCCACGCTCATGGGCTGGGGCGCCATTCCCGACGACCACCCGCTCATGGCCGGCATGTGCGGCCTGCAGACCAGCCACCGCTACGGCAACGCCACCGTGCTGGCGTCGGACTTCGTGCTGGGCATCGGCAACCGCTGGGCCAACCGCCACACCGGCTCGGTCGACGTCTACACCAAGGGCCGCACCTTCGTGCACGTGGACATCGAGCCCACGCAGATCGGCCGCGTGTTCACGCCCGACTTCGGCATCGTCTCCGACGCCAAGGCCGCGCTCGAACTCTTCGTCGAAGTGGCCGAGGAAATGAAGGCCGCCGGCAAGCTCACCGACCGTGGCGCCTGGGCCGGCGAATGCCGCGAGCGCAAGAAGACCTTGCTGCGCAAGACCAACTTCGACACCGTGCCGATGAAGCCGCAGCGCGTGTACCAGTGCATGAACAACCACCTGGAACGCGACACCTGCTACGTGAGCACCATCGGCCTGTCGCAGATCGCGGCCGCGCAGTTCCTGCACGTGTACAACCCGCGCCACTGGATCAACTGCGGCCAGGCCGGCCCGCTGGGCTGGACCATTCCCGCCGCGCTGGGCGTGCGCGCCGCCGACCCGACGCGCAAGATCGTCGCGCTCTCGGGCGACTACGACTTCCAGTTCATGATCGAAGAGCTGGCCGTGGGCGCGCAGTTCAAGCTGCCCTACCTGCACATCGTGGTCAACAACTCCTATCTCGGCCTGATCCGCCAGTCGCAGCGCGGCTTCGAGATGGACTACTGCGTGCAACTGGCCTTCGACAACATCAACGCACCGGCCGACGCCGGCATCGAAGGCAGCTACGGCGTCGATCACCTCAAGGTGGTCGAGGGCCTGGGCTGCAAGGCGATCCGCGTGCACAAGCAGGAAGAAATGGCGCCCGCCATCGCCCGTGCCGAAGCGCTCATGGCCGAGTTCCAGGTGCCGGTCGTCATCGAAGTGATGCTGGAGCGCGTGACCAACATCGCGATGGGCACCGAGATCGACGCCATCAACGAATTCGAACCACTGGCCGAAAGCACGGCCGACGCACCGACCGCCCTCGCGGTGGCGATGCTGGATTGAGGAGACAAGAGACATGCCCAAGTTCGCAGCCAATCTCACGATGCTCTTCACCGAGCTGCCGTTCATGCAGCGCTTCGAGGCGGCCGCCAAGGCCGGCTTCAAGGCGGTGGAGTACCTCTTCCCCTACCCCTTCGACAAGAAGGAACTCGTGGCCGCCCTGCGCGCCAATGGCCTGCAGCAGGTGCTGCACAACCTGCCGGCCGGCGACTGGGACAAGGGCGAGCGCGGCATCGCCTGCCACCCGGACCGCACCGGCGAGTTCCGCGAAGGCATCGCGCTGGCCATCGACTACGCCACGGCGCTGGGCTGCCCGCAGCTCAACTGCCTGGTCGGCAAGGTGCCGGCGGGCGTGAGCACCGAAGCCGCGCACAAGACCGTGATCGAGAACCTGCGCCTCGCGGCGCGCGAACTCGAAGCCGCGGGCCTGCGCCTGCTGATCGAGCCGATCAACACCTTCGACATCCCCGGCTTCTTCCTCACGCGCACCGACCAGGCGCTGGCGCTGATCGACGAGGTGGGCTCGGACAACCTGCGCGTGCAGTACGACATCTACCACGCACAGCGCATGGAAGGCGAGCTGGGCAACACGCTCACGAAGCAGCTGGCGCGCATCGGCCACATCCAGCTGGCCGACAACCCGGGCCGCGGCGAGCCTGGCACGGGCGAGATCAACTACCCGTGGCTGTTCCAGCACATCGACGCGCTGGGCTACGACGGCTGGATCGGCTGCGAATACAAGCCCCGTGCCACCACCGTCGAAGGCCTCGGCTGGCGCGAAGCCCTCACGAAGAAGCAATGAACGTTCACGAAGGAAACAGAGACATGACCACTGCAGCACAAAAAATCGGATTCATCGGCCTGGGCATCATGGGCGCCCCCATGGCGGGCCACCTGCTCGACGCAGGCCACGAACTCTTCGTGAACACGCACGGCAACACGCCGGAGCCCTTCGTCTCGAAGGCCACCATCTGCGGCTCGGCCGCCGAAGTGGCGCGCAAGGCCGACATCGTCTTCATCATGGTGCCCGACACCCCGGACGTGGAGAAGGTGCTGTTCGGCGCCCCCGGCGCGGAAGGCGTGGCCGACGGCCTGAAGGGTTCGCAGGGCAAGATCGTGGTGGACTGCAGCTCCATCGACCCGATCGCCACCAAGGAATTCGCACGCCGCATCGTCGCGCTGGGCGCCGGCTACATCGACGCGCCGGTCTCGGGTGGCGAAGTGGGCGCCAAGGCCGCGAGCCTGACGATCATGTGCGGCGGCGACGAAGGCACCTTCGGCCGCGTGAAGCCGCTGCTGGACAAGATGGGCAAGAACGTGACGCTGGTGGGCGGCGCGGGCGACGGCCAGGTCTGCAAGGTGGCCAACCAGATCATCGTGGCGCTGAACATCGCCGCCGTGAGCGAGGCCCTGGTGTTCGCCTCGAAGGCCGGCGCCGACCCGGCCAAGGTGCGCCAGGCGCTGATGGGCGGCTTCGCCAGCTCGCGCATCCTCGAAGTGCACGGCGAACGCATGATCAAGCGCACCTTTGCGCCGGGCTTCCGCATTTCGCTGCACCAGAAGGACCTGAACCTGGCGATGCAAAGCGCCCGTTCGCTGGGCGTGGCCCTGCCGCAGACGGCCAATGCAGCGCAGCTGATGAACGCCTGCGCGGCGATGGGCTACGGGCAGCTGGATCACTCGGCGCTGGTGAAGGCCCTCGAAGCACTGGCCCAGCACACGGTCACGCCGGACTGAGCCTCATCAAGTGGCGGGGTCATTCGGGGAACGTGCCCAGGCCACCGGGTACTTCCCTCCGCGAATGTCCCCCGGGGCTTCGCCCCTCCTCCTTGATTTCGCTGCGGGAAGCACCCAGTGTCCTGGCCACGGGACACGCTGCGGGTGTGCGGCCGATCAACGACCCGTGCGAACAACGCTCGGGTCGATGGGGTGCCTTGCGCAGCGAAATCAAGGAGGAGGCCGCAGGCCGGGGGACATTCGCGGAGCAAGGTGCCCCGTCGGCGCGAGCGCGCCCCCGAATGCCCCGCGCGGCCTCGCCGCAGGGATCAGCTCTTTGCAGCTTCCAGAGACTCTTTGAGATTGCGCCGGCGCCATGCCCAGGTCTTCACGGCCTGCGGCAGGATGCCGATGCACGACGCGTAGTACGTCACCTTGAAGCCCCAGAAGCGCGGCCCGATGGGCGTGTTGCGGAACAGGTCGCCGGCCAGGATGGACAAGAGCGCCTCCTGCATGCGCCAGATGTTGCGCGGCGCCATGAACAGGCGGCGGATGGCGGGCGAGGTGATGCGGTAGATGAACCACGAGAACATCTTCGGCCCGTGCTTCATCACCTTCTCGTAATGGCGGAAGGCCTTCTCGGCCTCCTTCGCCTCGCCCTTGAGCCAGTGGTCGGCGCAGGTCGCGGCCTCGAAGCCGCTGTTCATCGCCAGGTACACGCCCGAGGAGAACATCGGGTCGACGAAGGCGTAGGCGTCGCCCACCATCATGAAGCGGTCGCCACGGCAGAACTTGGAGTCGTAGGCGTAGTTGCCGGTGGTGGTGGCGCCTTCCATGAGCGTGGCGTTCTTCAGCCGCGCAGCCAGCTTGGGCGCCAGCGCGATGGTCTGCATCAGGAAGTCCTCGAGCGAGGCGCCCTGGCGCCGCTTGAAGTAGGCCGGCGAGGCCACGGCGCCCACGCTCACGGTGCCATCCTTCAGCGGGATGTACCAGAACCAGCCGTGGTCGAACCAGAACAGCGAGATGTTGCCCTCGAAGCGGCCCGGCCGGCGCTCGGCGTTGGCGAAGTGGCCGTACAGCGCCGCGCTCGCATGCTTGCGGTTGCGCTGCTTGGCGTCGAACTGGTTCGACAGCAGCGTGTCGCGCCCGCTGGCGTCGATCACGAAGCGCGGGCGCCATTCGGTCTCGGTGCCGTCGTCGGCCTTGACCTTCACCAGCGCCCGGTTGTCGGGCGTGCCCTTGCCGGCGTCCATGTCGACGCCGGTGACGCGCCGGCCCTCGAAGGTGCGCGCGCCGCGCTTGCCGGCGTGGCGGAACAGCAGCTCGTCGAATTCCGAACGGCGCACGTGCACGGCATAGGGAAAACTCTTGTCCATCGCCTGGCCGAAGTCGAAGTGGCTGCTGTGGTCGTGCCAGGGCGAGACGAACTCGGCGCCGTGCTTGCGCAAGCCGATGGCCTCGACCTCGGTGCGCACGCCGAGCCGGTCGAACAGCGGCATGTTCATCGGCAGCAAGGATTCGCCGATGTGAAAGCGCGGATGCTGCGCCTTCTCGAGCAGCACCACGTCGTGGCCCTTGTCTGCGAGCAAGGCAGCCACCGTGGAGCCCGAAGGGCCTCCGCCGATGACCACGACATCCGGCTCGGTGCCGGTGAAAGGTCCGGGTGTCATTCGATGTCCCTCCGTGTTGTTCTGTGGTTGTGGACGTTGGTTCGCCGCACCGCCCGTGCGGCACGGATTTGCCCCCCGGAAACGGGGGTGTTGAAGTTTAGCGAGTCGGCAGACCCTCTCGATCAGGCGGAAGATAGAGGGTCTCGTCGTTCCCCCCGAGAGAAGAGGCCGCGCTTTTGCGGTAGCCTCATTGCCCGCCAGAACCTAGGAGACTTTTCAAATGGCTGCATCCCTGTCCCCCGCTGAAGAAGCACTTCGAGAAGCAGCGCGCGAATACCACCGCTCGCCCGTCAAGGGCAAGATCTCGATCACCCCCACCAAGCCCCTGCTGAACCAGCGCGACCTGTCGCTGGCTTATTCGCCGGGCGTGGCCTACCCCTGCCTCGACATTGCGGAAGATCCCGCGCTCGCGGCCGAATACACCGCCCGCGGCAACCTCGTGGGCGTCATCACCAATGGCACCGCCGTGCTGGGCCTGGGCAACATCGGCCCGCTGGCCTCCAAGCCCGTGATGGAAGGCAAAGGCTGCCTGTTCAAGAAATTCGCCGGCATCGACGTGTTCGACATCGAGCTGGCCGAGAACGACCCCGACAAGCTGGTCGACATCATCGCGGCGCTGGAGCCCACGCTGGGCGGCATCAACCTCGAGGACATCAAGGCGCCCGAGTGCTTCTACATCGAGAAGAAGCTGCGCGAGCGCATGAACATCCCGGTGTTCCACGACGACCAGCACGGCACGGCCATCATCTCGGCCGCAGCATTGCTCAACGGCCTGGAACTGGTCGACAAGAAGATCGAGGACGTCAAGATCGCCGTCTCGGGCGCCGGCGCCGCCGCCATCGCCTGCCTGGACGTGATGGTCGGCCTGGGCGCCAAGCCCGCCAACATCTACGCCTGCGACTCCAAGGGCCTGATCTACATGGGCCGCGCGGGCGGCTTCGACGAATCGAAGGCCCGCTACGCCCAGAAGGACACCGGCGCCCGCACCCTGGCCGACGTGGTGAAGGACGCCGACGTGTTCCTGGGCTGTTCGGCCCCCGGCGTCATGAGCGCCGAGATGGTCAAGACCATGGGCACGCAGCCGATCATCCTGGCGCTGGCCAACCCCGAGCCCGAGATCCGCCCCGAACTGGCCAAGGCCGTGCGCCCCGACTGCATCATCGCCACGGGCCGTTCGGACTACCCGAACCAGGTCAACAACGTGCTGTGCTTCCCGTACATCTTCCGCGGCGCGCTCGACTGCGGCGCGAGCAAGATCACGGAAGAAATGAAGCTGGCCTGCGTGCGCGAGATCGCCGACCTCACCAAGGCCGACATCAGCGAAGAAGTGGCCACCGCCTACGCCGGCCAGGAGCTGGCCTTCGGCCCCGACTACATCATTCCGAAGCCCTTCGACTCGCGCCTGATCCTGCGCATCGCACCGGCCGTGGCCAAGGCGGCCGCCGCCTCGGGCGTGGCCTCGCGCCCCATCGAGGACATGGAGGCCTACCGCCAGCACCTGACGCGCTTCGTCTACCAGACGGGCATGTTCATGCGCCCGGTGTTCAGCGCCGCCAAGATCTCCACCACCAAGCGCGTGGCCTACGCCGAGGGCGAGGACGAGCGCGTGCTGCGCGCCGCGCAGTGGGCGGTCGACGAAGGCCTGGCCCAGCCCATCCTGGTGGGCCGCCCCGCCGTGATCGAGGCACGCATTCAGAAGGCCGGCCTGCACATCCGCCCCGGCACCGACTTCGAAATCGTGAACCCGGAAGACGATCCGCGCTTTCGCACCTACTGGGAGAGCTTCCACAAGCTCATGGGCCGCCGCGGCGTCACGCCCGAGGCCGCCAAGACGATGGTGCGCCGCTCCAACACCACCATCGCCGCGCTGATGCTGCACCTGGGCGATGCCGACGCGATGATCTGCGGCCTGGTCGGACGCTTCGACGTGCACCTGGAGCACATCCGCAACCTGATCGGCCTGAAGCGCGGCGCGCCCGGCTTTGCCACGCTGAACGCGCTCACGCTCGAAAAGCGCACGGTGTTCATCACCGACACCAACGTGAACGAAGACCCGAGCGCCGAGCTGCTGGCCAGCATCGCCGTGATGGCCGCCGAAGAGGTCCGCCGCTTCGGCCTGCCGCCGAAGGTGGCCTTCCTGTCGCACTCGAACTACGGAACCTCCAGCCGCGGTTCGGCGCGCAAGATGCGCCTGGCGCGCGACCTGTTCTCGCAGATGGCACCCGACATCGAGTGCGACGGCGAGATGCACGGCGACGCCGCGCTGTCCGACGAGATCCGCCGCACCGCCCTGCCCGAGACCACGCTCACCGGCGAGGCCAACCTGCTGGTGTGCCCGAACCTCGACTCGGCGCACATCCTCTACAACGTGCTGAAGATGACGGGCGCGAACGGCATCACGGTGGGCCCGATCCTGCTGGGTGGCGCGAGCTCGGCGCACGTGCTGACGCCTTCGGCGACGGTGCGCCGCATCATCAACATGACGGCGCTGGCCGTGGCGAAGGTGAAGGCCCAGGACTGACGCCGACGTTTCTTCCATGAAACACAACGCCCCGTCGCGGTCTCCGCGGCGGGGCGTTTTTCATGGACGGCCGTGTTCAGGCGTGGACAGGCGACACCACCGGCACGTCCGCCGGGTCGAACACGTTCCAGGCCAGCAGCTCCCTGTCTTCGGGCGGCGGCTCGCAGCCGCCGACGCGGCTGGGCTTCCAATCGAAACGCTGTTTCGTGTCGGCCAGTGCCTCGGCGCGCTTGAAGGCGGCCAACGCCGAATCGATGACGGGCACGCCCAGCGCGTCCTGCAGCTGGCGGTAGAAGCCGAACTCGAGCGTGCAGCCCAGGATGAGCGCCTCGGCGCCGTCCTCGTCGATGGCGCGGCGGCCCTGCGCGATCATGCGGCGCACGGTTTCGTCGCGGTCGCGCTGGAAGTCTTCCACGCCGAGTTCCAGCGCGCGGAACGAGGCGATCAGATGCGCATGGCCGTACTCGCGCACGCGCGCCTCGATGCGCGGCACCCACTTGCGCCGCCCCACGATCACCGAGACCTTCTGCGCCAGGTTGGACGCGACCTCGAACGAGGCCTGGCAGGGCGCGACCACCACCGTCTGGCCGGAGATCTCGCGCGCCTCGAGCAGCACCGGGTCGTAGAAGCAGCCGACCACCACGGCGTCGAAGCCCTGCTGCGCGGTGTCGCGCACGGCGCGCACGATGTCGGCGCCCAGCAGCGCCTCGTAGCTCTGGTACTCGACGTGGTGCTGCACCGAGGCGTTGCGCAGCGACACCACCTCGACCTCGGTGCCGGGGTTCTTCACCTCGGCGAATTCCTGCGCGAAGCGCGCGTTGTAGGTGTCGTTGCCGACGGCCCGGATCCAGCGGATGCGCAATGCCATGTGGTTTCTCCGTTCAGGCCGGCGCGAAGGCTTCGCCCAGCGACTTCTCGAGCGGCCGGTACAGCTCGGGCATGAACATGGTGCGCGACAGCAGCAGCCGCGCGCGCGGCGCCACCAGCACGCGCAGCCGCGCGCCCTGGCGCACATGCGCCGACACCACGGGCTGGCCGTCGTCCGAGAAGGTCATGATCAGGTCGGGAAAGCGCGCGATGCGCTCGCCGCCCTGCGCCAGCAGCATGTACTCATTGATGAAGCGCAGCGTGGTGCCGGCCGCGTCGTCGAGCTCGACCACGCCGACGTCCAGTCCTTCCTGCTGCTCGCAGCGGTAGCTGCGCACCGTGCCCTCGGCCACGAGGCGGCCGTCGAGCGAACGGGCCACGGCATCGACGCCGCCGTCCAGGAAGGTCTGGCCCAGCGCGATGGCGTGGCTGATGGCGCCCGGTGCGCCGTGCTGGCGCGCGTAGCCCACGGTCACGGGGTTGCGCGCCACCGCCACGAGGCCACCCGCCTCCACCGAGGCGCGGCGCACCACGGCCGAGGTCTGCTCGAGCCGGCCCGACACGACGCCTTCGACATAGCGGTGCGGCTCGCCGCCCGCGTAGGCCTGCACCGAGAGGTAGTCGGGCTCGGTGTGCAGGCCCAGCGCGCCCATCACGCTTGAGGGGTGGGCGCGGCCGTTGCACGCGAGGTCGATCACGGGCAGGCCGGTCATGGCGGCATGGAACCAGCCGTTGACCGTGGTCTCGGCGCCGTTCTCGTTGGCATGCAGCGCGACCAGCTTCTGGCCCGCCGGCAGCTCACGCCGCAGCAGTTCCAGCGTGCGCAGCAGGTGCGCCGGCTGCACGTGCGGGTCGGGCGCGGCCGGCGCGCCCACCAGGGCCATGGTGGCGGTGAGCGCGGCGTCGTCGAACTCGTCGACGCTCCACAGCTGCGGCGTGCCGACCTGCAGCGCCAGCCGCGCGGCGCGCTCGCCGGCCGCGATGAGCCCGCCGCCCCCCCCGCCGAGGATGGCGCCGCCCCAGATGGCCGCGCGGACGTCGTCACTGGTCAGATTGCGTTTCATGGATTCGATTCCTGTGTGTGTGATGAAAGGAAAGAAGGAGATGAAGAACTACTTGCGCAGGCTCTTCACCGCGCCCGAGAAGAAGCTGTAGAGCGCATCGCCTGCGATGACGCCGCCGGCGAACACCTCGAGCCGTTCGCGCGCGGCGGCGCCGAGCACGCCGTGCACCGTGAGCCGGCAGGCGATGCCGGCCGCGACCATCCAGCCGGCCATCGGGCTGGCGATGAGCAGGCCAGTGGCGAACAGCACGCCCAGCTGCTGGCGCGGCCCGCCCGCCAGCTGCAGCAGCGCGCCGGGCACGGCCCACAGCGCGAGGTTGCGCGCGGTCTCGCCCGAGATGCCGGCCTTGATCGCGGCCACGTAGGCGGCGTTGATCGGCGCGGTCTGGTGGTTGGCGAAGAACAGCGGGTACGCGCAGGCCACCACCACGATCGCCACGCCGAAGCCGACCATGCCGGCAATCATCTGTTCGCGCCGGCCTTCGAGTTCGAAGGCCGAGCCCGAGGCCTCGCCGCGCAGCAGGTGGCCGGCCTTGAGGTCGTAGCCCATGTCGGCAAAGGCCGGGCCGGTGGCGGCCGAGAAGCCGGCCAGCACCACCAGCGCCTCAGGCGGAAAGCCGATCAGGATGCCCAGCAACAAAGAGATCAGCGCCACCGCGAAGGCCGGGAACCAGCCCGAATGCATGGCCGCGATGCCCACGATGAGTTCGTGCACGAAGGCCGCGAAGGTGCCGTACACGATGAACAAGGCCAGCATGCCCGGCGACATGCCGGTGTAGATGCCGGTGCCCGCGCACAGCAGCACCATGATCGCGAGGTAGCCCGCGCCGCCCAGCTTGAGCGAGCGGCCGAGCACGCTGGCGCCGCGGGCCTCGGCCAGCGCTTCCTTCGTCGCGGCGGTGCTGTCAGTGTCGGCAGCGCGCCCGTGCCTCTTCAGCACCACGCGCGCCACCTGCACCAGCGCGACGAGGCCGGCGCCGATCATCATCCCGTGCGGCACGTAGCGCGTGCCGATGTCGAAGCCGAACAGCGGCGCCGAGTAGCCGCGCACCAGCAGCCCGATGCCGAAGGCGGTCATGGCGCCCAGCCCGCCGATCAGCGCCACACCGAAGGCCGACATCGGCAGCTTGAACACAGCACCCGCCACGCCGGTGGCCAGCCCGCCCAGCAGCAACCAGGCCTGCTTGCCGCCGCCGTCGCCCGCCTTGATGGCCTCGGCCGCGGCGATGCCCAGCGGCCACGGGTTCTTCGCGGGGAAGGCGGGCGTGTCGAACATGCGGTACAGCAGCCAGGCGTCGAGCAGCATCGCCAGGCTCACGCCGACGAGCATCGGCACCACCATCTGCGGCAGGCCGAACAGGAAGGGAATGCCGATCGGCAGGAACAGGCTGTTGGCCGCGCCGAAGGTGGCCGACGAGATGCTCGTCTGCGCCAGGTTCTGCGCATGCACCGAGCGAAAACCCCGGAACATGGCCAGCGGCACGCGCGCCAGCGTCATGGCCGCGAGCGCGCCGATCAGCGAGGTGCTCGGCGTGATGCCCAGGCTGGCCAGCATCTGGATGCCGACGATGGCGCCGAACACGCTGAGCACCACCGTGAGGATCAGGTTGGCGGGCGCGAGCGCCTTGGGATGCAGCGCGGCCGGCGGCAACGCGGTGTGCCCGGCGCCCTTGTCTTCCAGCGGCGCGACGGCGGTCACTTCATGGTGCATGGTCATTCCTCGTTAGTTCCATATTTTGGAACCATGTCCAATAAAATTGAACTGAATGATAAAACCGTACTTTCGGCTGTCAAGCGGGCGTTCACCCGGGTCGGCCGAAAAGACGCACCGGCGCCGAACCTATGATTCCCACCCCAACCTATCGAACACGATGAGCACCCTTGCCAACGCCATGGACGTCCTGAAGCTGATCGCGCGGCTGCGTCGCGACATCACGGTGACGGACGTCGTGACCGAGCTGGGCCTGCCCAAGAGCTCGGCCTCGCGCACGCTGAGCATGATGGCCAGCTACGGCTTCCTGGACCGCGACACGGCCACGCGCGCCTACCGCCCGGGCGGCGTGATCATGGAAGCCTCGTACCACTTCCGCGCCTCGCGCAACACGGCCTCGCTGGTCGAGGAGGCGCTCGACGCGCTCGTGCGCGAGACCGGCTGCACGGGCTACATCAACGTGCTCGACGGCACCGACACGCTGGTGATCCAGATGCGCACCGGCGCCGGCGCGCTGCAGATCTACACGCCGCCGGGCAGCCGCGCACCCGCCTACTCCAGCGCCATGGGCCGAGCGCTGCTGGCCCGCCTGGACGACGACGAAGTGGGCGCCCTGATCGGCACCAAGCTCGACCAGGGCCGCGGCCACGCGCCGAAGACGCGCAAGGACCTGCTCGCGCGCCTGGCCGTGATCCGCGACACGGGCTGGGCCCTGTCGCGCGGCGAGTACGTGACCAACGTGGCGGGCATCTCGTCGGCAGTGCTCGACCCCGCCACGCGCCAGACCTACGCCTTCGGCATCGCGCTGCCCGCGGAGCAGCTGTCGGAAGCGCTCGTGGAGCGCTTCGGCGCCACCGTGCGCGACGCCGCCAGCAGCGTGGGCAAGCGCGTGGGCGATCCGTACTGGCTGGGCTTCGGGGCGACGGCCGCGCTGACGTAGCCACGCCGGCGCCGGCGCCAGCCGCACGCCCCGCCGCGTTCGCCGCTGCGGGGCTTTTTTTCGTCCGCTGCATCGTGAGGCGCGGGGTGCGCCAAGGCGGTGCTTCCGGGCGCCCGACCGCCCTTTCCAGAAGCCTCCAACCACCATTTCGGCTGGCATGCAATCTGCTAATACCCTGAGCAGATATTTCTCATATCTTACTAATATATTTAAAAACCAAGCCTTCAAGCCCTGGTTTCGACCGCTGTCCGCAGCGCCCTTTTCTTCTTTTTTTCGAGGTACGCACCCATGAGCAATCCCCGCTGGCAAGGCATCTTCCCTGCCATCACCACCAAGTTCCACGCCGACGAAAGCATCGACGCCGAGGGCACCGCCCGCCACATCGACTTCCAGATCCGCAACGGCATCCATGGCCTCGTCACCTGCGGCTCGCTCGGCGAAGCCAGCACGCTGACGCTGGCAGAAAAGCTGCAGGTCGCCAAGATCGCGCTCGAAGCCGCCGACGGTCGCATCCCCGTGCTGGCCAACGTCTCGGAGACCAGCACCCGCGAAGCCCTGCGCTACGTGGACGGCGCCAACAAGCTGGGCGTGGCCGGCTACATGGTCATGCCCTCGGTGATCTACGTGGCCGACGCGCGCGAAGCGATGCTCAACGTGCGCACCATCGCCGACACGGCCCAGAAACCCATCATGGTCTACAACAACCCGGTGGCCTACCGCGTGGACCTGAAGCCCCAGCACATGGTCGAGCTGGCCGACTGCGAGTGGATCGCCGCCATCAAGGAAAGCACCGACGACATCCGCCGCATCACCGACCTGCGCAACACGGTGGGCGACCGCTACCAGCTGTTCCTGGGCGTGGACGACCTGGCCTACGAAGGCCTGGCGCTGGGCTGCGACGGCCTGCTGGCCGGTGTCGGCTGCGCCTTCCCGCGCGAGACGGTGGCGCTGTACGACCTGATGAAGGCGGGCAAATTCGCCGAAGCCCTGAAGCTGTACCAGTGGATGACGCCAATGCTGCACCTGGACGTGTCGACCAAGCTGGTGCAGAACCTCAAGCTCATCGACCTGCTGGTCGGCGTGGGCACCGAGCACATGCGCCGCCCGCGCCTGCCGCTCATCGGCGAGGAGCGCGCCTTCATCGAGAAGGTCGTCGCCAAGGCGCTGGCCACGCGGCCTGCGCAGTACCAGTCGGTCATGTAATCGCCGCGCGCACGACGCACCGCAAGGCCCAGAACACCATGCAAGAAAACGCCTTGAAAGAAAGCGGCGGCCTGTCCCGCCGCGTGCTCGACGCGTCGGACCTCGTCCTGCGCTGCGAGCGCCACCTGCTCAGCAGCCTCATGGGGTTGCTCATCGTGCTGGTGCTGCTGAACGTGGTCACGCGCTACGGCGGCTTTCCGCTCTACTGGGTGGACGAGGCCTCGGTGTACTGCGTGGTCTGGCTCACCTTCATCGGTGCGTCGGCGATGACGCGGCTGCGGCTGGACTTTGCGGTGACGCTGCTCACCGACAAGCTCGGCACCCGGGCCGCACGCATCGCCAAGGCCAGTGCCTCGGGCGGCGTGCTGCTGCTCGGGCTGGCGCTGCTCGCGATGTGCTGGCTCTGGATGGACCCGGCCGGCATCGTGCGCCACGGCTTCGACGCGAAGGAATTCGCGGCCGAGAGCTTCAACTTCCTCTACACCGAGCGCACGCAGACGCTCGACTGGCCGACGTGGGTGGTGCAGCTGATCCTGCCGATCTTCGCGCTCACCCTCAGCGTGCATGCGCTGGCCAACCTCCTCGAAGACCTCGGCCTGCAGCCCAAGCGCACGCACGACGAGTTCCATGTCGCCAACGCGGACGCCGTGAACTGAAATGCTGACCTCTGCCTTCTTCCTGCTGATCATGCTGGTCGGCGTGCCGATCGGTGCCTGCCTGTGCCTGTCGGGCATCGTCTACATCCTCAACTCGGGCGACACGGTGCTGTTCCAGTCGTTCCCGGTGCAGATGTTCGGCGGCGTCGACAGCTACAGCCTCATTGCGATTCCGCTGTTCATCCTCATCGGCGAGATCATGAACGGCGGCGGCATCACGCGCCGCCTCGTCGACCTCGCGCTGGCCTTCATCGGCTCGGTGAAGGGCGGCCTGGCCTACGTGAACATCCTGGCGAACATGCTGGTGTCGTCGATCATCGGCTCGGCCACCGCGCAGGTGGCGATCATGAGCCAGATCATGGTGCCCGAGATGGAGAAGCAGGGCTACGACAAGACCTTCGCGGCCGGCATCACGGTGTACGGCGGCATGCTCGGCCCGATCATTCCGCCCTCGGTGATGTTCGTGGTGTACAGCGTGCTCGCGCAGGTGGCGGTGGGCGACATGCTCATCGCCGGGATCATCCCCGGCGTGATCCTCACGGTGCTGTTCTTCATCGTCATCGCCGGCATGGGCGTGATCTACAACTACCCGCGCACCGAGAAGCGCACCGCCCGCCAGCGGCTGCACACGATCCTCACGGCCTGCCCGACGCTGCTCATTCCGATCGTGATCGTCGGCTCGATCCTCGGCGGCCTGGCCAACCCCACCGAATCGGCAGCCGTGGGCGCGGTGGCCGCGGTGCTGGTGGGGCGCTACGTGACCAAGGAATTCCGCTTCGCGATGATTCCGCAGATCCTGCTGAAGTCGGCGATCTACTCGGCGGTGGTTCTGTTCCTGGTGGCGGCGGCCGCGGTGTTCTCGTGGCTGCTGATCTACGGCAAGGTGCCGCAGGCCACGGCCGCATGGATACAGACCGTGGCGAAGGACCCGATCGCCTTCCTGCTACTGGTGAACGTAATCCTGCTGGTGATCGGCACCGTGATCGACGGCATTCCCGGTCTCATCATGACCGTGCCGATCCTCTTGCCCATCGCGACGGAGATCTACGGCATCGACCCGCGCCACTTCGGCGTGGTGGTGGTCATCAACCTCGTGCTCGGGCTGATGACGCCGCCGGTGGGGCTGAGCTTCTTCGTGGCCTCGGCGGTGACCGGCGCCAAGCCCGGAAAGATGTTCATCGTCACGCTGCCCTTCTTCCTGATCTGCTGCGTGGCGCTGGTGCTGCTGTCGCTGTTCCCGAGTCTTTCGCTGGCGCTCATCAAGTAAGCGCTGAACCGATCTCTCTCGCTTCCCTTCACCTCACCCCACAGGAGCTTCGCATGGCCCTCTCCCGCCGCCAGTTCGTCCAGGCCGCCGCCGGCACCGCCGCCGCGTCGACCGCCCTCTTCGGCACCGTGTCGCGTGCCGCCGCCGCCAAGGAATTCCGCCTGGGCCTCATCACGCCTGCGGGCCACTCGTGGAACCGCGCCGCAGTGAGTTTTGGCGAGGCGCTGAAGAAGGCCACCGACGGCCGCCTGAGCGCCACGGTGTTCCACTCGGGCCAGCTCGGCAACGAGTCGGCCATGATGCAGCAGCTGCAGTCGGGCGCGCTCGACATGGGCTGGATCCAGGCGGCCGAACTCGGCTCGCGCGTGGCGAGTGTGGCGGCCATCAACGCACCGTACCTCGTGCGCTCGACCACCAACGTCGCCTCGCTCGTGCGCACGCCCGCGGCGCTCAAGCTGCTCGACGTGCTGCCGCGCGAGACCGGCACCATCGGCCTGGGCTGGGGCATCACCGGCATGCGCGTGGTGTTCGCCACCAAGGACATCGCCTCGCCCACCGACCTGAAGGGCATGAAGCTGCGCATCAACCCCACGCCGGTGTACCGCGACTTCTACCAACTGCTGGGCGCCGCGCCCACGCCCATTCCCACGCCGGGCGTGTTCGACGCCATGTCCAACGGCCAGGTCGACGGGCTCGAAGCCGACATCGAGTTCTCGTGGAACCAGCGCTTCGACCGCGTCTCGAAAACCCTGCTGCCGATGAACGCGCTGTTCATGCCCTTCGCCCCGCTGGTGTCGGGTCGCATCTGGCAGACACTCGATGCGAAGGACAAGGCGCTCATCACCGACCTCGTGAAGCAGCAGCTCGACGCACAGATCAAGGACATCGTGACCACCGAGCTGGGCCTCATCGACAAGTTCAAGGCCAGCGGCATCGCGATCAAGAGCGCCAGCAACTACAACCCCGCGCCGGTCATCGCCGAATTCGACAAGGTCTGGCTGCCCAAGGCGCCGCAGATCGCCGAGCTGCGCAAGATCGGCGCGACGCTCTGACGAGGTTTCAGGCCCCCGATTCCCAGGCGCGGTGCACGCCGCACACGCCCTGGGCGCACCGCGCACCTCGGTGATTCACCGGAAGGGTTCGCACCAATCGCGTGCGGGCACCGTTTTTGCTTGAATGCCGAAGCATTCACATTCACGGAACCCGCATGAACAAGCGTCAACTGATCCAGTCCTTCCTCGCCGCCTCGGCCCTCAGCTTCGGCCTGTCTTCGGCCATGGCCCAGAGCCCGACGCCGATCAAGTTCCAGCTCGACTGGCGTTTCGAAGGACCGGCCGCGCTGTTCCTGCATCCCGCGGCCAAGGGCTATTTCAAGGCCGCCGGTCTGGACGTGACCATCGACGCCGGCAACGGCTCGGGCGGCACCGTGACGCGCGTGGCCTCGGGCGCCTACGACATGGGCTTTGCCGACCTCGCGGCGCTGATGGAGTTCCACGCCAACAACCCCGACAGCCCGAACAAGCCGGTGGCCGTGATGATGGTCTACAACAACACGCCGGCCTCGGTCATGGCGCTCAAGAAGAGCGGCATCACCAAGCCGGCCGACCTCGCCGGCAAGAAGCTCGGCGCACCGGTGTTTGACGCGGGCCGCCGCGCGTTCCCGATCTTCGCCAAGGCCAACAACATCGGCGCCGTGAACTGGACCGCCATGGACCCGACGCTGCGCGAGACCATGCTGGTGCGCGGCGACATCGACGCCATCACGGGCTTCACCTTCACCTCGCTGCTCAACCTGGAAGCGCGCGGCGCCAAGGCGGCCGACGTGGTGATCCTGCCCTACCCCGACTACGGCGTGAAGCTGTACGGCAACGTGATCATCGCCTCGCCCAAGCTGCTCAAGGACAACCCGGCGGCGGTGAAGAAGTTCCTCTCGGCCTTTGCCAAGGGCGCCAAGGAAGTCATCGCCAACCCGGCCCTGGGCATCGAGTCGGTGAAGGCGCGCGACGGCATCATCGACAGCAAGCTCGAGACGCGCCGCCTGCAGCTGGCGATCGACACCGTCATCAACAGCGCCGACGCGCGCACCGACGGCTTCGGTGCCGTCAACGCGGGCCGCATGTCGCTCATGGCCTCGCAGGTCTCGGACGCCTTCAACACCAAGACGCGCGTGAGCCCCGACGCCGTGTGGACCGCGGCCATGCTCCCGCCCGCGGCCGAGCTCAGCGGAATCCTGCGCAAGTGATGGCGGCCGGCGCAACGACACCCGACGCAGCCGCCCCCTTCGTCGATTTCCAGGACGTCTGGCTCGCCTACAACGAAGAGCTGCTGCGCGCCAACCACTTCGCGGTCGAGGCCATCGACCTGAAGGTGACGCGCGGCGAGTTCATCGCCATCGTCGGCCCCTCGGGCTGCGGCAAGTCGACCTTCATGAAGCTCACCACGGGGCTGAAGATGCCCTCGATGGGCAAGATCCGCATCGACGGCCAGCCCGTGACCGGGCCGCTGAAGATCTCGGGCATGGCCTTCCAGGCGCCTTCGCTGCTGCCGTGGCGCACCACGGTCGACAACGTGCTGCTGCCGCTGGAAATCGTCGAGCCCTACCGCTCGAACTTCAAGGCCAAACGCAAGGAATACGAAGAACGCGCCCGCCGCCTGCTGCAGAAGGTGGGCCTGGGCGGCTACGAGGACAAGTTTCCGTGGCAGCTCTCGGGCGGCATGCAGCAGCGCGCGAGCATCTGCCGCGCGCTCATCCACGAGCCCAAGATGCTGCTGCTGGACGAGCCCTTCGGCGCGCTCGACGCGTTCACGCGCGAAGAGCTGTGGTGCATCCTGCGCGACCTGTGGACCGAGCAGCAGTTCAACGTGATCCTGGTCACGCACGACCTGCGCGAGTCGGTGTTCCTGGCCGACACGGTGTACGTGATGAGCAAGAGCCCCGGGCGCTTCGTGGTGAAGCGCGAGATCGACCTGCCGCGCCCGCGCGAGCTGGAGCTGACCTACACCAAGGAGTTCACCGACATCGTGCTCGAGTTGCGCGGCCACATCGGCGCCATCCGCGGCAACGCCACCACCACCTCCTCCGCTGCGGCGGCGGCAGCGCACTGAGGAGGCGGCAATGAAAAACAGCAAACAACTCGAGCGCTGGTCGCCGTGGCTGCTGCTCGTGGCGGTGCTCCTGCTGTGGCAGGTGATCTGCGCGGGCTTCGGCGTGTCGGACTTCATCTTTCCGAGTCCGCTGCGCATCTGGGAGCAGTTCTGGGAGTTCAAGGAAATCATCGCGGGCCACGCGTGGCGCACCTTCTGGGTCACGATGGCGGGCTTCGGCCTGGCGATCGTGGTGGGCGTGCTGCTGGGCTTCGTGATCGGCAGCTCGCGCCTGGCGTATGCGGCGATCTACCCGCTCATGACGGCCTTCAACGCCCTGCCCAAGGCGGCCTTCGTGCCGATCCTGGTCGTGTGGTTCGGCATCGGCATCGGGCCGGCGATCCTCACGGCGTTCCTGATCAGCTTCTTCCCGATCATGGTGAACATCGCGACCGGCCTGGCCACGCTCGAACCCGAGCTGGAAGACGTGCTGCGCGTGCTGGGTGCCAAGCGCTGGGACGTGCTCGTCAAGATCGGCCTGCCGCGCTCCATGCCTTACTTCTTCGGCTCGCTGAAGGTGGCGATCACGCTGGCCTTCGTCGGCACCACGGTGTCGGAGATGACCGCCGCCAACGAGGGCATCGGCTACCTGCTGATCTCGGCCGGCTCGGCCATGCAGATGGGCCTGGCCTTCGCGGGCCTGATGGTGGTGGGCGCGATGGCGATGATCATGTATGAGCTGTTCAGCCTCATCGAGAAGCACACCACCGGCTGGGCACACCGCGGCTCGCAGAACGCATAAATAATGGGGGCATGACCCCCGAACAGATCACCCGCGCGCTGCGTCGCGCCGACGCCGTGGCGCGACGCGCCATGGCCATGGGCCGCCACCCCTTCGGTGCGGTGCTCGTCGCACCCGACGGCGAGACCGTTCTCGCCGAGCAGGGCAACATCGACACGGTGCACCACGCGGAGGCCACGCTCGCGCGCCACGCCGCGCAGAACTGGCCGCCCGAGTACCTGTGGCAGTGCACGCTGGTGACCACCTTCGAGCCCTGCGCCATGTGCGCGGGCACGAGCTACTGGGCCAACATCGGGCGCGTGGTGTACGGCGCGGAAGAATCGGCGCTGCTCGCCCTCACCGGCGACCACCCCGAGAACCCCACGCTGAGCCTGCCCTGCCGCGAGGTCTTCGCGCGCGGACAGAAACCCGTCGAGGTGATCGGCCCCGTGCCCGAGGTGGCCGACGAGATGATCGCCACGCACCGGGGGTTCTGGGAATCGCGCTAGTGGTCCCGCACGGCGTGTTCGCGCCTTACCTGCAACGCTGGCAGCTCACGCCCGACGGCGAGGCCTTCACCTCGCTGAGCGGCACGCTGCTGCCCGTGCGCCAGCAGGGCGTTGCGGCCATGCTCAAGGTGTCGCGCGAGGCCGAGGAACAGGCGGGCAGCCTGCTGATGGCCTGGTGGAACGGCGACGGCGCCGCGCCCGTGCTGGCGCATAGCGACGAAGCCCTGCTGATGGTGCGCGCGCAAGGCACGGACTCGCTGGCGCAGATGGTTGAAGACGGCCGCGACGACGAGGCCACGCGCATCCTGTGCGCCGCCGCCGCGCGCCTGCATGCCCCGCGCGACACGCCGCCGCCCCCGACGCTGGTGCCGCTCCCGCGCTGGTTCGAATCGCTGTGGGCCGGCGCGGCCACGCACGGCGGCGTCTTCGGCCACAGCGCACGCACCGCACGCGAATTGCTGGCGGCGCCGCGCGACGTGGTCGTGCTGCATGGCGACATTCACCACGGCAACGTGCTCGACTTCGGCCCGGCCGGCTGGCTCGCCATCGACCCCAAGGGCCTGCACGGCGAGCGCGGCTTCGACCACGCGAACATCCTGTGCAACCCGGATGGCGAAAGCGCGCTGGTGCCGGGGCGCTTTGCGCGCCGCATCGAGGTCATCGCGGAGGCCACGGGCATCGAGCGGCGGCGACTGTTGCAATGGGTGCTGGCGTGGGCCGGACTGTCGTCGGTGTGGATGCTGGAAGATGGCGAGGCGCCAGGGAGCACGCTGGAGGTGGCGAAGCTGGCGGCCGCGGCGCTCGGGACCGCCGGCTAGATTCGGACGCATGTCTCGCCCTCACTCCTACCTCGACGTCCTTGCGCGGGTCCTGGCGCTGCCGATATTGGAAGGCCTTGCGTCTTCTGACGAGCGCTTTCACGCGGCATCGGCGGGTGAAGACGCATTGATCGTCGATGTCGAGAAGCGCCGCTACCACCGCGTGCCCGATGCGCGTCCTCTGAGCTTTGAAGACGCGGCGCAGGACGGCGTCACGCAGGCCGCGCTGCAGCTTGAACACCGCGATGGCATCCGCACGATCGCGCTGGCCGCCCAGGACGACAGCTTCTGGACACCGCTGCCCGACCCGCGCGTGATCGGCCTGCCGCGCATCGTGCAGCGGCATGACACGGCGTGGACGTCTCCGGCGCCGCCGCCTTCAAATGCCCCTTCACGAACCAGCATCACCGACTGGCTGGGATCGCTGGTCGCGCTGGCGGTGCTGGCCTTCTTTGCCGCCTTCGGGTTCAACGCACTGCGCTGGTCGTTGGAAGGAGGCTGGAACCTGCTGTGGCTGCTGGTGGGGCTGCCGGTGTTTCCGGTCTTCACCGTGCTGACACTGTCGACCGCCTACGGCCTTTTCCGAACTGCGGTGCCACCGCGCCAGGCCCTGAACGCGATCGATGTCAGTCGCGACGAGCGCTTTCGCATCGGCGAACCCCTGGCGTTTCGCGTGGATGCCACGGTGCCAGCGTCAGTGGGCGATCAACCCGCGGAACCGCCGCCCCAAGTCTTCGCTCGCTTGGTCGTCCAGACGGTGAACGACAAGGAGGATGGCAGTTGGTCGGTGAACGATTGGGCGTGGGACGCGGACCCCGCCGACTGCGTTTCATCGACGCTCACCGGCACAGGCGAACGCCACGTGCACTATGCCGGCACCGTGACGGCCTCGCGCAACATGCCGCGCAAGGCACAGGAGCGCTGGCACCTGGCGTTGTCCGCCAGCCAGGAGGCGGAAACCGAGCCGTTCTATGTCACCAGCCTCGCTACGCCGCCCTTGATCACGCCCCATCGGGTGGTGCAACCGCCGGATCGCCTGGCACAGCTCAATGCCCTGCTGCACGACGATGAGTTTGAGTTGGCCCGCACGGCCTACGGCAGAGAAGGCAGCAGGGCATTCTTCGACGACTTCACGCCGGAAGATATCCGGGCAGTGTTCACGGTCGACGCCGAGGCAGTGGTGGACCACGCGATGGCCACTGCTTGGTACGAAGGCAAGATCAAGACCGAGCGAGTCGGCGGCGACAGCTCCTACTACCTGCTGAAGGAAGGCTCTGCCTACAAGGTGATGTTCACCGAACGCTGGTGGACCGAGTCGCTGTATGAGTCGACCGATCTGCGCAGCACCGTGGCACGCTACCTCGTGGCAACCAACCTCTTTGTCCGACGCCTGCCGGGCGCGCAAGCGCTGGAGATTCCAGCGCCCTACAGCGACATGAGGTCCGACTCAGCCCCTTCGGTTTCCGCGACCGACGAGACGCCTCCTCAACCCAGCAGCAGCGACGCCTCATCCCGCCAATAAGCCACCGCCGCCAGCCACCCTTCCCACACGCACCCATTGCAGCCGCGCCCGCAGCAGGTGGTCGGCTCCGGCGGCGGCGCGCGCATCGCCACACCTTCGGCATCGAGCATCGCCTGCACGCGCGCGATCAGCGCCTGCGCGCCGGCGAGGTTCGTGGGTTCGGGCAGCCGGTCGATGGCGTTCATGGTGGGCGGGTCCTCTTCAGGCCTCGAGGTTCATCAGTTCGAGCCGCATCTTCGCGCCGCCCGATTCGCTCGAGCCGATGCTCAGCTGGCCGCGATGCAGCCGCGCCACCTCGGCCACGAGGTGCAGGCCCAGCCCGGCGCCGCGCCCGCGCGGCACGAGCCGGTGGAACGGCGCCACCACGCGCTCGCGGTCAGCCTCGGGAATGCCGGGGCCCGAGTCGCGCACCTCGATGCACGAGGGCTCGCACAGCCGCACCTGGATGTCGCAGCCCGGCCCGCCGTGCTCGATGGCGTTCTGGATCAGGTTGGTGAGCGCGCGTTCCAGCGAGGGCGCGTCGCCTCGCACCGTGAGCGGTTGCGGCGCATCGACCGACAGCGTGCAGCGGCTGCGGATGGCGAGCGGCGCGATGTCGGCCGCCACGCGCTCGCACAGCGACTTCAGCTCCACCTGCTGGTCCAGCGACAGGCCGTGGTCGAGGCGCTGCAGGTCGAGCAGCTGCTCGGCCAGCGTGGCCAGCCGCGCCGAGGCCTGCATGAGCTTCATCTTCAGCGGGTCGTTGGGCAGGCCTTCGAGGTGGATCTGCAGCGTGGTGATCGGCGTGCGCAGCTCGTGCGCGGCATCGGCCAGGAAGCGCTCCTGCCGGTCGTAGCCTTCGTTGAGCCGGTCGAAGGCGCGGTTGACCGCATTGACCAGCGGACGGATCTCGCTGGCCACGTTGGCCAGCGGCAGGCGCGTGGTGCGCTCGTGCACGTCGATGCCCTCGGCATGCTCCGCCGTGGCCACCACGCCCTTCAGGCCGCGCTTCACGACGAACGGCGTGGCCAGGATCACGCCCAGGCAGGTGACGAGCGCCATCGGTGCCACCAGGAACAGGAAGGCGATGCCGGTGCCCTTGAGCGTGTTCTCCACCGTGAGCGGGCCGCCGGTCTGCGCCATCACGGCCACCGGGCCGGCGCGCGATTCGATGCGCTCGAAGCGGGCCTTGGGGCGGGTGCCGTCGCTCTCGGGGTCGATGGCCACGCGCTCGGTGTCGTCGAGTGCATCGAGCAGCCGCAGGTAGGCGGGCGGCACCTCGCCGTGGCGCAGCTGCACGCCGCGCGGGTCGCGCACGATGAACCAGAACTGCGGGTCGGCCTTCTGCAGCCGCCGCAGCGCGCTCGTGGGCTCGACCACCAGCTGGCCATCGGCGCCCCGCATCAAGGCGCGCTGGATGGCCGCCACCGTCTCGTGGCCGGTCTCGTCGACCACGCGGCCCAACGCCCACGCCAAGCCGAGGAAGCCGCCCATCACCAGCAGGCCGACCACCACCTGCAAGAGGATCAGGCTCCAGATCAGCCGCCAGCGCAGCGAAAGCAGGCTGAGGCTCATGCCGACTGCGGCGCGCACATCAGGTAGCCCACACCGCGGATCGCATGGATCTCGACCTGCGCGCCCGCCTTGTCGAGCTTGGAGCGCAGGCGCGAGACGTGCGTGTCGAGCGCGTTCGACTGGATGTCGTCCTTGTGGCCGTACACGCGGTCTTGCAGCGCCTCGCGCAGCACGGTGCGGCCGCGGTGTTCGAGCAGCGTCTCGAGCACCAGCAGCTCGCGCCGCGGCAGCGTGAGGCAGGCCTCGCCCACATGGGCCTGGCGCGTGTGATGGTCGAAGCGCAGCTGCCCGAGCGTCATGATGAAGTTGGCGCGCACCGCGGGGCGGCGTGCCAGTGCGCGCACGCGGGCCAGCAGTTCGTCCATCGAGAAGGGCTTGGCCAGGTAGTCGTCGGCGCCGCCGTCCAGGCTCAGCACGCGCTCGGCCACGTCGGTCATGGCGGTGAGCACGAGCACGGCGCAGGCGATGTGGTTCTGCGCAAGGAACGCGACGAGCGAGAGGCCGTCGCCGTCGGGCAGCCCGCGGTCGAGCACGACCACGTCGTAGGGCGCACCGAGCGCGGCCTCCTCGGCTGCGCGCAGCGAGCTCGCCACATCGACCACCGCCTGGTTCTGGCGCAGCGCCGACGCGAGCGCCTGCGCCAGGTCGGCTTCGTCTTCGACAAGCAGGATTCTCATGGGGGGATGGGGAGAGACCGGACAGGCGGGTGATTCTAGAGAGCCCCACATGAGGTAACGCAATGTTCACGCAATGCATGCGCCTACGCTGTGGCGCTTCTCTCTCCTGAAAGCGCACCGGTGACGCTGCCCTCCCGCCCGAACCCCGCCGCCCTCCCCGTCACGCCCTGGCACCTGGCGCTGGGGCAGCGCTTCGCCACGCTGTGGGTCGTGAAGATGATCGGCACCACGCTCGGCATCTCGGGCTTCTTCGTCCTGTACTTCTGGGTGATGCACCACCCGCCCTCGGTGCCCACGGTGATGCCGCTCACCGCCATCGACCACTGGGTGGACGTGAGCGACGACGCGATGCTGCTGTACAGCTCGCTGTGGTTCTACATCTCGCTCGCACCGGCCTTCACGCAGAACAAGGCCGAACTGTGGGCCTGCGCGCGCGGGGCCGCGCTCATGGCGGCCATCGGCCTGGCGGTGTTCTGGTGCTTTCCGACGGTGGTGCCGAGCTTCGCGATCGACTGGTCGCAGTACCCGGCGCTGCAGTTCCTCAAGAGCGCCGATGCGGGCGGCAATGCCTTCCCGTCGCTGCATGTGGCCTTCGCCGTGTTCGCGGCCGTGTGGCTCGGCCGCCAGCTGCGCAGCGTGCAGGCGCCCGCGTGGACGCAATGGGTGAACGTGCTGTGGGCCGCGGGAATCGTCTATTCGACACTGGCCACGCGCCAGCACGTGCTGCTCGACGTGCTTGGCGGTGTGCTGCTGGCGGGCCTGGTGTGCTGGCGCCGCGCGCCGCGTGCCCGTTTGGTGCTGGCCGAGGCGTGAGCGCCGTCGGTTACCAGAAGATCCAGAGGGCGAGACCGCCGAAGATCGTCCACTTGACCAGGTAGTACGCGCGCTTGTCCCAGGCCTTCAGGCGCTTGCCGACCACGCGGATCTGGTAGATGTACTTGAAGGCGCGGTTCAGGCCGCCCGTCTTGTCGCCCGCGTCGTTGGGCGAGGCGGCGGCGGCCAGCAAGTTCTTGGCGAACCAGCGGTTCACGGCGCTGGCCCAGCGGTACTTCAGCGGACGCTCGATGTCGCAGAACAGGATCACGCGGTCGTGGTCGGTGGTGTTCTCGGCGTAGTGGATGTAGGTCTCGTCGAACACCACGGCCTCGCCGTCGCGCCAGTGATAGCGCTGGCCGTCCACGTCGATGTAGCAGCCTTCGACGCCCGGCGTCCACAGGCCCAGGTGGTAGCGCAGCGAACCGGCGAACGGGTCGCGGTGGCGCACGAGGCGGCTGCCCGGGGGCAGCTCGGCGAACATCGCGGCCTTGATGGTGCCGATGCCCTTGAGCAGCTCGGTGGTGCGCGGGCACAGCACGGCGGCCGAGGGGTGCGCATCGTCGTACCACTTCAGATAGAAGCGCTTCCAGCCGCTCTTGAAGAAGGAGTTGAAGCCCACGTCGTTGAACTGGCTCGAGGCCTTGATGCTGCCGCCGTTGCGCATGGCCAGCGCTTCTTCGCGGATCACTTCCCAGTTTTCCTCGAGGATGCGCATCTCGGGGAACTGCGCGGGCGACAGGTACGGCGTACCGGGCACCTTCGAGAAAAGGTACATGAAGACGTTCAGCGGCGCCAGGAAGGTCGAGTGATCAGAGAGCTGTCTGAAGAACTTGTGCCGGACCTGGCCGCGGAAGTGAACGTAGAGTGCGCTGAGCACGAAGATGGCAAGAATGACCCACTTCATTGGTGAAAGTGTCCTGTAGACGAGCGCCGGGGGAGCCGGCTAGTGTAAATCCTTGCCCCGAAACAGGCCCGGCCGGGGCCTTTTCCCCCGGGCTCAGGCGCCGACGAGCAAAGGCTGCGGCACGTCGGCCTGCGCCAGCGGCAGCCGCACCGTGGCCAGCAGGCCGCCACCCGGGGCCTCGCCCAGCACCGCGTCGCCGCCGTGCCGGTCGACCACCGACTTGACGATCGCCAGGCCCAGCCCGCTGCCGCTTTGCGTCTGGTCGGGGTTGCGGAAGAAGCGGTCGAACACGCGCTCGCGCAGCGCGGGCGGAATGCCCGGGCCCGTGTCGGCCACGGTCAGCAGCGCCCGCGCGCCCTCGCGCGCCACGTGCACCGTCACGGTGGCGCCGCAGGGGCTGTACTTGATCGCGTTGTCGATCAGGTTGTCGATCATCGAGACCAGGCTCTCGCGCTCGCCGAGCACCGGCACGGCGTCGTCGCACACCAGTTCGAGCTCCACGCCGCGCGCACGCGCCAGGCCCTCGATCATGGCCAGCCGGTCCTGCACCAGCCCGTCGAGCGACAGCATCACGGGCAGCGCGTTGGTGGCCACCGCGTCGCTGCGCATGAGCTGCAGCAGCTGCCCCACCAGCCGCGCCGCGCGGTCGTTGCTGCGCAGCAGGTTGGCCATGAGTTCGCGCTGGCCTTCGTCGCTGCTCTGCTCCTTCAGCGCCTCGACGTTCACGCGCATGGCCGCCAGCGGCGTGCGCAGCTCGTGCGCCGCATCGGCGATCAGGCTGCGCTCGCGCGTGGTGCTGTCGCGCACCCGCAGCAGCAGGCTGTTGATGCTCTGCACCATCGGCTTGAGCTCCTTGTGCGGCGGCGTGTACGACAGCGGCGTCAGGTCGTCGGGCCCGCGCTCGGCGGTCTCGCGGCTCACCTGGCGCCACGGACGCAGCGCCAGCCGCACCGACAGCCACGCGGGAAAGACCAGGAACGGCAGGCTGATCACCAGCGGCAGCAGGTAGTAGCCGCGCGACAGCACGGTGACGGCCAGCCGCCACACGCTGGGCTCGGCCAGCACCACGCGGGTGTCGGCGATGGGCGAGGCCATCGTGCGCGCGCGCCACTCGCGGCCTCCCGCGACCACGGTCTCGTTGCGGTCGGGCACCGAATTCAGCAGCACGGGCACACCGGCGCGCGAGTTGTAGATCAGCTTGCCGTGCTGCCACACCTGCATCACCGCCAGGGCTTCGTTGGTTTCGTCGCCGTCGCTGAGCGCCTCGATGAGCGCGGCGTCGAAGGCCTCGAGCGCCTCCCGTTGCCGCTCGGGTTGGTCCTCCAGCTTCTGCGCGATGGAGATCGCCGCCTTGAAGATGCTGGTGAACCGGAGCAACCCCGGGTCCTTGTACGAGTCGTACAGCAGCAGCCCCACGGCCGAGGTCCACAGCAGTGCGACCACGGCCATCTGCGCCACCAGCAGGCGGCGCATCAGGGACGGCTGGTTCCAGTTCTTCCAGCCGCGCGCCAGCTGACGCATCATTTCGACGGGCTCCGCACCAGCGACTGGGTGTCGATCACGTAGCCGATGCCGCGCACCGTGCGGATGTAGCCCTGCCCGATCTTCTTGCGCAGGTTGGAGATGTGCACCTCGAGCGAATTGCTGCCGTTGGCCTGGCCGCCGGGCAGCACCTGCTCTTCCATCACGCGGCGCGTGACCACGCGGCCGGTGCGCTTGAGCAAGAGCGCCAGCAGGTCGAACTCGCAGCGCGACAGCTCGACCGGCTCGCCGTCGACGATCACGCCGCGCGTGGGTTCGTGCAGCGCCAGGCCGCGCATGCGGATGGTCTCGTCGTTGAAGCCGTAGCTGCGCCGCGCCAGGGCCCGCACGCGCGACAGCAACTCGGCCAGCGCGAAGGGCTTCACGAGGTAGTCGTCGGCGCCGTCGTCCAGGCTGCGCAGGCGGTCGTTGAGCGCATCGCGCGCGCTCAGCACCAGCACCGGCAATATCTGGCGGGTGCGGCGCAGGCGCAGCAACAGGTCGAGCCCGTCGCCGTCGGGCAGGCCCAGGTCGAGCAACACCATGTCGAAGGCGCCGTTGTCGAGGGTGCGCAAGGCGTCGTCGAGCCGGCGGACCCACACCACGTCCAGGCCCTGGTTGGCGAGCGCAATGCGCACGCCGTTGCCAAGATCAAGATCGTCCTCAACAAGCAAAAGATTCATGGGAAGGATTCCAAGCGAACAAGCCCGGTTCCGGGAAGTGGCCGAAGTATCTGCCACACCCCGTCGCCCTGCTTCAGGAAGCCTTCATGAAGGCTGCAGGGCTTCTTCAGGCGGCATGCCCACACTGCAAGGCTCTTACTTTCTTCTTCCTGCCTGGAGCATCGACGTGCCTCGCCCCTGTCTTTCCACGGTCCGCCCGCACTGGGCGAACCCGCTTCACTTCCAGCGCCGCGACCTGCTGCGCGCCGTGCTCCTGGGCAGCGCGGCCGGGCTGGCCGCTTGCGGCGGCGGAGGTGGTGGCGGTGGCAACACCGGCCCCATCGGCAACGACCTTCCCGTGGCGGCCACCGACCGCCGCGTGAAAGTGTCGACCACGCCCGAGGTCTCGCTGCAGGTGCGCGACTGGCAGCGCAGCGACGACGGCGGTCCCGTGCTCGTGCTGCTCGCCGGCCTGGGCGGCAACGCGCGCTGCTTCGACAGCCTGGCGCCCGCGCTCGTCGCGGCCGGCGCCGCCTCGCGCGTGCTCGCGGTGAGCCGGCGCGGCTACGGCCTGTCGGACAAGCCGCTGCCGGTGAAGAGCGCCACGCAGCACTACGAGGTCGACACGCTGGTCGACGACCTGGCCGCGCTGTGCGATGCGCTCGGCCTCACGCGCGTGGTGCTCGGCGGCCACTCGATCGCGGGCAACGAACTCACGCGTTTCGCGGGCCGCTTTCCCGAGCGGGTGCGCGGCCTCGTGTACCTCGATACCACCTTCGACTACACGAAGGACGCCGACACCGGCGGCGAAGACCCGCCGCTGAACCGCCGGCTCGACGAGCCCGCGCCCACGCCCGAGGATGGCCGCTCGATGAAGGCGGCCATCGCTTACCTGCGGCGCAAGTCCAAGAACTGGTGGCCCGCGCTCGAGGCCAACCTGCGCGACGCGCTCGACGAGCTGGCCGACGGCAGCGTGCGGCCCAACACGCCCGACGCCGTGGAAACGGCGATGGACACCGCGGCCCACCGCTTCTCGCCCGACTACCGGCCGGTGCGCGCGCCGGCGCTGGTGGTGACCGCGCTGCCGTTCGACCAGCGCGACCTCTTCCCCTGGCTCGAACGACCGCTCGATGCGCAGACCGGCCAGGACGCCGCCGACTTCCTGCGCATCTTCCGCCGCGTGCGCCGCACCGACGCCGACCGCCTGGCCGCCGCGCTGCAGACCTCGCACCGGCTCACGCTGGACCACTGCAACCACACCGACTTCTTCATGGAACGCGAGGCCGAGGTGGTGCGCGCGATCCAGTCGATGCGCTGGGCCTGATCCTTACTTGCGCAGCAGCTTGATCAGCGCCGCCAGTTCCTCGCCGCCGAGCCCCGCCGCATCGGCGCGCCGGAACAGGCCCGCGGCAAAGGCCGGGAACTCGGTGTTGATGCCCGCCTCCTGCGCGGTCTGCAGGATGCGCTGCGTGGCCTCGACCGAGATGCGCATCGGGCTCTGCGTGATCGCGAAGTCGCCCGACTGGATGACCGCGCCCTCGTGCTGGAGAAAGCCCGCGAAGGTCGGCATGATGCCAGCCACGATTCGGCCGTACTCGGCCACGTCGAAGCCTTCGTGCTCGGCGATGCGCGCGCCGTGCAGGAAGCCGAGCATCGTGCCGTAGATGCTGGACAGCGTGGCCAGGTCCATGGCCGCGGCCGCGCTGGCCTTCTCGCCGAGGTAGACGATGCCGCCGGCCAGCACCTTCAGAAAGGGCTCGGCCTCGGCGAACACGGCCTGCGCACCCGACACCAGCAGCGGCGTGTCGGGCCGGCCCATCTGGTCCGGCGCGGCCTGGATCGCGCCTTCGAGGTACGCGGCGCCGTGGCGGTGCGCCCAGGCTTCGGCCTCGCGCGCGTCCTTCGGGCTGCCGGTGGTGAGCTGCGCGAGCAGGCGCCCGTCCATGGCGGCGGCCACGCCGTCCATCGCGAAGATCGCGTCGGCGGCGCGGTAGTCGTACACGCACATCACGGCCATGCGGCTCGCGCGCAAGGCCTCGGCCGCGCTGCGCGCCAGCACGGCGCCGCGGGCGACCAGCGCGTCGGCCTTGTCGGCCGTGCGATTCCACAGCGTGACCTTGTAGCCCTGGTCGAGAAAGAGCCGCGCGATGACGACGCCCATGGCGCCCAGGCCCAGAACCGAAACTTCCTTGTTGGTGTTGCTCATGGCAATCCGATGCAGTGGTGGTTGATGACACCTGCATGGTAGAAATTGCACTTCCATATGGTCAAGTACCTACGATAAAGTAAGGTACTTACCAAATAGGAAGTATTGAAACCACAAGGAGCAAGAGATGGCAGCGAAGAAGCCCTACAACTGCGGCATCGGCCCCGCGTTCGAGGTCATCGGCGGCAAGTGGAAAGCCGTCATCCTGTGGGAGCTGCACCTGCAGCCCTACCGCTTCGGCGAGCTGAAGCGGTTGCTGCCCGAAGTCAGCGAGAAGATGCTGATCCAGCAGCTGCGCGAGATGGAAACCGACGGCCTCGTGCACCGCGAGGTGTTCCACGAAGTGCCGCCGCGCGTGGAGTATTCCGAGACCTCGCTCGGCGCCACGCTCAATGCGGCGCTGGGGCCGCTGGCCGATTGGGGCGACCGCTATGCCATGCGCGTGGCGGCGGCGCGCAAGCAGGCCGAAGCGGCGAAGTAGGAACGCAGCGCGTTCAGTCGGCCCAGCCGGTTTCGATCTCGGTCTTGACCTCGGTCATGAGCTTGTGCACCGGGCACTTGCCCGCCACGCGCAGCAGCTCGTCGCGCTGCGCCTCGGTCAGGTCGCCGGTCAGGCGCAGGCCCGACTTCAGGCGGTAGATGCCCTTGCGTTCCTCGCTGTCGTCGCGGTCGACCACGACCTCGATGTCTTCCACCGGAATGCCCTTGCGGCGCGCGTAGAGCAGCACCGTGAGCGCCTTGCAGGCCGCCAGCGACGCGTCGTACAGGTCGTGCGGCTCGGCACCACCGTCGCTGCCGCCGCCCGCGGGCGAGGCATCGACCGGGATCTCGTGGTTGCGGATCTTGAGGATGTGGCGCGTGCCGGTGGTGCCGTCGCGGCGGATCGAGAGGGTCATGCCGATGTCCTTGAAGGGGTGGAAAGAAAGCTCAGGCCAAGTCTTTCACATACAGGATGGTCGTGAATCCGCTGTGCCATTCGAGGTCGGGGTAGCGGCCGGCTTCGCGGTAGCCGAGCGCGCGATACAGGCCCTGGCTCTGCGTGTTGAAGGTGTCGGTCTCGAGCCGCGCCTGCGCCACGCCGTCGGCGCGCATGCCGGCTTCGGCAAAGGCCATGAGCGCGCGGGCGATACCCTTGCGCTGGTGCGCGGCGGGCACGTGCAGGGCCTGAACGAAGTCGTGCTCCCAGTGCACCATGCCGACCACCTCGCCCTCGAGTTCCGCCACGAAGAAGGCCGGGCCGCTCTCGTCGATGTAGCCCACGGGCTCACCGCTGTCGGCATAGGCCTTCGCGGCCTCGGGCGTGAGCTGCGGCAGCCAGGTGCTCGCGAAGGTGTCGTCGAGGATGGCCTTCACGGCGTCGAAGTCGGCCAGGCGCCAAGGCCGGATGACGATAGCGCCGGCGCTCACCGGTCCACCGCCAACATCAGCGTTTCCTTGATCTCTTCCATCACCACGTAGCTGTGCGACTCGGCCGCCACCGGCAGCTTCTTGAGGATGTCGCCCAGCAGGTGCCGGTACTCGCTCATGCCGCTCAGGCGCGCCTTCACGAGGTAGTCGAAGCTGCCCGACACCAGGTGGCATTCGAGCACCTCGGGCATGTGCAGCAGCTCCTGCTTGACCTTGTCGAACACGTCGCCCGACTTGGCCGAGAGCTTGATCTCCACGAACACCAGCAGCGTCTTGCCCAGCGCCTCGGGCGACACGTGCGCGTGGTAGCCGGTGATGACGCCGTCGCGCTCCATGCGCTTGACGCGCTCGGCGCAGGGCGAGGCCGACAGGCCGATGCGCTCGGCGAGTTCGGTCATGGAAATGCGGCCCTGGCGCTGCAGCAGGTCGAGGATCTTGCGGTCGATTCGGTCGAGTTCGGGCATTTCACTCCGCGCGGGGCCTTGGATGGTTTTCGGCAGCGATTTTCACGGCCAAAGATCTAAAAACAATGGAATCCACTGCATTGTGCACTTTAGATTCACATCATTCCATTCAGATCAGCGGATACACCATGAAAGTCATCGTTCTCGGCGGCGGCGTGATCGGCACCACCACGGCGTACTACCTCGCGCGCTCCGGCGCCGAAGTCACCTTGCTCGACCGGCAGGCCGGCCCGGCCGAGGAAACGAGCTTCGGCAACGCCGGCCAGGTGTCGCCCGGCTACTCGACGCCGTGGGCCGCGCCCGGCATTCCGCTGAAGGCGATCAAGTGGATGTTCCAGAAGCACGCGCCGCTGTCGATCCGCCCCGACGGCACGCTGTTCCAGCTGCGCTGGATGGCCGCCATGCTGCGCAACTGCTCGCCCGAGCGCTATGCGGTCAACAAAGAACGCATGATGCGCGTGGCCGAATACAGCCGCGGCTGCCTGCAGCAGCTGCGCGCCGACACCGGCCTGCAGTACGAGCACCGCACCGGCGGCACGCTGCAGCTGTTCCGCACGCAGGCGCAGCTGGGCGCGGTGCAGCGCGACATCGCCGTGCTCGAGGAATGCGGCGTGCCCTATGAACTGCTCGACCGCGACGCCCTGGCGCGCGTCGAACCCGGCCTGGCCGGCGCGCGCGACCGCCTCACGGGCGGCCTGCGCCTGCCCAACGACGAAACCGGCGACTGCCACCTGTTCACGCGCGGCCTGGCCGAGATCGCGCACGGCCTGGGCGTGGACTTCCGCTTCGGCCAGACCATCGACGGCCTGGAGACCGACGGCGGCCGCATCACCGGCGTGCGCACGCGTGCCGGCAAGATCCTCACGGCCGACCGCTACGTGATGGCCTTCGGCAGCTACTCGCGCGCCGCCATCGCCTCGCTGGGGCTGGACATTCCGGTGTACCCGGTCAAGGGCTACTCGCTCACGGTGCCGCTGCTCGACGAATCGCTCGCCCCGCAATCGACCGTGCTCGACGAAACCTACAAGGTGGCCG
The DNA here is from genome assembly GCF_058801005.1 of Variovorax sp. GW822-FHT04A09. Taxonomy (NCBI): domain Bacteria; kingdom Pseudomonadati; phylum Pseudomonadota; class Betaproteobacteria; order Burkholderiales; family Comamonadaceae; genus Variovorax; species Variovorax sp. GW822-FHT04A09. The sequence continues at coordinate 601,097 of NZ_JBXAMV010000002.1, read as the reverse complement.
TCACGCGCTTCGACAACCGCATCCGCGTGGGCGGCATGGCCGAGCTCGGCGGCTTCGACCTGCGCCTGAACCCGGCGCGCCGCGCCACGCTCGAGAAGGTGGTGAGCGACCTGTTCCCGGGCGGCGACCTGCCCAACGCCAGCTTCTGGACCGGCCTGCGCCCGATGACGCCCGACAGCACGCCCATCGTCGGCGCCACGCGCTACCCGAACCTGTTCCTGAACACCGGCCACGGCACGCTGGGCTGGACCATGGCCTGCGGCTCGGGCAAGCTGATCTCGGACCTGGTGACGGGCCAGCGGCCGGAGATCCGCACAGATGGATTGGCGATGGACCGCTACACGCAAGGGCCGTCGCGTTCGGCGCGCCCGAGCCCGACGACGGCGCCGGCCTGACCGACGCCGGGGATGCGACGGGCCGCGCAGGCCCGTCGCTGACTTACTCGTCGCTGGCGTCGTTGCCCGTCATCGCGAGCACCTCTTCGACAAAGGCCTCGAAGCGCGGCAACGCGGCAGGCAGCCCGTCGAGCGAAGCGGCCTCGCCCGCATCGAAGAAATGCGGCGCATCGGCGGGAATGGCGACCCATTCCCCGCCTTCGACCAACAACCCCAGATACCCCTCCGCCGTCGGCAGATAGAACAGCCCCGCGCTGTCGAGCGTGCGCTGGCCTTCGGCTTCGCCGCGCCCCCAGCGCACGCCGTGGCGCGCGAGGTGGTCGCTGATCCAGCCGTCGCACACGTGCGTGTCGCGCCAATTGGCCTGGCCATCGAATACGGCGAGCACGGGCATGGGGCGTCCTTCGCTGAAGCCTGATGGATTACTGCAGGAAGCTGGGCTTGGCGTAGCCCTGAAACTTGCTGTCGACCACCGTCTTGAATTCCTTCGAGCGGTAGGCGTCGGCGATGTCCTTGGCCCAGGCGGCGTTCTTGTCGGCGCTCTTCACGGCGACCACATTCAGGTAGTAGTCGGGCGTCTTCTCGAGCACCACGGCCTCGGTGAGCTTCAGGCCCGACGAGATCGCGAAGTTGCCGTTGACGATGGCGTACTCGGTGTCACCCAGCGAACGCGGCAGCTGCGCGGCCTCGAGCGGAATGAACTTGAGCTTCTTCGGGTTCTCGGCCACGTCCTTCTCGGACGCGCGCAGCGGATCGATGCCGGCCTTGATCGTGACCAGCTTGTTCTGCTCCAGCAGCACCAGCGCGCGCGCCAGGTTGCTCGGGTCGTTCGGCAGCGTCACGCGGTCGCCTTCCTTCACGTCGGCCAGCGTCTTGCGCTTGGTCGAGTACACGCCCATGGGCGCGATCGGGCCCTGCACCAGCTCGGCGAGGTCCAGCTTCTGGTCGGCCGAGAACTTCTGCAGGTAGACCCGATGCTGGAAGAAATTGGCGTCGAGCGAGCCCTGGGCCAGCGCGAGGTTGGGCTGCACGTAGTCGTTGAACTCGACCAGCTTCACCTTGTAGCCCTTCTTCTCGAGGATCGGAATGATGCCGGCCTTGAGCTGGTCGGCATTGGAGCCGGCGGTGCCGCCGATCACGAGGTTCTTCTTGGCGTCCTGCGCCTGCGCCGACAGCGAGAGGCCGCCGAGCGACAGCGCGACGAGGGAAACGGCGAGGACGGAACGGCGCAGCAGTGCGGTTTTCATGGAATGAGCAGAAAAATGAAGGGGAAAAGAAGGAAACGAATCAACGCTTGTCGAGCCGGCGCGCCGTGGTGTTGCCCACGAACTGCAGGATCTGCACCAGCACCACGAGCAGCGCCACGGTGAGCACCATCACGTCGGTCTGGAAGCGGTAGTAGCCGTAGCGGATCGCCAGGTCGCCGATGCCGCCGCCGCCCACCACGCCGGCAATCGCCGAGTACGACAGGAAGCTCACGGCCAGCACGGTGAGCGCGAGCACCAGGCCCGAGCGCGCCTCGACGATCAGCACGCGCCAGACGATCTGCAGCTCCGAGGCGCCCATGGCATGCGCCGCCTCGATCACGCCGCGCGGCACCTCGCGCAGGCACTGGTCGACCAGCCGCGCAAAGTACGGAATGGCCGCGAACGACAGCGGCACCGCGGCCGCCAGCGGACCGATGGAGGTGCCCGCGATGATCCGCGTGAACGGCACCAGCGCCACCAGCAAGATGATGAACGGGAAGGAACGCACCGTGTTCACGATCCAGTTGAGGATGTGGAACGCCGGCTTGTTCTCGAGCGACTGGCCCGGCCCCAGCAGGAACAGCAGGATGCCCAGCGGCCCGCCGATGAGCACCGCCGCCGACAGGCCGATCGCCAGCATCAGGAAGGTCTGGCCCGTGGCCGTCCACAGCTCGGGAAGGATGGGGGTGATGTTCTCAAACATAGGCCAGCTCCTGCGCGTTGCGCTGTGCGGTCGCCACGCGCGGCGCCACGGGTTCGCGCGCCTCACGTTCGCGGCGGCGCACCAGTTCATCGATCTCGCGGCCCAGCGCGGTCTTGCGTTCCTCGCTCGAGGCATCGACAGCGAACTGCTCGATGAGGCGGCCCTTTTCGAGGATGGCCACGTTGCGGCACAGCACCTCGACCACCGAGAGCTCGTGCGTGACGATCACGATGGTCACGCCGATCTTCTGGTTGATGTCGCGCAGCGTTTCGAGCAGCGCGCGGGTGGTTTCGGTGTCGAGCGCCGAGGTGGGCTCGTCGCACAGCAGCACCTGCGGGCGCGGCGCCAGCGCGCGGGCGATGGCCACGCGCTGCTTCTGGCCGCCCGAGAGCTGGGCCGGGTAGGTGTCGATCTTTTCGGCCAGGCCCACGAGGTCGAGGCACTCGCGCACCCGCTCGTTGATCTCGGCCTTGGAGTGGCGACCATGGATCTTCAGCGGGAAGGCCACGTTGTCGAACACCGTGGCGTTCTGCAGCAGGTTGAACTGCTGGAAGATCATGCCGATGTTCTGGCGCGTGTCGCGCAGCTCGCGGCGCGACAGCGTCGTGAGGTCGCGCCCGCCGACGAACACGTGGCCCCCGTCGGGCCGCTCCAGCAGGTTGATGAGGCGCAACAAGGTCGACTTGCCGGCGCCGCTCTTGCCGATGAGGCCGAACACGTCGCCCTGCTGGATCTCGATCGAGAGCGATTGCACGGCGTCGAACACCTCGCCGCTGGGCAAGGCAAACGACTTCTGCACCGATTGAAGACGGATGACCGGCGCTGCGTTGCCGCGTGCCGCATCAGGCGAAGGGAAGGTCATGAAAGAAGGCGCGGGCCGCACAGGCGCGACCGCGCAGGTTCGCAAAAAGGTGCCGAGTATGAAAAGAAACAAGCCGAAAGGGAACGAACAAATCGGCTCGTGCTTATATGAAAAATCAGATAAGAAAGACCACATGGAGCGAGTGGACGCCATATCGATATGAGGATTGGTTCGTTCCCGATCCGCGGCGGCAATGCCACATTCGGCGCCTTCATTTCTTCGATTTCGCGCCACCATGCATTCCACTTTCCGCCGCCGCGGCCTCACGCTCGCCACCCTCGCCACCCTCGCCACCGCCCTTTTCGCTGGCAACGCCGCCTTCGCGCAGGACAACAAGAACACCGTCAAGGTCGGCATTTCCGTCGGCAGCGCCGAGCAGGTGTTCGAGGTGGTCAAGAAGGTCGCCGCCAAGGACGGCCTGACCGTCCAGGTCGTGGTGTTCAACGACTACCAGCTGCCCAACGCGGCGCTGGCCGCCGGCGACCTGGACGCCAACGCCTTCCAGCACCAGCCCTTCCTGGACAACCAGATCAAGGCACGCGGCTTCGACCTCGTGCCCGTGGGCCTGACCATCACCGCGCCGCTGGGCTTCTACTCGCGCAAGATCAAGTCGATCGACCAGCTGGCCGACGGCGCCTCGGTCGGCATCCAGAACGACCCCTCGAACGGCAACCGCGCCCTGCTGCTGCTGCAACAGGCCAAGCTCATCACCCTCAAGCCCGAGGCCGTGAAGAACAACAACGCCACGCCGCTGGACGTGGTGACCAACCCCAAGAAACTCAAGCTGGTGTCGCTGGACGCCGCCCAGCTGCCGCGCTCGCTCGACGACCTGGCCATTTCGGCCATCAACAACGACTACGCCGAGAAGGCCGGCCTGTCGTTCGGCAAGGACGCCGTCATCAAGGAATCGGCCCAGAGCCCGTACGCCAACCTGATCGCCGTGCGCCGCGCGGACAAGGACAAGCCCTGGGCCAAGCGCCTCGTGGCGGCCTACCAGTCGCCGGAGGTGCGCAGCTTCATCGAGACGCAGTTCAAGGGGTCGCTGATTCCGGCGTTCTGATTTCGGCGCCCGCGCCTTCCCCCCGAGAGGGAAGGCGCAATACAGGGGCGCTGCCTGGCGGGTTGGCGGACCGTGAGAAAATGACGGGTTCCCCCGAACACCAACCTCACACAGTCAGGACACCCCATGGACGCAGAACAGATCAACCAAATCGGCGCAATGCTCGCGGACCTGAGCGTCCGTACGGTCGATTTACGGAGGTATCTTTGACTACGATGCCAAAGCTGAACGACTGAGGACAGTCAACGCATCGCTCGAAGACCCGAACGTCTGGAACGACCCGAAGAAGGCCCAGGAACTGGGCAAGGAAAAGAAGTCGCTCGACGACGTGGTCGTCACGCTCGACCGGCTCACCAACGGGCTGTCGGACAACACCGAGCTCTTCGAAATGTCGAAGGAAGACGGCGACCTCGACGGCCTGCAGGCCATTGCCGATGACGCCGCCACGCTCGAAGCCGACATCAAGCAGCTCGAATTCCGCCGGATGTTCAACAACCCGGCCGACCCGCTGAACGCCTTTGTCGACATCCAGGCCGGCGCCGGTGGCACCGAGGCCTGCGACTGGGCCAGCATGCTGCTGCGCCAGTACCTGAAGTACGCCGAGCGCAAGGGCTTCAAGACGCAGATCGAAGACGAAACGCCCGGCGACACCGCCGGCATCAAGGGCGCGACCATCAAGGTCGAGGGCGACTACGCCTTCGGCCTGCTGCGCACCGAGACCGGCGTGCACCGCCTGGTGCGCAAGTCGCCGTTCGACTCGTCGGGCGGGCGCCACACCAGCTTCGCATCGATCTTCGTGTACCCCGAGATCGACGACTCGATCGAGATCGAGATCAACCCTTCGGACGTGCGCACCGACACCTTCCGCGCCTCGGGCGCCGGCGGCCAGCACATCAACAAGACCGACTCGGCCGTGCGCCTGACGCACATCCCGACCGGCATCGTCGTGCAGTGCCAGGACGGCCGCAGCCAGCACAGCAACCGCGACGTGGCGTGGAAGCGCCTGCGCTCGCGCCTGTACGACCACGAGATGCGCAAGCGCCAGGAAGAGCAGCAAAAGCTCGAGGACAGCAAGACCGACGTGGGCTGGGGCCACCAGATCCGCAGCTACGTGCTGGACAACAGCCGCATCAAGGACCTGCGCACCAACGTCGAAGTCTCGGCCACGCAGAAGGTGCTCGACGGCGACCTCGACGTGTTCATCGAAGCCTCGCTCAAGCAAGGCGTCTGACCGATGAGCCTGAACACCGGCAGGGTCGAAGCCCTGATCTTCGACATGGACGGCACCATGATCGACTCCATGCCCTGGCATGCGCGCTCGTGGGTGACCTTCGCGCAGCGCCACGGCGTGCAGCTCGACGTGAGCGAGATCCTCGCGCGCACCACGGGCCGCACCGGCACCGAGAGCATGCGCGAGCTGTTCGAGCGCGAGCTCTCCGATGCCGAGTGCCAGGCGATGGTGCACGAGAAGGAAGAGATCTACCGCGAGCTCTTCCACGACAACTTCACCGAAGTGGCGGGCTTCACCGCCTTCGCCAAGGCCGCGGTGGCACGCGGCCTGAAGGTGGCGGTGGGCACGGCCGGCGACAGGCACAACATCGCGTTCGCCATGTCGCGCCTGAAGATGGACCCGCTGCCGCTGGCCATCGTCGGCGGCGACGAAGGCTTTTCGGGCAAGCCCACGCCCGCGATCTTCCTGGAAGCCGCGCGCCGCATCGGCGTGGCGCCCGAGCGCTGCATCGTCTTCGAAGACGCGCCCTTCGGCATCGAAGCCGCCCGCCGCGGCGGCATGCGCGCCGTGGCCGTGTGCAGCACCCATACGGCCGCCGAGCTGGCCGGCCCCCACGTGATCGCCGCCGTTCGCGACTACAACGAACTGGCCCATTCGAATTTTCTGGAGACCCTCGATGCTGCTTCAGCGTGACGCCCAAGGGCAACCCATTGCCATCCGCCGCGAAGACTATGCCGCGCCGGCGTTCTGGATCGACACCGTCGACCTGACCTTCGACCTCGACCCCGCCAAGACCCGCGTGCTCAACCGCATGCAGCTGCGCCGCAACCCCGAGGTGCCGGCCCAGCCGCTGCGCCTGGACGGCGACGAGCTCAACCTGGCGCGCGTGCTCGTGAACGGCCAGGGCGCCTCGTTCCGCATGGAAGGCGACCAGCTCGTCATCGACGGCCTGCCCGACGCGTTCGAGCTCGAACTCTTCACCACCTGCTGCCCCATCAAGAACACCAAGCTGATGGGCCTGTTCGTGAGCGAAGACACCTTCTTCACGCAGTGCGAGGCCGAGGGCTTCCGCCGCATCACCTACTTCCTCGACCGTCCCGACGTGATGGCGATGTACACCGTCACGCTGCGCGCCAGCAAGGCCGCCTACCCGGTGCTGCTGTCGAACGGCAACCTGGTCGACCAGGGCGAGTTGCCCGAGGGCCGCCACTTCGCCAAGTGGGTCGACCCCTTCAAGAAACCCAGCTACCTGTTCGCCCTGGTGGCGGGCAAGCTCGTGGCGCGCGAGCAGCGCATCACCGCGCGCAGCGGCAAGGAGCATCTGCTGCAGGTGTACGTGCGCGCCGGCGACCTCGACAAGACCGAGCACGCCATGAACTCGCTGGTCAACTCCGTGCTGTGGGACGAAGCCCGCTTCGGCCTGCCGCTGGACCTCGACCGCTTCATGATCGTGGCCACCAGCGACTTCAACATGGGCGCCATGGAGAACAAGGGCCTGAACATCTTCAACACGAAGTACGTTCTGGCCAACCAGGCCACCGCCACCGACGCCGACTACAGCAACATCGAAAGCGTGGTCGGCCACGAGTACTTCCACAACTGGAGCGGCGACCGCGTGACCTGCCGCGACTGGTTCCAGCTGTCGCTGAAGGAAGGCCTCACCGTCTTCCGCGACCAGGAGTTCAGCCAGGACCTGTGCGCCGACGCCTCGGCCCGCGCCGTGAAGCGCATCGAAGACGTGCGCGTGCTGCGCACCGCCCAGTTCCCCGAAGACGCCGGCCCCATGGCCCACCCGGTGCGGCCCGACAGCTACATCGAGATCAGCAACTTCTACACCGTCACCATCTACGAAAAGGGTGCCGAGGTCGTTCGCATGATGCAGACGCTGGTCGGCCGCAAGGGCTTCGAAAAGGGCATCACCCTGTACTTCGAGCGCCACGACGGCCAGGCCGTGACCTGCGACGACTTCGCCCAGGCCATTGCCGACGCCAACCCCGATTCCGAACTGGCCCGCCTGCTGCCCCAGTTCAAGCGCTGGTACAGCCAGGCCGGCACGCCCCGCCTGGCCGCGCACGGCGTGTACGACGCGCAGAACCGCAGCTACACCCTGAGCGTGGTGCAAAGCTGCCCGCCCACGCCGGGCCAGCAGACCAAAGAACCCTTCGTCATCCCGCTGAACATCGGCCTGCTCGACGCCGCCACCGGCCGCGAGCTGCCCATGCAACTCGAGGGCGAAAGCGACGTGGCACGCGGCACCCGCACCATCGTGCTGTCGCGCGCCGGCGAGCAGATCACCTTCGTGGGCCTGGACGCCGAGCCCGTGCCGTCCATCTTGCGCGGCTTCAGCGCGCCGGTGATCCTCGACTTTGCGTACACCGACGCCCAGCTGCTCACCCTGCTGGCCAACGACCCCGATCCGTTCAACCGCTGGGAAGCCGGCCAGCGCCTGGGCCTGCGCGCCGCGCTGCAAGCCATTGCCGCGCACGCCACCGACACCACGCCGGTGCTGAACGACGCCTACCTCGACGCCATGCGCGGCGTGCTGCGCCACCCGCAACTCGACGCCGCCTTCAAGGAACTGGTGCTCACGCTGCCGTCGGAAACCTATATTGCCGAGCAGCTCGACGTGGTCGATCCGCAACGCGTGCACCTCGTGCGCGAAGCCATGCGCGCCCAGCTCGCCACCGCCCTCTTCGCCGACTGGGAACAGGCCTACGAAGACAACAAGGACACCGGAGCCTACACGCCCGACCCGACCTCGTCGGGCCGCCGCGCGCTGGCCGGCATGGCGCTCAACTTCCTGTGCCTGGCGGCGCGCGCCTCGGGCGACACCGTGTGGCCCGGCAAGACGCTGCAGCGCTTCAAGGACGCGGGCAACATGACCGACCGCTTCAACGCACTCAACGCGCTCGTGTCGTCGGGCCACACCCTGGCGGCGCAGGCGCTCGCGCGCTTCCACGCCATGTTCAAGGACGAGGCGCTGGTCATCGACAAGTGGTTCTCGCTGCAGGCCGGCGCCAGCGACCGCGGCGGCGACATCCTGCCGCTGGTCAAGCAGCTCATGAAGCACCCCGACTTCTCGCTGAAGAACCCCAACCGCGCGCGCAGCGTGATCTTCAGCTACTGCAGCGGCAACCCCGGCGCCTTCCACCGCGCCGACGCGGCCGGCTACGTGTTCTGGAGCGAGCGCGTGATCGAGCTCGACGCCATCAACCCCCAGGTGGCCGCCCGCCTCGCGCGCGCGCTCGACCGCTGGAGCAAGCTGGCCGAGCCCTACCGCAGCGCCGCACGCGAAGCGATTGCCCGCGTGGCCGCCAAGCCCGACCTCAGCAAAGACACCCACGAAGTCGTGACGCGCGCCCTCGCCGGAAACTGAACCCACTGAACCCACAAGATCCATGGCTCAACAAAAAATCTCCTTCACCCGCTACCTCGTCGAGCAGCAACGCGCCGACGGCCTCATTCCCGGCCAGCTGCGCCTGTTGCTCGAAGTGGTCGCCCGCGCCTGCAAGAGCATCAGCCAGGCCGTCAACAAGGGTGCGCTGGGTGGCGTGCTCGGCACCGCCGAGAGCGAGAACGTGCAGGGCGAAATCCAGAAGAAGCTGGACATCATCGCCAACGAAGTGCTCATTGAAGCCAACGAATGGGGCGGCCACCTCGCGGCCATGGCCAGCGAAGAGATGGAAACCATCCACGTGGTGCCCAACCGCTACCCGCAGGGCGAATACCTGCTCATGTTCGACCCGCTCGACGGCAGCAGCAACATCGACGTCAACGTGAGCATCGGCACCATCTTCAGCGTGCTGAAGAAGCCCGACGACACCCCCGGCGTGCAGGAAGCCGACTTTCTGCAGCCCGGCACCCAGCAGGTGGCGGCGGGCTACTGCATCTACGGCCCGCAGACCACCCTGGTGCTCACCGTGGGCAACGGCGTGGCCATGTTCACGCTCGACCGCGAGCAAGGCAGCTTCGTGCTCACGCAGGAAGACATCCAGATTCCGGCCGACACCAAGGAATTTGCGATCAACATGAGCAACATGCGCCACTGGGACGAGCCCGTGAAGCGCTACATCGACGAATGCCTGGCCGGCAAGGAAGGCCCGCGCGGCAAGGACTTCAACATGCGCTGGATTGCCAGCATGGTGGCCGACGTGCACCGCATCCTGATGCGCGGCGGCGTCTTCATGTACCCGTGGGACAAGCGCGAGCCCGAAAAGGCCGGCAAGCTGCGCCTGATGTACGAGGCCAACCCCATGAGCTGGCTCGTCGAGCAGGCCGGCGGCGCCGCCACCAACGGCAAGCAGCGCATCCTCGACCTGAAGCCCACCAAACTGCACGAGCGCGTGAGCGTGATGTTGGGTTCGCGTCACGAAGTGGAGCGTTTGACGCAGTACCACGCCGAGAAGCCTTGATTTCTTGGCTATAATCTGAGGCTTCGCCGGTGTAGCTCAGTCGGTAGAGCAGCTCATTCGTAATGAGAAGGTCGGGTGTTCGATTCATCTCTCCGGCACCAATCTAAAAACCCCGCTATCTCTTGATAGCGGGGTTTTTTTATTTGCACCCCACAGTCAGTCGGCACCCGGCAAATTTGGCAAATGTCTCGGAAGACTCTCGCTTCCTTTCAGATCCTTTGCGAAATTCGGTACGCATTCTTAATGCCACGCCCCACATTCAGAGCACCCAAGCAGATACATAGGGAACGACCCTAGGAGATGAGGCACATCACGCCACGTTCTGAAAGTGAACGTAAGATGTTTGTTTCTTGCCCGCCGAACGCATTGACTGAGTCGGGCGACAAGGCCCACAGAAGGCTCACCGACCAGATCAATCGCAGATTGCCAAGGCACTCCTCGCAATGATTCGAGAAGCTTTTGGGCTTGATGATGCTCTGGAACGAGCAGTGTTTCGAACAACAAATGGAGTTTTGGAGAAGATGGAACAACCCAGCATGCCTGATCTCATCAACGAACCGGATCCCTCCAGACTGATCTTTGGTTTGCGCGACACCGGCTACAACGTACGCACCGCTGCAGCAGACATCATCGACAACTCGATCGCTGCGAAAGCCGATCGTATTAACGTCGAAATCATTTTGCGCCCGGATGGGCGAAAGCTTGTTTATTTCGGTGACAACGGCGAAGGTATGGATGCAGATGGGGTCCATCGTGCAATGCGCTATGGTGCGCCCGAGCGAGACAACCCGGAAAGCCTCGGAAAGTTCGGCCTAGGGCTAAAAACGGCCTCAAGCTCAATATGTCTTAAATTCACGTTGATCTCAAGAAAATCAGGGGATCAAGAATTAAGAAAGCTCGCATGGGACTTGGATCATGTTGCGAAGCAACGACGATGGGAGATGCTCCAAGAACCGATAACGCCTGATGAGCAAGAGGCGTTTGAAGATTTTTGCGGAGACCATGGAACCTTGGTTATCTGGGAAAAATGCGACCGAATATTATCCAAAGATTACGATGCGGGAGGCACCCGAGAACAAGCAGCAATCAAGCGGCTTGGCGAAACATTGAGCAAGCACCTTGCTCTTGTTTATCATCGTTTTCTAGACAAGAAGGACGCACGAGAACGGAATATTGAAATTCTGGTCAATCAAGTTCTGGTTGCTCCATGGAATCCATTTTACCCAGAAAGAGCCGAGCAAGTTCTTTCAGAAAAAAAGCAAAACTTGGTAGTGGAGTTGCCAGATGGCTCAGAGCAAGTTGCAAAAATTCGCGCGTGGATTCTTCCGCACCGAAGTGAAATGACCAAAAGCGAAGAGCAGCTGTACGCTCGGATTTCGAATAAAGCACAAGGCTTTTATGTCTATCGCGAGGGTCGACTTATTCAAGATGGCAGTTGGATGGATGTATTTGGTGCACCCGAGCCTCACACCTCATTATTGAGAATTGAATTCGATTTTGGCCATGCCTTGGACGATGCGTTTCGTATTGATGTTAAAAAGTCGCGCATCCTTTTTCATCCTGACCTCGAAGATGGCCTACGTGAACTCTTGCAACCTGTCTACCGCGAAGCTGGACGGCGATATCGACGACAGACGCGCGACAAAAATACCCAGCAAATCGATCACACCAGCGCTAACAAAAATATTTCGGACACGACAAATGCAGACAAGCCGCAAGTTACGTCAGTCGACAATGCAACCCAGTCCGCAGTTATTTCCAATAATCTTGGCCCCAAGATAAAAATCAAGCTTGCAGTCCAAAACCACGTAAGTCCCGAGACGATACACGTAGACGCAGTTGACAGCATCACTACCGGAGAACTTTGGCAGCCAGCAATGCGTAGTGCGGGGGAGATAGGCCACGTTCCAGCAGTACTGCTTAACAAACATCACGATTTTTATCAAAAAATCTACCAGCGCGCTGCTGCAAACGGATTTGCCGTTGAGGGAATGGACTTGTTGCTCTGGGCTTTTGCCATTGCAGAGCAAAATAATACAAACGCGGAGATGGAGCCGATATTTGAAGATATTCGGACTGAAATTTCGAACAACCTTAGAAAGCTGCTGCGCAATATTCCTGATCTTGAGCCAGGGGACTTGACCGCCACTGACGAGGAATGAGATGCTGCTCGGCAAGAAAGATCTGATCGTTCAAGCCCTTCAGCAGGGAACTGGCGCTGCGATCGAAGCAGCTCTAAAGCACGGAGGCCTGCGCACCGGGATTAAGATCTGGTTTGGCGACCTGGACGACAGACATGGGCCGGTGGCCGAACTGCGTCCTTACGGTTTAGGAGGCTATCGTGTCGAGCTCACCTTTGGAGGCTATTCGAGACAGGTGATCGACAAGATTCAATGTGCCTCGCTCGAGGATGTGCAGCTTGCCAGAGCATTGGTGGAGTCCATCCGAAGCGACGTTGAAGTCCAAATCCCAAATCAGAATCTCTCCAACTGGACCGTCAACGACGGAGCATTTCGGATGATCGCGATCATTCGCCTTAGGGGCCAGCCGAGCGGTGATGCTGCACTGGTCAAGACCTGCAATGACGTAATTGTTCCGATAATGGCTGCAATGGCAGAACTCATTGGATACGACGAGGTAATTGATTCGCCGCAGGACGAGTCGTCTGCGATTGAAGGCGCGATCCTTCAGTCCGTCGTGAAGCGTAGAGAGAGGAATCCCCGCAACCGACTACTTTGCATTCGCATTCATGGCGAGAAATGCTTAGTCTGCAATTTAGAACCAAAAAAAATCTACGGAAACGCCGGAGACATCATCGAGGTCCATCACCTTGAGCCTCTCTCCTTAATAACAGCGCCGAGGCCCTATGACCCCCGGGTCGACTTGGTTCCCTTATGTCCAAGCTGCCATAGGGCTCTTCACACAAGGCGACCTATTCCATTTTCACTGAAAGAATTAGGGGCATTAATGGAGGCAGCAAATGGTTGATCTGTTGGCACTTCCGTATTCTTTCGATGAGCTTCGCATCGCTATTCCGGAAGGCTTCTCTCTTTCTGAGCGCCTGCTCGATCCAGTGATTTCTATTGATAGGCGTGGAGGCAATATCGTGGCTTGCCTTGCGGGAGCGCGTACGTCCCGCGGAGAGCGAAAAATCTACCCGACCCCCAGCAATCTCCATACTTGGGTGGCAGACGGAACCACTATCCGTCCTCTACCACGTGACTCGGTCACCCAATTTTTCAGTATGCTAGGAGAAGCGAATCCGAATAGCCTTTCCTATAGTGAATCGCTGCGGCTCGTCGAGCGGGGAGTAAGCAGTATTCCGGCAGAGATTCATGGGAACCTTCTTGAATCTGGACGAACTGCGTCAGAACGGTACGACGCGGAAGTTTTAGTACCAGGCCTGAATGCGAAATTATTCCCTTATCAAGCGCGTGGCGTGCTTTGGATGAAGGAGACCATCAGTCAAATGGGTGGACTGATACTTGCGGATGAAATGGGCCTTGGAAAAACCCTGCAGATTATCGCCCTACTGCAGTTGGATATCCCACCGATTTCAGCACCTGCATTAATTATTTGCCCTACCAGTCTGATCGCAAATTGGGTTCGGGAAATTTCAAAATTCGCCCCCACCCTCAGTGTGATGATTCATCGGGGCGCCAATAGAGCAGGAGTTTATCGCGATCTCCAAGTGGCAAATGTCGTAATCACGACATACGATACGATGGTGAATGACATATCCATCTTCTCCTCCTTTGAATGGTCGTGGCTGATTTGTGATGAAGCGCAAGCAATAAAAAATCCCGACTCAAACCGTAGAAGAGCAATTATTCGGATACCACGCCGCAGATCGATTCCCATGACAGGTACGCCTGTAGAAAATAGCCTATTGGACCTCTGGTCGCTTACAGATTTTTGTATTCCTGGGATTTTAGGCTCGCGTCGGGATTTCGAAGCCAGCTATCCAGACAGCATCGAATCTGCCCAAGCGCTAGCAGTCCTGACTGATCCTGTTTTGCTCAAACGCAAGGTAGCCGATGTGGCTAGCGATCTACCCGAGCGTATCGATGTCGACGTGCCGCTAGAGCTGGACGGTGAGCTTGCAGAGCACTATCGCAATGTGAGGAAGGCCACGATGGCCAAGTACCCCACAGCCGGCGCGCTAGTAGCGACCCTACAGCTGCAGCTTATCTGCGCTCATCCATGGCTGCGCACGACTGATGAGGATGCAGATCCGCAAGCAGAGAATGCCAGCGTCATTCGCTCGCGTGCCTATCCACTGATGACACCCAAAATGGAGCGGCTGCTAGCAATACTTGATGAGGCCTTCTTCAATCGGCAAAAAGTGATCGTATTCGCGCTGTTCAACCGTATTGGTGAACTCATTCGTGAAGCGATGCCGACCAGCTCCCGAATTCATTGGGACGCAATCAATGGATCTACTCCCCAAGAGGAACGTCAACCTATCGTTGATCGGTTCACCTCGCATGAAGGTCCTGCTTGCCTAGTTCTCAACCCCAAAGCAGCAGGCGCAGGATTGAATATCACCGCGGCCACGATAGTGGTTCATTTCACCCCCGTTTGGAACCCAGCCATCGAAGCGCAAGCAAGTGCGCGTGCACACCGCCGTGGACAAACCCTCCCGGTTACAGTCTTCCGTCTTTTCTATAAGGACACAGTGGAAGAAGTAATGGTCGACCGTTCGCTCTGGAAAACAGAGCTGGCGAATGAAAGCGTCCCTGTCTCAACGAGAGATGCAGGCGACATCAAGCGAGCTCTCGAAATAGAACCAGGAAGGTCATGACGATCATTGCATTCCGAAAGACACTAAGTGCCAATGATGTAGGTGCGACTGGAGGGCATCAGGGCGGAATCCTCATCCCTAAAACCAATATGGAACTTCTGGCCTTCCTCCCTGTGCTCGATCCGACCACCAAGAATCCTGACGCTTGGATCGACTGTGTTGACGAAGCTGACGAAACCCGACGGTTTAGATTCGTCTACTACAACAACTCGTTGCACGAAGAGAGTGGCACACGCAACGAATATCGCATTACTTACATGACCAGCTACTTCCGAGAATGCAATGCACGCACGGGCGACGTGTTCGAAATTTCCCGAAGTGCAGGTCAATCGCTCTACTCGATAAGAGTGCTAAAGCAGGGAGCCACAAAAATCCCGACGTCCGAGGGTGACCAAATCCGCATCAAGATTTCCTCTACCTGGCAGCGCGTGCATTGATGGTGGTCCATTGATGATTGTTAATGGACACGATTCCATCCTCCAATCCTGACCCTAGGCGCCTCGTTCTCATCCCGATACCCGTTCGCCCGCGCCTGCCCCAGAATTTGCAACGCCGCAATGGACTGCCGTTCTGAAGGAATACGCCCGTTTGTGGCCGAGCATGCTCGGACAATACTGAGGTCGCGCGGGGAGAACGACCCATTGCCTTCCCCCCATGTGCGCAATCGAATCCAAAAGTCGTGTCCTGCTGATACGACTCTCGACTGGGCTTCGATACCGGATACGAATGCAGCCTCGCGGCGCCCCTCCTTCGCCACCGCTCGTGCCTCCTCTGCCTCTATAAGGCAATTCTGCAGTGATGGTCCGTACGCGATCTGGAGCTGCTTCAGCCGCTCCCAACATGCCTGTTTCTTCGCCCATTCAGTGGTGTTCTTGATCCCAAGAATCGGCTCGGTAAGGACTGCGGATGCAGCCTCAGCCGCCTTCAAAAGCACGGTATCGAGAGGCTCTGCGACGGCTTGAATTTTCCATACAGCTTCCAGATCCACGACGCAGCCAGCCGCCTCAGCGTCCGCAGAAAACTTCGCAATTGCATAGGTCACGATGTTCGCGCGGTATCCGCCAGGATACCAATTTTGCTTGGGAATAGTTTTTTCGAGATGACGGAAAACAATCAACTTTGAAATCAATCTGCGATACCACATCTCATCAAATCGGGCATTGCTTTTAGTCCAAGATTCACCTGTATCTTTGGCAAATTCTGAAAAATTCTTCTGCGCGCCCTTGCTTACTGTTTCAGGCCTGCCTCGGAATGAAAACTCCACTTTTGCAAGATCTGTTTTTGAAAAAAATTGCCCTTTGGGAAAATTAATATCAAACTGGCGTTTCTCTATATCCGAACGCTTGGAACGCTCCACAAGATATTGGCCGCGAGCTCGTTCATAAAACCAACGCGTCTCCCTGTTAGAGCCTTGTAGCGCAGGAGCAAGTACTTTGCGAGAGTACTCTTCGATGCGAATGTGAAATGGATGGTTCGAGAAAAAATCTGCTGCACTAACCTTATTCTGACTGTTTGCATTTTGGGAAATTCTGGGAACTATTTCCTCAGCCCGCGAAGGAGGCACCACTGTCAACTTCATCTGCACATGAAGGTTCTTCAGGCTGACCGGTGACAGTCTTTTAGCGGCATGAAGTGAGGCGGTCGTCTGCCCGCCATTCACTATTTGCAGATTTTTTGCCGACACGATGGCCAGCCCCCCTTCGGATTTTTCGGTCGTGACCTCTTCTGCAGTTGCTGAAATTCCGTTGTTATAAGAGAAAAACATTTCGGGCTCATTCTTAATCGTATCCCGAATCCCTTGATTCACTTTTCCTCTGGCTTGCAAAAAGCTGCGGACATTTGACTCAAGGAGACGTGCGCCCCATTTTTCATAAATGTCAGACAATTGCGTACCTGGGATGACCATTAGGTAGCTTTCTAACTCGTCGTTATGCCTAGACGCAGCTAGCGCCGGGACCGCCCCCCCATAGTCACTACGGAAGTTAATCACAAGCCCTTCATGCGCTTGCCCGGATAACTCATATCTATGAAAACGCGAAAGGTCCCACACGTTGTACGTCACCGCCACGCCGTTCAGAAGGCCCGCATGGACTGCATCTGTCCGGGCGCTGTATATGGCATTGGTGACGAGGATCAGCTTGACTTTGGAGATTGCGGTCCATGTCAGCGCGATCGTCTCTGCGAGGCCTGACACTGGGCTACCCACAGGAAGTGAGGTACGAAAATCCTCTTGGCGACAAGCAACCAGAAAGTTGACCAGATGGCCGAAAAGGCGCTTCGTATCCGCCGCATTCAGCGTCATTGGATCTCCCGAGCCTTGGAACTCGCAGATCATGATGCTCAGCACGCCATCAGCATCCCGCGGATCTCCTCCACTGCCATCAACACGAATGGTCTTGGCACCGCTAGCTCTTTCAAAACCGGCACGTTCGACTGTGTCGATCTCTGCTGCCGATTCAAGTCGCGCGGCCATGTGTTCGAAGAAAATCTCTTCGGGATCGATACCGCTATCTGTAGCCTCCCGAGAAATATCCTCCAGAAGTGCTTCCCCAAATTCCGCGATGGTGCTCAAGTGGCCTCCAGATGCATCGAAACGTACAAAGAAGTTGTATTTTGCAACGCCATCTGGGAATTGCAAAGCCTCACTAGTCCTTCTCTCTCGCTCCGATCGCGGCACGGCTCTTTTCGCTTGACCGTTCTCTTCCTCGACACGCAAAAATCCCCATGCTGCTAGAGAAAACAAAGGATCTCTTTTCCATCCCTGTAGGAGATACGGTTTCCAAAAGAAATCTGTACGACTTGATTCAGTTTTCTAAAGTCGTAGGCTCTGACTATTGGTCCGGCAAGGATGGAATCATTGGAAACACGCCTCAACAAGGGATTAACTGGATAGGTCAGTCTCCCGAAGTCCAGGGTGTTCTCATCAAGACACGCCCCGGCTCTTACGCTGATGATGGCTGGGCGGATGAAGAAAAGTCGGCCTATCACTACTCGTTCAAGGCCCGGAAGGGTGAAATTTCCGCGAAGGAGAAGGCAAACCAGGTCCTCCTTGGGCAGCAGCAGTACCGCTACCCCATTCTTCTTTTCACCGAGAACTCTGACGGCTGGTCCTTCGAAGGCCATTTTTCCGTCTCCGAGCTTGCAGAAAAGTTCGTTGTACTAACTCGTGCACCGCAATCTCTGCTCGGCCCCTTTCCAGCATCGCAAGAAGAACAGACTTTCACAGAGGGTGGAAGAAAGTACGTGGCACACCTTATGGCGGAACGGAACCGAGGGGTCGTTGAGGTATTGAAGAGCACAACTTCGTGGGTATGCGACATCTGCCACTTGGACTTTTTGACAAGGTACGGTATGAAATACATCGAAGCCCATCACAAGGTGGCACTCGCGACGTACTCCGCGAGTCATGTTGTCCGCACCGAAGACCTTGCTCTACTCTGCCCGAACTGTCACAAGGCTGTTCATATTCACATGAAAAATACCGGCGCCGACTACAGCGAGATCAAGGCGCTCCTGCGAACACATGCCAGAGATGACATAGCAAGTTAGATGGTCTGCCCTCGCAGCTTGCCAATGAGTACCGCTCCTGACGGAGCCGTGTTCAAAGGCGTCCTCAGTCGCTCAATATGAAGCCCCCCGGAGATCCAGATTGCCTGAACCCTCGCGTATCCATTCTTCAAGTTGATCGAGCAGGTCAGCAAAGCTTTCCACAGGTCGGTTGCGAATTGAGCATTCCCAAACGACCGCAGTGCGCCATCCCAGCGTATGCAACGCCTCAAGAGACCTCTGGTCACGCTCGCGATTGGCACCTATCTTTGCCTCCCAGAACTCGGTGTTCGAAGCAGGCAAACGAAAGAGCGGGCAATCATGCCCATGCCAGAAACACCCATTCATGAAGATCGCAATCTTTGCTCCGATGAACGCCATGTCTGGTCTGCCAGGCAGTGTGCGGTTGTGCAACCGATAGCGTAGACCCCGGGAGTGCAGTGCCCTACGCACCACCAGTTCGATTTTGGTGTCGCGGCCCCGGATGCCGGACATCATCCGGCTGCGCGTGGCCCGATCGACGATATCCACTTCAAGCCAATGTAAGTTGGGCTGCGTTCTTCTGTTCTTCGATGAGCGTCACGATCGCTGGCTTCATTGCCACTGCAGCTGCAGCCATCACTGGCATCACCACTGAATTGCCGAACTGCCGATAAGCCTGCGTATCACTCACCGGGATGATGAAGTTTTTTGGAAACCCCATGAGACGCGCGCATTCACGCGGCGTCAGTCGGCGAGGGTTTTTTCCACTGCCCTGCGACACGAGAATTTCAGAGCCATCCTTGTGATACCTAGCCGATAGTGTCCGAGTGACGGAACGTCCGTCAACAAGACCGAAACCGAAGCCATTACCGGCCGCTTTGTGCTTTGCCGCGTAGGCTTGAAGATAGGTCCAGAGGTTGTCTGTCAGCGTATAGCGCTCAGCGACCTTGCCCTTCAGTCCAGTCGTATATGGCTCCTCAGCTTCTTCACTGCCGTCCTGAGGATGCAAGATCGATTTCAGTCGGGGACCGTGCTCCGGCAGATGAACATCATTCCATCGAAAACCTGCGTCGCGGCGGAAGCCGGCGATCAGGATGCGCTCGCGATGTTGCGGCACGAAATGCTGACCATCAACCACCCGGTATTCGATGTGATATCCGAGTTCCTTCTCCAGCGTCTCCCGGATGACGCGAAAGGTGTTTCCCTTGTCATGACTGACGAGGTTCTTGACGTTTTCAAGAAGAAACGCCTTGGGTTGTTTAGCCGCAAGAATGCGTGCCACATCGAAGAAAAGCGTGCCTTGCGTCTTGTCCTTGAAACCGTGATCGCGCCCCAGAGAGTTCTTCTTTGAAACTCCTGCAATCGAGAATGCTTGACAAGGAAAACCCGCCAGCAACACATCGTGATCGGGAATGCTGTACTCATCAACCTTGGTAATGTCACCCTCAAAGTGGTGATCGTGCGAGAAATTCGCTTTGTAGGTTTTCACCGCGAAGGGATTCCATTCACTGGTGAAAACGCACTTCCCGCCAGCCATCTCGAACGCCTTCCGGTTGCCGCCGATGCCTGCAAAGAGGTCGATGAAGGTGAAGTCCGCAGCAGGGCTGCTTGCCTTCCGTTTTTCAGCAGCCAGAATGCTGCGGATGGCCGGCATCTCCAGTGCAGAAGGATGCGTCTCCTGTCGCTCCCAGCGACCGATTGTTTTGGGATCGAGATCGAGAAGCTCGGCCAATTCTTTCTTGTTGAATCGCGTCAACGCGTCGCGCAGGATGTCGAGGAAGTCGTTCGGGTCGCCCATATGTATTCTCCGTGATCTGGGAAGAATAGCAGACAGGGTGTCTTTTTTACGTCCGACTGTATTTTTTTCCAGTACCCAAGGGAAGAGGTCGCTCGACAGCCCTTCCCAAGCCCCATAACAGGCGCGGGATTTCACCCATCCTCAAGCCCGCCTGCCACCAGTTCAAGGCGGCCAGCAGGTGCTTGAGGTTAGCCCTTGGCCGCCGCCCTCATCGCGAACTGCAGGAGGCCCGCTGCCTCGCCCGCCAAATCTGCAGCAATCCACATGATGTTGTCCCGATGCTTGGCTCCGATCGCCTCGAACCACTCGCCCTCATCGCCATAACAACAACTCAGCAGCGATTGCAGCTGGGTCAACTTGTTCTCGAGGATGTCTGACGCGTCCGGCTGGTGGTTCGCGTCGTGGGAGGCAGGCGTATTCCGCCCGGCGATAATTTGATCAGCCATTTGGTGTGCTCTCTTTCCAAAGTAATGCACGTCGCTTGGTCAGACGGTCAGGGTGTTAGCGCACCCTGGCCGTCGCCTTTTGTGCCTCACATCGACATCGCTGCGGTGTGCATCGATGTCCCGCCGTGAGGCGCGGCGGTCGTTCAAATGTAGGGAGAGAAGCGCGTCAGCGGAAGCCTCTCACGGTGAACAAATGAGGACTCGCGTCGACTTGTAGTGGCGCACGCGAAGACGATCCCCTTGCGAGCCACTCGCCTGCCTCAACCAGCACCCGAGGCCCACGCCTCCACCCGCCGCACCAACGCATCCCGCCGCGCCACCACCTCCGCCAACAGGTACTGCCGCGCCTGCTCTTGCGCCACGTCGCTCGACAGAAACCACTGCTCGCGCTCGGCGCTGCCTTGCGGTGGCGGGGTGCCCCACCCTGCTTCACCGTTGGCGCCTCTGAACGCTTCGGTCACGGGCAGGCGGCCGTCGGTCTTGCCGATGCTCGACAGCGCATCGGGCGGGCCGTCGAGCGCGATGCGCACGTGCACGACGCTCTCGCCTTCGGTGTGGATCGATGCGCCAAGGCCGCCCTCGCGGTGCACACGCCACAGCTCGGCCGCGGAGGCGTTGCGGACCCAGCTCTCCAGGGCGCGGACCAGGCTCTCGAGAATGATTTGTTGGTTCATGAGGAATATTTCACACGTTTCTGTCTGGTGTCGGCAAGGGGCCACGGTGCGATGGGGCCAAAAAGCCGTTGTAACTTCTTGCCTTGGCGCCTGCGCTATATTTCTTGGCATGGAAAAGGCATCCGACATAGGCAAACCCACGGTTCCGATCGATCTGATCGGGCCGGAACATTGGGTCCGTTCACGGCGCGGCCCTCGCCGTACGACGAAGGTGCTCTTCATCTTGCTCGGCGGGCTCGCAGCAGCCACAGCAGTGGCTTACAGCTTCTTCGGCGCGGGGCGCTGAACACAACAAGCCACTCGCGCCTTCATTCACTCACATACGCATCGCTCGCGCACCGCGAGCCGCACAAGGCAAAGCCCGCTGTCCGTTGATCCAACGGGCAGCGGGCTTCTCTCTTTGTGCGCGTGGCGCTACTGCAGCCGCGAGCCGCGCGGCAGGCGCTTGGCCAGCCACTCGTGCACGTCCGCGCGGATGTTGCGGCCTTCGAGCAGGAAGTTCTCGAAGCGGCTCGGCACGTACGGCAGGTAGACCAGCGGCATGCCCGCTTCTTCGGGCGTGCGCGCGGCCTTGCGGTTGTTGCAGACGGCGCAGGCGCTGACGAGGTTGGTCCAGCTCCACGGGCCGCCGCGCGACTCGGGCATGACGTGTTCGCACTGCAGGTCGCGGTCGGCGAACACCTGTGCGCAGTAGGCGCAGGTGTGGCGGTCGCGGCGCAGCAGCTTGGCCTTGGTCACGCCGGGCACGACGTCGAAGAGGTTGATCTTCGACGCACCGCGCAGCGCGATGATGGGCGCGACGTCGATGCGCGACTGCACACCGCGCGCCACGTTGAAGCCGCCGCGCAGCGTGGCCAGCGGCAGCGCGCCGTCTTCCCAGGCCACGTTGCCGGTGGCGTAGTGCAACACCGCCTGCTCCAGCGAGATCCAGGCTTGCGGCGTGCCCTGAATATCGAGTTGCAGGACGTGTGAATGCATGACGAATCGCCTCCCTTCGCGGCGATGGCTTGTGGTGAACGGATGGGGTGCACGAACGGAATCGAACCGTTGTCAGCGGGACCACAACCCGCGGCTCTGCCATTGAGCTACACGCACCATTGAAGAAACAGAAGACGAGCAGTGCTGAGCGGCTACCACTCACCCGACGCGCGCACGCGCTGGTCGAGGTCGAGGCTGTCGAGCGGCGCCTCGCTGCCGCCCGGCAGTGCCGACGCGCGATCCGCCACGTAGCGTGTCCCGAGCCCCACGCCGAAGCGCTGGGCCAGCGACCACACCATGTGCCTGCGCGGCAGTGGTGCCGGGTGCACGGCGATCATCCGGATCGGTGTGTTGCGCTTGCGCATGAGGGCCTCCTTGGTGGGTGACAAAAAAAGAAAGTAATGACTCGAAAAATGTCCGGTGACGGGTTCCGGCGCCGCCCTATCTTTGCGGCCGGTTTCCACGGGAGGGCCATGCGTTGGCATGGCCCGGTCCCGCTCGGGTGTGGTCCGTGTGGCAGGAGTTGAACCTGCGACCCTCTGGTCCCAAACCAGATGCGCTACCAGGCTGCGCCACACACGGAAGAAAAACAAAAGAAGCCTGCCGCGCTTCCATTTCGGTTGTGTCCTCACGCGACGGGCCGCGCGCTGGGCGCGGCCCCGTCGAACGTCGCTGCACAGGAGTGATCAACTCATGCACATCCCGCCAGACCGTCGACGCGGCAATTTCTGGCGGTGGGGTGAAGGCACACCCGAAATGGAAAGCGGCAAAACAAAAAGGCCCGGAACCTTGCGGTGTCCGGGCCTCTTTGCGAGAGAGCTTGAGAGATGCGCGCCTACGCGCGACCTCCACCCGGGGGCACCTGATGAGCCTCGAACTGACCACCCACGCGCAGACGGGCTGCGGCTTTGGCGGCGTACGCGGTGTTCAGGTGCGAAGACAACGACAGGGGCGACGGCATGTCGAAACCATGGCAGAACCCGACGCGCACGAGCGGTCGGCCCGAGGCGGGTCGATGGCTGGTGAGGGTCAGTGCGGTGTTCACGATGGTTCCTGGTCAAAAATTGCCGCTGTCGGCTGTAAGGGGTTGGAAAAAGGGGACGGCTTGTGCCGTGAATTGGAGGCAACTGTAAAGAGTGTTTACGGCAACGTCAACAACCGGGACAATCTTTTCTTGTCTTGTTGTTGTTTTTGAACAGTGCCCCATACCACCGTCGCGCGCCGCCGCAATGCGCTTGTGCTGCATCGCCGCTTTCTCGAGGACGCCGTCGCGGCGGGCCTGCCCGCCAAGGGGCTCGACCAGGCGTTCGCACGCAAGCTCGAAATCTCTCCGAGCATGTGGAGCCAGATCAAGAGTGCGCGGCCCATCGGCGACAAGCTCGCACGGCAGATCGAACGGCATTGCGACGTGGCCGCCGGCTGGCTCGACGAAGACAACACACCACCTTCGGAAGCACCGCCCGATGCGGCGGAAGAGCGCTTCGTGGCGGCCGCGCGTGAGGCGTGGCGACAGGCCAATGCGAAGGGAAAGCGGGAGCTCAGCGGCTGGCTGAAGAAGCACGCGCAGGAGAAGAAGGCGCTCGAGCCTGCCGACGGCGCTGCGCCGGCACCCTAGCCTTGCTCAGGCCTTCAGGCCTTGCCAGCGGGCTCGGCAGCAGCCAGCGCCGGCGCATCGCGCAGGATGGCCCCGCGCATGTCGTCCGGCACGGCGATGGCGCGGTGGGTGTCGAGCGAGGTCGTCACCAGCACCTGCCGCACCTGCATGCGCACTTCGCCCGAGGTGGGCTCGAAGCAACGCAGCGACAGCGTGATCGAGCGCGAACCCAGTTGCGCGACCGACAGGCCGAGCATCACGCGGTCGCCCATGCGGCTCACGGCGCGGAAGTCGGCGTCGAGCTTCACAGTCGGCAGGCCGACGCGGCGCTCGCCGATCAGTGCGTGGTAGCCCACGCCGAGCCCCTCGCTCACCCAGTCTTCGACCAGGCCGTTGAGCATCACGAAGTACTGCGGATAGAAGACGATGCCCGCCGGGTCGCAGTCGGAGAAGCGGATCAGGCGCGGGCGCTGGAACTCCACACCACCGCCCTCGCCGCTCATGCGCGGTCCTCGACCGCGCCGTCGCCGCGCATCACGTGCACGCGCAGCAACCCGAGCTGGTTGTGCATCTGCTTGACGGTCTTCATGTCCAGACCCGAGAACATCTCGAGGATCCACTGCTCGTGCTCGGTGGCCATGGCTTCGAAGGCATTGCGGCCTTCGGGCGTGAGGCTCACGATCCAGGCGCGGCGGTCGTCGGGGCTGGGCGCTCGCGCCACCATGCCTTCGCGCTCGAGTTCGTCGGTCAGGCCTGTGACGTTGCCGCCGGTCACCATCAGGTAGCGCGAGAGCACGCGCATCTTCAGGCCGTCTTCGTAGCGGTACAGCTGCGCCATGTAGTCGAAGCGCGCCAGCGAGATGCCGAAGCGCTCGCGCAGCCGGCGCCGGATCTCGGCCTCGATCTGCGTGGTGCTCGCGAGCATGCGCAGCCACAGCTTGAGCATGGCGTGGTCTTCATGGCCGGCGCGGGCTTCGTGGCCGAGTTCTTCGGCGTCGCTCAGCACGGCGTGGGAGGCATCGTTGCGACTCATGTGACTTCTCCTCCGGAAACGGAGATCGACTGGCCCGTGACCGATGCGGCGCCCTCGCCGCACAGCCAGCGCACGGTGTCGGCCACTTCGGCGGGCTGCACGATGCGCTTTTGCGGGTTCACGCTGGAGAACTCGGCCAGCGCATCGGCTTCGCTGCGGCCGGTCTTGCCGACCACGTTGGCGACGCTGTTGCGCAGGATGTCGGTGTCGGTGTAGCCCGGGCACACGGCGTTCACGGTGATGCCCTTGCGCGCCACCTCGAGTGCCAGCGCGCGCGTGAGGCCGATCACGCCGTGCTTGGCGGCGGTGTAGGCCGACACGTAGGCGTAGCCCTTCTGGCCCGCGGTGCTGGCGATGTTGACGATGCGGCCCCAGCCGGCGTCGAGCATGTCGGGCAGCGCGGCCTGTGCGCACAGGAAGCTGCCGGTGAGGTTGACCGACAGCATGCGCTGCCACAGCTCGACCGAGGTCTTCAGGAACGGCGCGCTCTCGGCGGCGCCCGCGTTGTTGACCAGCACGGTCACCGCCCCGCGTTCGGCCCGCGCCTGCGCAAAGGCCGACTGCACGGCCTGCGGGTCGGCCACGTCGGCCGCCACCACGCCGTGGCCGCTGCCCGCCAGGGTCTCGGCCACGCGTTGCAGGGCCTGCGCGTCGCGGCCCAGCAAGGTCAGCACAGCGCCCTGGGCGGCAAGGGTGCGGGCGATCTCTGCGCCAATGCCGCGAGCGGCGCCGGTGACGAGGGCATGACGGCCAGTGAGCGAATTTGTGTGCATACCTGAATGGTTTAGTTCTGAATCATTTTAGCCATTTGCGCACCAGCAGGGTGCTACCGCATGAAACGGCCGCCGTTGAGGTCCAGCGTCGCGCCCGTCATGAAGGCCGCGGCCGGCGAGGCCAGGTAGACGACGGCGGCCGCCACCTCGTCGGCCAGCCCGAAGCGGCCCAGCGGGATACCGGCCTTCAGCGCCTGCTGCCGCTCGGGTGACAGCGCGGCGAGCGCGGGGCTGTCGATGACGGCGGGGGCCAGCGCGTTCACGGTCACGCCGTGCGGCGCCAGTTCCTGCGCAAAGGCACGCGTCAGCGCCAGCAGGCCGGCCTTGCTGGCCGCGTAGTGCACGCCGGTGGCGCTGCTGACCTGCTGCCCGGCCAGCGAGGCCAGGTTGACGATGCGACCCGCACCGCGTTCGCGCATGTGCCTTCCCGCGATGCGGCAGCCGAAGAAGCTGCCGCGCAGGTTGATGGCGAGCACGTCGTCCCACTCGGCGGGCGTGATGTCCCACAGCGAGGTGGTCGGCGTGCGCGCCGCGTTGTTGACCAGGATGTCGACGGCGCCGAAGTGCGCCACGGCCTGCGCGAAGCGGTCGCTGAAGCACTGCTCATCGCGTACGTCGAGTGGCAGCGCGAGGCCGTTCACCTCGGCGGCAACGGCCTGGGCATTGGCTTCGTCGATGTCCGCCACCGCCACGCGCGCACCGGCCTGTGCCAGCCCGCGCGCGATGGCCGCACCCAGCCCCTGCCCCGCGCCGGTCACGAAGGCCACGCGCCCTGCCAGTGGAAGCGCGGTGGCGTGCGTCATCCGGCTTTGGCGGGCCGACCGTCCCAGGTCTGCGGCCCCACGCCGCGCTCGCGCAGCTTGAACTTCTGCACCTTGCCGTTCTCGGTGCGCGGCAGGTCGGGCAAGAGGTCGATGTAGCGCGGCACCGCGAAGTACGGCAGGCGGCCTTCGCAGAAGCGCGCCAGCTCGGCCGGGTCGATGGC
This sequence comes from Variovorax sp. GW822-FHT04A09, assembly GCF_058801005.1. Taxonomy (NCBI): domain Bacteria; kingdom Pseudomonadati; phylum Pseudomonadota; class Betaproteobacteria; order Burkholderiales; family Comamonadaceae; genus Variovorax; species Variovorax sp. GW822-FHT04A09. The sequence goes on along the minus strand of NZ_JBXAMV010000002.1, from coordinate 574,574 downwards.
CACGCCCTCGCGCGCCACCAGCGCGGCCATCACCTCGTCTTCGGCCAGCTCGGAGCGCACGGGGTACACGGCGCACGAGGCCACGCCGGGGTGGCTCAGCAGCACCTGCTCGACCTCGAAGGACGAGATGTTCTCGCCGCGCCGGCGGATCGCGTCCTTGATGCGGTCGACAAAGCGGAACGCGCCGTCGGCATCGCGCACCACGCGGTCGCCGGTGTGGAACCACAGGTTGCGCCAGGCCTCGACGGTCTTCTCGGGCATGTGGAAGTAGCCGCTGGCAAAGGCATAGGGCTCGTCGGCGCGCAGCAGCAGTTCGCCGGCCTCGCCGGGTGGCAGCGGCACGTCGTCTTCGTCGGCCACGCAGGCCTGGAAGCCGGGGCGCAGCCAGCCCATGACGCCGCCGCGCGGCGAATCGGGCGCGGTGGCAATGGCGAAGTTGGTTTCGGTCGAGCCGTAGCCTTCGAGCAGCGCCACGCCCGTGCGCGCCTTGAAGGCCTGCCCCGCCGCGGCGGGCACGCCGGGCCCGAGGCCGGTGCGCACGCGGTGGTTGCGCTCGCCCTCGCCTTCGGGCTGGGCCAGCAGGATGGGCACCATCGCGCCGAGCAGGTAGACCACGGTCGCGCCGTTGGCGCGCATCGCCGGCCAGAAGCCCGAGGCGGAGAAGCGCGACTCGAACACCACCTCGGCCCCGGTGAGCGCGGCCTGCGCGAAGGTGTTGAGCGCGTTGATGTGAAACAGCGGCAGCGTGGTGCACAGCACGTCGTCGCGGCCGACGCCGAGCACCTCGGCGCTGTTCACGCCCCACCAGAAGTACTGCGCCTGCGGGCAGATGACGCCCTTGGCCGGGCCCGTGGTGCCCGAGGTGTAGAGGATGGCGAGCGGGTCGCCCGGCTGCACCGTGGCGGGCGGCAGGGCCTGCGCGCCCGGCGGGTAGGCCGACACGCGCACGCCGGCGGGCGGCGTCCACGGCGTTTCGGCCTCGCCGACCACCCACACCTCGCGCAGCGCCGTGCGGGCCAGGTCGGCCGTCGCCAACCGATCGAGAAAGCCTGCCTCGATCACCAACAGCTTTGCCTCGCTGTTCGCGAGGAAGTATTCGATCTGCGGCCCCATCGACGCCGTGTTGACCGGCACGACCGACGCGCCGAGCCAGCCCGCACCGAGAAAAGTGTCGAGGAACTCGATGCGGTTGCCGCACATGACGGCGATGCGGTCGCCGCGCGCCACGCCGTGCTGCGCGAGCGCACCGGCGCGCGTGGCCGCCGCATCGGCCGCGTCGGCGTGCGTCCATTGCCGGCCCGCGATGCGCAGCAGCGGTCGGCCGCCGAACAGCGCCGCCTGCCGCTGCAGCATGGCGGGCAGCGTGCGCTGCGCCGGCGGCACCGCGCGCGGGTCACTCGTCATCGTGCGTGCCTCCGCCGAGGTAGGTGGCCTGCACGCGCGGGTCGCTGGCGAGGTCACCGGAAGCACCCGACAGTGCGATCTCGCCGGTCTCCAGCACATAGCCTTCGTCCGAGCTTTCGAGCGCGGCGCGCGCGTTCTGCTCCACCAGCAGGATCGACACGCCGTCGTCGCGCAGCTTGCGCACGATGGTGAGGATGTCGCGCACGATCAGCGGCGCCAGGCCCAGGCTGGGCTCGTCGAGCATCAACAGGCGCGGCGCCGACATGAGCGCGCGGCCCACGGCCAGCATCTGCCGCTCGCCGCCCGAGAGCGTGTCGGCGCGTTGCGCGCGGCGCTCGGCCAGGCGTGGGAAGCGGTCGTACACCGATTGCAGCTGCCGCTTCATCGCATCGCCGCGCAGCCGCTTGGCGTAGGCGCCCAGCTGCAGGTTGTCGAGTACGGTGAGTTCGCCGAACAGCTCGCGCCGCTCGGGCACGAGGCACAGCCCGCGCTCCACGCGCGACTCCACATCGAGCCCCTGCAGGTCTTCACCTTCGAAGCGCAGCGTGCCCTTGCACGGCAGCAGGCCCATGGCCGCAGCCAGCAGCGTGGTCTTGCCCGCGCCGTTGGGGCCGATCACCGAGATGATCTGGCCCCGCTGCACGTCGAGCGACACGCCGCGCACGGCCTCCACCTGCCCGTAAGACACGTGCAGATCACCGATCTCCAGCATCGCGGTCATACAACGCTCCCCAGGTAAGCCGCCTGCACACGCTCGTCGGCGCGCACCGCCGACGGCACGCCCTCCACGAGCTTGGAGCCGAAGTTCATCACCACCAAACGGTCCACCAGTTTCATCACGAAGTCCATGTCGTGTTCAACGATCAGGATGGTCACGCCCTCCTCGCGCAGCTTGCGCAGCAGGTCGCCCAAGGCCATCTTTTCCTTGCGGCGCAGGCCGGCCGCGGGCTCGTCGAGCACCAGCAGCACGGGGTCGGCAGCGAGCGCACGCGCAATCTCCAGAATGCGTTGCGTGCCCAGCGGCAGGCTGCCCGCGAGCTCGTGCGCGCGGTCGCCCAGGCCGATGCGGTCGAGCTGGCGCTGCGCCTCCTGCAGGATCTGGCTTTCTTCCGTGCGGTCCAGCCGCAGGCCCGCCTTCAGGATGCCCGAGCGCGTGCGCGAGTGCGCGCCCAGCGCCACGTTGTCCAGCAGGCTCATGTGCGGGCGCAGCTTCACGTGCTGGAAGGTGCGCGCCAGCCCGAGCCGCGCCACCGCGCGCTGCGGCATGCCGGCGATGTCGTGCTCGAGAAAGCGCACCTGGCCCGCGCTCATCGGCAGCGTGCAGGTCAGCAGGTTGAACATGGTCGACTTGCCCGCGCCGTTGGGCCCGATGAGGCCGATGATCTCGCCCGCCTTGACGTCGAAGCTCACGTCGTTCACCGCCACCAGCCCGCCGAAGCGCTTCACCGCGCCGTTGACCGACAGCACCTGCGTGCCGCGCGCCGGCAGCTGCCGGTGCGGCAGCGGCTCGACCGGCGCACCGGTGTAGCGCGAGGCGCCCTGCGGCGCGGCGCGCCGGCGCGTCCAGCGCCGCAGCAGGCCCATCACGCCGCCGCGCGCAAAGTGCAGCAGCAGGATGAACAGCGCCGCGAAGGCCACGGCCTCCAGCTGGCCCGCGCGCTGCGTGAGCATCGGCAGCACGTCCTGCAGGCCGTTCTTCAGCACCAGCACCAGCGCCGCACCCACCAGCGCGCCCGCCAGCTGCCCGAGCCCGCCGGCCACGGCCATCAGCAGGTACTCGATGCTGGCGCGCACGTCGAAGGGCGACGGGCTCACGAAGCGGTTCATGTGCGCATAGAGCCAGCCCGCCAGCCCCGCGAACAGCGCGGCCGTGACGAACAGCGACAGCCGCACGCGGTACGCATCCGCCCCCACGCTGGCCAGCAGCGTGGCGCCGCCGCGCAGCCCGCGAATCGCGCGGCCGGGGCGCGACTGCAGCAGGTTGTGGCTGAACAGGCAGGCCAGCCCGACCACCACCCAGATCAGGTAGTACATCGCGCGCGGATCGGCCAGCGACCAGCCGCCGATCTGCAGCGCCGGGATGTTCGACAGGCCCGTGTGGCGCCCGAGCGCATCGACGTTGCCGAACAGCATCGCGATCGACAGCCCCCAGGCGATGGTGCTCAGCGGCAGGAAGTGCCCGCCCAGCCGCAAGGTGAGCATGCCGATCGCCAGCGCCGACAGGCCCGTGAGCAGCAGCGCGAACAAGAGCCCCAGCCACGGCGACAGGCCCTGCGCGGTGGTGAGCCACGCCGTGGCGTAGGCCGCGATGCCCACGAAGGCCGCCTGGCCGAACGAGGTGGCGCCGCCCACGCCGGTGAGCAGCACGAGGCCCAGTGCCACCAGCGCGCCGATGCCGATGTCGTTCAGCAGCGAAACCGTGAAGCTGCCCGCCACGGCCGGCACCAGGGCCAGCACGACGATCACGCCCGCGATCCACGCCATGCGTTTGGTGTTGCCGTTCATTGGTCCACCTCGTCTTCTTCCTCTTCCGAATGGGCCGCCATGAAGGAGCGCAGCATGAGCACCGGGATCAGCAGGCTGAACACGATCACGTCTTTGAGCGCGCCGCTCCAGAACGACGCGAAGCTCTCGACCACGCCGACCGCCAGCGCGCCGATGGCCGTCATCGGGTAGCTCACGAGCCCGCCGATGATCGCGGCCACGAAAGCCTTCAGGCCGATGATGAAACCCGAGTCGTAGTACATGGTGGTCACCGGCGCGATCAGCACGCCGATGAGCCCCGCCAGCAGCGAGGCGCAGCCGTAGGCCAGCAGCGCCGTGCGCACCGGCCGGATGCCGACCAGCCGCGCGCCCACGCGGTTCACGGCCGTGGCGCGCAGCGCCTTGCCGGCCACCGTGCGCTCGAACACCAGGAAGAACAGCCCGCTCAGCACCACGGCCGCCCCCACCATCAGCACCACCTGGCCGCTGACCGTGAAGCCGTCGCCCAGCGTGAACACCGCGCTCGTGAGCGGCGTGGTGCGCGAGCCTTCCGGCCCGAAGAACAGCAGGCCCAGGCCCGAGAGCAGGAAGTGCAGCGCGAGCGACACGATCAGCAGCACCAGCACCGAGGCATCGGCGATCGGCTGGAACACCACGCGCGCCAGCAGCGGCGCGATGGGCACCACCAGCAGCACCGCCACCGCGATGTGCACGGCCACCGGCACGCCGGGCCGCGCCGCCAGCCAGGCGAGCACGCACGGAATGGCGGGCAGCACGCCCCACATCAGCACCGCCTTCGGTATGCGTGCGGCCTCGCCGCGCCGCAGCAGGCTGCCGATTTCGGTGGCCAGCGCCAGCGCGGCCAGCACCGCGACCATGCCGATGGTCGGCGGCACGCGGCCGGTTTCGAAGGCCGCCAGCGACAGGGCGGCAAAGGCCGCGATGTCGCCGAACGGCACGAACACCACCCGCGTGACCGAGAAGATCAGCACCAGCCCGAGGCCGGCGAGCAGATAGACGGCACCGTTGGCCAGGCCGTCGGTGACGAGGATCAGCGCCACGTCCCAGTTCATAGAAAAACCTCTGTCGGAGTCATCGTTGTCGTTGTCGTGAAGGAAAACAGGAGATTCAAGGGGCGAGCTTCCACTGGCCGTTGTCGAGCTTGACGATCACGCGGGCGCGCTCGTCCACGCCGTACAGGCTGCCGGGCTTGAAGGTGTAGACGCCGTGCGTGCCGACCACTTCCTTGGTGCTGAAGATGGCGTCGCGCAGCGCCACGCGGAACTCGGGCGTGCCCGGCTCGGCCTTCTTCATGGCACGCGAAGCGGCGTCGGCGAACACCAGCCAGCCGTCGAACGAGTAGGCCGAGAAGGCGTCGCTGGTGGGTGCGTTGTTGACCTTCTGGAACACGGCGCGGAAGTCGGTCGCGATCTTCTTGGTCGGGTAGTCGGCCGGCAGCTGCTCGGCGACGATCACCGGGCCCGTGGGCATCAGCGCGTTCTGGCCGGCCGCGCCGACCACGCGCACGAAGTCGGGGTTGATCAGGCCGTGCTGGCCGTACACGCCGCCCTTGAAGCCGCGCTCCTGCAGCGCCAGGAACGGCAGCGCGCCCGGCGTGCCGGCGCCGCCGGTCATCACCGCGTCGGGGCGCAGCGCCACGATCTTCAGCACCTGGCCGGTCACCGAAGCGTCGGCGCGTGCGTAGCGCTCGTTGCTCACCACCTTGATGCCGGCGCCCGGCGCGGCCTTCATGAGGGCCTCGTACACCAGGTCGCCCCAGGCGTCGGAAAAGCCGATGTAGCCCACGGTCTTGACGTTGTTGCGCTTCATGCGCTCGACCACCGCGTCGATCATGAGCTGCGTGGGCTGCGCCACCGTCATCACCCACGGGTTCTCGTTGGGGTCGAGCAGGATGGGCGTGAGGCCGATCATCGGCGTCTTCGCCTCCTTGCCCACCTGCGCCATCGCGATGGCCGACGGCACGCCCGAGGTGCCCATGAGCACGTCGACCTTTTCGTCCTCGATGAGCTTGCGCGCGTTGCGCCCGGCCGTGGTCGGGTCGGAGCCGTCGTCCAGCACCACGAGCTGGATCTTGCGGCCGTTGACCTCGCCCTTGTAGGCCAGCGCAGCCTGCATGCCCTTGGCGTACGGCACGCCCAGCGAGGAGTTGGGCCCCGACAGCGACACGCTGAGTCCGACCTTGAGGTCGGCCGCCAGTGCGCTCGCCACACCACAGGCGGTCAGCGCCGCGGCGAGGGCACCGCGCGTCAAGGTCTGCATCAGGTTCTTCATGTCGTAGCTCCAGTGAGGATGGTTAGAAGGACAGGTAACTCAGATGAACAACTGGATCGCGGGCAAGGCGCGCGTGGCGTTGAGCAGGTCGATGCGCTTCTCGCGGATGGACCAGCCCGTGGGGGTGCGGACGAGGTGGTGGCGAGCAGTGCCGCTCAGCAGCAACTGGTCGTCGCCGCGCGCCTCGATGTAGAGAAAGGGCGTGCGCAGGCGCACGTCGTCGGCGCCCTCTTCCTCGATGCGCGAGGGCTGCAGCACATGCTGGCTGTGGCTGGCCGGGTGCTGCGAATGCGCGCGCGGGTTCTTCAGCCGCTCCACGCGCAGCTGCAGCAGCAGCCGGTCTTCGTAGGCCAGCGAGTTGTGCGAGAACGGATCGGCCTGCGCCGCGCCGAGCAGCGGCACCCAGTAGTGGCCGTCGTCGGCGAACAGGGCCAGCCAGTCGTCGAAGCGGCGCGCGTCGAGCAGGGCCGCTTCGTGGGCGATGAAGTCGCGCGGATCGTTCATGCCGCAGCCTCCGGCGTCATGGCCCGGGCCCAGGCGCGGAACTGGTTGCGCATGAGCAGCTCGTTGGTGCCATTGGTGGTCACCGTGGCCTGCTGCGTCTCGGCCGGGTCGTGGTTGCGGTGCAGGCTGATCCATTCGTTGCCGCCGGCACGCAGGCCCTTCTGGATGCTCTCGAACAGGTGCACGTCGTCGTGCGCCACCACCGACATGGGCGAGAACACGAGCCGGTTGTAGCTCATGGCGCGCTCGAACAAGAGCGCGGGCGTACCGGCCGCGCGGAAGCTCCAGGCCTCGATGAGCGTGCGGTCGGCCGCCAGCGGGCGGATCACGCGGATGGCCTGCGGCGAGCCCTTGACCGACAGGCTCGGGTACAGCACCGAGTTCTGCGGCGAGCGCTGCAGGATGTCGGCGGCGCGCTCTACGCCGTGCGCGGCCTGCATCGCGGCCTCGTACTCGGGCAGCTGCGCGTAGTTGGAATGGATGCTGAAGTTCACGCCCAGCACGCTGTGGCCGTTGGCGAACACGCGCCCGCCCATCTGGTCGAAGAACTCGTAGCCCGAGCCGAAGGGCAGGATCTGCTCCATCGCCATCGGCTTGGGGTCGGTGGGCGCATGCCCTTCCCACAGCGCCTCGGCGGCCTTGGTGGCCGACTCGTGCGTCGACATCGGGTGCACCGTGTCGTTGATGTTCTCCAGGTACATCTTCCAGTTGCAATGGACGATGTTGCGCAGCACGCCGCCGCCCACCGTGAGCCTGCCCTCGGGCGAGCGGTCGACCATGTTGTCGAGGGCGCCCAGCACCTCGCCGAAGTAGTCCTCGAACGACGGGCCCGTGTCCGACAACCGCACGAACACGAAGTCGCGGTACACCTTCACGTGCTTCACCACCGACAGCCCCTGCCCCGACTCGCAGGCCTTGAGCTGCGTGCCCTCGTAGCCGTTCTTCAGCGGCAGGCCCAATGGCGCGCCGTCGAGCTTGTAGGTCCACGCGTGGTACGGGCAGCGAAAGAAGCGGCCGGTGTTACCGCTCTCGTCGGTCACCAGCTGCGTGCCCTTGTGGGCGCAGCGGTTGTACATGACGTGCACCGCGCCGTCGGGCTGGCGCACCATGAGCAGCGGGCGGCCCGCGATCTCCTGCGTGACGAAATCGCCCGCCGCCGGCACCTGGCTGGCATGGCCCAGGAAGACCCAGGTGCGGGCGAACAGGCGCTCCTGCTCCAGCGCGAACAATTCGTCGCTGAGGTACAGGTCGCGGTGCACCCGGTCGTCGCGGACCAGCGCCGCGACGAGATCGGGGCGGTTGCGGTAGGCGGTCATGGCGGTGGGCTTCGGTTAGACCGAGGTCAGGGGACCAGCTTCCACTGGCCCTTGTTCATCTGCACGATGACCACGCCGCGCTGGTCCGAGCCGTAGCGGTCGTCGGGCTTGAAGGTGTAGATGCCGTGCGTGCCCACCAGCTCCTTCGTGCCCACGATGGCATCGCGCAGCGCCGTGCGGTACTGCGGCGTGCCGGGCTCGCCCTTGGTGCGCGAGGCCGCGTCGGCCAGCAGCAGGTAGGCGTCGTAGGTGTACGACGAGAACGCATCGGTGGGCACCGCGCCGTTCGCCTTCTGGTACGCAGCGCGAAAGCCCATCGCGACCTTCTTGATGGGATTGCTCTCGGGCAGCTGGTCGGCCACCAGCACCGGGCCGCTGGGCACCTGCAGGCCGTCGATGGCCGTGCCGCCCACGCGCACGAAGTCGGCGTTGATGAGGCCGTGCGTGCCGTAGATCTTGCCCTTGTAGCCGCGCTCGGCCAGTGCCAGGTAGGGCAGCGCGCCCGGCGTGCCGGAGTTGCCCGCGAACACGGCGTCGGGCCGCGCCGCGACGATCTTCAGGATCTGCCCGGCCACCGACGAATCGCTGCGCGCATAGCGCTCGTTGGCCACCACCTTGATGCCGGCGGTGGCGGCGCTCTTCACGAGCGAGTCGTAGGCCAGGTCGCCCAGCGCGTCGGAGAAGCCGATGAAGGCCACCGTCTTCACACCCGACTTCTGCATGCGCTCGACCACGCCCGCCACCATGAGCGGGAACGGCTGCGACACGGTGACGGTCCATGCGCCGTCCGCGCCCGGAATGGTCACGGGCGTGGGCGAGATGAGCGGCGTGTTGAGCTCGCGCGCCACCGAGGCGATGGCCATCGCGCCCGGCACGCCCGAGGTGCCGATGAGCACGTCGACCTTGTCTTCCGTCACCAGCTTGCGCGCGTTGCGCCCGGCGGTGGTCGGGTCGGACGCATCGTCGAGCACGATGAGCTGCACCTTGCGCCCGCCGATCTCGGGCCGCTCGGCGATGGCCGCGCGGATGCCCTTCTCGTAGGGCACGCCCAGCGCCGCGACCGGCCCCGAGAGCGAGCTGATGAAGCCGATCTTGAGGTCTGCCGCCGCCGCACCGACGGCGGTGAAGGCGGCCAGCAGCGCGAGGCCAAGGCGGGAGATTTTCTTCATGGGAGCTTCCTCTTCGGGGGTTGGAATGGGAACGAGGGACGGGTCAGTAGCGCAAGGTGCGGCGCGATTCGAGGTCGGCATCGACCTGCGCGGGCGTGAGCCGCTCCGGCTTGCATTCGAAGCGCTCGAACAGCGCCAACTGGTCGGCGTAGTGGCGGTCGCGCACGCCGGCCGGGCTCACGAAGCCGCTCTGCCCCGGCGCGGCGACCGAGCACATGTCGAGCGCGCCCGGGCGCAGCACGACGCGGTAGTTGAGCGTGCCGCGGTTCATGTAGGGGCTGACCTCGGGCTCGTCGCCCGCACCGGCCCACGGCACGCCGATGGCGTTGATGCGCGAGAAGCGGTGCCGGACCACGGGCGTGGTCCACGCGGCCATGTCGGGCCCGAGGCGGGTGCGCAGTTCGCCCACCGCATCGGTCAGCGCGGCGCGCACCATCGTGCGCGGGTCCTGCCCGTTGAAGAAGTCCTGGCGCTGCGGCACGCCCGAGGCCGGGCCGCTCAGCGCGTTCCACAGCAGCTTGGCCACGGCCGCGGGCTGGGCGCTGCCCGGCGAGCCGCGCGGCGTGAGCGTGGGGTAGCCGAGGTTGGCGTAGGTGGCGAACACGGCCGGCGGCAGCTCGTCGGCCAGCAGGCGCCGCGACATCGCACCCAGCCACGCGCGCAGCACGGTGGTGGCGCGGTTGTCGTACACCTCGCCGCCCGGGGCGACGCGGTTCTTCAGGTCCCAGTTCGCGAGCAGGTCGGCCGCGCGGCGCGCGGGGTCGCCGGCCGGCAGGCCCTTCGCCGCGTCGACGATGAGGGGCACGAAGTAGCGCGCGTTCAGGTCGGCCAATGCCGCGCCCTGGCTCACGCGCCAGACCTCGTCGGCGCCCAGCTTGGCCGTGCCCTGCAGCTGCGCATGGATTTCGGCCACGCGGTCGACGTGCGAGAAGTTCGCGCCGTCCGCGCGCAGGCCTTCGGCGATCTGGTTGTTCCAGCTCGCGAGGTAGCCCTGCGCGGGGTTGTAGGCGCGCGGGTTGGCGCTGAACGGCAGGCTGCCCTGCCACTCCATGCTGCCGTCGCCGCGCGCGGGAAAGCGGATGTCCTGCGTGGCCGGGCGGCGCGGCATGCGGCCCAGGCCCACGGCGCCGATGTTGCCCGCCACGTCGGCATAGAACCAGGTGATGGACGCGGCCACGCGCTCGCCCTGCGCAAGAAAGCCCGACCAGTCGCGCGCTCGCGCGGCACGCGCCCAGCCGAGCATGGTCTCGACCTCGCGGCCCTGCCAGGTGCTGCGCGCGGTGTAGGCGCGGGCGTTGTCCACGTCCCAGCTCTGCACGAAGCCGTGCACCGTGGCGTAGATGTCCACGCTCTGCGGCGCGGCGCCCTTCACGCGGATCACGTCGGTGCGCCGGGTCATCGGCCGGTAGGCGCCGTCGTACCTGTATTCGTGGCGGTTGGCCGGGTTCAGTTCTTCCTGGTAGATGTCGTTGGTGTCGAGCGAGCCCACCGTCGATCCCCAGGCGATGGTGCCGTTGGTGCCGAACAGCACGGGCAGCAAGCCGATGGGCGTGAGGCCCGTGAGGTCGTAGCCCGCGCCGTGCAGGCCGATGCCGTGCACGAACGACGGGTTGTTGAAGCCCTGCTGCGGGCCGTTGTACAGAACGGCCACGCCTTCCTTGGTGCGCGAGGGGCCGAGCACCCAGGCGTTGCTGGCGGTCGGCATGCCTTCGGTGGCAGCCAGGCCCATGCGGGCGACCTGCGTGGCGCGGAAGTCGGCGGCGGCCTGCGTGGAGACCGGCGCGAGCGCGGCATCGCCGGGCTCGGCGCTCGCCAGCCGGTTCGCGTTGCCGCGCGGCACGATGGTCGGCGCGGTCGGGTCTTCGAGCCAGCGCAGCTGCTCGTACAGCTGCAGGCCGGCCACGTCGCCGCGCGCGGCCTTGAGCTGGTTGAGCAGCGAGAGGTTCGCGACCTCCGCCGTGCCCGCGAAGAAGCGGTTGAGGATCAGGCCGATCCAGACCATGGCCACGTCGTCCGCGGTCCAGGGCGCGGGCTCGAAGCCGTTGTCGATGAACTCGCGCGGCATCAACTTCGCGCGGTCGGCCAGCACGTCGCGGATGCGCGCGTTGACGCCCGCGGCATAGCCTTCGAACATGGCGCGGTCGTCTGCGTTCAGCGCATCGATCTGGCGGCGGATCGACACCGGATCGATGTTGGCGCGCGTGGCCTTGTCGGTCGCGACGAACTCGGCCCCCAGCACCTCGGCCACGCTGCCGTTGCCCGAGCGCCGCGCCATCTCCAGCTGGTAGAGCCGGTCTTCGGCGACGGCATAGCCGAAGCCGTGGAACAGGCCGCGCGTGTCGCTGGCGTAGACGTGCGGCACGCCGTAGCGGTCGCGCTTGATGGTGACTTCTCCTCTGCCGCCGGGGGCGGTCGCGGCGCAGCCGGCCAGCAGCGCGGCGGCGAACAGCACGGTGCCGGTCGCGCGCCGGCGGCGCAGGGAACGAAGCAGCGGGTACATGGGGTGGGCGGCGTTCATCGGATCGACGCGAGGGCGTTCAGGGCACCAGCTTCCACTGGCCCTTCTCGAGCTTCACGACGACGCGCGAACGGTCGTCCGAGCCGTAGCGCTCGGTCGGCTTGAAGTTGTAGACGCTGTGCGTGCCCACCAGCTCCTTGGTGCTCACGATGGCGTCGCGCAGCGCCAGGCGGAACTGCGGCGTGCCGGGCTCGGCCTTGGTGGCCAGCGCGCGCTGGGCGGCGTCCAGGTACACCAGCCATGCATCGAAGGTGTAGGCCGAGAAGGCGTCGGTCGGCGGTGCGCCGTTGGCCTTCTGGTAGGCCGCGCGGAAGTCCATCGACACCTTGCGGATCGGGTTGTCGGCGGGCAGCTGCTCGGCCACGATCACGGGGCCGGTGGGGGCCAGCAGGCCTTCGACCGACGCACCGCCCACGCGCACGAAGTCGGGGTTGATGAGCGCGTGCATGCCGTAGATCTGGCCCTTGTAGCCGCGCTCCGAGAGCGCCAGGTACGGCAGCGCGCCGGGCGTGCCCGAGGTGCCGGTGATCACCGCGTCGGGGCGCAGCGCCACGATCTTGAGCACCTGCCCGGTCACCGAGGCGTCGCCGCGCGCATAGCGCTCGTTCGACACGATCTTGATGCCGGCCGGCTCGGCGCTCTTTTGCAGCGCGCCGTACACCAGGTCGCCCCAGGCGTCGGAGAAACCGATGTAGCCGACCGTCTTCACCCCCGACTTCTTCATGCGCTCGACCACCGCGCTCACCATGAGCGGCGCGGGCTGCGGCAGCGTGACCATCCACGCGCCCTCTTCGCCCGGCAGGTTGGCATTGGCGATGGAGATCAGCGGCGTCTTGGTTTCGCGTGCCACGCCGGCAATGGCCAGCGCGCCGGGCGAACCGGCCGTGCCGATGATGACGTCGACCTTGTCCTCGTCGATCATCTTGCGTGCGTTGCGCGCGGCCGTGGTGGGGTCGGACGCGTCATCGAGCTGCACCAGCTGGATCTTGCGGCCGCCTACGTCGGCCTTGTAGGCGAGCGCGGCCTTCATGCCCTTTTCGTACGGAATGCCCAGCGACGACACCGGCCCCGACAGCGAGGTGATGAAGCCGACCTTCAGATCGGCGGCCCACGCGCTGGCGGCGCTCAGCGCGCCGAGGCCCGCGGCGACGGCCGCGAGGGTGCGAATTCGGTTCAGGACTTTCATGGCGATGCTCCAGAGGTGATGTTTTTGAACGGAACGAAACGGACGCTGAAATGAAACTAGAGGGCCAGGCTGCCGACGCTGGTGCCGCCGCAGACGTAGAGGACCTGGCCGGTGACGAAGCTGTTCTCGGGCGCGGCGAAGAAACGCACGGCGCGTGCCACGTCGGCCGATTCGCCCAGGCGCTTGACGGGCACCGAGGCCGCGAGCGCGCGCTCCTTCTCGCTGCCGGCCTCGACCACGTCGTAGAACATGTCGGTGCGGATGGGGCCCGGCGCCACCACGTTCACCGTGATGCCGTCGGCCGCGAGCTCCAGCGCCCAGGTGCGCGCCATGCCCAACATGCCGGCCTTGGTGGCCGAGTAGCTGGTGCGCGTGGCCAGGCCCAGCGCGGCGCGCGACGACAGCAGCACCACGCGGCCGAAGCGCTGCGCACGCATCGCGGGCAGTGCGCCCTGCACGAGCTGGATGGCGCAGCCCAGGTGCAGGTCGACCAGCGCATCGAGGTCGTCGAGCTTCACCTCGGGCAGCAACGCGGCGCGGATGACACCGGCGTTGTGGACGATGGTGGTCGGTGCGAAGCGCTCGACCAGTTCGCGCACGGCCTGGCCGGTGGCGGCGCGGTCGGCCAGGTCGACCTCGAGGCTGTGCATCTTGGGGTGGTCGATCTCGGCCTTGCGGCGCGCGAGCGAAACCACCTCGTAGCCTTGCGCGAGCAGGTCTTCGCAGATGGCCTTGCCGATGCCGGCGCTGCCGCCGGTGACGGCCGCGACCTTGGAGGCGGCGGCGCTCATGCCGTGGCTCCCACCAGGGCCAGCACGCGCAGCGGGCTGCCGCTGCCCTTCTCGATCTTCAGCGGCGGGCAGATCAGCACCGCGCCCGATGCTGGCAGCAGGTCGAGGTTGCTCAGGCACTGCAGGCCGTAGCGGCCCGCGCCGTGCATGTAGTAGTGGCAGGGGTACGGCGGGCGCAGGTGGTAGCCCTGCCCGGCGTCGGTGCCGATGGCTTCGGAGCCGAAGCCCAGCACGTCGCGCTGCTCGACCAGGAAGCGCACGGCCTCGGTGCTCGGGCCGGGCGTGTGCTGGCCGGTCTCGTCGAAGTTCTGGTAGGCCTCGGGGTCGCTGCGCTTGGACCAGTCGGTGCGCATGAGCACCCACGCGCCCTTGGGGATGCGGCCGTGCGCGGCCTCGTAGGCCTCGATGTCTTCGAGCGTCAGCAGGTAGTCGGGGTCGTCCTTCACCTGCGGCGAGCAGTCGATCACGCAGGCCGGTGCGACGAAGTGCTGCACGGGGATGGTGTCGACCGAGTTGTTCGGCAGGTCGCGGCCCGAGATCCAGTGGATCGGCGCGTCGAAGTGCGTGCCGGTGTGCTCGCCACAGGAGAAGTTGTTCCAGTACCAGCCCGGGCCGCGCTCGTCGTACTTCGACACTTCCTCGATGCGGAAGGGCCAGCACTGGCCCATCTCGGGCGGCAGCGCGATCTGCGGGAACTCGGGCGTGAGCGTCTGCGTGAGGTCGATCACGCGGATGCGGCCGCTGGCCATGGCGGTCACGAGGCTGCCGAGAACTTCGACGGCGGACATCAATTCGTTGGTGGTCGTGGTCATCGTGTGATTCCTCTGCTCAGCCGCCCGCCGCGAGTTCGCGTTCGAGCACCTTGGGGTTGTCGCGCCAGCGCTCCAGCCACTCCTGCGCCACGTCGCCCGGGTACACGTCTTCCACGCCGTCGCGCAGTCCCTTCACGATGGCGTTGGCCAGCGTGGTGGGTGCCAGCTTGGGCGGCGGCGTGTGCTGGTTCCATTCGTCGTCGATGGGGCCGGGGAACACGTTGATCACGCGGATGCCGGCGGGCCGCATCTCGGCGCGCAGGCACTGCGCGAGCGAATGCGCCGCGGCCTTCGAGGCGCTGAAGGTGCCGTGCGGCGGGAAGTTGCTCAGCGCGTAGATCGACAGCAGGTTGACCCACGCCGTCGCACCGGTCGCGCCGTCGGCCGAGCGGCCCTTGAGCGCGGGGCCGAACTCCTGCGCCAGGCGCAGCAGGCCGAAGTAGTTGATGTCCATCTCGGCCTTGGCCACGTCGGTGCCGCGGCGCGCGCCGATGCCGAAGGTGCGGTGCACCTCGGCGTTGTTGATCACGATGTCGACCTTGCCGCCGATGGAGCCGGCCAGCTCGGTCACCTGGCGGCCGTTGGTGAGGTCCAGCGGCACGAGCGTGACCTGCGGCAGGGCCGAGATGTCGTCCAGGCCGTCGCCCATCTTCTTCCACGGTTCGGCATGGCCGACCCAGACGATGTCGGCGCCGGCCTTCACCAGCGCACGCACGAGGGCCTGGCCCGTCTCGGTCTTGCCGTCGGTCACCAGCACCTTGCGGAACTTGGGGTCGCTGGTCATTTCGCGCAGCATCTTGTCGTCGGCCATGTGGGGACTCCCTTCAGTCGGAAAAGCAATGAGGACGGCCTGGCCGGCGCGGTCGAGCCGGGCGCCGACACGCACGCGCGTGGGCGCATCGCCGACCTCGCCGTGCAGGTGGACCATGAGCGTGGGGCCGGCATCCAGGTGCACCAGGCCCAGCCGCCAGGGCAGCCGCTCGCGAAAGAACAGGTCGTTGCTGTGGTGCAGCGTGGTGCTGCCGAGCAGCGCGCCCTCGCCGCTCTGCTGGCGCCAGCGCAGCGCCGACGACAGGCACTTGTGGCAGACCTCGCGCGGCGGGTACTGCACCGTGCCGCAGTCCTCGCAGGTCTGCAGCTCGAAGCGGCCTTCGGCGGCGGCGGCCGTGAGGCCGAGCGCGACACGGCCGCGCGCGCCGGGAGGCAGGTTCATCTGCCGGGTGCGCAGCACCGGGTTCTTGCGCGGGGGGCGCATCATCGGCATCGTCATGCGGGTCTCCCCAGAATGACCGCACCCGTACAGAGGCAGCGGTCGTAGGTCACCATGCCGAAGCCGGCGACGAGGCCCAGCTGGGCGTTGGGTACGGCGCGGGCACCGGCCTGGTCGGTCAATTGGCGGATCGCCTCGACCATGCCGAGGAAGCCACCCGCCGCACCGGCCTGCCCGGCCGAGAGCTGGCCGCCGCTGGTGTTGTTCGGAAAGCTGCCGTCGAAGGTCATGGTGTTCGCCTGCACGAAGGCCGAACCTTCGCCCTTCTCGCAGAACCCCAGGTCTTCGAACTGCATCATCACGATGACGGGGTAGTCGTCGTAGGTCTGCACGAAGTCGAGCGCGGCGGGCTGCACGCCGGCCTGCGCATAGAGGTCGTCGCGGTCCTTGCGCCAGCCGCCCTGCACCATCACCGGGTCTTCGGCGTAGGCGTTGTGGCGCTCGATGGCGCCACGGATCACGACGTGCGCCAGGCCCAGGTCGCGCGCGCGCTCCTCGCTCATCACGAGGAAGGCGTCGGCGCCGGCGCAGGGCATCACGCAGTCGAACAGGTGGATCGGGTCGGAGATCGGCCGCGCGGCCATGTACTCGTCGAGCGTGAGGCCCTTCTTGAACATGGCGTTGGGGTTGCCCAGCGCGTTGGTGCGCTGGTCCACGCAGATGCGGCCGAAGTCTTCGCGCGTGGCGCCGTAGGTGCGCATGTAGTTGGCGGTGATGAACGCGAAGATCGAGTTCGGGCCGCCCGAGCCGTAGGGGTAGCTCGCATCGCGCGCGAAGTTGCTGAAGCTGCCCAGCGTCTGGCGGAAGGAATCGACATGATTGGTGTCGGCGCCCACGCAGGCGACGATGTCGGCATCGCCCGCCTGCACGGCGCGAGCCGCGCGGCGCAGGCACATCACGCCCGAGGCGCCGCCGGTGGGCATGTGGTCGAGCCAGCGCGGCGACAGGCCCAGGTGCTGCGTGACGCCCACGGCCGTGTCGGGCGCCAGCGAGAAGCTGCTCAGGCACAGGCCGTCGATCTGTTCCTTGGCCACGCCGCTGGCCTGCACCAGCGCGTCGATGGCCTGGCCGACGAACCAGTGCGCGGTGCGCGTGGAGTAGCGCACGTAGGGCACGGTGACGGGCACCGCGACCGCGACGCCTTCGTAGGAAAGCCGGTTGCGTTTCGTCATGCCTGCCTCTTTTTCATGGAGCGCGTGTCGATGCAATGGCCCTGGCCCGGCAGCGACTGCGCCATCTCGCGCAGCTGGCCGCGCTGGATCTTCTGCGAGGGTGTGAGCGGCAGCGCGTCGACGAAGGCCACGTAGCCCGGCGCCTTGTAGTACGCCAGCTGCGCGAGCGCATGCTGGACGATGCTGGCCGCGACCGCTTCGCGCTGCGACGCGTCGCTGTCGTCGCGCAGCACGATGCAGGCCAGCACCTCGTCGCCGCGCACCGCGTCGGGCGTGGCGGCCACGGCCGAGGTCTTCACGGCCGGGTGTTGGTTGAGCACGCACTCGACCTCGACGGCCGAGATGTTCTCGCCGCTGCGGCGGATCACGTTCTTCTTGCGGTCGACGAAGAAGAAATTGCCGTCGGCGTCGCGGCGCACGAGATCGCCGGTGTGGAACCAGCCGTCGGCCCAGGCTTCGCGCGTCGCCTCTTCGTCCTTCAGGTAGCCGGAGAAGAAGTAGCGGCGCGGATCGGCGCCGGCCGAGCGCACCAGCAGTTCGCCGGGCATGTCGGTGCCCACGTCACTGCCGTCCTCGCCCATGAGGCGGATCTCAACGAAGTCTTCCTGCCGTCCGAAGCAGCTGGTGCCCACGAGGCGCGGCTCGCGGTTGGCCATGATGCAGGCGGCGGCGCCGGTCTCGGTCATGGCCCAGGCCTCGACCAGCGGGAAGCCGAAGCGTTCCTCGAAGGGCGCGTGGTTCTTGCGGTCGACACCGGCGCCGAAGCCCCAGCGGATCGCGTGGTCGCGGTCGGCCGCCGACGCGAGGGCCGACAGCAGCATCGCGGGCATCACGCCCAGGTAGTGGACGATGGTCGCGCCGCTTTCCTTCGCGCTGGCCAGCCAGCTCTTCGGATGGAAGCGGTCGAGCTGCACGAGGCAGCCGCCGGCAATGAGCACGACCATGGTCGAGAACGCCATCGCGTTCATGTGGTTGAGCGGCAGCGGTGTGATCACGCGCTCGGCATCGGGGCGGATGCTGCACACGCCGTCCAGCGCCGCATACCACTCGCCCGCGCGCAGGAAGTACGCGTTGCTCAGGATGCAGCCCTTGGGCCGGCCCGTGGTGCCCGAGGTGTAGAGCAGGCCGCATTCGGTGTCGGTGCCCACGGGCTCGCCGGCGCGCGGCGCAGCGGTCTTCGCGGGCGGCACGGCGTCGTCGGGGCCCATGGTCTCGAAGGCCACGCCGGCCTGCGCGGCGGCGGCCTGCAGGTCGGCGGCGCGCTCGGGCAGCGTCACGGCCAGGCCGATCTCGCTGTGGCCGATGAGGTAGACCAGCTCGGCCGAGCGCATCTCGGCGTTGATCGGCACCACGCTCGCGCCCAGCGCGTTCAGCGCGAGCCAGTGGAAGATGAAGGCGGGTCGGTTCTCCAGCAGCAGACCGACGCGGTGGCCGTGGCCGTAGCCGGCCTGTGCGTAGGCGGTGCGCAGTCGTTCGATCTGCTCGGCGGCTTCGCCCCAGCGGATGGCGCCGGCGGGGATGCCGTAGGCGGCGGCGGTCACCGATTCGGTGAAGAGGAATTCGGCCTGCGGGGTGCGCGCGGCCGTGGCGGCGAACACCTGGTGGACGGTGGCGTGGGTCATCGCGTCCTCAGATGAAAAGCTGCACGGCCGGAAGCGCCGCGTCGCAGTTGAGCAGGTCGACGCGCTTGAGCGTCATGCGCAGCGCGCCGTCCTGCACCGTGAGGTGGTGGAAGAAGGTGCCGACGTAGAACTGCAGCTCGTCGCCCTGCGATTCGGTGTAGTGGAACTCGGTGCGCACCACGAAGCGGCGGGCCTCGGTGTCGAAGGTCTCGACCACGGGCACCTGCAGCAGGTGGTGGCAGCGGCTTTGGGGCTGCTGCGAGAACGCGCGCGGGCTCTTCAGGCGCTCGATGCGCAGCTCGCGCAGCAGCTTGTCTTCGTACAGGTGCGAGGTGTGGTTCAGGCCGTCTTCCTGGTCGGGCACGAGCGGAATCCAGTAGAACGCGTCGTCGGTGAAGAGCGCGTTCCACGCCTCGTAGCGGCGGGTGTCGAGCAGGCGCGCTTCGTTGACGACGAAGTCGATGAGGTCCTGGCGGGTGATATCGGCGGCGGCCATTACATCGTCTCCGTCATGCGCTGCACCCAGCTGCGGTACTGGTTGCGCATGGGCAGCTCGTTGGTGCCGCCCGTGGTGATCTCGCCGCCCTTCAACTCCGATGCGTCGTAGTCGCGGTGCAGGCTCACCCACTCGTTGCCGCTGGCATGCAGGCCGGCCTGCATGCCGCGGTAGGCCTGCAGGTCGTCGTGGCCCACCACCGAGAACGGCGAGTTGATGAGGCGGTTGTACATGGTGGTGCGCTGCAGCAGCTCGGGCGGCGCGCCCTTGAGGCGGAAGGTCCAGCTCTCGATGAGGGTCTTGTCGGCCGAGATCGGTTTGACCACGCGGATCGCCTGGATCGCGCCCTTGATCGTGAGGTTCGGGTAGTACACGGTGTTGTGCCGCGCCATGCCCAAAATCTGCGCCGTCTTCTCTTCGCCGTAGCGCGCCTTCATGGCGTCGTCGTATTCGGGGATCGCCTTGTACTTGCTGTGGATGCTGAAGTGCACGCCCGTGAAGCTGTGGCCGTGGTCGTAGGTGCGGATGCCCATGTCCTCGAAGAACTTGTAGTCGGACATGAAGGGCACGAACTGCTCCACGGCCATGGGCTTGGGTTCGTCCTCGGGCTTGTCGGCCCACATGCGCTTGGCGGTGCCGGCCGACGACTCGTGCGCCACCATGGGGTGCATGGTGTCGTTGAGGTTCTCGACGAACATCTTCCAGTTGCACTGGTGCATGAAGCGCAGGCAGCCACCGGCAATTTCCAGTTCGCCCTCGGGCGAGCGGTCGGCCATGTTGTCGATGGAGCTGAGCGAATCGCCGAAGTACTCATCGAAGTCGGGACCCGCATCGTTGATCTTCACGAAGATGAAGCCGCGGTGGCTGCGCACGTGCTTCACCGGGGTGAGGCCCTTGCCCGACTCGCACTCGTGCAGCTGCGTGTGCTCGTAGCCGGTCTTCAGCGGAATGGCCAGCGGCGCGCCGTCGGTCTTGAAGGTCCAGGCGTGGTACGGGCAGCGAAAGAACTTGCCGGTGTTGCCGCAGGGCCCGTTCACCAGGCGCGAGCCCTTGTGGGCGCAGCGGTTCATCATGACGCGCACGCTGCCGTCGCTGTGGCGCACGACGATCAGCGGGCGGCCCGCGATCTCGTTGGTGATCCAGTCGCCCGACTTCGGCAGCTGGCTTTCGTGACCGACGTAGTTCCAGGTGTTGGCGAAGAAGTGCTCCTGCTCCAGCTCGAAGAGCTCCTGGCTGGTGTACAGGTCGCGGTGCACGCGGTCGTTCTGCACGAGCGCGCGAACGGCATCGGGGTTGTCTCGGTACGAAGGCATGGTTCTCCTGGCTCCTTCCTGGCTGGCTTTTCTCAGAGGTCGAGCACCAGGCGCGCACCCTTGGCGCGCGAGATGCAGATCTGCATGACGGTGCCTTCCGCCTTCTCGCGGGCGGTGAGCACGTAGTCGCGGTGGTCGATCTCGCCCTCGATCACGGGCACGGCGCACACGCCGCATTCGCCGCGCTTGCAATCGAACATCGGGTCGCAGCCGTGTTCGATGAGGCAGTCGAGGATGCTCTGGCCGACGGGCACGGTGAAACGCTGGCCCGACTGGGCGAGTTCCACCTCGAAGGGCTGGTCGCCCTCCTCCACGACGGGTTCGGTGAAGAGCTCGAAGTGCACGCGATCGTGCTCCCAGCCGCGGGCCTGGGTGCGGGCGAGCACGGCGTCGAGCATGACCTTGGGGCCGCACACGTAGAGGCGGTCGCCGACGGGCACGGCGTCGAGCAGCGCGTCGATGTCCAGCGGCGCGCCGGCTTCGGCGTCGGCATGCACGCGCAGGTCGTCGCCCAGCAGCGCCTGCAGCTCGGGCAGGAAGGCCATCAGGTCGCGGCTGCGGCCGGCGTAGTGCATGCGCACGGCGGCGCCTTCGGCACGGCGGCGCGCGGCCATCGACGCCAGCGGCGTCACGCCGATGCCGCCGGCCACCAGCACCGTGCCGCCGGGGCCGGTGTGCAGCGGAAAGTCGTTCTTCGGCGGCTCGATGGTGAGCACGCTGCCCTCGGCCAGCCCTTCGTGCATGAAGCGCGAGCCGCCGCGGCCGTCGGCCTCCTTGCGCACGGCGATCACGTAGTCGGTCGGGGCGTTGGTCGCGTTGCGCTCGGTGGCGAAGTTGATGAGCGAGTAGTGGCGCCAGTCGGTGGTGCCGTCGGCCAGCGTCACCTGCACGCGGATGTGCGCGCCGGCGGCGAAGCCGGGCAGCGCGCGGCCGTCTTCGGCGCGCAGGCGCAGCAGGCGGATCAGCGGGTTGAGGGCGCGCGCTTCGGCGACGCGAAGCTGGAGCGTGGGGGCGGTCATGGTTCGGGTCCCTTCAGGCCAAGGCGTGCTGCACCAGCGCGGCCTGCAGCTTGTGGCCGTGTTCGTCGGCGAGCGCCGCGTCGCGCAGTTCGCGCAGGGTGGCGGGCGCCAGCGCGGCACCCGCACGTTCGAACGCGCGCATCACGGTGTCGTAGTTGCGCAAGCCGCGCTCGTGCGTGTCGCTGTAGCCCTTGACCAGGCGCTGGCACTGGGCGAGTTCGACGGCGAGCGCGGGGTTGCGTGGCGCGGTGGCGGCGATGCGTTGCAGCCACTCTTCGATGCGGCGGTTTTCGTCGGCGTAGCGCATCGTCGAGCGGCGCCAGCCCTTGCAGGCCGCGACCATGCGCAGCATCAGGTAGCCGCGCAGCGAGCTGGTGCGGATCACGCGGCCGTGCTGCGTGAAGCGCTCGACGATCTTCTTGGGCACCGTGGAGTGCATGAGCCAGCGGCCAAGGCCGCCGGGCAGCGTCTCGCAGATTTCCTGCAGGCGCGGGTGCATGTACTCGTGGATGGCGAGCAGCTGGCCCGGCTGCACGCCGGCCTCGCCGTGCACGCGCTCGAAGCGGGTGGCGCGGGTCTTCAGGGCGGCGACGCGCGCCGTGTCTTCGTAGGACATCCACAGCGCGAGGTGGCGCGCGGTTTCTCGCAGCAGGCGGTGGGCGTCGTCGGGCAACTTGGCAACGGCGTCCATGCGGTCGAGGTAGAGGCCGGCGTAGGCCAGGTCCTGGTAGTCGATGAGGCGGCGCACGCCTTCGAGCAGGAAGTCGTGCGCGGGCTGCGGAAAGTCGCGCTGCACGCGCTCGACCAGCGCGCGCACGGCCGGATGGCGCGGCTGCGGTGCGGGCGTGGCGGCCGGTGCGACCTTGGCGGGTTCGCCGTCGTCGCCGTCCTGTGCGCGATCGAATGCTGCACCGAAGGCCTTGAGGCTGGGCTTCACGCCCACGCCGCCGCGCTCGATGGTGGCCTCGAACTGCGCGCGGCCGAAGGGCAGCACGCCCGAGCCCGCGAGCGTGCCGAACAGCACGGCGCTGATCACGCTGCCCGAGGCTTCGGCGGCCTGCGCCATGTCGAAGCGGATGAAGCGCTTGGCGGCGCGCGCGGTGTGGGCGAGCAGCTGGTCGCTGTCGACGCGGCCGTCACCCATGGCGCTCTTTTCGGCGATGGAGAAGACGCGGTGCGTGGAGGCGATGAGCGTGGTGCGGTCGCGCGTGACCAGCCCGCGCTGCACCGCGCGGCCGGCTTCCATGAGCTCGGAGGCAAGCACCACGTCGACGTCGCCCGGCAGCGGCATCAGCGCGAGCACGGGGCGTCCGCCGTCGGACTGCGCCTGTGCGTCGGGGTACAGCTCGACGTAGTAGATGGTCGCGCCGGTGCGCTGGGCCACGCCCGGCACGGAGGTGGTCTGGGCGACGTAGCCGTTGGCCTCGCCCATGTCGACGATCCAGTCGGCGAGCACGCCGCCGCCCTCGCCGCCCATGGCGAGGATGGCGATCTTTATCGGTTGAACCTTGTTCGTCATGGCGTCAGAAGGCATAGGCGTCACGGCGGCGCGCATCGCCGCGCTGCAGCCAGCCGATGACGGTGGTGCGCACGCGCTGGCGGAAACGGTCCCAGGCGGTCGGGTTGCTCACGACCTGCGCCTTGTAGAACGAGGGGCACAGCACGGCGGCGTGCGAGACGTCGCCGCAGTTGCCGCAGCCCACGCAGCTGTCGAGCACGGTGGCGACGGGGTCGATGCGCAGCGGATCGGGGTTCGGCTTGATCGAGAGCGACGGGCAGCCCGACAGGCGGATGCACGAGTGGTCGCCGGTGCAGGTGTCGGCATCGACGCCGAACTTGTCGCGCACCATGCGCTTGCCGTCGGCGATGGCCTTGCGCACCAGCGGCTTCTCGCGGCGCTGCTTGTTGAGCATGCACTCCGACTGCGCGATGAGGACCTTGGGGCCCTTCTTGGTGGTGGTGAGTGCGTCTTTCAGCGCGTCGCGCATGCCGGCGACGTCGTAGGTGCGGCGCATCGTCTTCACCCACTCGACGCCCACGCCGCGCACGGCGCGTTCGATCTCGTGGCCGGTGCTGCGCGTCTTGTTGACGGCGGTCGAGGACAGGATGTCCTGCCCGCCCGTGGCCGAGGTGTAGTTGTTGTCGACGATGATGGTGAGGTTGTCGCTCTTGTTGAAGACCGCGTTGGCCACGCCGCTCGTCAGGCCGTTGTGCCAGAAGCCGCCGTCGCCCATCATCGAGATCGCGCGCTTGCCGGCCGGTGCGTTGAGTGCCGAGGCGCCCGCACCGCCGAGGCCGTAGCCCATCGTCGTGTTGCCGATGTTGAAGGGCGGCAGGATCGAGAACAGGTGGCAGCCGATGTCGGCGCTCACGTGGTGCGCACCGAGTTCGCGCTCGACCAGCTTCATCGCGCTGAAGATGGGGCGCTCGGGGCAGCCGGTGCAAAAACCCGGCGGACGCGAATGCACCACGTCGCCGAGCGCGCTCGACGGCTCAGCGGGTTCAGGCGCGGCATCGACGCCGATGGCCGCAACTTCCTTCAGCGGGATCACCTTGCGCACCGGTGCGGGCACGGGCAGCGGCGCGAGGCGTTCGTAGCGCTCGCAGAAGGTGCGCGTTCCCTTGAGCAGTTCAAGCGTCGTGTACTCGCCGGCCACGGGCAGCATGTCCTTGCCGTGCAGCGCGGTGGTGGAGCCGGCCTGGCGCAGGATGGTCGCGAGGTTCTGCTCGACGAAGTTGGGTTGGCCTTCCTCCACGATGAGCACGGCGCGCTTGCCTTCGCAGAAGCGGATGACTTCGCTCTCGATGACGGGATAGGCCACGTTCATCACGTACAGCGGCACGCGGGTCTCGCCGTACACGTCGGCCAGGCCCAGGCGTTCGAGCGCACGCAGCAGCGTGTTGTAGCTGCCGCCCTGCACGATGATGCCGATGTCGTCGGCGTCTTCGGAGAAGAACTCGTTGAGCTGGCGCTCCTCGATGAAGCGCACGGCGGCGGGCCAGCGGTCCTTCACCTTCTCTTGCTCGTGCACGAAGCTCGCGGGCGGCAGCACGATGCGGCTGACGTCGCGCTGCGGGTTCTCCAGCGCCTCTTTCAGCGTGAACTTGGCGCGCTTGTTGTCGCCGGCAATGAAGTGACCGTGTACGTGGCAGGCGCGGATGCGCAGCTGCAGCATCACGGGCGTGTTGCTGGCCTCGGAGAGGTCGAAGCCGGTCTTCACCGCATCGACGATGCTGGGCAGGTTGGGCCGCGGATCGAGCAGCCAGATCTGCGACTTCATGGCGAACGCATGGCTGCGCTCCTGCATGATCGACGAGCCTTCGCCGTAGTCCTCGCCCACGATGATGAGCGCGCCGCCGGTGACGCCGCCCGAGGCCAGGTTGGCCAATGCATCGGACGCCACGTTGGTGCCCACGGTCGCCTTGAAGGTGACGGCGCCGCGCAGCGGATAGTTGACGGAGGCGGCCAGCGTGGCGGCAGCAGTGGCTTCGCTGGCGCTGTTCTCGAAGCGGATGCCGTGGTCGGCCAGGATGTCCTGCGCATCGGCCAGCACATCCATCAGATGCGAGATGGGAGCGCCCTGGTAGCCCGCCACATACGACACGCCCGACTCCAGCAGGGCCTTGGTGACGGCCAGAATGCCTTCGCCGCGGAACACTTCTCCACCAGTAAGTCTCAGCTTCTTGACTTCTTCGACGAACGAACGCTCAGCCATGGATGTCCTTCTTCTTTCTCGTGGGAGGATGCGGCCCCGGGGTCACATCACGGCTCCTATAATGTTTAGAAATGAATGTATCCACAATCATGAATTACCCTAGCCATGCAATCCGCATGCCTGCGGCAAACAGGAGGCGCCTTCATGTCTGAACCATCCAAGGAAACGCATCGCTTCGTCGATGACTACCTGCCCGCGCTGCTCGCGCAGGCCAGCCAGCTGATCTCTTCGGAGTTCCACGAGGTGGCGCGGCAGCAGGGTTTTTCGGTGTCGGAGTGGCGCGTGATGGCGTCGCTGGCCGGCAGCGACGCGGTCAGCATCGGCCAGCTCGCGCAGGTGACGGTGACCAAGCAGCCGACGGTGACGCGGCTGCTCGACCGCATGGAAGCGCGTGGCCAGGTCGAACGCCTGCCCCATGAAAGTGATCGCCGCATCACGCTGGTGCGCATCACGCCCGCGGGGCTGAAGGCGGTCGAGCACCTAATGGAACTGGCGCGCGAACACGAGCGCCGCGTGCTCGAACCCTTCGGCCTGCGACGCGCCGAAGAGCTCAAGCAGACGCTGCGGCAGATGATCGACCTGCATGTGCATGTGCCGGTCGAGGTGCCGGACGAAGACTGAAGCGCGTGGCCTGAGGCCTGACTAGGGCACGAGCACCGCGCGGCCGCGATGGCCGCGTTGCGCGATCCAGTCGAGTGCGAGGGCTGCATCGGTGAGCGCGAAGGGCTGCACATCGAGATGCAGTCGGCCGTCGGCCAGCCGCGCAAGCAACTCTGGAGCGGCTGCGCGGCCTGCGGCTTCGCGCCGGAACATGTTGAGCGGCAGCAGCGCCACGTCGCGCTGCAGGAAGTGTGCGATGTCCAGCTGCAGCGTCGGACCGGCGGTGTAGCCGATCAGCACGGCGCGACCGCCGGGGCGCACGGCAGGCAAGGCGGCGGCGAGCACGTCGCCGCCGACGGTGTCGATGAGCAGGTCGGCGCTGGCGACTTCAGGCGGTGCGGCTTTCGGATCGACAGGCGTTGCGATGCAGCCTGCATCGCGTGCCAGCTGCATCACCAGAGAACCCACCGCGCCGCTCGCGCCCGTCACCAACACTTGCTCTCCAGACTGCAATCGGGCGACCTCATGCAAGGCGACCCACGCCGATGTGGTGGGCGAGAAGAACGCTGCACCGAGTGCCATTGGCACGGCATCGGGCAACACGCCGAGTGCATCGTCAGGCGCATCGATCAGCTCGCACCAGGTGCCGTCGAACAGCGTGCCCAAGCCACTGCCGCGCAACCACACGCGTTGCCCTTCTGCATACCGCTCGCTCGCGACGACCACGCCCGCCGCTTCCACGCCCGGCGTGTACGGCAGCGGCGGATGCCGCAGGAAGCGGCCTTGCCACACGGTGCGATCGATGTGGCCCACAGTGGCGGCCTGCATGCGCACGAGGGTGCGGCCAGGTCGCGCCACGGGGTCGGCCACGTCCTCGAGCACCGGCACCGCATCGAAGCCATGGATGCGAACGGCCTTCATGGCCGCGTCGCCAGAAAGTCGAGCACCGTGCGCGCGAAGGCCTCGGGCATCTGGTCGGGCAAGGGCACCATGCCGCCGTCGATGTCGACGATGCGCGCCTGCGGCAGGTGGTGCTGCAACTCCGCCGCATGCGGCGCAGCGAAAGGGTCGAGCGTGGCGCGCACGATGAGCGTCGGTTGCGTCACGCGACCGATGCGCTCTTCCATGCGGTACGAGGCCACGGCGCGGTGCCCTTCTTCCACGCGGTGACCGACCTTCATCGCATCGCGCACAAAGGCCTCGAGCAGGTCGGGACGTCCCGGCGGATAGAAGGCCTGCCGCTTCTGCCACAGCGCGGCGAGGTGGCTGCCATCGTCGCTGGGCGCCACTTCGTCGATGGGCGGACGCTGCGCGCGGGCGCGGCGAAACACCTCGTCGGTGTACGGCGTGGACGAGAGCACGAGGCTGCGCACGCGTTCAGGAAACGACGCGGCCAGCTCGATCGCGATCACGCCGCCGGTGTGGTGCCCCACCACGTCGGCCTGCGCGATGCCGAGCGCATCGAGCAGCTCGCATGCGACGCGCGCCCACTGCGCAATGCTTGCCGGCACGCCGCCGTCGGCTGAATCGCCGAAGCCCGCCGTGTCCATGGCGATGACGCGGTAGCCCGCGCCGGCGATCAGCGGCAGTACCTCGCGGTACTCGGCCCAGCTGCGCGGCGACTGGTGCAGCAGCAGCACGGCCGGTGCCTGCGCGTCGCCGCACATGGCGTGGTGCACCTGCCCCACCGACAGGTCGGCGAAGGCGCGGCGGATCGTCATGACAGCGTCTCGTCGGCCGGCGCACGCCACAGGCCGGCGTGCTTCAGTTCGCCGAGCGTGCGCGAGAGCACGTCGCGGCGGTAGGCGGCGGTGTCGCGGCCCGCGTAGTCGTAGAAGCCGCTGCCGCTCTTCAGGCCCAGCCGCCCTTCCTCGACCATGCGTCCGACGATGGCCGGCGCCGTGTAGCGCCCCGCGTCGAGCGAGGCCGACATCTCGCGGCTCGCGTGATGCAGGATGTCGCAGCCGCCGAAGTCGATGAACTCGACCACGCCGAGCGCCGCGAAGCGCAGGCCCAGGCCGTAGCGCGTGGCCTTGTCGATTTCTTCCGCTGTGGCAGCGCCTTCTTCGATCATGCGGGCCGCCTCGTTCATCACCAGCGCCTGCAGGCGCGGCACGATGTAGCCAGGCGAGGCGCCGCAGACCACGGGCAACTTGCCGATGGCCTCCATCAGTGCCTTGGTGCGTGCGAGCACGCCGGCGTCGGTGCCGGGATGGCAGCTCAGTTCGACCACCGGAATCACGTAGGCCGGGTTGAGCCAGTGCATGTTCAGGAAGCGCTCGGGCCGGCGCACGAGCGCGGCCAGCTGCGTCACGAGGATGCTGCTGGTGGTCGAGGTGAGGATCGCGTCGTCGCGGCAATGGCGGTTGAGCTGCTCGAAGGCCTCGCGCTTGGCGTCCATGGTTTCGGGCACGCCTTCGAACACCAGCTCGGCGGCGGCCAGCGCGTGCGGTGCGTCTGCTGCATTCACGAAGTCCACGCGCGCGGCGATGCGCTCGACCTGCGAGGCATCGATCACGCCGAGCTGCGCGAGGCCCGAAAGGCTTGCCGCGATTTCCGCTTGCGCCTCGTCGCGCAGCCGCTGCCAGGCCTCGGGCGTACGCGGGCGCAGGTCGATCAACGCGATGCGGTGGCCCGCATAGGCGAATGCGATGGCGATGCCACGCCCCATGCGGCCGGCGCCCACGGCGGCGAAGCGCGGCGGCGCGGGCTCATTCGCCATCGTGCAGCCTCTGCTTGAGTTGGCTCGCGCTCAGGCTGGCCAGGCCCAGGCTTTCGAAAGTGCGCGGGCCCTGGCGCAGGTCGCGCCCGAGGAAGCCGCCCACGATGGCCAGCAGGCCGTGGGCGATGGGCGCATCCACGCCCGCATGGCGCGCGGCCGAGGCCAGGAAGGCCAGGCCGAGTTCGGTGTCTTCGGTGATGTAGCGGTGCGTGTGCAGGTCGATGTTCTCGCGCCAGTCGCCCGACTTGACGAGCTGCTTGTGTGCGTCGCCGTACATCCACTGGTCGTTGTTGTAGTGGTCGGCCAGCGGATAGTGCGGCGCGCCCTGTCCGAACGCTTCGCGCACGGCCATGCGCTCGCGGTCAAGGCGGTCGGTCACGTCGCGCACCGCACGCTGGGTGCCTTCGTTGTGGATGTCCCAGCGCTCGAAGTGCTGCAGCGGGGCGGCGTTCATCACCATCAGCGGCGGGTGGATGACGGGGCCGGCGTTCATCAGCGCGCCCGAGAGCGCATCGCCGCAACCGTGCACGGCCGGGTAGGCGCGGCGGATCACCTCGATGGCCTGCGCCTCCTTGCGTGCCGGGTAGACGCCGGTGGGCAGGCGGATCGCGCGGATGGTGACGTTGACTTCGCGCTCGCCGTGCTTGCGCGCAAGGTACGGCAAGGTGCCGGTCTCGGCCCAGGCCACGTCGGCGCGGTTGCCGGCGGCCTTCACCGCCTGTGCCATCACGTAGCTGCCGAAGGTGCCCGGCGGCAGGAACACGACCTGGCCGTCGACCAGGTGCGGCGCCATGGCCAGCGCGATGTCGTGCTGGGCAATGGCGGGAGTGGGAATGACGATGAGCTCGGCGCCCTTCAGCGCGGCACCGATGTCGGCAGTGGCCAGCGCAATGGGCACCTCGCGCGCCCCGGCGGCGTCTTTCAGCGTGATCGCGCCGGCCTGCACGACGGGTTCGAGCGCGGCGGCGTCGCGGCGCCACAGGCGCACTTCATGGCCGGTTTCAGACAGGTCCGCGGCAGCCGCATAGGCGCCGTGGCCACCCCCAAGGATCGCAATTTTCATGATCGAAAGTCGAGAACAGGTGTCGATGAACCGGCAGCCGCGAACGGACCGGGGAGAAGCAATGCGCCATTACATTACTTTTCATCGATTCAGGTGTCAACCAACTTCATGAGCGCCGGACTGCTCGGAAACCCGACAACGAAAAAGCCCGCGTTCGTGAGAAGCGCGGGCTTTTTGGGGGGAAGCAGCCCTTTTCAGGGCCGCTTGCGGGGGCGATCAGCGGCTGGGCTTGAACGCGCGCTTTTGCGCGTCGCGGGGCACGAACACCTTGCCCGGGCCACCGTGACCGGCGCCGTTGCCGCGCGGTGCGAAACCTTCGCGGGGCGCAAAGCCTTCACGGGGTGCGAAACCGCCGTCGCCGCGACCGCCGCCATGGCCGTGGCCGCCGCGCGGGGCGCTGTCGCCCCAGCCCGGCTTGCGACCGTAGCCGCCGCCGTTGCCGCCTTCGTCACGGCCGCCGCCGAAGCCGGCGTTCTGGCCGCCCTGGAAGCCGCGCGGGCCTTGGCCTTGGGCCGGGCCGCGCGAATTGCGGTCGTTGAAGCCGCTGGCGCCGGCATAGCCGCCACCGTTGTTGTTGCCGCGGTAGCCACCGCCGCCGCCCGCACCGCCGTTGCCGAACTTGCGATCGCGCGAGAAGTTGTCGCCACGGCCACCGCGGTACTCGCCCATCGGGGGACGCGATTGCGGCATGCGCTGTTGCGGCTCGAGGCCGGCCACCACTTCCGCCTTGAACTGCTGGCGGCTGTAGTGCTCGATGTCCATGATCTTGCGGCGATCGCGGAACTCGGCGAACGTGATGGCCAGGCCATCGCGGCCGGCACGGCCGGTGCGGCCGATGCGGTGGGTGTAGTCCTCGGCCTTCATCGGCAGGCCGAAGTTGAAGACGTGGGTGATGGTCGGCACGTCGATGCCGCGGGCGGCAACGTCGGTGGCCACCAGGATCTGCACCTGGCCCTGGCGCAGTGCCATCAGGCGGCGGTTGCGCAGGCCCTGGCTCAGGGCGCCGTGCAGCGCGACGGCACTGAAGCCTTCTTGCTGCAGGTCGTTGGCGAGGCCGTCGCACTCGACTTGCGTGCTGGCGAACACGATGGCCTGGTTGATGCTGGTGTCGCGCAGCCAGTGGTCGAGCAGCTTGCGCTTGTGCTGGCTGTTGTCGGCCCAGTACAGCGACTGCTTGATGTTGGCGTGCTTTTCTTGCGGGCTGTCGATGGTGATGCGCTGCGGCTCGCGCATGACGCGCTGGGCCAGCTGCTGGATGCGCGGCGCAAAGGTGGCGCTGAACATCATGGTCTGCTGGCGCTCGATGGTGAGCTGGTTGACTTCAGCCAGATCGTCGGCAAAGCCGAGGTCGAGCATGCGGTCGGCTTCGTCGACGACCAGGAACTTGACCTGGTCGAGCTTGAGCTGCTGCGAGCGCTGCAGGTCGAGCAGGCGGCCCGGCGTGGCAACCACGAGGTCGGCGTTCTGCAGCTTGGCGATCTGCAGCTGGTAAGGCATGCCGCCCACCACGTTGGCAACGCGCAGGCCGCGGCAATGGCGAACCAGTTCGATGGCGTCGTGTGCGACTTGCTGCGCGAGTTCGCGCGTCGGGCACAGGATCAGGGCGCCGGGTGTGGCGGCCTTGAAATGACGGGCGTTGGTCGGGTCCTTGCGCTTGGGCTTCTTGAGCGGCGCTTCGCCACGGGCAGCAGCTTCAGCGGCCAGGCGCTGGAACTCGGCCTTGGCTTCGGCTTCGGCTTCGGCCTGGCGCTTGATCAGCGTGTGCAGCACGGGCAGCAGAAAGGCGGCGGTCTTGCCCGAGCCGGTCTGGCTCGAGACCATCAGGTCGACGAAACGGGCCGAACCGGCTTCGCCCATGGCGATCGGCACGACCTTTTCCTGCACGGTGGTCGGCTGGGTGAAACCCATGTCTGCCACGGCGGCGATCAGTTCGGGGGCGAGGCCCAGCTTGATGAAACCGTTGGGCGCGGCAGGCGCTTCGGCTTCGGCGGCCTCGGGGGCTGCGGCGTCCAGTGCGTCGAGGATCGGGGCCTCGGACACGGTTTCCGCGACAGCGGTGAATTCGTTATGGGTAGCGGATTGCACAGGCGCGAGTTCGCCCTGCGCTTCAAAAGCGTCGGTCATGAATATCAATCTCAAACGCGAGCGCTGCCGTAGGCGGCGCCCCGTTGGTGGTTAAAAACATCAACCATCCAACGACATTCAACTTCCGGCTTTCGTCGGAGGCTGCGGCCCTTTTTGATCAGCGAATGCGATCGGGCGCGGTGTGCAAGATAGGGAGATGCGAGAGACGCTGATCTGTGTCCAAAGACGCGTTCAAATCAGCGAAGCCTGCGATTATGGCACGGCTTCGGGTTTTTACCTAATTGCTGTCAATCTACCAAGCGCAGGAAGGTTTCCCGGTAGTGCGCGAGCTCCTCGATGGACTCGTGCACGTCGGCCAGCGCGGTGTGCGCCTGCTGTTTCTTGAAGGCGGTGTAGGCCGCGGGCTTCCAGCGCTTGGCCAGCTCCTTGAGGGTGCTGACGTCGAGGTTGCGGTAGTGGAAGTACGCCTCGAGCTTGGGCATGAACTTGACCAGGAAGCGCCGGTCCTGCCCGATGGTGTTGCCGCACATCGGCGAGCCGCTCCTGGGGATGTACTTGGCGACGAATTCGAGCAGTTGCTGCTCGGCCGCGGCTTCGTCCAGCGTGGAGGCTTTCACCTTGTCGATCAGGCCGCTGCGGCCGTGGGTGCCCTTGTTCCAGGCGTCCATGGCGTCGAGCACAGCGTCGCTCTGGTGAATGACGAGCACGGGGCCGTCGATGCGGGGCGTGAGGTCGGGGCCGGTGACGACCACGGCGATCTCGAGCAGGCGCTCTTTCTCGGGGTCGAGGCCGCTCATTTCGCAGTCGAGCCAGACCAGGTTCTGGTCGCTTTTCTTCAGGGTGGGGGCGGCTGCGGGGGGCGTCGGGTCAAGGGATTCGGGCATCGCAGGATTGTCGTCGAAGGCCTGCGCCCCGATATACCGGGGACTAAACTCGCCGCTTCATGATGTCTTATTCGCTCATCTTCACCCTTGCCTTCGCGGCGGCGCTCGTGGCGGGCCTGCTCGTGAAGTTCTGGCTGGCCACCCGCCAGGTGCGCCACGTGGCGCGCCACCGCGGCGCCGTGCCGGCCGCCTTCGCCCAGACCATCACGCTGGCCGCGCACCAGAAGGCCGCCGACTACACCATCGCCAAGGCGCGCTTCGGGCTCATCGAGATGGCCTGGGGCACCGCCCTGCTGCTGGGCTGGACGCTGCTCGGCGGGCTCGACATGCTGAACAAGCTGCTGCTGGTGTGGCTCGGCGGCGGCATGGTGCAGCAGCTGGCGCTGCTGGCGGCCTTTGCGCTCATCGGCGGCCTGCTGGAGCTGCCGTTCACGCTGTGGCAGACCTTCCGGCTCGAGGAGCGCTTCGGCTTCAACAAGATGACCTGGAAGCTCTGGCTCACCGACACCCTCAAGTCGACGCTGCTCGGCGCGCTGATCGGGCTGCCGATTGCAGCGCTCATCCTGTGGCTCATGGGCGCGGCCGGCACGCTGTGGTGGCTCTGGGCCTGGGGCGCGTGGATGGGCTTCAACCTGCTGTTGATGCTGATCTACCCGACCTTCATCGCGCCGCTGTTCAACAAGTTCAAGCCGCTGGACGACCCGACGCTCAAGGCGCGCGTCACCGCGCTCATGAAGCGCTGCGGCTTCGCGGCCAAGGGCCTGTTCGTGATGGACGGCAGCACGCGCAGCGCACACGCGAATGCGTACTTCACCGGCTTCGGCGCCAGCAAGCGCGTGGTGTTCTACGACACGCTGCTGCGCCAGCTCAACGCCGGCGAAGTCGAGGCCGTGCTCGCGCACGAACTCGGCCACTTCAAGCACCGCCACATCGTGAAGCGACTCATCGCGATGTTCGCGCTGAGCCTGGCCGGTTTTGCGTTGCTGGGCTGGGTGTCGACCCAGGTCTGGTTCTACGCCGGCCTGGGCGTGCAGCCCAACCTGTCGCCGGCCGCGCCCAACAACGCGCTGGCGCTGCTGCTGTTCATGCTGGCCGTGCCGGTGTTCAGCTTCTTCGTCGCCCCGCTGCCGGCGCGCCTGTCGCGCAAGCACGAGTTCGAGGCCGACGCCTACGCCGTGGCGCAGACCAGCGGCGCCGACCTGTCGGCCGCCCTGCTCAAGCTCTACCAGGACAACGCCTCGACGCTCACGCCCGACCCGGTGTTCGTCAAGTTCTACTACTCCCACCCGCCCGCCTCCGAGCGCCTTGCGCGCATGGCCGCGGCGTGACCCTCGACCCACCTTTTCAGCGAAGCCCCTCATGAGCAGCATGTTCAAACCCAAGGACTGGAAGAACCTTCCGCCCCGCAAGGCCCTGAGCGCCACCGAGATCGTCTCGGGCCTGGCACAGCTCGACGGCTGGAAGCTCACCGGCGACGGCGCCGATGTCGCGATCGAGAAGACCTTCACCTTCGCGAACTACTTCGAGACCATCGCCTTCGTGAATGCACTGGCCATGGTGGCCCACACGCAGGACCACCACCCCGACCTGTCGGTGCACTACAACCGCTGCGTGGTGCGCTTCAATACGCACGACGTGAACGGCCTCTCGATCACCGATTTCGATTGCGCTCGGCAGGCCGACGCGCTGGTTGCGAGCCCCGCCGCATGAGGACACACGCCTGTGGCTAAGCCGGGCCGCGCCGCCTTCACCCCCGCTGCGCACAACACGGGGAAGGCGCTCCACGACGGCCTCGTCGTCGCCAGCCACGGGCGTCACTGCCTCGTCGAAACGCCCACGGGCGAGCGGCTGATCTGCCACCCGCGCGGCAAGAAGAGCCAGGCCGTGGTCGGCGACCGCGTGCGCTGGCAGGCCACCGAAGACGAAGGCACCATCGAAGAGGTGCTGCCGCGCCGCAACCTCTTCTACCGGCAGGACGAGATCCGCACCAAGTCTTTCGCGGCCAACCTCGACCATGTGCTGATCCTGATCGCGGCCGAGCCGGAGTTTTCCGAACACCAGCTGGCACGCGCGCTGATCGCGGCCGAGGCCCAACGCATCACGCCCATCATCGCGCTCAACAAGAGCGACCTCGTCGAACCCTTTGCGCGCGCCTGGACCAAGCTGGCGCCCTACCGCCGCATGCACCACGGCGTGCTGCCGCTGTCGCTCAAGGCCTCGGGCGAGGCGGACTACGCCTCGTTGATGAAGCTGCTGGCGGGCAAGTCGACCCTGGTGCTCGGCCCGTCGGGCTCGGGCAAGAGCACGCTCACCAACCTGCTGGTGCCCGGTGCGAGCGTGCTGACGCAAGAGATTTCGCAGGCGCTCAACTCGGGCAAGCACACGACCACCAGCACCACCTGGTACTGGATCGACGAGGCCCGCACCACCGGCCTCATCGACTCGCCGGGCTTCCAGGAATTCGGCCTGAACCACATCGAGCCGATGCAGCTCGCCGGCCTCATGCCCGACATCGCCGAGCACACGGGCGACTGCAAGTTCTACAACTGCACCCATCTGCACGAGCCCGGCTGCGGCGTGATCTCGAACGTCGAAACCGCGACGCAACCCGGACCGATCAGCGCTTCGCGCTACAAGATCTACGGCGAGCTGTTCGCCGAGCTGAGCCAGACGCGCTACTGACGCAGCACCGGGGGCCCGGCCGCGCTCAGGCCAGCCAGGTGCGGTACGACTTCCAGGTCGGGTCAAAGGCCAGGGCCAGCGTCACCGGCAACTCCAACGCTTCCTGAACCGATTGCGCATGCGCAATGGCCGCCTGCGGATCGGCCACATGGAAGTGCACGGTGCGAACGCCCTCCTCCAGCACGATGTGCGTGCAGCAGCCTTCGCCGTGCGTCTGCAGCAGTGCGGTCAGCCGGTCTTCGTAGACACGGGCCTCGTCCAGTTCTTCGCCCGATTCGACGGGAACGGCGGCCGAGAGCCGATGCCCCAGGTCGGCGCGACCGAGCAGCGCATTCGCGGCATCGTTTCGCATGACGACCGCCTCGACCTCGCTGCCGTCCTCGGCGGTGCGCGTAGCGGTCAGGCCGGACCAGCCATGCTCGCCTGAGGGAAACACGCCGGTGTGGCCCAGGTCCTCGCGCCAGCATGCGTCGAACAGAGGCACGAAGTCATCGAGCGGCACGCCATCGAAATCCGCTTGCGCATCGGCCTCGACATGATCGACCGGCCCGACCTTCACGGCGAAGTCGTACTCGCCCAGGATGTGATCGAGCATGATCAGGCTCATGTGGCGCGCGTGGTCCTGCATGTCCATCGGAATGGGCTTGGCAAAGCCGATCTCCAGCGCCACCCGCCCCCTGTAGGGCTCGTGCTTCACGAGAACGTCCGCGCTGGCCAGTTCGAAGTCGTTCATGCGCATGCTGAAACCTTCGCGCATGCGCTGCCGGAAGGCCTCCACCTCGACCTGCGGCAATGCGGGCGCGCTGTGCACCAGCGCCATGAGGTCTTCGAAATCGTCTTCAGCGCCGTGCGCTGTCAGCACGAGCGTGAAAGCCGGCGGGTCGCCCAGCACTTCGGCCGCCAGGTTCGGAAAGAAGGGCTGCAGCAGCGCGTTCAATTCGCCCACGAGCGCGTGGCCGGACAAGGACTGCAGGCTCTCGAGCTTGTCGCTCAAGGCTTGCCAGAACGATGCGCAGGCAACAGCGCGCGGGTCGGCGTGAAGGGTCGACATCGACAGGATTTCTCTCAGGGTTTCAGGCGAGGATTTCGCTCAAGCACTGCACGAGCGTGCTGCACTGATCCCGCGTGCCGATGCTGATGCGCAGGTACTGCGCGATGCGCGGCTGCCTGAAATGCCGCACAAGCACCGCGCGCTCACGCAGCAAGGCAGCCAGTTCGGCCGCGTCGCGCTGCGGG
This sequence comes from Variovorax sp. GW822-FHT04A09, assembly GCF_058801005.1. Lineage (NCBI taxonomy): Bacteria > Pseudomonadati > Pseudomonadota > Betaproteobacteria > Burkholderiales > Comamonadaceae > Variovorax > Variovorax sp. GW822-FHT04A09. The sequence continues at coordinate 538,218 of NZ_JBXAMV010000002.1, read as the reverse complement.
TGGCGCGCGAACACGAAGTTGGCCTGCGACGGCAGCACCTCGAAGCCCAGGTCTTCGAGCTGCAGCGTCAGGCCTTCGCGCGTGTCGACGACCTGGTCGCGTGTCTTGCGAAACCACGCCTCGTCGTCGAGCGAGGCCACGGCGCCGGCGGAGGCCAAGCGATCGATCGGGTAGGAATTGAAGCTGTCCTTGACCCGCACCAGCGCGTCGATCAGGTGCGCCTGCCCGCAAGCGAAACCGACGCGCAGGCCGGCCAGCGAGCGCGACTTGGACAGGGTCTGCACCACGAGCAGGTTCGGATATCGGCCGACGAGCGACAGCGCGCTCTCGCCGCCGAAATCGACATAGGCCTCATCGACCAGCACGACGCGATCGGGGCAGGCGGCCAGCAGCTGCTCGATGCGCGCCAGCGGCTGGCCGATGCCGGTCGGCGCGTTCGGGTTGGCGATGACGATGCCGCCGCAGCCCTGGCGGGCGCGCACCGCGAACGCATCGATGTCGATGCGCAGGCCTTCGTCGACCGGCAGTTGCTCGCAGGCGATGCCGTAGAGCTGGGCATAGACCTTGTAGAAGCTGTAGCTCACGTCGGGCATCAGCAGCGGCTGCGCTTGCTGGAAGAAGGCGAAGAACGCGTGCGCGAGCACTTCGTCCGAGCCGTTGCCCGCGAACACTTCGCCGACCTGCAGGCCGTGGCGGCGCGCCACGGCTTCGCGCAGCGCGAGCGACGTGGGGTCGGGGTAGCGCTCCAGCCCGTCGGCCGCCGCGCGCTGGATCGCCGCGATGGCCTCTGGCGACGGCGGGTACGGGTTCTCGTTGGTGTTGAGCTTGACGAGGTTGGCGATGCGCGGCTGCTCGCCGGGCACATAGGGCTCGAGCGCGCCGATGCGCGGGCTCCAGAAGGCCGGTGCGGGCGGGGTGGTCATGGCCTCAGCCCAACAGCCGCGCGAGCGTGAGCAAGGCCAGCAGCACCATCCACATCACGACCGAGCGCCAGACCAGGCCGACCACGCTGCGCAGGTGGCCGGGCTCGGGCTCGCGACCCGGCGTGCTGCCGCTGTCCAGGCGCCGGCCGACGCTCGGCGACTCGCCGGCCTGCGCGCGCGGCAGCGGATCGGCCACCGGGATCGGGCTCAGCGAGCCACCGCCCAGGCGCACGTTCACCGCGCCGGACGTGGCCGCGAGGATCACGCCGTCGTTCTCGTTGGGGAAGCGCCGCGCATCGTTGCGCCAGCAGTCGATGGCCTCTTCGAAGCTGCCGACCACGGCGAAGCCGAGCGCCGTGATGCGCGCGGGCAGCCAGTCGACGGCATGCCAGGCCCGCTCGGCCGCGTCCTGCACCGCCACGCTCGAAGGCTGCACCGGCGCGCCGTTCTTGTGGGCCCAGTAGCGCGCGACGAACTCGCTCATGCGATAGAACACCGCGCCCGCCGGCCCCAGGCCGAGAGCGGCGAGCACCGAGAACCAGGCCAGCACGCCGAAGACATGCCGGTGCGCAGCAATGACCGAATGCTCGATCACGTGGCGCACGATTTCGCTGCGCGGCAGCTCGGCGGCATCGACGCCCTGCCAGTGCGCCAGCAGCGAGCGCGCGAGCGGCTCGTCGCCCTCGTCGAGCGCGTCGCGGATGTCGGTGAAGTGGTGGCTGAACTGGCGAAAGCCGAGCGTCATGTAGAGCACCGCGACGCTCCACAGCACGGCGAACGGCAGGCCCAGCGTGAGCACCAGCAGCCAGTGCACGCCCAGCGACAGCAGCGTGGGCACGAACACCGCGAGCCCCCAGGCGATCCATCCATGGTGCGGCTTGCCCGCATCGAAATTGCGGCTGGTCCAGCGCGTCCACGCCAGAACGCCGCCGTACACGGGGTTGTGCGGGCCCAAGGGCCGCACCTGCTCGATCAGCAACGCGCACAGGATGGCAAAGAAGCTCATCCTTCGATGATAGCGAGAGCACCTGAAGGTTTTGACCCCAGGTGGCGCCCGATCCAGCTCAGGCGGCGAGGAAACGGTAGAGGTTGCGCAGCATGCCCGCGGTGGCGCCCCAGACGAAGCGCTCGTGCGGGCCATCGACGTACGGCATCGAGTACCACTCGCGACGGACGCCATCGGTGGCGCTGACCGCGTGGCGACGGTGGTTGGCCGGGTCCATCAGCCAGGCCAGCGGCACCTCGAAGGCCTCGGCCACCTCGAACGGATTGATGTCCAGCACGAAGTCGGGCTGCACCAGCGCGACCACCGGGGTCACGACGAAGGACGTGACGGTCGTGTAGGTCGGCAAGGTGCCGAGCACTTCGATGAACTGCGCCGACAGGCCCACCTCTTCCCAGGCTTCGCGCAGCGCGGCGGCCTGGATGTTGGCGTCTTCAGGATCGACGCGCCCGCCGGGAAAGGCCACTTGGCCCGAATGGGTCGACAGGTGCGTGGTGCGCTCGGTGAGCAGCACGGTCGCGCCTTGCGGTCGCTGCACGATCGGCACCAGCACGGCGGCCTGGGCGGGCACGCGGTCGGTCATGCGGGGCTCGCGGCGCAGCTCGGGCGTCCACACGGGCGGCGAGGCAAAGCGCGCGCGCAGGGCCGTTGCCGTCAGCTGCGCCGGCGCCACCGCCGGCAGACCATCGCTTCCGTCCACGAAGGGCGCCTGGCGCGGGTCGATCTGCAGCAACGCGGGCGGCACCACGGCATTGACGGGCTCGACGACGGCGGAGGACGTGGGGGCGGAAGTGGAGGAGGTCAAGAGAGGATGCGGCCTGTGGCGGGATGAAAGGAGTAGAGCGTAAAAATGGAAAACTGTCTTGAAGCGCAGCGCCAACGCAAAAAGCCGCCAGAGCGGCGGCTTTTTGAGCAGAAAGGACGGCGGCTGATTAAGCGGCCGACGCAGCCTTCTGCGACTTGCCCGGCAGCTTTTCCTTGATGCGTGCCGAACGACCGCTGCGCTCGCGCAGGTAGTACAGCTTGGCACGGCGCACGTCGCCGCGGCGCTTGACTTCGATGCCGGCGATCAGCGGGCTGTAGGTCTGGAACGTACGCTCCACGCCTTCGCCGCTGGAGATCTTGCGCACGGTGAAGCCGCTGTTGAGGCCACGGTTGCGCTTGGCGATCACGACGCCTTCGTAGGCCTGCACGCGCTTGCGGCTGCCTTCGACGACGTTCACGCTGACGATGACCGTGTCACCGGGCATGAAATCGGGGATGGTCTTGCCGAGACGGGAAATTTCTTCCTGCTCGAGGGTCTGGATGAGGTTCATGATTTCCTGGATATCGATCGTTTCGGGCTGCACTAAAGGCGCCGTGGGCTTTGGCGGAAGAGCCACCAAGAAACCGGGCGCGGCCGGACAGAGGATCGGGGAACCGCGGATTATAGCTTTTTTTTCAGCGCGGCCTCATCGGCCTTGTTGAGCTTGCCTGCCGCCCGGGCAGCATCGATCAGTTCGGGGCGCCGCGCGGCCGTGATGGCCAGGCGCTGGTCGCGCCGCCAGCGCTCGATCTGCGCATGGTGGCCCGAAAGCAACGGCGCCGGAACGCCCTGCCCGTTCCACTGCTCGGGCCGGGTGTAGTGAGGGCAATCGAGCAGCCCGTCGAGCGCCGGATTGAAGCTGTCCTGCACATGGCTGGCCTCGTCGCCCAGCACGCCGGGCTGCAGGCGAGCCACGGCGTCGAGCAGCGCCATCGCCGCGATCTCGCCGCCCGACAGCACGAAGTCGCCGAGGCTGACCTGATGGGTGACACGCGCGTCGATGAAGCGCTGGTCGATGCCTTCGTAGCGTCCGCAGACCAGCACCGCGCCCTCGCTCGCCGACCAGCGCTCGACGGCCTCGTGGCGCAACGCCTCGCCGATGGGCGAGAACAGCACCACCGGCGCCAGTGCGCCGCGGGCCGCCAGCGCGGCATCGAGGCAGGCAGCCAGGGGCTCGGCCATCATCACCATGCCGGGCCCGCCGCCGAACGGGCGGTCGTCCACGCGCTTGTAGTTGCCCTGGGCGAAATCGCGCGGGTTCCACAGCACGACCTCGACCTGCTTGGACTCGTAGGCGCGACGCGTCACGCCGCTGGCCATGAAGGGCGCGAACAGTTCGGGAAAAAGCGTGAGGACGTCGAAGCGCATGCGCGCGCGGCCCGGATCAGAAATCGGGTTGCCAGTCGACCGTGATGAGGCGGCCGGGCAGGTCGACCTTGTCGACGAAGACCGAAACGAACGGCACCATGCGCTCGATGGCCTTGCCGTCTTCTTCGGCCGTCAGCACCAGCGTGGTCTGCGGGCCGGTGGCGAGCAGTTCGCGCACCGTGCCGAGCACGACGCCTTCGCGGTTGACGACCGACAGGCCGATCAGGTCGACCCAGTAGTACTCATCGTCGCCGGCGGTCGGGAAGCTCGAGCGCGGCACGAACACGCGCGCGCCGCGCAGGGCCTCGGCCGCATTGCGGTCAGGCACGTCCTCAGACGAGGCGACGATGCAGTCGGAATGTTCTTTGGCTTCGCGGACCGCGAGCCGGAAAGCGGCGGGCGTGGAGGCTCCGGGAGCCTGCAAGAACCAGCGCTTGGAAGAAAAAAGCGCCTCGGGCTGGGCGCTGTGGGGCAGGACCTTGAACCAGCCCTTGATGCCCCAGGCATCGGCGATGCGTCCGACCTCGATCGCATCCGCCGGCAGTTCGGCGGCTTCGAGTGTGGGCAGCATCGCCGTGCGGGCGGCTTAGGCGGCCGCCTTGGGGGCCGCGGCAGCGGCTTGCTTGATCAGGCGCAGCACCGTAGGCGAAGCCTGGGCACCGACGCTCTTCCAGTACGCGAGGCGGTCCTGGGCGATGCGGATGCTTTCTTCGTTTTCCTTGGCGGTCGGGTTGTAGAAACCCAGGCGCTCGATGAAGCGGCCATCGCGGCGAACGCGCTTGTCCGACACGACGATGTTGAAGAACGGACGGCCTTTGGAGCCGCCGCGGGAGAGTCGAATGACGACCATGATTTATCCTTGGGTGGTCAGCGAGCCAGTTCAAATAGAAAGAGGCCCGCTCACGATGTTCTTCCAGCGTCGAGACACGCGACATGGCCACCCGGCCAGCGCACGCTGAAAAGCCCACGATTATAGCCCGACCCGGGTTTTTCTCCGAATTCCGGCCCCGCGCCGCCTGCCCCACCCGCATGACCCTCACCCTCCGCCCCAGCCGCGACGAAGACATCGCAGCCATCACGGCCATCTATGCCCACCACGTGCTGCACGGCACCGGCACCTTCGAAACCGAGCCCCCGTCCGAGGCCGAAATGGCCGCCCGGCGCGCCGACGTGCTGGGCAAGAACCTGCCCTACCTCGTGGCCGAAGAAAACGGCGAAGTGTTGGGTTTTGCCTACTGCAACTGGTTCAAGCCCCGCCCGGCCTACCGGTTTTCGGCCGAAGACTCGATCTACATGTCCGAGGCCGCGCGCGGCAAGGGCGTGGGCGCGCAGCTGCTGGCGGCGCTTTCGCAGGCGGCCGAGGCGGCCGGCGTGCGCAAGCTGATCGCGGTGATCGGCGATTCGGCCAACGCCGGCTCGGTCGGCGTGCACCGCAGTCAGGGCTTCACGCACGTGGGCGTGCTGAAAGACTGCGGCTGGAAGTTCGACGCCTGGCGCGACGTGGTCCTGATGGAAAAAGTACTCGGCGAAGGCAGCCGCACCAAACCCGAATGATGAAAAAGATGAAAAGCAAGACCGTGGCCGCCTGGCTCTCCTTCCTCGGCGGCCCGCTGGGCCTGCACCGCTTCTACCTGCGCGGCATGGGCGACTGGCTCGGCTGGCTGCTGCCCATTCCCACGGCGCTGGGCATCTACGGCATCGAGCGCTTGCGCATGTACGGCGTGGACGACGGCGTGAGCTGGGCGCTGATCCCGCTGCTCGGCTTCACGATCGCGGGCTGCGCGTTGATGGCGATCATCTACGGCCTGATGACGCCCGAAAAATGGAATGCCCGCTTCAACGCCGGCGCAGCGCCCGACGCCGCGCCGGGCCAGACCAACTGGCTCACGATCGGCGCCGTGGTCGCGTCTTTGTTCTTCGGGAGCTCGATCCTGATGGCGAGCATCGTGTACAGCTTCCAGCACTACTTCGAACACCAGATCGAAGAAGGCCGAAAAATCTCACAGTAGCCGGATCGGGCGCGGCGACCTCTGCGAACGAGGCGCCGACGCTTCAGTGCTTCAGAAGATCTGCCAGCTGAACCAGTAAGCCATCGCCGCCACAAAGGCCGAGGCGGGAATGGTCAGGACCCAGGCCCAGACGATGTTCCCCGCCACGCCCCAGCGCACCGCGCTGGCGCGCTGCGTGGCACCGACGCCGACGATGGCGCCCGTGATGGTGTGCGTGGTCGACACCGGAATGCCCAGCGCGGTGGCCAGGAACAGGGTCAGCGCCCCGCCGGTCTCGGCGCAGAAGCCGCCCACGGGCTTGAGCTTGGTGATCTTCTGGCCCATGGTCTTCACGATGCGCCAGCCGCCGAACATGGTGCCCAGCGCAATGGCTGCATAGCAACTCACGATGACCCAGGTAGGCGGCACCGCGTCGCTGGTCGAGGCATAGCCGGTGGCGATCAGCAGCATCCAGATGATGCCGATGGTCTTCTGCGCGTCGTTGCCGCCGTGGCCCAGGCTATAGGCGCCGGCCGAGACCAGCTGCAATCGTCGGAACCACCGGTCCACGCGCGACGGCGTGGCACGCCGGAAGCCCCATGCCACCACGATCATCATCAGCGAGCCCAGCAGGAAGCCCAGCAGCGGCGACACGAAGATGAAGGCCACGGTCTTCCAGATGCCGGAAGCCACGAGGCCGCTGGTGCCGGTCTTGGCGATCACGGCGCCCACGATGCCGCCGATCAGCGCGTGCGACGAGCTGCTCGGGATTCCGTAGTACCAGGTGACGAGGTTCCAGCTGATCGCGCCGATGAGCGCCCCGAACACCACGTGCACGTCGACCACCCCGGGCTGGGCGATGCCCTTGCCCACGGTCGCGGCCACGCTCAGGTGGAAGACGAAGATCGCGATCAGGTTGAAGAAAGCCGCGAACACCACGGCCTGCCCCGGCTTCAGCACGCCGGTGGACACCACCGTCGCGATCGAATTGGCGGCATCGTGGAAGCCGTTCATGAAGTCGAACAGGATCGCGAGCGCGACCAGCACCACCACCACCCAGAGGGCGACCTGCACCGTTGTCATCGGCTGCTACCCGTTTTCAGGAATTCTCGAGGACGATGCCCTCGATCACGTTGGCCACGTCCTCGCACTTGTCGGTGATCGTCTCGAGCAGCTCGTAGATCGCCTTGAGCTTGATGACCTCGCGCACGTCCGGCTCCTCGCGGAACAGCTTGCTCATGGCGCTGCGCATCACGCGGTCGGCGTCGGATTCGAGGCGGTCGATTTCCTCGCAGGTCTTGAGCGTGGCCTCGGCCACGGCCGGGTCGGCGATCTTGCCGAGGTACTTCACGGCATCCTTGAGGCGGTCGCAGCACTTCACGCTCAGGGCCGTGAGGCGCACGATCTCGTCGGTCATGTGGCGCACGTCGTACAGCGCCATGGTCTCGGCCGAGTCCTGGATCAGGTCGGCCACGTCGTCCATCGTGTTGATGAGCTTGTGGATCTGCTCGCGGTCGATGGGCGTGATGAAGGTCTTGTGGATCAGGCGGTTGACGTCGTGCGTCACGCGGTCGGCGGCGCGCTCGGCGTTGTCGACGTCGCGGTTGTACTGTTCGCGCAGGTGCACGTCCGCATAGTGGGTGACGAGCTGCTCGAACGCACGCGCCGCCTCCACGATGCGCTCGGCATGCTGGTTGAACATTTCAAAAAAATTGCCCTCTCGGGGCAGCAGCTTGCCGAACATGGAAAAAACTCCTGGGACGCGCCAATCACAATTTCATGACGCCTTCGTGAAAACTTCCCGAGTTTAACGGGCGCGACCGGAACGACCGGTCGGGCCGACCTTCGGGCTCCGGCGTGACAGGCCCGCTCAGGCCGGCAGCTGCAGTGCCACGACCAGCCGCACGCACGCGGCAACGCCGGCGAGATCGGGCGGGGACAGCCGCATGCCGGCGGCCTCGGGGGTCAGCGGATTTTCTGGATGACCTGGCCGGTCACGCGTGCCAGCGCGGCGCGCGGCACCTTGTCGGGGGCAATCTCGGCCAGCGGCTTGAGCACGAAGGCGCGCTCGCGCATGCGCGGGTGCGGCAGGGTCAGCGTGGGGCTTTCGATCACCGAATTGCCGTGCATCAGCAGGTCGAGGTCGAGCGTGCGCGGCGCATTGGGAAAGGGCCGCTCGCGGCCGGCCAGCGTCTCCAGGCGCTGCAACGCGATGAGCAGTTGCTCTGCGTCCAGCCCGGTGCGCACGGCCACCACGGCGTTGATGAAGTCGGGGCCTTCGGCATCGACCGGCGCGCTGCGGTAGAGCGACGAGCGGGCCGTGACCTGGGTGCGTTGCAACGCACCGATGGCGGCCATGGCCTCCTTCACGGTCGCCTCGGCATCGCCCAGGTTGGCGCCGATGGCGACGAAGGCCTGCACGGTCGGGTAGTCCTCGCGCGGACCGCGTGGACGCGAAGGCGCGCGGCGCGCGGGCGGGCCGCTCTTGCTGCCGGCCGATGGCGGCTTGCTTCCGGCGCGCGGCGCGGGCTTGCCCCCCTTGGCTGCCTTGGCTGCCGGGGCGCTCTTCTTGCCGTCCTTCGGCCGGTCGGGCGTGCTCATTCGCCTGCGGCGCTCCCGCCGCCCTCGCTGCCACCACCACCGCTACCGCCGCCCACGGGGCGCGGCTTGCGCCGGCGCTTGCGCTTGCGCGGCGCGGCGGCTTCGCCATCCGGCGGCACGGCGTCGGCCTCGATGTCGGGTCCGTCGCCGTCGTCCGATTCGGTCGCGGCCTGTTTCTGGCGCGCCGGCTGCTCGCCGCGCGGCTTGGGCGCAGCGGCCGGGTCGCGCAGGCGCACGCGCTGGCGCACCTTCTGTTCTTCGCGGACCTGTTCGAGCAGGTCCTGGCGGCGCAGGTCGTCGGCGGTGCTGAACTCTTGCCACCACTCGGCGATGGCTTCACCGACCTCGCCCACGTCGGCACGCAGGCGCATGAAGTCGAAGGCTGCGCGGAAGCGCGCCTGCTCGACCAGACTGTAGGGCGTGGAGCCGGTGCGCTTGTCGAAGCGCGGCTGCATCATCCAGATCTCGCGCATGTCGGCGGCCAGCTTGCCGCGGCCCGACACGTCGCCGATGCGCGAATTGAACACGTCGTCGATGGCGTCCTGCAGCGCCGGGAACGGCGGCTGCGGGCGCTGGCCGTGGCGGCCTTCCTGGCGCTGGGCCCAGCCGTCGCGCACGTCGGCCCACAGCACGCAGGCCAAGAGGAAGCTGGGCGCCACGGGCTTGCCTTCGCCGACGCGGCGGTCGGTGTCCTGCAGGGCGGCCTTCACGAAGGGCTGGTCGGCGCGCTCCACCACCACGTCGAGCAGCGGATAGATGCCGGTGGCGAGCCCCAGCTTGCGCAGCTGCTCGACCGTCGCGATGGCGTGGCCGGTCTGCAGGAGCTTGAGCATCTCGTCGAACATGCGGCTTTGCGGCACGTCGGCCAGCAGCTTGCTCGACTCGATGAGCGGCGCGGCGGTCTTGGTTTCCATCTTGAAACCGAGCGCAGCCAGCTTGGCCGAGAAACGGATCGCGCGAATGATGCGCACCGGGTCTTCGCGGTAGCGCGTGACCGGGTCGCCGATCATGCGCAGCGTGAGCTTCTGGGCGTCCTTGATGCCGTTGTGATAGTCGACCACCACCTGGTTGGCCGGGTCGTAGTACATGGCGTTGACGGTGAAGTCGCGGCGCGCCGCGTCTTCTTCCTGCGGGCCCCAGACGTTGTCGCGCAGCACGCGGCCGCTGGCGTCCACGGCGTGCTTCATGCTCGCGAGTTCGCCCTTGCTGGTGCGCTCGTTGCCGGCCACCTGTTCGGCGGCGGCGCTGTCCATGTAGGCGCGGAAGGTCGAGACCTCGATCACCTCGTGCTCGCGGCCACGGCCGTACACCACGTGCACGATGCGAAAACGCCGGCCGATGATGAAGGCGCGGCGGAACAGCGACTTGACCTGCTCGGGCGTGGCGTTGGTGGCCACGTCGAAATCTTTCGGCCGCAGGCCCAGCAGCAGGTCGCGCACCGCGCCGCCCACCACGTAGGCCTCGTAGCCGGCCTGCTGCAGCGTGGTGACCACGTTCTTCGCGCGTTCGTCGACCAGGGCGGGATCGATCTTGTGAACCTCTGCCGGCACCTCCTGGCGCTTGCCGAAGCGGCTCTTGCCCTGCGTGCCGCCGGCGGACTTGCCGAGCAGCTTGTCGATGAATTTCTTGATCATTGGTTGTTTTTCGAGGAGGAGCAGGCGCTTCTTATCTGTCTATTCGTTTTCGAGCATGGAGCGGATCAGCGGAATGGTGATCGCGCGTTGGGTCTGCAGGGCGTAGCCGTCCAGCTGCGACAGCAGCTCCATCAGGCTGCCCAGGTCGCGGCTGAAGCGGTGCAGCATGAAGTCGAGCACGTCGTCGGACAGCATCACGCCACGCGCGTCGGCCGCCTGGCGCAGCACCGCGCGGCGTTCGCTTTCGCTCAGCACCTGCAGGTGGAAGACATGGCCCCAGCCGAGGCGGGTGCGCAGGTCTTCGCGCAGCGGCAGGTCGGCCGGCGGCAAGGCGCCGGCGGCGACCACGCCGCGCTGCAGGGTCTGGGCGTTGACGAACCAGTTGAAGGCCGCGTGCTGCTGCACCGCGGTGTAGAGGTGGACGTCGTCGAGCAGGACGGCGCCCCAGCGCTCGTCGAACTCGGGCGGCTCCAGCAGGCCGGCGTGCAGCCAGCCCACGCTTGCGCCCTGCTCGGCCAGTGCGACACGCCCGGATTCGAGCAGGTGGGTCTTGCCACTGCCGCTGTCGCCCCAGAGGTAGGTCGGCACCGGCGAGTGCAGCGCGGGGCTGCCATCGGCGCCGCCGACCCACACTTGCAGGTGTCGCAGCGCCGCCTCGTTGGGGCCGGCAAAAAAGGCGTCGAAGCTGGGGCCCGTCGCAATGCCGATATCGAGCGCGAGCTGTTTCATCCCGGGAAGGTTCATGGAGGGGGCCCGGAGGGCCCTTAAAATCGTGAGGAATTCTATCGGCCCGGCCGCCTCGGTCGCCGGCGCCTCCCCTGCCCGCCCTTCCTCGCTGCTTCGCGAACCTTTTCGCTCCTTCTTCTCGACACCGCCCGCCCATGACCTCCTCCACGCCCACCCCGCTCAGCTACAAGGACGCCGGTGTCGATATCGACGCAGGCGACGCCCTGGTCGACCGCATCAAGCCGCTGGCGAAGAAAACCATGCGCGAAGGCGTGCTGGCCGGCATCGGCGGCTTCGGCGCGCTGTTCGAAGTGCCCAAGCGCTACAAGGAACCGGTGCTGGTGAGCGGCACCGACGGCGTGGGCACCAAGCTCAAGCTGGCTTTCGAATGGAACATGCACGACACGGTCGGCATCGACCTCGTGGCCATGAGCGTCAACGACGTGCTGGTGCAGGGCGCCGAGCCCCTGTTCTTCCTGGATTACTTCGCCTGCGGCAAGCTCGACGTGGACACGGCCGCGGCCGTGGTCGGCGGCATCGCCCGCGGCTGCGAAATCTCCGGTTGCGCCCTCATCGGCGGCGAAACCGCCGAAATGCCCGGCATGTACCCGGCCGGCGAATACGACCTGGCCGGCTTTGCGGTCGGCGCGGTCGAAAAGTCGAAGATCCTCACCGGCCAGAACGTCAAGCCCGGTGACGTGGTCCTGGGCCTGGCCTCGGCCGGTGTGCATTCCAACGGTTTCAGCCTCGTGCGCAAGGTGATCGAACGCGCCGGCGCCGACCTGCCCGCCACCCTGGACGGCAAGCCCTTCCGCGAAGCCGTGATGGAGCCCACCCACCTGTACGTGAAGCCCGTGCTCGAGGCGCTGGGCAAGCACCCGATCAAGGCCCTGGCCCACATCACCGGTGGCGGCCTGCTCGAGAACATCCCGCGCGTACTGCCCGAAGGCACCGCCGCCCACCTGAAGAAGGGCAGCTGGCCCCAGACCGAGCTCTTCGCCTGGCTGCAGAAGGTGGCCGGCATCGACGACATCGAGATGAACCGCACCTTCAACAACGGCATCGGCATGGTCGTGGTGATCGATGCGGCCGAAGCCGCCGCCTGCGCCGCCACGCTGCGCGCCGCCGGTGAATCGGTGCATGAGATCGGCGTGATCGCCGAGCGCGGCGACGGCGCGGCCGTGGTCGTCGCCTGATCGCGCGCCCGTTCTTTTTTCTTTTTCTCACCGCACGCCCCGCTCCCCGGATGGCCACGCCGCTGCCCGACGCCACCCTCGCCGCCCCGCCCCCGGCCGCCGCCTCCCGCCACGTGGTACTGGCCAGCTACCTGCTGATGCTCGCGGGGCTGATGCTCGTGATGTGGCAGCACCTGCTGCCGGGGCTGCTGTGCGTGTGCATCGGCTTCCTGGTCGCACGCTGGTTCGCCCGTCTGCTGGGCGGCTGGCTGTCGCGCCTGAAGCCCCTGCGTTCCGCCGCCGGCAGCCTGGCCCGGGTGGTGGCGGTCACGCTGGTGCTGCTGGGCCCGATCGGCCTGGTCACGCTGGGGTTCTCGCAGGCGCGCGAGTACGTGCTCGATGCGCCCGACCAGTACCGCGAACTGCTCGACTACACGGCCCGCACGGTGCTCGAGTTGCGCTCCAAGCTGCCGCCCGACATCGCCGTCTACCTGCCCGAGGGCGCGGCCGAGGTGCAGCGCATCGTCGCCAACTACCTGCGCACGCAGGCCGGCTCGCTCGCCATGGCCGGGCGCGCCTGGCTGGGCGGGCTGCTGTTCGCCTACGTGGGCCTGATCATCGGCGCGCTGGCCGCCGTGGCGCCGGCGCCGGCCCAGCGCCGGCCGCTGGCGCAGCAGATGTTCCAGCGCATCACCACCTTCGGCGAGGCCTTCGGCCAGATCGTCGCGGCGCAGTTCTGGATCGCCGCCTTCAACACGCTGCTGACCGCGATCTTCCTGCTGTTCCTGATGCCGCTGTGGGGCCTCGAGCTGCCCTACACGCCCGCGCTCATCACGCTGACCTTCGTGGCCGGGCTGGTGCCGATCGTGGGCAACCTGGTCTGCAACTCGGTGATCACGCTGGTGGCGCTGTCGGTGTCGCCGGTCACGGCCGCGGCCTGCCTGGCCTTCCTGATCCTGATCCACAAGGCCGAGTACGTGATCAACGCCAAGGTGGTCGGCGCGCGCACGCAGATGCGCGTGTGGGAGCTGCTGTCGGTGATGTTCGTGGCCGAGGCGGTGTTCGGCCCCGCCGGGCTGGTGGCGGCGCCGCTGTACTACGCGTACCTGAAAAAAGAACTGCACGCAGGCGGCCTGGTCTAGGGCGATGTCCTGATCTGATCGGTTCCGGTCCGCATCGGCGCGGACGAAGCGCTGGCGGCGCCCAAGAATAGGCGGCATCATCCACTTTGCCTTGCCCGCCGCCGCCATGACCACCTGTCTGATTGTGATCGACGCCCAGGAATCGTTTCGCCACCGCCCCTACTGGAACGCCGCCCTGCTCGCGCCCTACCTCGAGGCCCAGAACGCGCTGATCGCCGGCGCCGTGGCGGCCGGACTGCCGGTCGTGCGCGTCTTCCACGTCGATGCGCCGCAGGCCGCGTCCAACCCCTTCGCGGTCGAATCGGGCCACGTGCGCCCGATCGACGGCCTCGCACCCTTCGAAGCCGCCGCCACCTTCACCAAGCACCGCCACAGCGCGCTGGTCAACAGCGGGCTGGATGTGTGGCTCACGCAGCACGGCATCCGCCGCCTGATCGTGAGCGGCATCCGCACCGAGCAGTGCTGCGAAACCACCACGCGCCATGCCTCGGACCTGGGCTGGGAGGTCGACTATGTGACCGACGCCACCCTCACCTTCGACATGGTGCAGCCCGACGGCCGGCCGCTGTCGGCCGCCGACATCAAGGCGCGCACCGCGACCGTGCTGGACGGGCGCTTCGCCACGGTCTGCAGCGTGGCGCAGGCACTTGAGCGCGCCACGGAAGGCGCAGCCGCATGAGCGCCGCGCCGGGCCGCCCCAAGCAAGCTCGCACCGAAGTGCGAAGCACGGAGGTATTTCAATGACCGCTCTGCGCGTGCGCATCCTGGCCTACGACGGCGTCGAGGCGCTCGATTTCGCCGGCCCTTTCGAGGTCTTCACCACCGCGGCCCGCGTCCACCAGCGCCTGCAGCCGGGTGCGCCCGCGCCGTTCGAGGTCGCCTCGGTCGCCCACACCCGCGCCGGGGAACCGGTGCAGGCGCGCGCCGGCCTGCGGCTGCTCGCCGACCACACGCTGGCCGATGCCGCCGCCACCGCCGACGTGCTGGTCGTCCCCGGCGGCGTGGTCGACGCGCCGATGGCGAGCCCCGACACCCTGCGCTGGATCGCCCGGTGCGCGGCCGGCGCGCAGCTCGTCGCCTCGGTCTGCACCGGCGTCTTCCTGCTGGCGCAAAGCGGCGTCGTGACGCGCGAGGCGGTCACCACGCACTGGGAAGACCTCGCCGACCTGCGCGCGCAGTTTCCGCAGCTCGACGTGCACGAGGGCGTGCGCTGGGTCGACACCGGCCGCATCGTCAGCTCGGCCGGCATCAGTGCGGGCATCGACATGAGCCTGCACCTGGTCGAACGCCTGGCCGGACGCGACCTGGCCGAGCGCACCGCGCGCCAGATGGACTACGCATGGACCCGCAACGAGCCCCTGTCCGCGTAGTCTTCGTGCTCCTGCCCGACAGCCTGGTGCTCGACTGGGCCGGGCCGGCCGAGGCGTTGCGCATCGCCAACCAGCGGCTGCGCGCGGCGGGCCAGCCCGAGCGTTTTGTCATCGAATTCGCGGGGCCGCGGCCGAGCATGAGAGGCTCCGTCGGCGTCGCGCTTTCGGGGCTGTCGCCATTGCCGACGCAGTGGGACGGCCCGGGCTGGGTGGTGCTGGTCGGCCTGCCGGGTGACACCATCGCGACCGACACCCCCGAGGCGCAGGACCTGCTGCACTGGCTGCGCGGCCAGCGCTTCACGCGCGGCGGCGTCGAGCTGGTCACGGTCTGTGCGGGCGCGCTGCTCGCGGCGCATGCGGGCGCGCTCGCGGGGCGGCGCGTCACCACGCACCACCATCACCTGGACGAGCTGCGCGCCGTGGAGCCGCGCTGCGAGGTGGTGAGCAACCGCGTGTTCGTGATCGACCCGCCGGTCTACAGCAGTGCGGGCGTCACGACGGGCATCGACCTGATGCTGCACCGCATCGCCGACACCTGCGGCGAGGCGCTGGCGGCCCAGGTGGCGCAGGCGATGGTGGTGGCGCTGCGGCGCGGCCCGCACGACCCGGAGCTGTCGCCCTTTCTCGCCTACCGCAACCACCTGCACGCGGCACTGCACCGGGTGCAGGACGCGGTCAGCGAACAACCGCAGGCCGACTGGAGCGTGCCGCGCATGGCCGAAGTCGCCCACACCTCGGCGCGGCACCTGACGCGCCTGTTCGTCGAGCATGCGGGCGTGGCGCCGCTGGCCTACCTGCGCCGGCTGCGGCTGGCCGCCGCGCAACTGGCGCTGGCCTCGGGCGCCAGCGTGACGCGGGCGGCTGAGCTGTCGGGCTTCGGCTCGGACACGCAGCTGCGCCGCGCGTGGCACCAGTTCGGGTTGCCGGGTTCGCCTTCCGCGGGCACGTCTGCGCCCGTCCGCTAAGGCTTGTCGCCACAGGCCTCGGCGCGCGCCCGCAGCAGCGCCTGTTCGCGCGTGTTGCGCGTGAGCGAGGCGGCGCGCTGGAACTCCCGGCGCGCCTCGTCGCGGCGGCCCAGCTTGAAGAGCAGGTCGCCGCGCACGGTCGGCAGCAGGTGGTAGCCCTTCAGCGCGGGCTCGTCCTGCAGCGCATCGACCACCTCCAGCCCGGCCGCCGGCCCGAAGGCCATCGACAGCGCGACCGCGCGGTTCAGCTCGACGATGGGCGACGGCGACAGCGCGGCCAGCGCGTCGTACAGCGCCGCGATGCGGGCCCAGTCGGTCTCGCCCGCGGTGCGCGCACGGGCGTGGCAGGCGGCGATGGCGGCCTGCAGCGCGTAGGGGCCGAGCGCGCCGCCCAGCGCTTCGGCGCGCGCCAGCGCCGCGAGGCCGCGGCGGATCAGCATCGGGTCCCAACGTGCGCGGTTCTGGTCGAGCAGCAGCACCGGCTCGCCCGAGGCGCCCACGCGCGCGGCGGTGCGCGAGGCCTGGATTTCCATCAGCGCGACCAGCCCGTGCACCTCGGCCTCGCCGGGCACCAGCTCGGCCACGATGCGGCCCAGACGCAGCGCCTCGTCGCACAGCGCGGGGCGCATCCAGTCGTCGCCGGCGGTGGCCGAGTAGCCCTCGTTGAAGATCAGGTAGAGCACCTCGAGCACCGAGGCCAGCCGGGCTTCGAGCTCGTGGCGGCGTGGCACCTCGAAGGGCACGTGCGCCTCGGCCAGCGTGCGCTTGGCACGCACGATGCGCTGCGCCACGGTGGCCTCGGGCACGAGAAAGGCGCGCGCGATCTCGTCGGTCGTGAGGCCGCCCATCAGCCGCAGCGTGAGCGCCACGCGCGCCTCGGTCGAGAGCACCGGATGGCAGGCGGTGAACACCAGGCGCAGCAGGTCGTCGCCGATGTCGTCGTCGAGCGCCGCATCCACCGCCTGCGCGAAGTCGGCCTCGGCCATGGCGTGCAGGGCGTCGAGTTCGCGGCCGATCTCGGGCGCCTTGCGCTCGGCCAGCTGCACATGGCGCAGGCGGTCGAGGGCGCGGTGCTTGGCCACCTGCATGAGCCAGGCGGCGGGGTTGTCGGGCACGCCGTCGACGGGCCACTGCTCGAGCGCGGCCACCAGCGCGTCCTGCGCCAGCTCTTCGGCCAGGCCCACGTCGCGCACCTTGCGCGCGAGCGCGGCGATGATCTTCGCGGACTCGATGCGCCAGACCGCCTCGATGGCGCGGTGGATGGCGGCTGTGTCTGGTCCGCTGCTCATGCGGCCTCGCTGCGGCCCGGCGGGCCGGATAGCATGCGGCCATGACACCACGCCTCGTCTTGTGGAGCCTGGGTTTCGCGTTCGGCCTCGCCTGCGGGGGCGCCGGGGCGGACGACCTCGCCGTGGAACGCAACAGCCTGGGCATGGCCTTCGTGCGATTGCCGGCCGGCGAATTCCTCATGGGCAGCGACGAGCCGCCCGAGACGCTGGCACGCGACTACCCCCAACTGCCCAAGGAACGCTTCACCCAGCTGGCCGACGAAGGGCCAGTGCACAAGGTGCGCATCACGCGGGCGTTCTGGATGGGCCGGCACGAGGTGACGGTGGGCCAGTTCCGGCGCTTTCTCGAAGCCTCGGGCCACGTGCCCGAATCGGTGGCCGACGGCACCGGCGGCTACGGCTGGCGCGCCGACTACGACCCCGCCACCACGCGGCGCGGCGACGCCTTCGAGGGCCGCGACCCGCGCTACTCGTGGCGCAACCCGGGCTTCGCGCAGGGCGACGACCACCCGGCCGTCAACGTGAGCTGGAACGACGCGCAGGCGCTGGCCGCCTGGCTGAGCAAGACGGAGGGCCGGCGCTACCGCCTGCCGACCGAGGCCGAGTGGGAGTACGCCTGCCGCTCTGGCACGCGCACGCGCTACAGCACGGGGGACGATCCGGCCACGCTGCTGCGCGGGGCCAATGTGTTCGACACGCGCAGCGCCGCCCATTGGCCGCGCTGGCGCGCGATGGCGCTCGCGGGCGACGACGGTTTTGCCTTCACCGCCCCGGTCGGCAGCTTCGCGCCGAACGCCTGGGGCCTCTACGACATGCACGGCAATGCGTGGGAGTGGGTGGCCGACTGGCATGGCGACGAATACTACGCGCGCTCACCGGTCGACGACCCCCAGGGCCCCGCCACGGGCACCGTGCGCGTGCGCCGCGGCGGCTCCTGGCACACCTGGGCTTTCTATGCCCGCTCGTCGTACCGCAACTGGAATGCGCCGGACACGCGCTACACGCTGGTGGGCATCCGGCTGGTGCGGGACGACTAGGGTCGGCTTACTTCTTCAGGGTCTGCTGCATCGACGTGAACTCGCTCGCCACGTCCTGCACCTCGGGCGAGAAGTCCTCCATCTCCTGCACCTGGCGGATTTCGATGACCTCGTCTTCGCTGCCCGGGCAGCGGCTCGCCCATTCGATGGCCTCGGCGCGCGAGGCGACGTCGATCAGCCAGTAGCCGCCCAGCACTTCCTTGGCCTCGGCGAAGGGGCCGTCGACCACCTTCGGCTTGCCGCCCGGAAAGCTCACGCGCGCGCCCATCGACGGCGGGTGCAGGCCCTCGCAGCCGATCAGCACGCCGGCCTTCTGCAGGGACTCGTTGAAGGCCATCATCGAGCCCACGCGTTCGACGTCGTCGGGCACGGTGCCTGGCGCGGCGTTTTCGTAGCCGTAGGGAATCATCAGCAGCATGAATCGCATGGTCGTTTCTCCTTCGAGGAATGGATGAGGTTCAACGGCCGGCCTTGGCGGCCGACTCGGCGCGCAGGCGGTCTTCCTGGGCCAGCAGCTCGGGCGTCATGGCCTCGCCGAAATCGGTGGCCTCGAAGACCTGGCGGATCTCGATCTCGCCTTCCTGGAAGGGGCTGCGCTTGATCCACTCGATGGCTTCTTCCTTCGACTTGACCTGCAGCAGCCAGAAGCCCGCGAGCAGCTCCTTGGTCTCGGTGAAGGGGCCGTCGATGACGGTGCGCTTCTTGCCTTCGCAGCGCACGCGCGCGCCCTTGGACGACGGGTGCAGCCCTTCGCCCGCCAGCAGCACGCCGGCCTTGACCAGTTCCTCGTTGAACCGGCCCATCTCGGTGAGGAGCTCGGTGCTCGGCATCACGCCGGCTTCGGAATCCTTGCTCGCCTTGACCAGAACCATGAATCGCATGTCGTTTCTCCTGAAAGTGGGTGGGGATCGGGAGACGCCGGAATCTGCGTGCTCCTGTTCACACGTCGCGCGAGCGGGCCACGGATCGACACGGCCGCATCGATCTGCTTGTAATTTTGTGTTTCAGAGATAGCCGCAGAACCGCAGCACGTGGCCATCGGGTTCGCGGATCGCGAATTCGCGCAGGCCCCAGGGCTGGGAAGTGGGCGGCTCGATGATGGTCACGCCGCGCTTCACGTAGGCGGCGTGCAGGCCGTCGATGTCCTTGCCGACGTGGATCACGATTTCGCCGCGCCACGGCCGGGCCTCGCGGCTGCCGCATTGCCACAGGCGCAGGTACACGGGGTCGCCATAGCTGCGGTCGCCCTTCATCACGCGGGCGTAGCTGGGCGGCTCGCCGGCGATGAAGTCGATCTCGAAACCGAGCACCTCGGAAAACCAGCGCGCGGCGCGCGAGACGTCGGACACCGGCAGCACCGGCTGCACGCCGTGGAATTCGTGCAGCGTGCCCAGGTCGGGCGCCGCGCTCACGCCGGTGCGGGTGTCGGTCATGGCGTTGGGGCTGTTGTGGCGGGTCAGTTGGCCAGGCGCCGCAGCAGCGCCACGCGCTCGGCGATCGCGTCGATGTCGAGCGCGTCTTCGGCGTTGGCGAGGTAGGTTTCGAGGTCGCGCACGGCCAGCGCCGCATGGCCCTGCTCGGCATGCGCCACGCCGCGGTCGCGGTGCTCGCCCCAGGCGGTGGGCAGGAGGGCAATGAGGCGGTTCTGCACCGCGATGTAGCGCGGCCAGTCTTCCTGCGCGTGGTGCACCTCCTTCAGGTTGCGCAGCATGCGCGCGATGATCTCGCGCGGGCTCGCGGGCTGCAGGTACAGGCCCAGCGGCACGTCGAACTCGCCGACCAGCCCGTTGCCGCGCTTGTAGGGTTCGAGCCGCTCGCCCAGCTCTTCGCGCGAGAGCGACTTGCCGGTGAACGGGTCGATCACGACCTGCCCCTTGGGCAGCGTGACCTTGACCATGAAATGCCCCGGGAAGCTGATGCCGCGCGTCTGCAGGCCCAGGCCCTGGGCCAGCTCCATCCACAGCACGGCCAGCGAGATCGGAATGCCGCGGCGGGTGCGCAGCACGGCGTTCAGGTAGCTGTTGTCGGGGTCGTAGTAGTCGTTGACGTTGCCGCCGAAATTCAGGTCGCTGAAGAAGAACTGGTTCAGCGCGCGCAGCCTGGCCAGCGGCGCGGCGTCGGCCGGCAGGCGGCGCTTGAGGCGCGCGAGCAGCTGGTCGACGTCGCCCAGCACCTGCTGCACGTCGAGTTCGGGGTATTCGTCCTGCGCGATGCTGGCGGCCGCTTCGAGCAGCGGAAAGTGGTCATCGCTGCCGACCAGCGACTCGAAATATTCCAGTGCCGTGGGAACCTGGTAGCTGAACGTCATATGGCTTTGTAGAGGAGCCCGCAGGGAGCGTCAAGGCAGTGTTTTCCGGCTCGCCAACGGCGCTTCAGCGGCGCATGAAACTGCGCACGCGCACGCCCGCGGCGGTGAGCACGGCGAAATAGAGCAGCGCGGCGCCGGCGATGAGCGCGGCCAGCAGGCCGATGCGGTGCAGGCGCTGCGCGCGCAGGCCGACCCAGTCGAAATAGTGCGCGCCCCACGCCAGCAAAACCGCCAGCACCACGGTGCCCAGCAGCACCTGCAGCGCGAACTTGCCCCAGCCGGGCTCGGGGGTGTAGCTGCCGCGGCGGATCAGGCCGATCAGCAGCCACAGCGCGTTGACCAGCGCGCCGATGCCGATGGTCAGCGTCAGCGCCGCGTGCTGCAGCAGCGGCACCAGGAAGAAGTTGAGCACCTGCGTGAACACCAGCACCGTCACGGCGATCAGCATGGGCGTGCGCGTGTCGTGCTTGGCGTAGTAGCCGGGCGCGAGCACCTTGACCGCCACGAGGCCGACCAGCCCCACGCCGTAGCCCATGAGCGCCACGGTGGTGCGGCCCACGTCCTCGCCGGTGTAGGCGCCGTTGTGGAACAGCACGGCCACGAGCGGCTTGGCGAACAGCAGCAGCGCCACCGCGCACGGCGCCGCCAGCAGCACCACGAGGCGCAGGCCCCAGTCGAGCAGCGACGAATAGCGCGCGTCGTCCTTGGCGGCGCGGGCGCCCGCGAGCTGCGGCATCAGCACCACGCCCAGCGCCACGCCGAGCATGGCGGTGGGGAATTCCATCAGCCGGTCGGCGTTGGTGACCCAGGTCACGCTGCCGGTGGCCAGGTGCGAGGCGATCTGCGTGTTGATGAGCAGCGAGATCTGCGCCACGCTCACGCCCAGCAGCGCGGGCAGCATGAGCTTCATGACCTTGCGGGTGGTCGGATCGGTCCACGCGGCGCGCAGCGCCTTGAAGCTGGCACCGATGCGCGGCATGAGCCCCAATGCGCGCAGCGCCGGGATCTGCAGGGCCAGCTGCAGCACGCCGCCGACCATCACGCCCACGCACTGGGCGTAGATCGGCTCGATGCCGTAGCGGCGGAACAGCGGCGCGCCGATGGAGATCGACAGGATCAGCGCGATGTTGAGCAGCACCGGCGACGCCGCCGGCACCGCGAACTTGCGCCAGGTGTTGAGAATGCCGCCCGCCAGCGCCACCAGCGACATGAAGCCGATGTAGGGGAACATCCAGCGCGTCATGACCACGGCGGCGTCGAAGCCCTGCAGGCCGCTGGCCATGGCCCAGACCAGCAGCGGCGCACCGGCCACGCCGGCCACGCACAGCACCACCAGGGCCCAGGTCAGCAGCGTGGCGACGTGGTCGACCAGCTCCCGGGCGCCCTCCTGCCCCGCCTCGGTCTTGCGCGCGGCCAGCACCGGCACGAAGGCCTGGCTGAAGGCGCCTTCGCCGAACACGCGGCGAAACAGGTTGGGGATGCGAAAGGCGACGTTGAAGGCGTCGGTGAGCGCGCTGACGCCGAACACCGAGGCAAACAGCACGTCGCGCACGAGGCCCGTGATCCGCGAAGCGAGGGTCAGCAGGGAGACGGTGGAGGCGGATTTGAACAGGGACACGGGGGCGAGTGTAGGGCTGCGAAAGGTGGCAAAAGCAGGCAATTCGGCAAAAACCGGAACCCGGCCTATAATGGAGAGCTTTGCTGCATCATCCTCAGACACCTAAGGAACACTAAATATGGCATCCGCCAAGCCCAAGAAGAAGAACCCGCGCCTCGCGTCGGGCCGCAAGCGCGTCCGCCAGGACGTCAAGCTCAACGCTGCGAACACCTCGCTGCGCTCCAAATACCGTACCGCTGTCAAGAACGTCGAAAAGGCTGTTCTGGCTGGCGACAAGACCAAGGCAAGCGAACTGTTCGCGAAGGCCCAGAGCATCGTCGACACCGTCGCCGACAAGGGCATCTTCCACAAGAACAAGGCCGCCCGCGACAAGAGCCGCCTGTCGGCCAAGGTCAAGGCCCTCGCCCTGGCGCCTGAAAAGGCCGCCGCCTGACACCTGTCAGGCAAGCCCGGATCGGAATTCTCCGGTCCGCCGTTTGATCGGGGTGCGCTGCAGCAAGCAAAAGTGAAAAACCGCCTTCGGGCGGTTTTTTCATGGGCGCTCGAAAAGCATCCAAAGGATCGAGCAACCCGTGCAGCCCCAAAAAAAAGACCTGGAAGTCAGGTCTTTTTGGGAGGGGGCGGCGTGTCCGCCGGGTCGGGCACCAGGCAGGCCTCGGCCACCTGGAGGTTGTTGTCTTTCGCGAAGTTCACGCAGAAGTCCCAGGCCATGGGCTCGGCGTCGCGCAGGGCGCGGTTCACCACCACGCATTTCACGCCGTTGATGGTCGTGGGAATGCACCAGGGCGAATAGCTCAGGTGGCTGCCCGGGTAGGCGCCGCCGGGGCGAAAGGAGCACATGACGCCGGCGAGGCGTTCGGCCCAGTCGCTGGGGCGAAAAGTGCGGCCATCGTGGGTGATGCCCTGGATGAAGATTTCTTTGGCGTTGGGGGAAATCATCGTGAAGTGAGGCGACCGGAACAGGTGCTGCGGTGCAGCAAGCGATTGTATCCGGGGCCCTTTTTGCATCCTGAATGGGGGGCATTGCTGTGATGCGGAATCCTCAACGAAGCCGTCAAATCGCACGCCTAGAATTCGCGTTCCCTATCTGGAGAACCGAATGAGCGCCACCGCCCAGCAACCCACCTCGCCCCACGTCATGAACACCTACGGTCGCCTGCCGATCGCGCTGTCGCACGGCCAGGGCTGCCGAGTCTGGGACACCACGGGCAAGGCCTACCTCGACGGCCTGGGCGGCATCGCCGTCAACACGCTGGGCCACAACCACCCCGAGCTGGTGCCCGCCCTGCAGGACCAGCTGACCAAGCTGATCCACAGCTCCAACTACTACCACGTGACCGGCCAGGAACAGCTCGCCACCAAGCTCACCGAGCTGTCGGGCCTGACCAACGCCTTCTTCTGCTGCACCGGCCTGGAAGCCAACGAAGCCGCCTTGAAGCTGGCGCGCAAGTTCGGCCACGACAAGGGCATCGAGCGCCCCGAGATCGTCGTCTACGAAGCCGCCTTCCACGGCCGCAGCATCGCCACCCTGTCGGCCACCGGCAACCCCAAGGTGCAGGCCGGCTTCGGCCCGCTGGTCGAAGGCTTCATCCGCGTGCCGCTGAACGACATCGAGGCGCTGAAGAAGGCCACCGAAGGCAACCCCAATGTGGTCGCCGTGTTCTTCGAAACCATCCAGGGCGAAGGCGGCATCAACCCGATGCGCGTCGACTACCTCAAGCAGGTGCGCCAGCTGTGCGACGAGCGCGACTGGCTCATGATGATCGACGAAGTGCAATGCGGCATGGGCCGCACCGGCAAGTGGTTCGCCCACCAGTGGGCGGGCATCAAGCCTGACGTGATGCCGCTGGCCAAGGGCCTGGGCTCGGGCGTGCCGATCGGCGCCGTCGTGGCCGGCCCCAAGGCCGCCAACATCTTCGGCCCGGGCAACCACGGCACCACCTTCGGCGGCAACCCGCTGGCGATGCGCGCCGGTGTGGAAACCATCCGCATCATGGAAGAGCACAAGCTGCTCGAGAACGCCGCCACCGTGGGCGCGCACCTGAAGGCCGCGCTGGAGCGCGAAATCGGCAGCCTGCCCGGCGTGAAGGAGATTCGCGGCCAGGGCCTGATGCTGGGCATCGAGCTCGACCGTCCCTGCGGCGCGATCCTGAACCGCGCCTGCGACGCCGGCCTGCTGCTGAGCGTGACGGCCGACAAGGTGATCCGCCTCGTGCCGCCGCTCATCCTGAGCATTGCCGAAGCCGACGAGATCGTTGCGATCCTCGCGCCGATCGTCAAAACCTTCCTCTCGGAGCCCGTTGCGCAATGACGACCGCCGCCGCACCGAACGCCCTGCGCCACTACCTGCAGTTCTCGGACTTCACGGCCGACGAGTACGTCTACCTCTTCGATCGCATGGCGATCATCAAGAAGAAGTTCAAGACGTATGAAAAGCACCAGCCGCTGGTCGACCGCACGCTGGCCATGATCTTCGAGAAGGCCAGCACGCGCACCCGCGTGAGCTTCGAGGCCGGCATGTACCAGCTCGGGGGCAGCGTGGTGCACCTGACCACGGGCGACAGCCAACTCGGCCGCGCCGAGCCCATCGAGGACAGCGCCAAGGTCATCAGCCGCATGGTCGACCTGGTGATGATCCGCACCTACGAGCAGACCAAGATCGACGCCTTCGCCGCGCACTCGCGCGTGCCCGTCATCAACGGCCTGACCAACGAGTTCCACCCCTGCCAGATCCTGGCGGACATCTTCACCTACATCGAGCACCGCGGCTCCATCCAGGGCAAGACGGTGGCGTGGGTGGGCGACGGCAACAACATGGCCAACACCTGGCTGCAGGCCGCCGAGATCCTGGGCTTCACCGTGCACGTGAGCACGCCCAGCGGCTACGAGGTCGACCAGTCGATCGCCGGCATCCGCTCGGGCGACAGCTACAAGGTCTTCAAGGACCCGATGGAAGCCTGCCGCGGCGCCGACCTGGTCACCACCGACGTGTGGACCAGCATGGGCTACGAAGCCGAGAACGAGGCGCGCCGCAAGGCTTTTGCCGACTGGTGCGTCGACGAGGACATGATGCGCATCGCCCAGACCGACGCCCTCTTCATGCACTGCCTGCCCGCGCACCGCGGCGAGGAAGTGCAGGCCGAGGTCATCGACGGCCCGCAGTCGGTCGTGTGGGACGAGGCCGAGAACCGCCTGCACGCGCAAAAAGCGCTGATGGAGTTCCTGCTGCTCGGCAGGCTCTGACAGGCACCGAACCGCTGACCCACCCAGGCGCCGCATGGAGCTGATGAACCGCTACCTGCCGCGCTACCAGTTCGCGGAGACGCACAGCCTCCACGTGCCCGCGTCGCCTGCGCGCGTGCTCGACGTGGCGGCCCGGCCCGAGATCACCGACGACCCCGTGGCGCGCAGCCTGATCGCGCTGCGCGAACTGCCGAACCGGCTGGCCAGCCGGCTCGGCCTCGCCGCCCCCACGCTGCGCCAGCGCGAGGCCTTCGGTTTTGCCGACTTCACGCCGCTGGGGCGCGACGGCAAGCGCGAACTGGCCTTCGGCCTGGCCGGCCGCTTCTGGCGCTTCGACTACGGCCTGGTCCCGCTGGCCGACGGCCCGGCCTTCGCCGCGCTCGATGCCACGGGCCTGGCCAAGCTGGTGCTTCACTTCACGGCCGAGCCCGAAGGCACGGGCACACGGCTCACCACGCGTACCCGGGTCTGGTGCGGCGATGCCGCCGCGCAGCGCCGCTTCACCGCCTACTGGCTGCTGATCCGTCCCGCGAGCGGGCTGATCCGCCGCCGCATGCTGCAGCGCGTGCGTGACGCCGCGCTGCTCGCCCCATGAATCCCTGCCAGACCTGCGGCGCCTGCTGCGCCAGCTACCGCGTCGACTTCAGCGTGCACGAGCTCGACGACCACGGCGGCCGCGTGCCCTCGGGCCTGGCGGTCGACGTGAACGACGCCCTGTGCCGCATGCGCGGCACCGACCACACGCCGGCGCGCTGCGCCGCGCTCACCGGCAAGATCGGCCAGTCGGTGGCCTGCGGCATCTACGAATGGCGACCCAACCCCTGCCACGAACTGCAGGCCGGCAGCGACGCCTGCCAGCGCGCGCGCCTGCGGCATGGGCTGCCGATGCTGTCCGACGAACTGCACTGACGACAGGCCGGCTCAGGCCACGGGCACCGGTAACCCGCCGAGCTGCCCCTTGAACTCCTGCAGCGAGAAATGCGTCTGCACATGGCGCACGCCCGGCAGCCGGTGCAGCTTGCGCTGCAGCAGGTCGGAATACGCATCGAGGTCCTTCGCGACCACCACGAGGATGAAGTCCGCCGGCCCCGAGATGCCGTGGAACATCACCACCTCGGGAATCGCGCACACCGCGTCCTCGAAAGCGCGCGACGAGATCTCGGTCTGGTGGTCGATGCCGACCATCACGAAGGCCAGCACACCGAAACCCAGCGCGCGCCGGCTCAGGCCCGCGTGGTAGCCGCCGATCACGCCGTCGTCCTCCAGCTTCTTCACCCGGCGCCAGCACGGCGACTGCGACAGGTGCGCCATCTGCGCCAGCTCGCCCGAGGTCAGGCGGGCGTTGTCCTGCAGCGCGCGCAGCAGCTGGAGGTCGGTTCGATCGAGGTCGGCTTGCATGATTTGTTCTCCATTTCCTGTCGATTGAATAGATTATTCAATCTTTCGATGATTGATGGATAACTTCTCGACTCCAGGCAGCCACTGCGCATAGCATTCGGCACCCGACGGCCCCTTGTGGACCGACACCAACCGGCCCACACTGCCCTTTTCTTCCTTCGCCCTGCCGCCCGCCATGACCGCCCCGCTCCGACTCTGGGACATTTCCGCCCCCGTGCACGCCGGCAGCCCGGTGTTCCCGGGCGACACGCCGTATTCGCAGCAGTGGTGCGCCACCATCGGCCCCGGCTGCCCGGTCAACGTGAGCGCGATCACGCTGTCGCCGCATGTGGGCACCCATGCCGACGCGCCGCTGCACTACGCCCCCGAAGGCCAGACCATCGGCCAGGTCGACCTCACGCCCTTCCTCGGCCCGTGCCGCGTGATCCACGCGATCGGCCGCGGCCCGCTGGTCACCTGGGAGCACATCGCGCATGCCGTGAACGACACGCTGCCCCCGCGCGTGCTCGTGCGCACCTACCCGGCCATGCCCGTCGACCGCTGGGACCCGCAGCTCGCGGCCTATGCACCCGCCACCGTCGAGCGCCTGGCGGCCATGGGCGTGAAGCTCATCGGCATCGACACCGCCAGCATCGACCCGGCCGACAGCAAGACGCTCGACAGCCACCAGCGCATCCGCCACCTCGATCTGCGCGTGCTCGAGAACCTCGTGCTCGACGACGTGCCCGAGGGCGACTACGAACTCATCGCGCTGCCGCTCAAGCTGACGAGCGCCGATGCCTCACCCGTGCGCGCCGTGCTGCGCGAACTTCCCCGCTGAAACCCTCCCTTCCATGACGACGACCCTCGCCGACTGCCGCGCCCTCGACGCGCAAGACCCGCTGCGCGCCCTGCGCGACCAATTCACCCTGCCCGAGGGCGTGCTCTACCTCGACGGCAACTCGCTCGGCGTGCTGCCCAAGGCCGCGCCCGCGCGCATTGCCGAAGTGGTCGCCAAGGAATGGGGCGAAGGCCTGATCCGCTCGTGGAACACCGCGAGCTGGTTCGACCTGCCGCAGCGCCTGGGCGACAAGGTGGCCCGCCTGATCGGCGCCGCGCCCGGCGAAGTGGTGTGCACCGACAGCACCTCCGTCAATCTCTACAAGGTGCTGTTCGCCGCGCTCTCGCAGCAGAAGGCAAGCGGCCGCAAGCTGGTGGTGAGCGAGCGCAGCAACTTCCCCACCGACCTGTACATCGCCGAATCGCTGTGCCGTGAACGCGGCTTCACGCTGAAGCTCATCGATGCAGCCGAGCTGCCTGCTGCGCTGACCGACGAAGTCGCCGTGCTCATGCTCACGCACGTCAACTACCGCACCGGCGCCATGCACGACATGAAGGCCGTCACCGCCGCCGCGCACGCCGCGGGCGCGCTCACCGTGTGGGACCTGGCGCACAGCGCGGGCGCCGTGCCCGTCGCGCTCAACGACAGCGGCGCCGACTACGCCATCGGCTGCGGCTACAAGTACCTCAACGGCGGCCCCGGCGCGCCGGCCTTCGCCTGGGTGAACACCAAGCACGCAGGCCAGTTCGAGCAGCCGCTGTCCGGCTGGTGGGGCCATGCGGCGCCCTTCGAGTTCACGCCGCACTACCGCCCCGCGCCGGGCGTCGGCCGCTACCTGTGCGGCACGCAACCGGTCATCGCCTTGGCCGGGCTCGAATGCGGACTCGACACCGTGCTGGCCGCCGAAGCCTTCAACGGCACCGGCGGTGCGATGGCCGCGCTGCGCACCAAGTCGCTCGCGCTCACCGACCTGTTCATCCGCCTCGTCGAAGAACGCTGCGCCGGCCAGGGCCTGTCGCTCGTCACGCCGCGCGACCACGCACTGCGCGGCTCGCAGGTGTGCCTCAGCCGCGAGGAAGGCGCCTACGCCATCGTGCAGGCGCTGATCGCGCGCGGCGTGATCGGCGACTACCGCGCCGGCGATTCGCAGATGCCCGACATCCTGCGCTTCGGCTTCACGCCGCTGTATGTCGGCTTCGAGGATGTGTGGCACTCGGTCGAACACCTCGTGCAGGTGCTCGAGACCGGCGAGTGGCGACGCGCCGAATTCAACCGCAAGAACGCAGTGACATGAGCACCGACAACGACAACAAGACCCCCGAGTCCATCGTCCACGAAGAGAAGGCTCAGCTGGACTTCAGCAAGTCCATGAGCTATGGCGACTACCTGCACCTCGACGAGATCCTGAACGCGCAGCATCCGCTGTCGCCCGCGCACGACGAGATGCTGTTCATCGTGCAGCACCAGACCAGTGAGCTCTGGATGAAGCTCATGCTGCACGAGCTGCACGCCGCCGTGCAGTGCATCGCGCAAGAGCGCCTGCCTGACGCCTTCAAGATGCTCGCGCGCGTGAGCCGCATCATGGAACAGCTGGTGAGCGCATGGACCGTGCTCTCGACCATGACGCCGCCCGAATACACGGCGATGCGCCCCTACCTCGCCAACTCCAGCGGCTTCCAGAGCGCGCAGTACCGCTGCATCGAGTTCCTGCTCGGCAACAAGAACGCCGCCATGCTCAAGCCCCACGCGCACCGCGCTGACCTGCTCGCGCAGGTGGACGCAGCCTACCGCGCGCCCTCGCTGTACGACGAATCGCTGCGCCTGCTCGCACGCCACGGCCTGCCGGTGCCCGCCGACCGCCTGGAGCGCGACTGGACCCAGCCCTACGAATCGAGCGACGGCGTCGAAGCCGCCTGGCTCACGGTCTACCGCAACCCGCACGACCACTGGGACCTGTACCAGCTCGGCGAAAAACTCACCGACCTCGAAGACGCCTTCCGCCTCTGGCGCTTCCGCCACGTGACCACCGTGGAGCGCGTGATCGGCTTCAAGCGCGGCACCGGCGGCACGGGCGGCGTGAGCTACCTGCGCAAGATGCTCGACGTGGTGCTGTTCCCCGAGATCTGGAAGCTGCGCACCGATCTGTAGTGCGTCATGCAGGGGCTTGCAGCAGCCCCGGGCGAACGAGGGTTGCTCCCTCGGCGCAAAGCGCTACATTTTGGAGAACACGGAGGCTGCCGCCATGAACAACAACACCTCGTTCTCTGCCGAAGAGCTCTCCACCCTGCGCGAACATGGCGTCGTGCTGTTCGCCGAACGCGTGATCTTCGACGCGCAGCCGCCGATGCCGCAGCAGCAGATCGATGCGGTGCAGGCCCTGTGCGCCGGCCCGCTGCCCGAGGCGCTGGTCGCGCTGTGGCAGCACACGGCGGGCGGGCGCCTCGACTACGACCTCGCGCTGCCGATGAACGGCAATGTCGAAAGCGTCAGCTGGTCGGAACTGTTCTGGGACGGAAGCGACGGCTACCGCGACCTGCAGGGCTGGATCGAGCATGAGCAGGAACTCGCCGAGGAAGCGGCCGAAGACAGCGGCACGCCCTGGAGCGGCAAGCTCACGCATCTGCCCTTCGGCGGCTTCGAGTACTGCGACCGCGTCTACGCGGTGGTCGAGCCCGGCGCCGCGCACGGCCAGGTCATCGCGTGGAAGCAGGGCCTGCCGCCGGCCTGGACGCACGCGCTGCACGAAGACGGCCTGAGCCCCGTCGCGGCCGACCTGTATGGCGCCTTCGCGGCGCTGCATCTCGACGAAGACCCGCTGGCGCCGACGGGCGACTACTTCTCGGGGCAGGCGCTGCTCGCCTACCTCGACGATCGCCATGAAGGCTACGGGCTGGACCTCGACCTGATGGACAAGCTGGTCACCTTCTATTGCCGCGCCATCGTCGACTGGCGCACGCCGCTTGCAGACGGCACGCTGCGCCATCACCCGGCGCTCGCACGCGCGGCACTGCGCCACGCGATTGCCACCGACGACGCTGCGCTGGTCGCCGAACTTGCCGCCGCAGGCCTGAACTTCGAAGGGCCGCATGAAGGCAGTGCACTCGCCACCGACGTGGCCGTGGGACACAGCGCCTTCGCCGCCGCGGCAGCACTGGTGCGCGCAGGCGCGCCGGTGGCATCCGACGTGCTGCGCAACATCGACGGTCAGATCTCGCCCGAACTCACGAGCGCCCTGCTGGACAACGGCGCCGAGCCGACCGTGGCGGCCATCGTGAAATGCGCGGCCTGCGGTGCGCCCGCCAGCGCGCACCTGATCGCCGACGCCTGCACGCAGATCGGCATCGACGTGCCGCCGGCCTTCGTGGCGGATCGCGATGCGATGTTGGTCGAGCTGGAAACCACGCTCGCGCAGATGCGCGATGGGACGCATGGGCATTACCTGGGGCAGGAAGGTCTCGCGGAGCGCATCGAGCATCTGCAGACGTTCCGGCTCTGATTCTTTCAGGGCGACGCTCACGCCGACGGGGCACCTTGCTCCGCGAATGTCCCCCGGGCTTCGCCCTCCTCCTTGATTTCGCTGCGCAAGGCACCCCATCGGCGTGAGCGTTGGGCAGTGCAGTCGTTGATCGGCCAACACAACGACCGCGCCCATCGTGCCCAGGACACTGGGTGCTTCCCGCAGCGAAATCAAGGAGGAGGGGCGAAGCCCCGGGAGACATTCGCGGAGGGAAGTACCCGGTGGCCTGGGCACGCGCCCTGAATCAGCCGCCGTACAACCAGGGCTGATCGAGCAACCGGGAGCCCAGCAAGCGCATCGCCATGTCGCGCCCGAAGCGCACAGCACCCGTGGCATGAAAGATCTCGCCATTGCGACGCGCCCGCGCCTGCACCTGCGCATTGCGTTCCCAGCGCGCCTCGGCATAGCGCGCGAACGCAGCCGGCACACCCAGCGCCGAGGCATCGCCCAAGGCATCCGCCAACGCGACCGCATCTTCGATCGCCATGCCAGCGCCTTGAGCGAGGTACGGCACCATCGGATGCGCAGCATCGCCTACCAGCGCCACGCGCTCATGCGCCATGTCGCCAGGCCCGGCCACAGGCGCCCGGTCGCTCAGCGTCCACGCGCGCCAACTCGGCATCGCATCGAGCAATGACTGAAGGCTCGCGCAGCTGCGCCCCATCGCCTGCTTCAGCGCGACAAGGCTGCTGGCCTGATCCCAATCGCGCGCATCGCCGGCCGGTGCAGATTCGGCAATCACGACGACGTTGAGCGCATCCCCCGCGCGCACCGGGTACGCGACCGCATGCAAACGCGGCCCGAGCCACACATCCACACGCGAACGGCGCAGCGCCGCAGGCAGATCGGCCTGACGCACCAGCGCACGCCACGCCGTATGCCCGGTCACGCGCGGCGGCGCTTCAGCAGATTCGGATTCGAGCTGCGCCCGCACCAGGCTCCAGAGACCGTCAGCCCCCACCAGCGCCTCGCCCTCCCACGCGCGCGCGTCGGTGCTCGAGACGCAAACCAGGTCGTCGCTGGTCTCGACCTGACGGATGCGCGCGGCCGTGACCAGCGAGCCCGTGCCCTGCGCGCGCACGGCATCAAGCAGCAGCGTGTGCAGGTCGGCGCGGTGCACGCAGCAGTACGGCGCGCCGTAGCGCTGCTGCATGGCATCGCCCAGCGACATGCGGGCCAGTTCGGCGCCGCTTCCGGCACTGTGGACCACCAGCGCCTCCGGACGCGCCGCGATGGCCGCGAGACCGCGGCCGAGGTCGAGTTGTTGAAGGCGGCGGGTGGCGTTGGGGCCGAGCTGCACGCCGGCGCCGATTTCGCCGAAGTCGGCGGCCTGCTCGAAGACGTCGGCACGGTGGTGAGCACGGGACAGCGCCAGCGCCGTGGCCAGCCCTCCGATCCCGCCCCCGGCGACGAGGATGTGCGCGGGCATCGGACTCAGCGTCCGGTGCTGGGCGTGGTGGAAGTCAGCGCGGGGCTGCTGTGGCTGTCGGTCGGGTCGGCGCCAGCGGGTTTCTTGGGGGCACAGCTGCCGCAGCTGTCGCACGAGCCGCAGCCCGAGGTCTTGGCCAGCGAGGCGGCGAGTTGATCGGCGCGGGCCTGATCGATGAGGCCCGCGCGCTGCGTGCCGGCCGCGAACTTGCGCGCGGCGCCACGGCGCCAGCCGGCAGGCATCCAGCGCCAGACCGCGTAGAGCGCGGCGGCCGCGACGATCAATCCGACGATCAGTTGCTGTGTCATGTCTTCTTCAACCCTTTCCCTGTGGTTTTACCCCGCGCCGAAAGCGAGTGCAATGCGATAGGTCAAGAAGCATGCCACGTATGCCAGGGCGAATAAGTAGCCCGCCATGATCCACACGTATTTCCAGGAGCCGGTTTCGCGCTTGACGGCCGCCAGCGTCGAGATGCACTGCGGCGCGAACACGTACCAGACCAGCAGCGACAGCGCGGTCGCCAGCGACCAGCTGCCGGCGATGAGCGGCTCCAGCGCGCTGGCTACGTCGTCGCCGGTGGCCGAGAGCGCATACACCGTGCCCAGCGCGCCCACCGCGACTTCGCGTGCAGCCATGCCCGGCACCAGCGCGATCGAGATCTGCCAGTTGAAGCCGATGGGCGCGAAGATGTGCTCCAGCCCGCGGCCGATCATGCCGGCCAGGCTGTATTGAATGGCGGGGCCGGTCGCGCCTTCGGGCGGCGACGGGAAGGTCGACAGGAACCACAGCAGGATCGTGAGCGTGAGGATGATCGTGCCCACGCGCTGGATGAAGATCCAGGCCCGCTCATACAAACCCAGCAGCAGGTTGCGCGGGTTCGGCCAGCGGTAAGCCGGCAGTTCCATCAAGAGCGGCGAGTGCCGCGTGCTGTCGCGAAAGCGCTTCATCACCCAGGCCACGGCCATCGCCGAGACGATACCGAACACATACAGCGCGAACAGCACCACGCCCTGCAGGTTGAAGATGCCGCCCACCTCGCGCGCCGGAATGAAGGCTGCGATGAGCAGCGCATACACCGGCAGCCGCGCCGAGCAGGTCATGAGCGGCGCGATCATGATGGTCGTGATGCGGTCGCGCCAGTTGCTGATGGTGCGCGTGGCCATCACGCCCGGAATGGCGCAGGCAAAGCTCGACAGCAGCGGAATGAACGAGCGGCCCGACAGGCCCACGGTGCCCATCAGGCGGTCGAGCAGGAAGGCCGCGCGCGGCAGGTAGCCGGAATCTTCCAGCGCCAGGATGAACAGGAACAGGATCAGGATCTGCGGCAGGAACACGATCACGCCGCCCACGCCCGCGATCACGCCGTCGACCAGCAGGCTCTGCAGCATGCCCTCGGGCATGTGCGTCTTGATGAGGTTGCCCAGCCCTTCGGTGCCGGCCTTGATGGCGTCCATCGGCACGTTGGCCCAGCTGAACACGGCCTGGAACATCAGGAACATGGTGACGGCCAGCACCAGCATGCCCCACACCGGGTGCATCACGACGCGGTCGATGCGGTCGCTGGTGTCCAGGCTGCCCACGGGCTCCTTCACGGCCAGGCCGAGGATGCGGCGCACCTCGCGCTGCGTGGCGAGCACGTCGTCCAGCCCGGGCGCCTTCCAGGGCTGGGGCGCCGCGGCGGCGACCGGTGCGTCGAGCGCTTCGAGCAGGTTCTTCGCGCCGCCGGTGTGGACACCCACGGTCTCGATCACCGGCACACCGAGTTCGCGCGAGAGCACGGCGGTGTCGACCGCGATGCCCTGCTTCTTGGCCATGTCGGTCATGTTGAGCGCCACCACCATCGGCAGGCCCAACTGGCGGGCTTCGAGCACCAGCCGCAGGTTCAGGCGCAGGTTGGTGGCGTCGGTCACGCACACGAGCAGGTCGGGCAGCGCTTCCTGCGCCTGGCCGGTGACGATGTCGCGCGTGACGGCCTCGTCGGCGCTCAGGGCGTTCAGGCTGTAGGCGCCCGGCAGGTCGAGCACGAACACGCGGCGGCCGGTGGGCGTGCGCAGCGAGCCTTCCTTGCGCTCGACGGTCACGCCGGCGTAGTTGGCCACCTTCTGGCGGCTGCCTGTCAGCAGGTTGAAGAGCGCGGTCTTGCCGCAGTTCGGGTTGCCCAGCAGCGCGATGCGCGCGGGCTGCGCGGTGGCGCCGAGACGGCCCGGCCCCTGGATGACGGCTTCAACCATGGTTGGCGGCCCCCGGCGTGACGTGGATCAGCGCGGCCTCGTGGCGGCGCAGCGCGAAGGTGGTGTGGCCCAGGCGCACGGCCAGCGGCTCGCGGCCCGGAGTGCCGGTGGCGACGATGCGCACGGCCTCGCCCGGCACGAAGCCGATTTCGGTCAGGCGCAGCACCAGCTCGCGGTCGTCCGCGCTGTCGGGGCGGGCCACGTCGAGCACGGTGGCCCACTGATGGGACGGAAGCTGGTCGAGGCTCAGCGCGGTGGTGGTCGGCGCTGCGCCGAGGTCGTTGTTTCGCACGGTGGAGGTGCGCCCCCCGGAAACCCCGGGACACGCCAGTAAGCAAAAGCCAGATGCTAGCAATTCTCACTCGCGAAAACCTGACCAACCCCAAAAAGTCCCGGGTCAGCCGGAAATGAGCGCGCCCCCGGGGCCGGACTCAGTTCAGTCCGAGCATCCCGCGCAGCTTGGACAGGTCTTCGGCCAGGGTGTTGACTCGCCCGGCCAGCATCTTGCGGTCGCGCTCGGTGAGCTTCGAATAGGTCTCGAAGCCGCCATCGGCCGTGCGGTACTTGGCCAGCGTGTCGAACACCACCTTGAAGTTGGCGTCGGCCTTCTCGGCGAAGGGCTTGTCCTGCTTCACGACCAGCGGGCGCAGCAGCTCGACGATCTTGTAGGCGCCCTCGAAGTTCGACTGGAAGTCCCACAGGTCGGTGTGGCTGTAGCGGTTCTCCTCGCCGGAGATCTTGGTGGCGGCCACCTCTTCCATCAGCACGGCGGCGCCGCCCACGACCTTCTCGGGCGGGAAGGTCAGCGCGCCCAGGCGCTTTTGCAGCTCGAGCACGTCGGCCAGCAGCTTGTCGGCCACGGGGTTCAGGTCCTTGGTGCTCTTGAGCGTCCACAGGCTGTACTCGATGCGGTGGAAGCCGATGAAGGCCGGGTCTTTCTCGGCCTTCTCGTGGTCGTCCGCGCGCGAGTCGATCGACTGGTCGAGGTCGGTGAACAGCTCGGCCACGGGCTCCACGCGTTCGTAGCTGGTGCGCGTGGGCGCGTAGAGCTTCTTGGCCTTCTCGATGTCGCCGGCCTTCACGGCGGCGGTGAACACGCGCACGTCGGCGGCCAGCTTGCGCACGTTCTGCGTCACGTAGATCTTGTAGTCCGAGATCGGACCGACCAGCTCGAGCGGCGACACGGCGGCCTGCGCGCCGACGGCGTAGAGCCCGGCAAAGCCTGCGACGAAAACGGCGAGAAAGCGGCGGCGGAACTGCACGGTCATGGATCTCCTTGGATGCGGTGCGGTGGTGATGAAAAAGGGAGCGATCAGGCGGCCATCAGGCTGCGCCCGAGCCAGTCGTCGGCGCCCTGCACGCCGGGCAGCGTGAAGAAGAAACCGCCGCCGATGGGCTTGATGTATTCCTCGAGCGGCTCGCCGTCCAGGCGCGTCTGCACGGCGACAAAGCCCTTCTCGAGGTCGGCCTGGTAGCAGATGAACAGCAGGCCCATCTCGAGCTGGCCCGACTTGGTGACGCCGTTCGAATAGTTGAAAGGCCGGCGCAGCATCAGGTTGGCGTCCGAGGCCTTGGTGCGCGGGTTTGCCAGGCGGATGTGCGCGTCCATCGGCGTCGCCTTGCCTTCGGGGTCCTTGGTGTAGTCGGGCACGTCGTGCTCGGTCTTGCCGCCGTCCAGCGGCGCGCCGCTGGGCTTGAGGCGGCCCATGATGGCCTCCTGCTCCTGCAGCGGCGTGCGGTCCCAGCGCTCGACGAAGTTGCGGATGATGCGCACCGCCTGGTAGCTGCCGCCCACGGCCCAGGCGGGCTCGTCGCCGTTCTGCTGCACCCAGACGTGCTTGTTCATGAGCGTGTCGTCGGCCGAGTCGGGGTTGGCCGAGCCGTCGCGAAAACCGAGGAAGTTGCGCGCGCTCTCCGCGGGCTGGCCCGCCACCGCCGGGATCGGCGGCACGGAGCCTTCCTGCTTCCAGTGCAGCACCAGCAGGTCGGGCGTGTTCTTGATGATGTCGCGCAGCGCGTGGATGTTGGTGTCGGGCGTGTTGGCGCAGAACTGGATCGACAGGTCGCCGTGGCACAGCGCGGCGTCGAGCGCGTCGTTCGGATGGCGCTGCATCGGCTTCAGGCGCAGCGGCTTTTTCTTGACGAGGCCGAAGCGCTCGTCGAACAGCGATGCGCCGACCGACACGGTCACGGTGAGCCCGTCGGGCTGCACCACCGGGCCGAGGATGCCGGAGCCCGCGGGCGGCAGCTTGGGGTCGGGGTCGGTCTGCGGGCCGCCCTGCGTGAGGAAGGCGATGCGCTCGGTGAGCGTGCGCATCAGCCGCTCCAGGTCGGCGCGGTTCTCGGCCAGCACGTAGAACGAGGCGATCATGCCGGCCGTGGGGCGCGGCGTGACGACGCCCGCCTGGTGCTTGCCGCGGAAGGGCACGCGGTCTTGCGTGTGGGTGCTCTGCGGCGCGTCGGTGACCTGCGCGCCGGTGTCGGGCGATCCTGGTGCGGCAGCGCCTGCGCGCGCGGACGCGGCGAGCCCGGCAAAGGCCACGCCTGCGGCGCCGAGCATGCGGCGGCGGTGCGGCGAGGCAGGAGCGGTGTCGTTCTTGTTCGTCGGTTCCATGGGGTCGTCGTTCTCTCTCAACTCATTCCAGACCGAGCGCGGCGTTCACCTTGCCCAGTTCCTCGGCCAGCGCGCGCACCGGCACGGCCAGCGCCTGGCGCTGTGTCTCGTCCAGCGGCGCGGGCTGGAAGCCTTCGCCGGCGCGGTACGGCGCCAATGCTGCGTCGAAGGCCGCAAAGCGCTCGTCCACGGCCTTCTGCTGCGCGGGCGCGGCCTTCACGAGCAGCGGCTGCAGCAGGTCGGCGATCTTCTTGGTGCCTTCGAAGCTGCCCTGCAGGTTCACCA
The DNA here is from genome assembly GCF_058801005.1 of Variovorax sp. GW822-FHT04A09. Classification (NCBI taxonomy): domain Bacteria; kingdom Pseudomonadati; phylum Pseudomonadota; class Betaproteobacteria; order Burkholderiales; family Comamonadaceae; genus Variovorax; species Variovorax sp. GW822-FHT04A09. Next base: position 500,729 of record NZ_JBXAMV010000002.1, on the reverse strand, counting down.
GCTCGGCGTGGCCGTAGTGGTCTTCGCCGCCGGCCGGCAGGTTGTCGGCCACGCGGCGCAACAGCTTCGAGGCGGCGCTGGCGAGCCGCTCGGGCGGCACGCTCAACTCGCGCAGGCGCGCCTGCAGCGTCTCGGTGTCGGCCAGCAACTGGTCGAGGACCGGTGCCAGCGCCTTCGCGTCGCCCTGGCCGTACAGCGCGTACTCGATGCGATGGAAACCGCTGAAGCCCGGGTCGGCCTCGCGCTTCTCGAAGTAGTCGGCACGGGCGTTGATGCGCGCGTCGAGGTCGGCGAACAGCTCGGCCATCGGCTCGATGCGCTTGTAGGCCTGGTGGGCCGGCGCGTAGAGCGTGCGTGCCTGCGCCAGGTCGCCGGCCTTGACGGCATCGGCCAGCGCGCGCACCGCATCGTCGAGCGTGGAGGCTTCCAGCCGCAGGAACACCTGGTACTCGGCCAACGCGCCCACGTAGTTGACGAGCGACGGCCGCGCCTCTTCGGCCAGCGACGCCGCCGACGGCGTGACGTGCAGCTTGCCGCGCGGGTTGCTCAGCAGGCCGCAGGTGATGGCGAAATCACCCGGCGAGAGCTTGACCGTCATGGTCTGCGAAAAGCCGGGCGCGATGTTCTCGCGCTCTTCGACCACCATCACGCCGTCGAGAATTTCCCACTCCAGCGCGCGGTTCGACTGGTTGACGATGGTGAAGGTCGTGCGGCCCGCGGGCACGGTGATCTCGTTCGGGTCGCAGGCGTTGCCGCGGATCGTGACGGTGACGGCATGGTCGGTCGCCTTGGGCGGCGCCTTGCGCGCCTGGTTCGAGGCGTACCAGAAGGCCGCGAGGCCGGCGACGACCAGCAGCGCCGAGGCGCCCACGGCGACGCGCATGAGCGTCGATGACGAAGAGGGGGAAGAAGAAGACATCGGGAAAAAAGATCAGCCGGCAGTCGCCGTGCGCGGCGCCGCAGCAGTGGCCGGGCGCAGGAAGAAGAACAGGGTCACGGCCAGGAAGGCCAGGTAGACGATCACCTCGCCCACCACGGGCGCGGCCTGGTAGCCCAGCAGGCCCGACAGCACGGCGCCCACGGGGCTGTCCATCGGCAGGGTTTCGCTCATGTCGAACACCACGGTCTGCAACTGGTTCCACACGCCGGCCTCGTGCAGCTTGCGCAGCACGCCCGCCAGCAGCCCGGCCGCGACCAGCAGGATGAACAGGCCCGTGAAGCGGAAGAAGCGCCGCAGGTCGAGCCGCACGCCGCCCGAGTAGATGCCCCATCCGACCACCACCGACACGGCGATGCCCGCGAGCGCGCCCACGGGCGCTTCCCAGCCGGTGCTCTGCTGGAACACGGCCAGCAGGAAGAAGACCGACTCCAGCCCCTCGCGCGCAACCGCGAGAAACACCATGCCGATCAGCGCCCAGCCCTGCCCGTCGGCATGCTGCGCCAGCGCCTTGTCGATCGACGCGTGCAACTCGCCCTTGATGGAGCGGGCGGCCTTGCGCATCCAGAACACCATCGTGGTCAGCATGACCACGGCGATGAGCCCGACCACGCCCTCGAACAGCTCCTGCTGCTTCTGCGGAAACTCGGCCGCCAGCAGTTGCAGGCCGGCGCCGGCAAACAGCGACAGCGCGGTGGCCAGCAGCACGCCGACCCACACCGCGGGCATCAGCACGCCGCGACCGCTTTGTTTCAGGTAACTGGCAACGATGCCGACGATCAGCGCGGCTTCGATGCCTTCGCGCAGCATGATGAGAAAGGGAATGAGCATCTCGGAACAGAAGAGCGTTCTTTGAAAATGCCCCGATGTGGTGCATTTTTCATAGAACGGCCCGAGGATACCCCATCAAATAAGATTTATTCTCAATTAGGGGTATTCGACCCCGCCCCGCTCACAAGGGCAGTTCGACGATGCGCGCGCTGACGGCGTCGCCGTCGACGATCAGCTCGGCCACGGCGATAGGCAGCTTGAATCGGCGCGGGCCGGCGCTGCCCGGGTTGACGTAGAGCACGCCGTTGCGTTCTTCGACCTTGGGTTGGTGCGAATGGCCGGAGATCACGACACGCACGCCGGCACCGGCGGGGTCGATGTCGATCTGAGAAAGGTCGTGGATCGCGTAGACATGCACGTCGCCGACCTTCAGGAATGCCGTCTCTGGAATGGCCCCGGCCCAGGCCTCGCGGTCGTTGTTGCCACGCACCACCGTCAGCGGTGCGATCGCCGCGAGTGCGTCGAGGATGCCGGCGTCGCCGATGTCCCCGCCGTGCACGATGAAGTCGCTGCCCTGCAAGGCCGCCACGGCCTGCGGGCGCAGCAGGCCGTGGGTGTCGGAGATGAGCCCGACGCGGATCAAGCCCGACCCGTCAGGCCGCCAGCAGCTGCCGCAGCACGAACGGCAGGATGCCACCGTGCTTGTAGTAGTCGACCTCGATCGGCGTGTCGATGCGCAGGCGCACCGTCACCTCCTGGTGCGTGCCGTCGGCGCGGTGCACCACCAGCTTCACGTCCATCTGCGGCTTGAGTTCGCCGCCGATCACGACGTCGATCTTTTCCTCGCCCGTGAGGCCCAGCGTCTGCCACGAGTCGGCGCCGCGGAACTGCAGCGGCAGCACGCCCATGCCGACCAGGTTGGCGCGGTGGATGCGCTCGAAGCTGCGCGCCACCACGGCCTTGATGCCCAGCAGCTGCGTGCCCTTGGCGGCCCAGTCGCGCGACGAACCGGTGCCGTACTCCTCGCCGCCGAACACGATGGTGGGCGTGCCCGCTGCCATGTACTTCATGGCGGCGTCGTAGATGAACATCTTTTCGCCGCCCGGCTGGAACAGCGTGACGCCGCCCTCTTCCTGCGTGCCGTTGGCGTCCGGCGGAATCATCAGGTTCTTGATGCGCACGTTGGCGAAGGTGCCGCGCACCATCACGTCGTGGTTGCCGCGGCGCGAGCCGTAGCTGTTGAAGTCGGCCTTGGGCACGCCGTGCGCCTTGAGCCAGATGCCCGCGGGCGAGCTTTCCTTGATGGAGCCGGCCGGCGAGATGTGGTCGGTGGTGATCGAGTCGCCGAACAGCGCCATGACGCGCGCGCCCTGGATGCCCGCGTCCGACGCGTGCGGCTGCATCTGGAAGCCCTCGAAGAACGGCGGCTCGGCGATGTAGGTCGAGGTGGGCCAGTCGTAGACCTGGCCGGTCGTGCCCTTGATGCTCGTCCAGAACTTGCCCGGATCGCTCTTGACCTTCTCGTAGTTCGCGCGGAACGACTTGGCGTTCATCGCGAAGCGCAGGTTGTCGTCGATCTCCTTCGGCGTGGGCCAGATGTCGCCCAGGTACACGTCCTTGCCGCCCTTGCCCTTGCCCTTGCCCACGGGCTGGGTCATGAGGTCGGTCATCACGTTGCCCGCGATGGCGAAGGCCACCACCAGCGGCGGCGAGGCCAGGAAGTTGGCCTTCAGGTTCGGGTGGATGCGCGCCTCGAAGTTGCGGTTGCCCGAGAGCACGGCCGCGCCGATGAGGTCGTTCTTGGTGATGGCTTCGTTGATCTCGGGCGTGAGGTCGCCGGCATTGCCGATGCAGGTGGTGCAGCCGTAGCCCGCGAGGTAGAAGCCCAGCTTCTCCAGGTACGGCAGCAGGCCCGCCTTCTCGAGGTATTCGGTGACGATGCGCGAGCCGGGGGCCAGCGAGGTCTTGATGTGCGGCTGCACCTTCAGGCCCGCTTCCACCGCCTTCTTGGCCAGGATGCCGGCCGCGAGCATCACGCTCGGGTTGGAGGTGTTGGTGCACGAGGTGATGGCCGCAATGAGCACGTCGCCGTTGCCGATGGTGACGTCACCCTTGGGCGCCGACGGCGCCGTGGCGCTGGTGTGGGCCGCGGCCTTGGTCGAGCGGTTGGCCACCATCTCGATGACCGGGCGCGGCGAGCCGGGCGGCGGCGGGGGCACTTCGGTGTCGCCGCTCTGGCCTTCGCGCGTCAGCGCGTAGCGCTGCTTGAGCTTGTCGGCCGGCTGGTTGAAGCCGTTGGCGTCGTTGGGCTTGCTGTACAGCTCGGCGAACTTGGTCGACAGGTCGCCCAGGTTGATGCGGTCCTGCGGGCGCTTGGGGCCGGCCAGGCTGGGCGAGACGGTGCCCAGGTCGAGCTTGACGACCTTGGTGTAGTCGATGTCGCCCGGCGCGGGCATGCCGAACAGGCCCTGCGCCTTGTAGTAAGCGGCGAAGCGCTCCACTTCTTCCTTGGTGCGGCCCGTGCCTTCGAAGTACGCCACGGTCATCTCGTCGACCGGGAAGAAGCCCATGGTGGCGCCGTACTCGGGCGCCATGTTGCCGATGGTGGCGCGGTCGGGCACGGCGATGGACGCGGCACCGGGGCCGAAGAACTCGACGAACTTGCCCACCACCTTTTCGGCGCGCAGGATCGAGGTGACGTACAGCACCAGGTCGGTGGCCGTGACGCCTTCGCGCAGCTTGCCGGTGAGCTCGAAGCCCACCACGTCGGGCGTGAGCATGTAGACCGGCTGGCCCAGCATGGCGGCCTCGGCCTCGATGCCGCCCACGCCCCAGCCGACCACGCCGATGCCGTTGATCATGGTGGTGTGGCTGTCGGTGCCCACCAGCGAGTCGGGGTAGTACACGGGCGTGTCGCTCTTGTCGGCCGGGCTCTTGTAGACGCCGCGCGCAAAGTACTCGAGGTTGACCTGGTGCACGATGCCGAAGCCCGGCGGCACGACGCCGAAGGTGTCGAAGGCCTGCATGCCCCACTTCATGAACTGGTAGCGCTCGTTGTTGCGCTGGAACTCCAGCTTCATGTTCAGGTCGAGCGCCTTGGGCGTGCCGTAGTAGTCGACCATCACCGAGTGGTCGACCACCAGGTCGACGGGCACCAGCGGCTCGATGGTCTTGGGCGACTTGTTCAGCTTGGCGGCCACGCTGCGCATGGCGGCCAGGTCGGCCAGCAGCGGCACGCCGGTGAAGTCCTGCAGCACCACGCGGGTGACGACAAAGGGAATTTCGTCGGTGCGCTCGGCGTTGGGCGCCCAGTGGGCCAGCTCCTCGACGTGCTTGGCCGACACCTTCTGGCCGTCGCAGTTGCGCAGCACCGACTCGAGCACGATGCGGATCGACACCGGCAGGCGCTCCACGGACGGGTACTGCTTGGCCAGTTCCTTCAGCGACCAGTACTTGCCGGACTTGCCCGACGCGGTCTTGAAGGTCTTGAGGGTGGACGCAAACGCGTGCGCCGGGGCTTTGGCCATGAGAAGACTCCTGTGTGTTCGTGGAAGCCTCTCAAGGATAGCGAGGTTCGATGTCAGTGGCTGTAGTCGGTCTTCCTTGTCGGGCTCTTCCGGAACTATCGTTCTCATAGCGAAAACGCCCGCCGCACGGGGTGCGGCGGGCGTGGGGCGGACGGTCGTCGGGCGCGCAGAAGGTGTGAAGAAACCGTAGCGAGCGGGCCGAGGTCGCATCGAGGACCGGAGCCGTACACGCGTACGGTGAGGACCGCAGATGCGAGATCGGGACGCGCAGTAGGTTTATTCACACCTTCTCAGGCCATCGCCATGCCGGCGGCGTCCCGGGTACGGCGCAGCCCGGTCCATTGCAGCTCGGCCAGCACGACCACGCACAGCGCCTGCGCCAGCACCCAGGCCGTGCCGAGCGCGGTGACCGCGAACACGCCGCTCACCAGCAGCGCCACGCAGGCCACGGCCCAGGCGAAGTTGCCGACGACCACGAGGCCGATCAGCGTGCGCGGCGGCGTGCGGCGGCTGGCCATGAAGGCGGCGGCCGCCGCGTAGGCCAGCAGGAACACGCCGGTGCCCATGAGCAGCCAGGCCGGCAGGCCAGTCAGGTGGGCAAGGACGTCGGTGAACGCCACCTGCAGCGCGCCGGTCGCGGCGCACGAAGCGGCATCGGCCCACATCACGTTCGACAGGAAGCGGGGGGAAGCGAAAACAGACATGTGAATCTCCTGGGTGGGTACGCTGTAGGCCAGTCCTGCTGCGTTGGGGTCGATGATTCCGCCGGGCGTGGATCGCGTCGATGACCTGGGAGGTCATGGCGCGGCGGCGCCGTCGCGCCAGAATGCGGCTCCATGAACACCCCCCGCACCCATTCGTCCAAGGCCGCCGCCGCCGGCCTGCCCGGCGCGCGCGATCCGTTCGGCGCCCACCTGCGGCACTGGCGTACCCACCGCCGCCTGAGCCAGCTCGACCTGGCGCAGGAGGCCGAGGTCTCGACCCGCCACCTGAGCTACGTGGAAACCGGCCGTGCCGCGCCCAGCCGCGAAATGGTGCTGCGCCTGGCCGAGCGCCTGGACGTGCCGCTGCGCGAGCGCAATGCGCTGCTGGTGGCCGCCGGCTTCGCGCCCATGTACCGCCAGCGCTCGCTCGACGACCCCGCCATGGCCTCGGCGCGCCGCGCCATCGACCTCGTGCTGAAAGGCCACGAGCCCTTCCCCGCGCTGGCCGTGGACCGGCACTGGAACCTGGTGGCGCACAACGCGCTGGTGCCGCTGCTCATGGAAGGCTGCTCGGCGGAGCTGCTGAAGCCGCCCATCAACGTGCTGCGCCTGAGCCTGCACCCCGAGGGCGTGGCGCCGCGCATCGCGAACCTCGCGCAGTGGCGCACGCACCTGCTGGAGCGGCTGCAGCAGCAGATCGCCGCCACCGGCGACACCGTGCTGCAGGCGCTGCACGACGAGCTGGAAGGCTACCCGCCGCCGGCCGTGAGCCACGACGCGCCGCAGCTCGACACCGCCCTGTCGGCCGTGGCCGTTCCGTTCCAGGTGGTCATGCCGAGCGGCGTGCTGAGCTTCATCAGCACCATCACGATCTTCGGCACGCCGGTGGACGTCACGCTGCAGGAACTCGCGGTGGAGTCGTTCTTTCCGGCGGACGAGCAGACGGCGGCAGCCCTGACGGCGCTGGCTGCGCTGGCTGCGCAGCAGGCGCGCGGCTGAGATCGGCGACGGTGCCGTCCGCATGGCGCGCCGGCCCCTCGAAATCGTCGACCTGAATGACCTTGTCGGCCGCCTGCAGGTAGGCCAGCGCCAGCGCGGGGTCGCTGGCCGATTGCGCCGCTTCGTCGAGCGAGCGCGTGCGTCGCAGCACCTTGTTGAGCGCGGTGGTCTCGTCGCCCAGCCGCGCGCCGAGCGCCATCGCCTGCATCAGGTCGCGCAGGCCGCCCGGGCCGGGCTCCGACAGATCGGGCACGAGCCGCGCGACCACGTCCGGGCGCGTGCGCAGCAGCTCGGCCAGTGCCATCAGCTGCACGTCGCGCAGCGGCGCCAGGTGCGCGGTACGGCGCAGCACCAGCGCGCCGAGCAGACGCCGCCCCGGCGTCGGCAGGTTGGCGTAGAGGTCGCGCAGGATCTTGCCGGCTTCGTCCAGCTGCAGCCGGATCGCGGCCTGCGCAAAGGGCAGCAGCTCGGGCGCCGCATCGACGCGGTAGCGCCACACGCAGGCACTCGCCAGGTACAGATGGGCCAGCACGTCGCCCAGCCGCGCCGACAGCAGCTCCATGCGCTTGAGCTTGCCGCCGAGCAGCCCCATGGCGAGGTCGGCGGTGAGCGCGTACTTGGCGCTCATGCGCGCGATGAGCCGTGCTTCGTCCGCCAGCGCCTCGGGCGGATCGCCGCGCACCGGCGCGCCGAAGAGGCTGTGCCACAGGTTGCGCGACACATGCCTGCCGTGCGCGATGAGCGCCTGGCCCAGCGCCGTTTCGTCTTTCGCCTGCACCGCCGCCATCTCGTCGAGCACGTGCGGGTGGCAGCGCACCGCGCCCTGGCCGAACACGATGAGCGCGCGCGTGAGGATGTTCGCGCCCTCCACCGTGATCGCGATCGGCGCCTGCCGGTAGGCCACGCCGAGCAGGTTCGACGGGCCCGAGATGATCCCCTTGCCGCCGAGGATGTCCATGCCGTGGTTGACCGCGCGCCGCCCGGCCTCGGTGAGCTGCACCTTGAGGATCGCGCTGGCCACGCTGGGCCGCTCGCCCTTGTCGAGCGCGGCCGCCGTGAAGCGCCGCGCCGCATCGGTCGCGTACAGCTGCGCCGACATCTGCGCGACCAGCCCCGCCACCGCATGGAACTTGCCCACCGGCAGGCCGAACTGCTCGCGGATCTGGCCGTAGGCGTTGCTCACGTACAGCGCGGTCTGCTGCATCGCCGAGCCCAGCGCGGGCAGCGAGATGGCGCGGCCCGCGGCCAGGCATTCCATCAGCATGCGCCAGCCCTGCCCCACCTGCGGCTCGCCGCCGATGATCCAGTCCATCGGCACGAACACCTGCCGGCCGCGGATCGGGCCGTTCATGAAGGCACTGTCCATCGGGCGGTGGCGTCGGCCGATCTCCATGCCTTCATGCGGCACGGGAATCAGCGCGCAGGTGATGCCCAGCTCGCGCTGGCCTTCGGGCCGGCTTTCGTCGATGGCATGGAACGCGAGGCCGACCACGGTGGCGACCGGCGCGAGCGTGATGTAGCGCTTGTCGAAATCGATCAGGAAGCCGCGCGTGCGCCGGCCCTGGAACTCGCGCTCGACGAGCACGCCGCGGTCAGGAATCGCGGCGGCGTCGGAGCCCGCGTAGGGCGAGGTCAGGCCGAAGCACGGCAATTCGCGGCCGTCGGCCAGGCGCGGCAGGTAGTGGTCTTTCTGCGCGTCGGTGCCGTAGCGCAGCAGCAGCTCGGCCGGCCCGAGCGAGTTGGGCACCATCACCGTGACGGCGGTCGCGACGTTGACGCTCGCGATGCGCGCCACCACCGTGGCATGCGCGTAGTGGCCGAAGCCCAGGCCGCCGAAGGCCTCGGGAATGATCATTCCGAAGAAGCGCTTCTCGCGCAGGAAGCGCCACACCTCGGGCGGCAGGTCGTGCGCCTGGTCGATGGCGTGGTCGTCGAGCATGCGGCACAGCGCGGGCACCTCGTTCGCCAGGAAGGCTTCTTCGCGCGCGCTGAGCTGGTTGGGGCCGGCGGCCGTCAGCGCATCGAAATCGGGGCGCCCGGCAAAGAGCTGGCCTTCGAACCCGACCGTGCCGGCCTCGAGCGCGGCACGCTCGGTGTCGCCCAGCGGCGGCAGGGCCTTGGAGAAAGGCTGCATCGCCCATCGGCCGATCAGGGTCGCCAGTGGCATGGGGTCTCCTTGCGCCGCACCGGAGCGCGCGGCATGCGTCCATTCTTGGACGGCACCGGCCCGCACCGGGCCGGTCAAGGGCGTTCGCGCGTGTCGGAGACGGGCTCGCGCGGCCCGCGGGATCAGCGGCGCTTGGGCGCCTGCCCGGCCGGCGCGGCAGCCGGCGCGGGTGCATTCGGATCGCGCCAGCCGTACTCGACATAGCGGCGGATCACGAGGCAGCCCGGCGGCGAATCGATCAGCGAGACCGACGAGGTCGGCTCCTTGTCGTCGGTGTAGACCGTGTAGATCGGCAGCAGCGGCGTGCGTTTGTAGTTCTTCAGTTCCTGCTCGGCCACGCTGGCGCAGGTGAAGGGCGCCACCGAGATGCGCTCGGCCGCCACGGTGCAGGCGCCGCTGTCGTCGGGAATGGCGGTGATCGACGCGGCCACGCCCGCGTTCGGGTACTGGATGCCGACCAGCGAGAACACCGGGCCGGCGTCGGGGCGCTTGCGGTCCCAGTCGAGCAGCACGTCGTGCGCGCGGCTGCCCTGCACGGTGAGCGTGGCCAGCCGCGTGATGGCGGGCAGGCAGCGCTGCACGCCCACGCTGGCGGCGGCGCGCGTGAGCGTGTCCTGCGGCGCCGCGGGCGGGGCCAGCACGCCTTGCGCCAGCGCGCTGCCGGCCGCGAGCACACAGGCTGCGGCGGTGAATCGGGCCAGGGCGGTCATCGGTGTCGTCCTCACGCGTAGAGGCTCTCGATGGCCGCCGAGTAGAGGCGCACGTTCTCCTCGCCTTCCGGGTCGAGCCTGGCGATGAGGGCGCGGGCGCGCTCGCGGTAGGCCGGCAGGTTGGCGTCGTGCTCGGCGAACGCACGCCGCAGCGCCTGCCCGCCCTCCTCGCAGTCGAAGCCGTGGTAGCGGTAGCCGCAGTCGCCGATCAGGTGCGAGTTGTGGATGAGCGGCCAGCCGCCGTACAGCGCCTCGTAGTAGAGGTAGTTCTGCGCGTTCTCCCAGTGGTGCGCAAAGACCGCGTCGATGGCGCCTGGCAGCACCTGGTACAGCGGAAAGCGCCCTTCGAAGGTCGCCAGCCCGTGCCGCACGAGATCGAGGCTCTGCGCGAAGGCGACGAAGTTCGGCTTGTCCTTCAGGTGGAAGCTGTTGTAGACCCACATCTTCTCGATGAGGCGCGGCTGCGCGCGGTGCGCCGACTCGCAGCCCAGCATCGGGATGAAGCTGGTCTTCACCATGCAGATGTTGGGCTCGAAGATGGCCACTCGCCACTGCTTGCGCCCCGGCTCGTAGGCGAAGCGCTTGCCCTCGGCGCCGCGCGCCATCGCCTTCTCGACCACCATCGGGCTCCACAGGTGCGGCATGAGCTTGGTGGGCGCGCGGAAGGTGCTCGCGAAGTACGGCTTGCAGGAGGTTTCGTACTCGGGCAGCGTCCACACCTCGTCGTAGGGCGCGCCGCTGACCAGCATGCCGTGCGGCTTGTTGAAGGTCATGCGCTCGATGTCGATCACGTAGTCGTTGCCCACGCGCATCGAGACGATTTTTCCGCCGCGCTCGCGGAACGCCACCGACCAGTCGCGCCCCAGTTGCGCGCTCATCTCGATCATGAGGTCGAGTTCCTGCGCAGCGGTGGCCATGTCGATGATCGGCACCGGCGAGTCGGCCAGGAAATTGGTCGCGTCGGCCGGGCCGCCGTCGCCGCCGCCGGCCACCAGCACCGTGCGTTCGACGCAGGGCGAACGCAGCAGCAGCATCACGAGGAACAGGCAGTTCTGGTAGACGCCGTTCTCCCACAGGCTCTGCTCGCCCTTGCGGATGAAGATGGAGACGCCGACTTTCAGCCGGGTCGGTGAAGCGGCCGCGCGCGGGCCTGCGGTGGGGTTGTGCACCTCGCTCATGCGGCCACCTTCGCGTTGCCGGCATGGAACGCCGGATCGCCGCCCACCAGGTTCAACAGCCGCTGCGCGTAGCCGTCGATGTTGGCGGGGTGCATCGGGTCGATCGCATCGAACACGCGCTGGCTGCGCGCGCGGTAGTCGTCGAGTTGCGCGTCGTGGCCGCGCACGGCCGCGGCCAGCTGTTCGGCGCCGACGGCGATGTCGAAGTCGGGGTAGTAGTAGCCGGCGTCGCGCAGCCACGGCGAGTTGTGCACCAGCGGGTAGTTGCCGTACAGCGCGTCGAGGTAGCTGTAGTTCTGGTCGTTCTGCCACTGGTGCGACACCACCGCGTCGGCGTGCTGCACCATGAAGCCGGCGAAGTCGTGCCGTCCGTGGAAGGTGGCCTTGTGCTGGCGCACGATGTCCAGCGAGTTGGCCAGGTAGAGCATCGTCGGATGGTCTTTCAGGTGCAGCGTGTTGAGCACGTGCATCGCCGCGACGTGCTCCGGGTTGGCGCGGTAGGCCCCGTCGCTGATCAGCATCGGGATGCTGCACGACTTCACGACCGAGATGTTGGGCTCGAAGATCGCCACCCGAAAGCCCGGTTGCTCCGCCGTGCGCGGCTGGTAGCCGAAGCGAAAGCCCTGCGCCTGCACCTCGTCCACGCGCTGCGCCAGGAACTGCGGCGACCACAGGTACGGCACCTCGTGCACCGGGCAGCGGTGCAGCGTGCGCATCATCGGCGCAAAGGCCGTGTCCTTGGGCAGCAGCCAGATCTCGTCGCAGCGGTCGGTGGCGCCGAAGTGCCCCTTGTCGGCAAAGACGATCGGCTCGGCCAGCGCCACGAAGGGCTGCCCCACGCCGTGGAAGGCCACGCGTCCGCCGCAGGCGCGGAAGTACGACAGCCACTGCACGTCGAGCGCGCCGGCCATTTCGATGACCACGTCGAGCGCGTCGGTCAGCTCGCGGGCACGGCCCAGCGTGAGCCCCATGGCCGACAGGTCGACCTGCGGCGGCATCGCCTGCTGGTCGCCCGCGTCGATGAGCGTGACGGACTCGACGAATTCGATGCGTTGCAGCAGCCGGGCCAGGAACAGGACGTTCTGTCCCATTCCGTTTTCCCAGATGTTCTGCCCCGCGTGGGAGAGGACTGAAATACCGATGCGCATGGGCGAAGTGTGTACCAAAAAAACAATGGCTCCCGCGCGCAGGGCGCGGGAGCCACCGGACCGGGGGGCGTCGGCCTAGCGGCCTTTTACTTCCACTTCCAGCCGATGCCCGCGTTGACGCCCCACTCCTTGCCGGTGGAGCTCAGGCCCGCGCCCCAGGAGATCTTGCCGTCGTCCGACAGGGCCTTGAAGGTCAGCGCCACCGCGCTGTAGCCCTTGTACGACCCCATGCCGATGCCGATCGTCTTCTCGCCCGGGTACAGCGTGGGCAGGTAGGTGCCCGACATCGCGAAGGCCATCGCCGAGCCCGAGTAGGCGATGCGCGCCACGTCGCCCACCTGCTTTTGCACCTGCTGCAGCTGGCCCAGGTTGACCGCGTCGCCCGGCAGCACGCCTGGTGCCACGTTGCTGATGCGCGTGGGACCCGAAGTCTCGGTGCCCAGCGTGATCTGGTTGTAGTTCACCGACCCGTCGGGGTTGGTGGCGTACTGCACGCTGCTGGCCTTCGCAGCCGCCGAGACCGCCTTCAGCTGCGCCACGTTGGTCGCGTCGCTGTCGGACGAGCCGGCTGCCACGCCCGTGATCTGGCGGAACTGGTTGTTGGCCGCATCGCCCACCGACACCGCCGCCTGCGTGCTGGTCGTGGCCTTGATGGCCGCTTCCTGCTGCGCATTCGCGCTGCCCGGCACGTAGCCAGCCACGCCCGCCGCCCGCGAGGCCACCGAGTTCGCACCCAGTGCCACGCCGCCGGTCTGCTGGACCACCGCGCCGAAGCCGATGGCCGTGCCCTGCGCGATGTTCTGCGCCTTGCTCAGCGGCGTGCCGCCGGCGTCCGCACCGTCACCCAGGGCCACGCCGCCGCCGCCGGCACGGGAGTTCGCGCCGATGGCCTGCGAGCCCGTGGCCAGCGCCCCGGTGCCGATGGCGATCGCGTTGGTGCCCGTGGCCTGCGCCCCGAAGCCCACCGCCACCGCGCCGTCGGCCGTGGCCCGCGCGCCGTTGCCGGCCGCGAAGGAGTTGGCGCCGCTGGCTTCGGAACGCGGCCCGATCGCCACCGCTTCCGCACCGGTGGCCTTGGAGTCGGTGTTGGTCGAGTTGGCGTGGAAGTACTTGGTGCCTCCGTTGTAGATCGAGCTGACCGTCGTGCTCAGGCTGCCGATGCCGCTCATCGCCGTGCTCAGGCCGGTCGACGTCGAGGTCGACAGGCTGGAGAGCCCGCTGGCTGCGCCGCCCACGCTGGTGGACAGGCTGTCCAGGTTGCTGTTGGTGGTGCTCAGGCCGGTCGACAGGCTGTTGACGGTGCTGTTGGTCGTGCTCAACCCGGTCGAGAGGCTGCTCACGTTGCTGTTCGTCGTGCTCAGGCCGGTCGACAGGCTGCCGACGGCGCTGTTGGTGGTGCTCAGGCCAGTCGAAAGACTGTCGACGCTGCTGCCCACCGTGCTCAGGCCGGTCGACAGGCTGTCGATGCGGCTGGCCGAGGTGCTCAGGCCGGTGGACACCGAGCTCGACAGGCTGTTCACGCTGCTCGTGACCGTGCTCAGGCCGGACGACGTGGAGGTCGAGAGGCTGTTCAGGTTGCTGTTCGTCGTGCTCAGTCCGGTCGACAGGCTGCCCACACTGCTGTTGGTCGTGCTCAGTCCGGTCGACAGGCTGTTGATGCCGCTGTTGGCGGTGCTCAGGCCGGTGGACAGGCTGCCGATGCTGCTGTTGGCGGTGCTCAGGCCGGTCGAGGTCGAGGACGACAGGCTGCCCAGGTTGCTGTTCGTCGTGCTCAGGCCCGTCGACAGGCTGAAGATGCCGCTGTAGGCGGTGCTCAAGCCGGACGAGAACGAGGTGGACAGGCTGCTGACGTTGCTGTTCGTGGTGCTCAGGCCGGTCGACAGGCTGTCGATGCTGCTCGTGGCCGTGCTCAGGCCCGACGAGGTCGAGGTCGAGAGACTGTCGACGTTGCTGTTCGTCGTGCTGAGGCCGGTCGAGAGGCTGTCGATGTTGCTCGTGGCGGTGCTCAGGCCCGAGGACGTGGAGGTCGAGAGGCTGCCGACGTTGCTGTTGGTGGTGCTCAGGCCTGTGGAGAGGCTGGAGATGCCGCTGGTGGCGGTGCTCAGACCGGTCGAGAGGCTGGAGATGCCGCTGGTGGCGGTGCTCAGACCGGTCGAGAGGCTGCTCACGTTGCTGTTTGTCGTGCTCAGGCCCGTCGAGAGGCTGGAGATGCCGCTGGTGGCGGTGCTCAGGCCCGTCGACAGACTGGAGATCCCGCTCGACGTCGAAGTCGACAGGCTACCGACGTTGCTGTTCGTGGTGCTCAGGCCAGTGGACAGGCTGGAAATACCGCTGGTGGCCGTGCTCAGACCCGTCGACAAGCTGTCGATGCCGCTCGTGGCCGTACTCAAACCCGACGACGTGGAAGTCGACAGGCTGCTCACGTTGCTGTTCGTCGTGCTCAGGCCGGTCGAAAGGCTTGAGATACCGCTGGTGACGGTGCTCAGCCCCGTCGACAGACTGGAGATGCCGCTCGACGTCGAAGTCGACAAGCTACCGACGTTGCTGTTCGTGGTGCTCAGGCCGGTGGACAGGCTCGAGATGCCGCTGGTGGCGGTGCTCAGGCCGGTCGACAGACTGTCGATTCCGCTCGCCGCGGTGCTCAGGCCAGACGACGTAGATGTCGAGAGGCTGCTCACGTTACTGTTCGTCGTGCTCAAGCCGGTGGACAGGCTGGAGATGCCGCTGGTTGCGGTGCTCAGACCCGTCGACAAGCTGTCGATGCCGCTGGTAGCGGTGCTGAGGCCGGACGACGTGGAAGTCGACAAGCTGCTCACGTTGCTGTTCGTCGTGCTCAAGCCGGTGGACAGGCTAGAGATGCCACTGGTGGCAGTGCTCAGGCCGGTCGACAGGCTGTCGATTCCGCTCGTAGCGGTGCTCAGGCCACTCGACGTGGAAGTCGACAGGCTGCTGACGTTGCTGTTGGTCGTGCTCAGTCCAGTGGACAGGCTGGAGATGCCACTGGTCGCCGTGCTCAGACCAGTCGAGAGGCTGTCGATTCCGCTCGTCGCGGTGCTCAGACCAGACGACGTCGAGGTCGACAGGCTGCTGACGTTGCTGTTGGTCGTGCTCAAGCCGGTGGACAGGCTGGAGATGCCGCTGGTTGCGGTGCTCAGGCCGGTCGACAGGCTGGAGATGCCGCTCGACGTCGAAGTCGACAAGCTACCGACGTTGCTGTTCGTGGTGCTCAGCCCCGTCGACAAGCTGTCGATGCCGCTGATAGCGGTGCTGAGACCGGACGACGTCGACGTCGACAGGCTGCTGACATTGCTGTTCGTCGTGCTCAAGCCCGTGGACAGGCTCGAGATGCCACTGGTCGCCGTGCTCAAGCCGGTCGACAGGCTGTCGATTCCGCTCGTAGCGGTGCTCAGGCCACTCGACGTGGAAGTCGACAGGCTGCTGACGTTGCTGTTCGTCGTGCTCAAGCCGGTGGACAAGCTGGAGATGCCGCTCGTGGCGGTGCTCAGGCCCGTCGACAGGCTGGAAATGCCGCTCGACGTGGAAGTCGACAAGCTGCCCACGGTGCTGTTCGTGGTGCTCAGACCGGTGGACAGGCTTGAGATACCGCTGGTGGCGGTGCTCAGACCGGTCGACAGGCTGTCGATTCCGCTCGTAGCGGTGCTCAGGCCAGACGACGTCGAGGTCGACAGGCTGCTGACGTTGCTGTTGGTCGTGCTCAAGCCGGTGGACAGGCTGGAGATGCCGCTGGTTGCGGTGCTCAGACCCGTCGACAAGCTATCGATTCCGCTCGTGGCCGTGCTCAGGCCAGACGACGTAGACGTCGAGAGGCTGCTCACGTTGCTGTTCGTCGTGCTCAAGCCGGTGGACAGGCTGGAGATACCGCTGGTAGCGGTGCTGAGGCCGGACGACGTGGAAGTCGACAAGCTGCTGACGTTGCTGTTGGTCGTGCTCAGGCCCGTCGACAGGCTGTCGATGCCGCTGGTGGCTGTGCTCAGGCCGGACGACGTGGAAGTCGACAGGCTGCTGACGTTGCTGTTCGTCGTGCTCAAGCCCGTGGACAGGCTGGAGATGCCACTGGTCGCCGTGCTCAAACCAGTCGAGAGGCTGTCGATTCCGCTCGTCGCGGTGCTCAGACCAGACGACGTGGAAGTCGAGAGGCTGCTGACGTTGCTGTTGGTGGTGCTCAGGCCTGTGGAGAGGCTGGAGATGCCGCTGGTGGCGGTGCTCAGGCCGGTCGACAGGCTGGAGATGCCGCTCGACGTCGAAGTCGACAAGCTACCGACGTTGCTGTTCGTCGTACTCAAGCCAGTGGACAAGCTGGAGATGCCACTGGTCGCCGTGCTCAAACCAGTCGAGAGGCTGTCGATGCCGCTGGTAGCGGTGCTGAGACCGGACGAGGTCGACGTCGACAGGCTGCTGACATTGCTGTTCGTCGTGCTCAGGCCCGTGGACAGGCTGGAGATACCGCTGGTAGCAGTGCTGAGGCCGGACGACGTCGACGTCGAGAGGCTGCTGATGTTGCTGTTCGTGGTGCTCAGGCCGGTCGACAGGCTGGAGATGCCACTGGTCGCCGTGCTCAAGCCGGTCGAGAGGCTGTCGATGCCGCTCGCCGCGGTGCTCAGACCAGACGACGTGGAGGTCGAGAGGCTGCTGACGTTGCTGTTCGTTGTGCTCAGACCAGTAGACAGACTCGAGATGCCGCTGGTCGCCGAGCTCAAGCCGGTCGAGAGGCTGTCGATGCCGCTCGTGGCCGTGCTCAGTCCCGACGACGTTGAAGTCGACAGGCTGCTGACATTGCTATTCGTCGTGCTCAAGCCGGTGGACAGGCTGGAGATGCCGCTGGTTGCCGAGCTCAATCCCGTGGAGAGGCTGGAGATACCACTGGTTGCGGTACTCAGACCCGTCGACAAGCTGTCGATGCCGCTGGTAGCGGTGCTGAGGCCGGACGACGTGGAAGTCGACAGGCTGCTCAGGTTGCTGTTCGTCGTGCTCAAGCCGGTGGACAGGCTCGAGATACCGCTGGTCGCCGTGCTCAGGCCAGACGACGTGGACGTCGAGAGGCTGCTGACGTTGCTGTTCGTAGTGCTCAGGCCCGTCGACAGGCTCGAGATGCCGCTCGTAGCCGTGCTCAGGCCACTCGACGTCGAAGTCGACAGGCTGCTGACGTTGCTGTTCGTCGTGCTCAAGCCCGTGGACAGGCTCGAGATGCCACTGGTCGCAGTGCTCAGGCCGGACGACGTCGAGGTCGACAGGCTGCTGACGTTGCTGTTCGTCGTGCTCAGGCCGGTGGACAGACTCGAGATGCCACTCGTGGCCGTGCTCAGGCCGCTCGACGTCGAAGTCGACAAGCTGCTCACGTTGCTGTTCGTCGTGCTCAAGCCGGTCGACAGGCTGTCGATGCTGCTCGTCGCAGTGCTCAGGCCGGACGACGTCGAGGTCGACAGGCTGCTGACGTTGCTGTTGGTCGTGCTCAGGCCAGTGGACAGGCTGGAGATGCCGCTGGTTGCCGTGCTCAGGCCGCTCGACGTCGAAGTCGACAGGCTGCTCACGTTGCTGTTCGTGGTACTCAGCCCGGTCGACAGGCTGTCGATACTGCTCGTCGCAGTGCTCAAGCCAGACGACGTGGAGGTCGACAAGCTGCTGACGTTGCTGTTTGTCGTGCTCAAGCCCGTAGACAGGCTGGAGATGCCGCTGGTGGCAGTGCTCAAACCCGACGACGTGGAGGTCGACAAGCTGCTCACGTTGCTGTTCGTGGTGCTCAAGCCGGTCGACAGGCTCGAGATCCCACTGGTCGCCGTGCTCAGGCCAGACGACGTAGACGTCGAGAGGCTGCTGACGTTGCTGTTCGTGGTGCTCAGGCCAGTGGACAGACTGGAGATACCGCTGGTTGCGGTGCTCAAACCGGTCGACAAACTATCGATGCGGCTCGTAGCCGTGCTCAAACCCGAGGACGTCGAGGTCGACAAGCTGCCGACATTGCTGTTCGTCGTGCTCAGACCAGTGGACAGGCTGGAAATGCCACTGGTCGCCGTGCTGAGCCCCGTCGACAGGCTATCGATGCCACTCGCGGCCGTGCTCAGCCCGGTCGACGTGGATGTCGACAGGCTGCTCACGTTGCTGTTCGTGGTGCTCAGGCCAGTCGACAGACTGGAGATACCGCTGGTCGCCGTGCTCAAGCCGGTCGAGAGGCTATTGATGCTGCTCGTGGCCGTGCTCAGGCCCGACGACGTAGACGTCGACAAGCTGCTCACGTTGCTGTTGGTCGTGCTCAGACCAGTCGAGAGGCTCTCAATGCCGCTCGTGGCCGTGCTCAGCCCACTCGACGTCGAGGTCGAAAGACTGCTGACATTGCTGTTCGTTGTGCTCAGGCCAGTGGACAGGCTCGAGATGCTGCTCGTGGCCGTGCTCAGGCCGCTCGACGTCGAAGTCGACAAGCTGCTCACGTTGCTGTTCGTGGTGCTCAAGCCAGTGGACAGGCTCGAGATGCCGCTGGTCGCAGTGCTCAGGCCGGACGACGTGGAGGTCGACAGGCTGCTCACATTGCTGTTCGTGGTGCTCAGGCCCGTAGACAGGCTCGAGATACCGCTGGTGGCCGTGCTCAAGCCACTCGACGTGGACGTCGACAGGCTGTCCAGGTTGCTGTTCGTGGAGCTGAGGCCAGTGGACAAGCTGGAGATACCGCTGGTCGCAGTACTCAAACCAGACGACGTCGAGGTCGAAAGGCTGCCAATGCTGCTCGTCGCCGTGCTCAAGCCAGACGACGTCGAAGTCGACAGGCTCGAAATACCACTGGTTGCCGTGCTCAAGCCGCTTGAGGTGGATGTCGACAAGCTGTCCAGGTTGCTATTGGTGGTGCTCAGGCCGGTGGACAGGCTGTTGATGCCACTGGTGGCAGTGCTCAAACCAGACGACGTCGAAGTCGAAAGACTGTCGATGCTGCTCGTGGCCGTGCTCAGACCGGACGAGGTCGAGGTCGACAAGCTGCTGACGTTGCTGTTGGTCGTGCTCAAGCCAGTGGACAGGCTGGAGATGCCGCTGGTGGCAGTGCTCAAACCCGACGAGGTCGAAGTCGACAGACTGTCGATGCTGCTCGCCGCCGTGCTCAGGCCAGACGAGGTCGAGGTCGACAGGCTGCTCACGTTGCTGTTCGTCGTGCTCAGGCCGGTAGACAGGCTATCGATGCCACTGGTCGCCGTACTCAAGCCCGACGACGTGGACGTCGACAGGCTGTCGATACGGCTGTTCGTCGTGCTCAAGCCAGACGAAGTCGAGGTCGACAAGCTGCCGACGTTGCTGTTCGTGGTGCTCAGACCCGTGGACAGGCTGGAGATACCGCTGGTGGCCGTGCTCAAGCCGCTCGACGTGGACGTCGACAAGCTGTCCAGGTTGCTGTTGGTGGTGCTCAGGCCGGTGGACAGGCTCGAGAAGCCACTGGTCGCCGTGCTCAATCCCGTCGACAGGCTGTCGATGCTGCTCGTGGCCGTGCTCAGGCCGGACGACGTCGAGGTCGAGAGGCTGCTGACGTTGCTGTTCGTGGTGCTCAGGCCGGTGGACAGACTGGAGATACCGCTGGTAGCGGTGCTCAAACCGGACGACGTCGACGTCGAGAGACTGTCGATGCTGCTCGTGGCCGTGCTCAGACCGGACGAGGTCGAGGTCGACAAGCTGCTGACGTTGCTGTTCGTAGTGCTCAGGCCAGTGGACAGGCTGGAGATGCCACTGGTCGCCGTGCTGAGCCCCGACGACGTCGAGGTCGACAAGCTGCTGACATTGCTGTTCGTGGTACTCAGGCCGGTAGACAGGCTGGAGATCCCGCTGGTGGCGGTGCTCAGACCCGACGACGTCGACGTCGAAAGGCTATCAATGCTGCTCGTGGCCGTGCTCAAGCCCGACGACGTCGAAGTCGAAAGGCTATCGATGCTGCTCGTAGCCGTGCTCAAACCAGACGACGTCGAGGTCGACAAGCTGCTCACGTTGCTGTTCGTCGTGCTCAGGCCCGTGGACAGGCTGGAGATACCGCTGGTTGCGGTGCTCAGCCCCGACGACGTCGAAGTCGAAAGGCTGTCAATGCTGCTCGTGGCTGTGCTCAATCCCGACGACGTGGACGTCGACAGGCTGCTCACATTGCTGTTGGTCGTGCTCAGACCGGTCGACAGGCTGGAGATCCCACTGGTCGCCGTGCTCAGACCCGACGATGTCGAAGTCGACAGGCTGCCCACGTTGCTGTTCGTCGTGCTCAGGCCCGTGGAGAGGCTGGAGATGCCGCTGGTCGCCGTGCTCAAGCCACTCGACGTCGAGGTCGAAAGGCTGTCCAGGTTGCTGTTCGTGGTGCTCAGGCCGCTCGACGTGGACGTCGACAGGCTGTCGATACGGCTGTTGGCTGTGCTCAGACCCGACGATGTCGAAGTCGACAGGCTGCCCACATTGCTGTTCGTGGTGCTCAGGCCTGTAGACAGGCTGGAGATGCCGCTCGTGGCGGTGCTGAGGCCAGACGACGTGGAAGTCGACAGGCTGCTCACGTTGCTGTTCGTGGTGCTCAAACCCGTCGACAGGCTGGCGATGCCACTGGTCGCGGTGCTCAGGCCCGACG
The DNA here is from genome assembly GCF_058801005.1 of Variovorax sp. GW822-FHT04A09. Lineage (NCBI taxonomy): Bacteria > Pseudomonadati > Pseudomonadota > Betaproteobacteria > Burkholderiales > Comamonadaceae > Variovorax > Variovorax sp. GW822-FHT04A09. Next base: position 479,998 of record NZ_JBXAMV010000002.1, on the reverse strand, counting down.
ATGTCGAAGTCGACAGGCTGCTCACATTGCTGTTGGTTGTGCTCAGGCTCGTGGACAAGCTGGCGATGCCGCTGGTCGCTGTGCTCAGACCGCTTGAGGTAGACGTCGACAAGCTATCGATGCTGCTCGTCGCCGTGCTAAGGCCCGACGACGTAGACGTCGAGAGGCTGTCAATACGACTATTGGTGGTGCTCAGACCCGAGGACGTCGAGGTCGACAGACTGCTGACGTTGCTGTTGGTCGTGCTCAGGCCCGTGGACAAGCTGGTGATGCCACTGGTCGCCGTGCTCAGACCGCTCGACGTAGACGTCGAGAGGCTGTCGATGCTGCTCGTGGCGGTGCTCAGGCCCGACGATGTGGAGGTCGAAAGGCTATCGATTCGACTATTGGTCGTGCTCAAACCGCTGGACGTCGAAGTCGACAAGCTGCCCACGTTGCTGTTCGTGGTGCTCAAGCCCGTCGACAGGCTGGCGATGCCACTGGTCGCAGTGCTCAGGCCCGACGATGTCGAAGTCGACAGGCTACTCACGTTGCTGTTGGTCGTGCTCAGGCCAGTAGACAGGCTCGAGATGCCGCTGGTTGCCGTACTCAAGCCCGACGATGTCGAAGTCGACAGGCTACTCACGTTGCTGTTGGTCGTGCTCAGGCCAGTAGACAGGCTCGAGATGCCGCTGGTTGCCGTACTCAAGCCCGACGACGTCGAGGTCGACAGGCTGCTGACGTTGCTGTTGGTCGTGCTCAAACCAGTCGACAGGCTGTCGATGCCACTCGTGGCTGTGCTCAAGCCGCTCGACGTGGAGGTCGAAAGGCTACTGACATTGCTGTTCGTCGTGCTCAGACCCGTGGACAGGCTGGAGATGCTGCTGGTCGCTGTGCTCAGACCAGACGACGTCGAGGTCGACAGACTGCTGACGTTGCTGTTGGTCGTGCTCAGGCCCGTCGACAAACTGGAGATGCCACTGGTCGCAGTGCTCAGACCGCTCGAGGTAGACGTCGACAAGCTATCGATGCTGCTCGTGGCCGTGCTCAGGCCCGACGACGTAGACGTCGAGAGGCTATCGATTCGACTGTTGGTCGTGCTCAAACCACTGGATGTCGAGGTCGACAAGCTGCCCACGTTGCTATTCGTCGTGCTCAGGCCCGTGGACAGGCTGGAGATACCGCTCGTGGCCGTGCTCAGTCCCGACGACGTAGACGTCGAGAGGCTGTCCAGGTTGCTGTTGGTGCTGCTCAGCGCCGTGGACAGGCTTGAGATACCGCTGGTTGCCGTACTCAAGCCCGACGACGTCGAGGTCGACAGGCTGCTGACGTTGCTGTTCGTGGTGCTGAGACCGGTCGAAAGACTGGAGATGCCGCTGGTCGCGGTGCTCAGGCCGGACGATGTCGAAGTCGACAGGCTGCTGACGTTGCTGTTGGTCGTGCTCAGGCCCGTCGACAAACTAGAGATGCCGCTGGTTGCCGTGCTCAAGCCGCTCGACGTCGAGGTCGACAAGCTGCTGACATTGCTGTTGGTGGTGCTCAGACCTGTGGACAGGCTGGAGATACCACTGGTCGCCGTGCTCAGGCCCGACGACGTAGATGTCGAGAGGCTGTCGATGCGGCTATTGGCCGTGCTCAGACCCGACGACGTCGAGGTCGACAAGCTGCCCACGTTGCTGTTCGTCGTGCTCAGACCTGTGGACAGGCTCGAAATGCCGCTAGCTGCAGTACTCAGGCCCGACGACGTCGACGTCGACAGGCTGCTCACATTGCTGTTGGTCGTGCTCAGGCCCGTCGACAGACTGTTGATGCCGCTCGTAGCGGTACTCAAACCGGACGAGGTGGACGTCGACAAGCTGCTGACGTTGCTGTTCGTGGTGCTCAGGCCCGTGGACAAGCTGGAGATGCCGCTGGTGGCAGTGCTCAGGCCCGACGACGTCGATGTCGACAGGCTGCTCACGTTGCTGTTCGTCGTGCTCAGCCCCGTGGACAAGCTCGAGATACCACTGGTCGCAGTACTCAGGCCGCTCGATGTGGACGTCGAGAGACTGTCGATGCGGCTGTTGGTCGTGCTCAAACCCGACGATGTCGAGGTCGACAAGCTACCCACGTTGCTGTTCGTGGTGCTCAAGCCCGTGGACAAGCTGGAGATGCTGCTCGTGGCCGTGCTCAGGCCGGACGACGTCGAAGTCGACAGGCTGCTGACGCTGCTGTTGGTCGTGCTCAGGCCCGTCGACAAGCTGCTGACGTTGCTATTCGTAGTGCTCAGGCCTGTGGACAGGCTGGAGATGCCGCTCGTGGCCGTGCTCAAACCAGACGACGTCGAAGTCGACAGGCTGCTCACGTTGCTGTTCGTGGTGCTAAGGCCAGTCGACAGGCTGGAGATCCCGCTCGTCGCTGTGCTGAGGCCCGACGACGTCGAAGTCGACAGGCTGTCGATGCGGCTGTTGGTCGTACTCAGGCCAGTCGACAGACTCGAGATGCCACTGGTCGCCGTGCTCAGACCGCTCGATGTGGACGTCGAAAGGCTGTCGATGCGGCTGCTGCTGGTGCTCAGGCCGGACGACGTGGAGGTCGACAAGCTGCTGACGTTGCTGTTCGTCGTGCTCAGACCGGTGGACAGGCTCGAGATGCCGCTCGTGGCCGTGCTCAAGCCAGACGACGTCGATGTCGACAGGCTGCTCACGTTGCTGTTCGTTGTGCTCAACCCCGTGGAGAGGCTGGAGATGCCACTGGTAGCGGTGCTCATGCCAGACGACGTGGACGTCGAGAGGCTGTCGATGCGGCTGTTGGTCGTGCTCAGACCCGACGACGTCGAAGTCGAGAGGCTGCCGACGTTGCTGTTCGTTGTGCTGAGGCCAGTCGACAGACTGGAGATGCCGCTGGTTGCGGTGCTCAGACCCGACGACGTGGAGGTCGACAGGCTGCCGACATTGCTGTTCGTTGTGCTCAGGCCAGTCGACAGACTCGAGATGCCACTGGTCGCCGTGCTCAGACCACTCGACGTCGATGTCGAAAGGCTGTCGATGCGGCTGCTGCTGGTGCTCAGTCCGGACGACGTAGAAGTCGACAGGCTACTGACGTTGCTGTTCGTGGTACTCAGACCTGTGGACAGGCTGGAGATCCCGCTCGTCGCCGTGCTGAGGCCCGACGACGTCGATGTCGACAGGCTGTCGATGCGACTGTTGGTCGTACTGAGGCCGGTCGACGTGGAGGTCGAAAGACTGCCGACGTTGCTGTTCGTGGTGCTCAGGCCGGTCGACAGGCTCGAGATGCTGCTCGTGGCCGTGCTCAGTCCCGACGACGTCGAAGTCGACAGGCTGTTAATGCGACTGCTCGCCGTGCTCAGGCCCGACGATGTGGAGGTCGACAGGCTGGCGACGTTGCTGTTTGTGGTGCTCAGGCCCGTGGACAGGCTGGCGATGCTGCTCGTGGCCGTGCTCAGGCCCGAAGACGTCGACGTCGACAGGCTGCTGATGCTGCTGTTGGTCGTGCTCAGCGTCGAATACAACTGGCTGCCGTTGATGGCATCCGTGCTGGTGTCGGTGATCCGTCCTGCTGCGACATTGGTGATCTGACGTTCGTTGTTGAGCGAGCCCACACTGACCACGCCAATAGGCGACGCGCCCGCAAACCCCGAGTAGGTTACCGGGCCGATCGTCGCGGTGGGCGCCGCGGTCGCAGTGCTGGCAATCGCATTGGCACCGATGGCGACCGCGTTGGCCGACGTTGCCTGCGCGTTCAAGCCCAGAGCCATTGCGCCGGCAACGTTGGCCTTGGCCCCCGTACCCATGGCGAACGCGTCGGAAGCCGTGGCCTGAGCGTTCGCGCCCATGGCGACGGCGCCGGTCGTACCCGTATTCGTCTTGGCCCCAGCGCCGAAAGCGAGGGAATTGGTGCCGGCCGCAACCGCGGCACTGGTGGCGTCGCCGCCCAGTGCGACAGCACCCGAGCCTGTCGCCTGGGCAGCAGCGCCGATGGCGACCGCATATGTACTGGTCGCGCGTGAGCCACCGGCTGTGCCGCCCAAGCCGCCGAATGCAACTGCTCCAGTCCCAGTAGCCTGCGCGCCAGACCCCACCGCGAGAGCGCCGGCACCATTTGCCAACGTGGCCGTCTGGTTTGCGTTGCCCCCGATCGCGATCGCATTGGTCCCCGTCGCGTTGGCGCGATCTCCGATTGCGATGCCTGAGGCCGAGCCTGTCGCATTCGCGCCCCATCCAATGGCGACAGCAGCATCCTGCGGCGCCTGGGCGTTGTATCCAAGAGCGACGCCGCCACTTACCGCGTTGGCCGATTGCCCGATGGCAACGGCGTGGGCGCCGTTGGCGATCGAGAAGCCGCCAATGGCAACACCACCGGTCGCATTTGCGCCTTGACCCAACGCGACAGCGCCGTTACCCGACGCAAAGGCCCTGTCAGCGCCGCTGCTGCTGCCGATAGCAACCGACTCACCCGATGCCACACCATAGTTAGAACTCGGAACGTACTGAGCCAGCGCCCCACCTCCATACCCCGCCGCCGCTCCCGCCACCACCAAAGCAGCCACGGTCGCCACCCGCGACTTGCTCTTCTTTCCCCGCGCCGAAGTGAGTTCAGACGCCGCAACCCAGGCCCCCAGGGCTTCATTCCAGATACTTCGGTAAGACTTGTTCATATTCTTCGAGCTCGGTTCACAGAGGGCGGGCGCGGTATCAACGGCGGAGGAAGGCAACGACCGCCCGCGGCTCGTTGCCCCAGCCAGGGTCGTAGTTACCCTGACGTTCACAATGGACGCGGTAATGTACGCAGCCGTTTACATTTGCAGCCATTTCGGTCTACCGGAAACCGTGAAATGATGATTTAGTTCACAAACTTTCACGATTGGCGACAAATTTGGTTCGGGGCGGATGCGGTGTGAAACGTTGGTTCAGAGGCCCCGCCTAGAATCGCGGCCGCTGTTTGCCACAGCGGTTTTCTTCACAAAGGTTCTTCGAATGAAGCCGTTTCCCCTCCATTTCCTGGCCGCATGCACGCTGGCCGTGGCCAGTTCCTGCGCCCTGGCGCAGCAGGACGGCAGTTCCGCCGATGAACTCGTCCAGGCAGGCCTCGCCAGCCTCAAGCAGATCGACGAAGGCCGCGCTGGAGAGATCTGGGATGGCGCCTCGGCCTTCATCAAGACCCGATTCCCTCGGGCCGACTTTGTTGCCAATACGCAACGCGCACGTCAGACCGTCGGCGTCGTGGCCCGGCGTGACTGGGCTGGCATCACGAGAATCCGCTATCCGGACGACAGCACTGGCATTCCCGCCGGCCTGTATGCCAACGTCGACTTCTCCACCCGCCTCGAGAACAACAAGACCGTCTTCGAAAAAGTCAGCTTCCGCCTCGAACCCCAGGGCTGGCGCCTGACGGGCTACGTCCCCCGCGAAAACCAATGACCACCGCCTCGGGTGCCGGCCTGCGCATCGGCATCACGATCGGCCTCCACCACGAGGCCGAAACCCTCTGGAACAACGGCATCAAGCAGAACGCCGTGTTCCTGGCAGAGGCGCTGAAGCACTGCCCCAGCGTCGCCTCGGTGGTGCTGGTCAACACCACCGCCACGCCCATCACTCCCGCCCTGCCCTGGGACCAGGCCCGCTGGCCGACCGTGACTTTCGAGGCGGCCAAGGACAGCGTGGACGTGCTGATCGAGCTGGGCGGCCAGATCGACGCCGACCAGACCGACCACCTCAAGCGCCGCGGCGCGCGGCTGGTGTCGTACTGCTGCGGCTTCGAGTACGTGCACGCGATGGAGTCGATGTTGTTCGGCAAGCCGCTGTGGGGCCGCAACCTGTTCATCAACCAGCGCTACGACGATATCTGGATGGTTCCGCAGGTGGCCCACATCAGCCAGCCGTACTTCGAGGTGCTGCGCCGCGCCGAGGCGCGCGCCGTGCCCTTCGTCTGGAGCCCTGTGTTCCTGCAAGAGCGCGCCCGCGCCCTGCCGGAGGGCGGCGCGTACCAGCCGCGCAGCGGGCCGCGGCGGCTCAGCGTGATGGAGCCGAACATCAACGTGGTGAAGTTCTGCGTCTACCCCATCCTGATCGCCGAGCTGGCGTATCGCGCCCGGCCCGACGCGATCGCGCTGCTGCAGGTCACGAACGTGGAGCGCATGGCCAAGGACAGCATGGAGTTCATCACGCTGATGAACCAGCTTGACCTGGTGCGCCAGCACAAGGCGGTCTTCCTGGGCCGGCACGAAACCCCGGTGTTCCTGGCGCAGAACACCGACATCGTCGTCTCCCACCAGTGGGAGAACCCGCTCAACTACTTCTACCTCGAGACCTGCTGGCAGGGCTATCCGCTGGTGCACAACGCCCACCTGTGCGCGGACCTGGGCTACTACTACGCAGAAAACGACGTGGCCGCGGGCAGCGCCCGCGTGCTCGAGGCCATCGACGGGCATGACGCACAGGCCCAGGCCTACCGCGACCGGCAACGCGCACTCATCGGGCGCTACCTGCCCGGCGACGCGGTGGCCACGCAAACCTATGACACCCTGCTGCAGGGCCTGATGCAGCGCCCTGCCCGCTAGCCAGACCCTCACCCCACGGAGCCCCTCGCATGCTCGACCCGTCCGAACTCCGGAATTTCTACCCCGTGATCGTGACGCCGAGCCACGACGGCAAGTTCTTCCAGAACTACGTGGCCTCATTGCTGAACTTCACCGTGAGCGCCGAGCGTGCCGGCATGAAGGTGCAGGTGCTGATGCACCAGGGCGAAAGCCTGGTCACGCGCGCGCGCAACAACTGCGTGGCCCAGTTCCTGGCCAACACGGAATGGACGCACCTGTTCTGGATCGACGCGGACATCGGCTTCTCGGCCGAGGCGGCGTTCCGCCTGCTGCTGTCGGGCTACGACATCGCCGCCGGCGTGTACCCGCTCAAGCGCGAAGACTGGCCCGCCGGCGGCGTGGCGGCCGGCACCACGCAGCAGCAGTTCGAGGCCGCGTTCACGCGCTACACGGTCAATGCCAAGGCCGAAGAAGGCGCATCGCAGATCGAGCTCGAGGTGCAGCCCGACGGCTTCATGAAGATGACCGAGGCGCCCACGGGCTTCATGGCGATCCGGCGCGGCGTGTTCGAGCGGCTCATGGCCGCCTACCCCGAGCTGCAGTACGTGCCCGACAGCATCGGCGAAGCCGACCGCGGGCTGCACTACCGCTTCTTCGACGTGATGGTCGACCCGGTCACGCGGCGCTACCTGTCGGAAGACTACGGCTTCTGCCGGCTGTGGTCGGGGCTGGGCGAGTCGATCTACATCGATGCCAATTCGAACCTGACCCACCAAGGCGCCAAGCTGTACCGGGGCGACTTCGCCCATTCGCTACAGGCCTCGCTGCCCTACGCCGTGGGCGGCCCCGCCGGCATGGCGATGGTGCTGAAAGGCCAGGAGCACCTGAAGCCGAATCCGCCGCCGGGCTGACACCGGCAGCGAACGCGCATGAAAAAGCCCCGCCGAAGCGGGGCTTTTTCATGCGGCCGGCGAATCGCTCGCCGGCTGCAACGACCGTCAGGCCGTGACCGTGTCCGCCACGCCCTTGTAGTCTTCGATCTTGTCGAAGTTCAGGTACTGGTAGATCTGCGCGCTGGACGCATCGATCACGCCCGTGGCGGCCATGTACTCCTCGCGGGTCGGGATGCGACCCAGGCGCGAGCAGATGGCGGCCAGTTCGGCCGAGCCCAGGTACACGTTCGTGTTCTTGCCCAGGCGGTTCGGGAAGTTGCGGGTGCTGGTCGACATCACCGTCGCGCCTTCGCGCACCTGCGCCTGGTTGCCCATGCACAGCGAGCAGCCCGGCATTTCGGTGCGCGCGCCGGCATTGCCGAACACGCCGTAGTGGCCTTCCTCGGTGAGCTGCTGCGCGTCCATCTTGGTCGGCGGTGCGATCCACAGCTTGACCGGGATGTCGCGCTTGCCTTCGAGCAGCTTCGATGCGGCGCGGAAGTGGCCGATGTTGGTCATGCACGAGCCGATGAACACTTCGTCGATGGTGGCACCGGCCACGTCGCTCAGCGTCTTCACGTCGTCCGGGTCGTTCGGGCAGGCCACGATGGGCTCATGGATCTCGGCCAGGTCGATCTCGATGACGGCGGCGTACTCGGCGTCGGCATCGCCCTTGAGCAGCTGCGGGTCCTTGAGCCAGGCTTCCTGCGCGGCGATGCGGCGTGCCAGCGTGCGGGCGTCGGCGTAGCCTTCGGCAATCATCCACTTCATCAGCGTGATGTTGCTGTTGATGTACTCCTGGATCGGTTCCTTGTTCAGGTGCACCGTGCAGCCAGCGGCCGAGCGTTCGGCCGAGGCATCGCTCAGTTCGAACGCTTGTTCGACCTTCAGGTCGGGCAGGCCTTCGATCTCGAGGATGCGACCCGAGAAGATGTTCTTCTTGCCTTGCTTGGCCACGGTCAGCAGGCCCGACTTGATGGCGTACAGCGGAATCGCGTTGACCAGGTCACGCAGCGTGACGCCGGGCTGCATCTTGCCCTTGAAGCGCACGAGCACCGATTCGGGCATGTCCAGCGGCATCACGCCGGTGGCGGCCGCGAAAGCCACGAGGCCGGAGCCCGCGGGGAAGCTGATGCCGATGGGGAAGCGGGTGTGGCTGTCGCCGCCCGTGCCCACGGTGTCGGGCGTCAGCAGGCGATTGAGCCAGCTGTGGATCACGCCGTCGCCCGGACGCAGCGAGACGCCGCCGCGATTGGCCATGAACTCGGGCAGTTCGTGGTGCATCTTGACGTCGACCTTCTTCGGGTACGCAGCCGTGTGGCAGAACGACTGCATGACCAGATCGGCCGAGAAGCCCAGGCAAGCCAGGTCCTTCAGCTCGTCGCGGGTCATCGGGCCGGTGGTGTCCTGCGAGCCGACCGAGGTCATCTTGGGTTCGCAGTACGTGCCCGGGCGCACGCCCTGGCCTTCGGGCAGGCCGCAGGCGCGGCCGACCATCTTCTGTGCGAGCGAGAAGCCCTTCTTGGTGTCGACCGGGCTTTGCGGCAGGCGGAACAGCGTCGAGACGGGCAGGCCCAGGGCCTCGCGCGCCTTGGCCGTCAGGCCGCGGCCGATGATCAGCGGAATGCGGCCGCCGGCGCGCACTTCGTCGAACAGCACGTCGCTCTTGACCTGGAATTCGGCAATGACCTGGCCGTCCTTCAGGGCCTTGCCTTCGTAGGGACGCAGCTCGACCACGTCGCCCATGTTCATCTGGGTCACGTCGAGCTCGATGGGCAGTGCGCCCGAGTCTTCCATCGTGTTGTAGAAGATGGGAGCGATCTTGCCGCCGAGGCAGACGCCGCCGAAACGCTTGTTCGGCACGAAGGGAATGTCTTCGCCGGTGAACCACAGCACCGAGTTGGTGGCGCTCTTGCGCGACGAACCCGTGCCGACCACGTCGCCGGCGTAGGCCACGAGGTGGCCGCGCGCGCGCAGGTCTTCGATGAACTTCACCGGGCCGCGCTTGCCGTCTTCTTCAGGAACGATGCCGGGGCGGGCGTTCTTGTGCATCGCCAGGGCGTGCATCGGAATGTCGGGACGCGTGGTGGCGTCGGGTGCGGGCGACAGGTCGTCGGTGTTGATTTCGCCGGCCACCTTGAAGATGCTGACGGTGATGCTTTGCGGCACTTCGGGGCGGCTTGTGAACCACTCGGCGTCGGCCCAGCTTTGCAGCACGCCCTTGGCGTGGGCGTTGCCCTTGTCGGCCTTTTCCTTGACGTCGTGGAACTGGTCGAACATCAGCAGGGTCTTCTTCAGGCCTTCGGCTGCGACGGCGCCGACTTCGGCGTCGTCCAGCAGGTCGATCATGGGGCTGATGTTGTAGCCGCCGAGCATGGTGCCGAGCAGTTCAGTGGCGCGGGCGCGCGAGATGAACGCGTTCTTCTCGGTGCCGTGGGCCACGGCCGCGAGGTAGCTCGCCTTGACCTTGGCGGCGTCGTCGACGCCGGCGGGCACACGGTAGGTGAGCAGGTCCAGCAGGAAGGCGCCGTCCTTGGCATTCGCGCTCTTCAGGAGCTCGATCGCTTCGGCGGTCTGCTTCGCGCTCAGGGGCAGCGGCGGGATACCGAGCGCGGCGCGTTCGGCAACATGATCAACGTAGGCTTGCAACATCTTCTTTTCTCCGGAAACTAGGCTATCGGGCGTGCGCAGCGGTCTCTAGCGGCCAAGCAAGAGCCGCGCCGCACCCCGGGTTCGGTGCTCTTCTTACTTCTTGGCTGCGTCGGCACCTTCGAAAAGGGCCTTCGGCGGGTTCTTCTTCATCTCGTCGGCAAAGGCGACCTGAGCGGCGGTCTGGCATTCGTCGGCAATACGCAGGCCGGCCTTCTGGTTCATCAGCATCGACTTGTTGCCCAGCTGGAGCCACATGGCGCCGGCACGCGGGTCTTCGAGGCGGATGGCGCCGGTGCGGCTTTCGACCGGGTGCATGCGGTACTTCAGGCCCTTGGTGGTCACGGTGAAGAAGCCGGGCTTCTTCTCGTCGGGCGTGACGGTCACGTCGGCGCCGAGTTCGCACTGGGCCTTGCCGATGGACACGCGCTGTGCCACGGCCAGGTCGGACTCGGACAGTACGATGTTGGTGTCGTCGGCGATCGGCGTGACCTCTTCGACAGCCTTGGCCGCCTTGCGGGTGACCTGGCGCTTCGGCGGGGTCTTCTTGGCTTCGGCCTTGGCCGCGGCCGGCTTGGTGGCGGTGGCGTTCTGCGCCACGGCGGCGAAAGGCAGGGCCAGTGCAACGGCGGCGATCAGTGCAATTTTCTTCATGTGCGGGGTTCCTTCAGGCTGATTCAGTGGGTTTCAGGAGACCGCGATGCAAACCAGGCTTTCGCCTCGGAGGGCAACGCGCGCCCTGTTGCGTGGGCGCGCGTCAGGACCTGCCAGAAGTGGCGGTAGCTCGCGCGGTCGTGCAATGTGCCATCAATTTGTGTCGGTGCCCAATCCGCGTCTGCGGCTTTTGTAATGATTTTTGTGGCAATTTGAATCTGCGCCTCGTCGGGCGCGAAGGCCTCGAGGATCGGCCGGATCTGGTTCGGGTGGATGCTCCACATGCGCGTGTAGCCGAATTCGGTGGCCGCCTTGCGGGCCGCCAGGCGCATCGCATCGGTGTCGTTGAACTCGGTGACCACGCAATGCGAAGGCACCTTGCCGTAGGCATGCGCCGCCGAGGCCAGTGCCAGCTTGGCACGCACGACCAGCGGGTGGCTGAACTGCCCCGCCGCGCCCATGCCGTCGGCGGGAATGGCGCCGGCATGCGCCGACACGAAATCCATGAGGCCGAAGCTCAGCGACTGCACGCGTGGATGCGCGGCGATCTCGAAGGCGTTGTGCACCGCCAGGGGCGATTCGATGAGCACATGCAGCGGCAGCGCGCCAGCATCGGCGGCGTCGAGCGCGGCAACAGCCTGACACACATCGGCCACGGATTCGACCTTGGGCACCATGAGGTGGCTCAGCCGATGGCCGGCACGTCCGGCGATAGTGACCACGTCGCCGGCGAAGGCCGGGTGGTCGACCGGGTGCACGCGCACGCCGACGCGCATGCCGGGCTGGGCGGCCAGCGCGAGTTCGGTGACGAGCGCGGCATGCTCCGCTTCGCCGCCGACCGGGGCGCCGTCTTCGCAGTCGAGGGTGACGTCGAACACGCAGGCGCCGAACTCCTGCGCCATCTCGCCCTGCAGCGCGAGGCTCTTCTTCATGCGGGCTTCGACGCCGCTGTAGTGGTCGCACACCGGCAGGGTCACGGCGCCGGCCTGTGCGCCGAGCAGCACGTCCGCGGGATGGGCAGCGGCGGTCTTCGTCGTCATGCGTCTTTTTTCTTGTGCGCCACGATGAACATGCGCGGGAAGGCAAGCAGGCGCTTGCCGTCGGTGCGCACCGGATAGGCCTCGTCCACCCGACGTTCGTATTCGGCGAGGTAGCTCGCCTGCAGGTCGGGCGGCAGGCGGTCGACGAAAGGCTTCAGCCCAGTGCTACGCACCCATTCGACGATGGCCGCGGCGTTGGCCATCGGGTGCTGGTAGATGGTGTGCCAGACATCGACATGGGCCGCACGCGCGGCCAAGAGGTCGTAGTAGCCGCCGAGCGGCAGCAGCAAGGTGCGCAGCTTGTCGGCGTCGCCGATGGGCTCGGCCCAGGGCGCTTCGGCCGCCACCGCGCGCATCAGGCGGTGCGTGGGCTCCTGGCGGTTGTCGGGCATCTGGACGGCGAGCACGCCGCCCGGGGCCAGCGCGTCGAACAGGCGGGGGATCAGCGTCTCGTGATCCGGCACCCATTGCAGGGATGCATTGGCGTAGATGAGATCGGGCGCTTCTGTTTCACGCGGCGCCCAGGTCGCGATGTCGCTCAGCTCGAAGCGTGCCGCCGGCAGGCGCTCGCGCGCGCTGACCAGCATGGCTTCGGAGTTGTCGGTGCCCGTGACCTGCGCCGTCGGGAACCGATGTGCCAGCAGCTCGGTGGAATTGCCCGGTCCGCATCCGAGGTCGACCACGCGGGCGGCCTCGGCAAGCGGGACCCGCGCCAGGAGTTCCTGTGCGGGCCGGGTGCGCTCGTCCTCGTAGCGACGGTAGAGCGCGGGGTTCCAGTCGAGCATGCGGGCGGGCTTGCTTTACAGCAGGTGAGCGACGCCGGCGCGTTCGCCTTCGAGCTCTTCGAGCGTCTTGTTGATGCGTTCCTGGCTGAAGGCGTCGATCTCGAGGCCCTCGACCAGCTTGTACTCACCGTTTTCGCAGGTGACCGGGAAGCCGAACATCACGTCCTTCGGAATGCCGTACTGGCCGTCCGACGGAATGCCCATCGTGACCCACTTGCCGTTGGTGCCCAGGGCCCAGTCGCGCATGTGGTCGATGGCGGCGTTGGCGGCCGAGGCAGCCGACGACAGGCCGCGCGCTTCGATGATGGCCGCGCCGCGCTTGCCGACGGTCGGCAGGAAGGTGTTGGCGTTCCATTCCTGGTCGTTGATCATCTTGGCGACGCTTTCGCCGTTGATGGTCGCAAAGCGGTAGTCGGCGTACATCGTGGGCGAGTGGTTGCCCCAGACGGTGAGCTTCTCGATGTCGGCCACGGCCTTGCCGGTCTTGGCGGCGATCTGGCTGGCAGCGCGGTTGTGGTCCAGGCGCAGCATGGCGGTGAAGTTCTTGCGCGGCAGGTCCGGTGCCGACTTCATGGCGATGTAGGCGTTGGTGTTGGCAGGGTTGCCGACGACCAGCACCTTCACGTTGCGCGAGGCGACGGCGTTCAGCGCCTTGCCCTGTGCCGTGAAGATGGCGCCGTTGACGGCCAGCAGTTCGGCGCGTTCCATGCCGGGGCCGCGGGGGCGCGAACCGACCAGCAGGGCGTAGTCGGCGTCCTTGAAGGCGGTCATCGGGTCGCCGTGGGCTTCCATGCCGGCCAGCAGCGGGAAGGCGCAGTCGTCGAGCTCCATCATCACGCCCTTGAGCGCCTTCTGGGCCTTCTCGTCGGGGATTTCGAGCAGTTGCAGGATGACCGGCTGGTCTTTGCCGAGCATTTCGCCGGAAGCGATACGGAACAACAGGGCGTAACCGATTTGACCGGCGGCACCGGTAACGGCAACGCGGACAGGCTTTTTGCTCATGGGAAGACTCCAGAAGGTGGTGAAACGGGTTAGCGCTCTCGTGGGGCGCCGCGGTCCAGCGGGGGGAAGCTTTCCCGCGGCGCGGGACCGGCCCGCATTTTAAGCCGATTCGACAAAGGCCGTCTTATGTCTTATATAAGATATCCTCTGGGGGTCCGCCACGGCGCACCCCACCGCTGCCATGAACACGCCCTCCACCCTCGACGAGCCCACGACGCCGTCCTTCAGTCCGCTCTACCAGCAGATCAAGACCCTGATCCTGCAGAGCCTGCAGGCCGGCGAGTGGAAGCCGGGCGAGCCTATCCCCAGCGAGATGGACTTGGCCGTGCGGTACCGCGTGAGCCAGGGCACGGTGCGCAAGGCGATCGACGAGCTGGCGGCCGAAAACCTGGTGGTGCGCCGCCAGGGCAAGGGCACCTTCGTGGCCACGCATGCCGAGCAGCATGTGCAGTACCGCTTTCTCAAGCTCGTGCCCGACGCCGGCAGCCCGAGCGCCGAAGGCCCGGCCGAGCGCACCATCGTCGACTGCAAGCGCCTGCGCGCCTCGGCCGACGTGGCGCGTGCGCTGAGCCTGCGCACCGGCGACGCCGTGCTGCAGGTGCGCCGCGTGCTCGCCTATGGCGGCGTGCCGACCATCCTCGAAGACCTCTGGCTGCCCGGCGCGCCCTTCAAGGGCCTCACGGCCGACCGCTTGCGTGCCTGGCCCGGCCCGATGTACGCAATGTTCGAAACCGAGTTCGGCGTGCGCATGGTGCGTGCCGAAGAAAAGATCCGCGCCGTGCTGCCTGATGCCGAACAGGCGCAGCTGCTCGACGTGCCGCTGCAGATGCCGCTCTTGAGCGTGGAGCGCGTGGCGCACACGTACCACGACATGCCGATGGAACTGCGCCGCGGCCTGTACCGCACCGACACCCACCACTACCGCAACCAGCTGGGCTGATCCGATGGCGCCGAAGAACCTCGCCCGCGCGGGCACAAACGCGCACACTCAGCCCGCGCAACGCAACCTCAATCCCCGAGCATCCGACTGCCGCAGTGCGTTGACTCCTGCGCGTCCGGTGCGCGATGGTGCATTGCAATAGAATTTTGCGTTGTTTGCATTCCGCAGAAGAAACAAAAGCGTTCGCTCTCAGAACAAGCCAACAAGTCACAAAGCCACGAAAGCCATCTCCCTATGACAGAGCTTGCAACTCCCCCCCGGCCGCCGCGTCGCGAATTCCGGAACATCAACGCCTTCACCGATCTCACGACCTACCGGCTGCCGCCGGCTGGCATCGTGTCGATCCTGCACCGCGTGAGCGGTGTGCTGATGTTTCTGCTGATGCCCTTCATCATCTGGATGTTCGACACCTCGCTGTCATCTGACTATTCGTTCGCGAAATTCAAGTCTGCTTTCAACATCGGCGTCGGCTTCGCTCCGGGATGGTTCTTCAAGCTCGTCGCACTGGCCCTCATCTGGGCCTACCTGCACCACTTCATCGCCGGCCTGCGTCACCTCTGGATGGACGTGAGCCACTCCGCCGTGACCAAGGAGTTCGGCCACAGCTCGGCCATCTTCACGCTGCTCGCGAGCATCATCCTCACGCTGGTGCTTGGCGCCAAGCTGTTCGGCCTGTACTGAGAAGGAGCCAACCATGTCTGTGAATTACGGCTCCAAGCGCATCGTCGTCGGCGCGCACTACGGTCTGCGCGACTGGCTCAGCCAACGCATCACCGGCGCCCTGATGGCGCTGTTCACGATCATCCTGCTCGCACAGGTGATCTTCTCGCGCGGTCCCATCGGTTACGACCTGTGGGCCGGCATCTTCGCCGCACAGTGGATGAAGGTCCTGACCTTCTCCGTGATCGTTGCCCTGCTCTATCACGTGTGGGTCGGCATGCGCGACGTGTGGATGGACTACGTCCAGCCTGTCGCCATCCGTCTCGTGCTGCAAGTTTTCACCATCGTCTGGCTTGTCGGTTGTGCGGGTTGGGCCATTCAAGTGCTTTGGAAGATCTGACCCACCATGACCTACACAAAAGAAAACATCACCAAGCGCAAGTTCGACGTCGTCATCGTCGGTGCCGGCGGCTCCGGCATGCGCGCCTCGCTGCAACTCGCCCGTGCCGGCCTCAACGTGGCCGTGCTCTCCAAGGTGTTCCCGACCCGTTCGCACACCGTCGCTGCCCAGGGCGGCGTGGGCGCCTCGCTCGGCAACATGAGCGAAGACAACTGGCACTACCACTTCTACGACACGATCAAGGGCTCCGACTGGCTCGGCGACCAGGACGCGATCGAGTTCATGTGCCGTGAAGCCCCGAAGGTCGTGTACGAGCTCGAACACTTCGGCATGCCCTTCGACCGCAACCCCGACGGCACGATCTACCAGCGTCCGTTCGGCGGCCACACCGCCAACTACGGCGAGAAGGCCGTGCAGCGCGCCTGCGCCGCGGCCGACCGCACCGGCCACGCGATGCTGCACACGCTCTACCAGAAGAACGTGGAAGCCCGCACCCAGTTCTTCGTCGAATGGATGGCGCTCGACCTCATCCGCGACGATGAAGGCGACGTGGTCGGCGTCACGGCCCTCGAAATGGAAACCGGCGACCTGCACATCCTGCAGGCCAAGACCGTGCTGCTGGCCACCGGCGGCGCAGGCCGCATCTTCGGTGCGTCCACCAACGCGTTCATCAACACCGGCGACGGCCTGGGCATGGCCGCACGTTCGGGCATCCCGCTGCAGGACATGGAGTTCTGGCAGTTCCACCCCACCGGCGTGGCCGGCGCGGGCGTGCTGCTGACCGAAGGCTGCCGCGGCGAAGGCGCCATCCTGCTCAACAGCAACGGCGAACGCTTCATGGAGCGCTATGCGCCCACCCTGAAGGACCTGGCCCCGCGCGACTTCGTCTCGCGCTCGATGGACCAGGAAATCAAGGAAGGCCGTGGCTGTGGTCCCAACAAGGACTACATCCACATGAAGCTGGACCACCTGGGTGCCGACACCATCCACAAGCGGCTGCCGTCGGTCTACGAGATCGGCATCAACTTCGCCAACGTCGACGTCACCAAGGAACCGATTCCCGTGGTGCCCACCATCCACTACCAGATGGGCGGCATCCCGACGAACATCAACGGCCAGGTCGTCATCCAGAAGGGTGAAGACAACAGCGCCGTGGTCAACGGCCTGTACGCGGTGGGCGAATGCTCCTGCGTGAGCGTGCACGGCGCCAACCGCCTGGGCACCAACTCGCTGCTCGACCTCCTGGTGTTCGGCCGCGCGGCCGGCAACCACATCGTCGAGTTCAACGACAAGCACAAGGAACACAAGGAACTGCCCAAGGATGCGGCCGACCGCACCCTGCAGCGCCTGAACGAGCTCGAAGCCTCCACCGGCGGCGAGTACGCCCAGGACGTGGCCGGCGAGATCCGCGCCGTCATGCAGCAGCATGCCGCCGTGTTCCGCAAGCAGGCCTCGATGGACGAAGGCGTGGTCAAGATCGCCGCCGTGCGCGAGCGCGTCAAGTCGATCGGCCTGAAGGACAAGTCCAAGGTGTTCAACACCGCCCGCATCGAAGCGCTGGAAGTCGACAACCTGATCGAAGTGGCGCAGGCCACCATGGTCTCGGCCGCCGCCCGCAAGGAATGCCGCGGCGCCCACACGGTGGAAGACTACGAGCGTCCTGCGGATGACCCGGTCGCACCGCTGGGCCGCGACGACGCCAACTGGATGAAGCACACGCTCTGGTACAGCGCGGACAACCGCCTCTCGTACAAGCCCGTCAAGCTGCAGCCGCTGACGGTGGCATCCGTGCCGCCCAAGGTCCGCACGTTCTAAGAATATTTACAAGGTCCATACGATGAAGCGCACATTCCAGATCTACCGCTACGACCCGGACAAGGACGCCAAGCCCTACATGCAGACGGTCGAGGTCGAACTCGACGGCCACGAACGCATGCTGCTGGACGCCCTGATGAAGCTCAAGGCACAGGATCCCACGCTGTCGTTCCGCCGCTCGTGCCGCGAAGGCGTCTGCGGCTCCGACGCGATGAACATCAACGGCAAGAACGGTCTGGCCTGCCTGACCAACATGAACACGCTCAAGGGCACCGTCGTGCTCAAGCCGCTGCCGGGCCTGCCCGTCATCCGCGACCTGATCGTCGACATGACCCAGTTCTTCAAGCAGTACAACTCGATCAAGCCGTACCTGCAGAACGACACCGTGCCGCCCGAGAAGGAGCGCCTGCAGTCGCCCGAAGAGCGTGAAGAGCTCGACGGCCTGTACGAGTGCATCCTGTGCGCGAGCTGCTCCACGAGCTGCCCGAGCTTCTGGTGGAACCCCGACAAGTTCGTCGGCCCGGCCGGCCTGCTGCAGGCCTACCGCTTCATCGCCGACAGCCGCGACGAAGCCACCGCCGAGCGCCTGGACAACCTGGAAGACCCGTACCGCCTGTTCCGCTGCCACACGATCATGAACTGCGTCGACGTGTGCCCGAAGAGCCTGAACCCGACCAAGGCCATCGGCAAGATCAAGGAACTGATGGTGCGTCGCGCCATCTGACGGTTTTCCCGAGAAGCCTTACTTATGTCGACCCCCGCCAACGCCCCCGATACGCTGCTCGGCGAACGCGCGCTGAGCAAGCTCAAGTGGCGTTGCCGGCGCGGCCTGCTGGAGAACGACCTGTTCATCGCCCGCTTCTTCGAGCGGCACGAATCCCACATGACCGTCGGTCAAGCGGGAGCGATGGAGACATTGATGGACCTGTCGGACAACGACCTCCTCGACCTGCTGCTGTGCAGAAAGGAGCCCGAGCCCGCATGGGCCGGGGCCGAGGTGGTCGCATTGCTGCAGCTGATGCGTACCGACGGCGCTCAGCGTCCTGCCATTTTTTCTCCTTCGTCCTGAATCCACCTCTGAAAGTAAACCGAAATGAAAGCATCCGATACCAAGGCCACGCTGTCGTTCAGCAATGGCGGCGACAACGTCGAACTGCCGATCTACAAGGGCACCATCGGGCCCGACGTGATCGACATCCGCAAGCTGTATGCACAGACCGGCATGTTCACGTACGACCCGGGCTTCATGTCGACCGCCGCCTGCCAGTCGGCCATCACCTACATCGACGGTGACAAGGGCGAGCTGCTGTACCGCGGCTACCCCATCGAGCAGCTCGCGACCAACTGCGACTTCATGGAAACCTGCCACCTGCTGCTGTACGGCGAGCTGCCGGACGCAGGCAAGAAGGCCAGCTTCACCAAGCTCGTGACGAACCACACGATGGTCAACGAGCAAATGCAGTTCTTCCTGCGCGGCTTCCGTCGCGATGCCCACCCGATGGCCATCATGACCGGCCTCGTGGGCGCCCTGTCGGCCTTCTATCACGACAGCACGGACATCAACAATCCCGAGCACCGCGAGATCGCCGCGATCCGCCTGATCGCGAAGATGCCCACGCTCGTGGCCATGGCCTACAAGTACACCGTCGGCCAGCCGTACATGTACCCGAAGAACGAACTCAGCTATGCAGGCAACTTCCTGCACATGATGTTCGCCACGCCGTGCGAAGAGTACAAGGTGAACCCGGTGCTCGAGCGCGCGCTCGACCGCATCTTCATCCTGCACGCAGACCACGAGCAGAACGCCTCGACCTCGACCGTGCGCCTGTGCGGCTCGTCGGGCACGAACCCCTTCGCGGCCATTGCAGCCGGCGTGGCCTGCCTGTGGGGCCCGGCCCACGGCGGTGCCAACGAAGCGGCGCTGAACATGCTGTACGACATCCAGCGCGAAGGCGGCGTGGAAAAGATCGGCGAGTTCATCAAGAAGGTCAAGGACAAGAACTCGAACGTCAAGCTGATGGGCTTCGGCCATCGCGTGTACAAGAACTACGACCCGCGCGCCAAGCTGATGCAGGAAACCTGCAACGAAGTGCTGACCGAGCTGGGCCTGGAAAACGACCCGCTGTTCAAGCTGGCCAAGGAACTCGAGAAGATCGCCCTGGAAGACGAGTACTTCGTGTCGCGCAAGCTCTACCCGAACGTCGACTTCTACTCGGGCATCGTGCAACGCGCCATCGGCATCCCCGTGCCGCTGTTCACCGCGATCTTCGCGCTGGCCCGCACGGTCGGCTGGATCGCCCAGCTGAACGAAATGATCGGCGACCCCGAGTACAAGATCGGCCGCCCGCGCCAGCTGTTCGAAGGCTCGCCCAAGCGTGACGTGAAGCCGATCTCGGCCCGCTGATCGACCGGCTGCGGAACCTCCGCTCCCTGAAAAAGCTGCCTCCGGGCAGCTTTTTTATTGCCCGTTCGGCATGCCCCTCCTCGCCAGCCGGCAGCGAGGTCATCGCGCATCGCGATGGTAACGGCTTCAAAACAGTAAGAAAATCGCCAACTCATCGCCAATCACGATGCCCAAGCCCCATGAGCACGTCCGAACGCAACTTTGCCCGCCGCATCGACCTCACGTCGCTGCAGCTGTTCGTGGCCGTGTGCGAGCTGGGCAGCATCGGGCGCGCGGCGGAGCGCGAGTTCATCGCGGCCTCGGCCGTGAGCAAGCGGCTGTCCGACCTGGAGGCCACGCTCGGCACCGCCCTGCTCTACCGCCATGCGCGCGGCGTCGACCTCACGCCGGCCGGCGAAAGCCTGCTGCACCACGCCCGCTCGGTGCTCTACAGCCTCGAGAAGATGCAGGGCGAGCTCAGCGAATACGCCGACGGCGTGCGCGGCCATGTGCGGGTGCACGCCAACATCTCGGCCATCGTGCAGTTCCTGCCGGAAGACCTAGGCGTGTTCTCGCGAGCCCATGAGGCCATCAAGATCGACCTCGAGGAGCACCTGAGCAGCGAAGTGATCCGCGCGGTGCAGGAAGGCGCGGCCGACCTGGGTGTGTGCCACGTGGCCGGCGGCGCGGGCGAGCTGCAGAGCCTTTCCTACCGGCACGACCGCCTCGCGCTGATCGTTCCCGAGGGGCACGCGCTGGCCGCGCAGGACGCGATCGATTTCGTCGACTCGCTGGCCTTCGACCACGTCGGCCTGCACACCAACAGTTCGATCTACGTGGCGATGCACGAAGCGGCGCTGAGCGCCGGCCGCAGCGTGAAGCTGCGCATCCACGTCACGGGCCTGGACGCCATGTGCCGGATGATCGACAACGGCCTGGGCATCGGCGTGATGCCGCAGCGCGCCTTCGAACTCATGCGCAACGGCATCGGCCGCGGCCTCGTGAGCGTGACGCTCAACGACGCCTGGGCGGCGCGCGAGATCCGGCTGGTGGCGCGCGACTTCTCCACCCTGCCGGTGGCGGCGCGCACGCTGGTGAACCACCTGCACGCAGCGGCCGATTCGACCGACGCCACCGAACGACTCGCGGCCTAGACCGCCTCGACAGACAATCCATTTCCCCACGAAAGAAGAGACCGACATGGCACGCACGCTCTACGACAAGATCTGGGACGAACACGTCGTCCACACCGAGGAAGACGGCACCGCGATCCTCTACATCGACCGCCACCTGGTGCACGAAGTGACCAGCCCGCAAGCCTTCGAAGGCCTGCGCGAAGCCGGCCGCAAGCTGTGGCGCATCAGCTCGGTGGTGGCCACCGCCGACCACAACACGCCGACCACCGGCTGGGAGCGCGGCTACGAAGGCATTGCCGACCCGACCAGCAAGGAACAGGTCACCACGCTGGACCGCAACATCGCCGAGTTCGGCGCCGCCGCGTTCTTCCCGTTCCTGAGCAAGCGCCAGGGCATCGTGCACGTGATCGGCCCGGAAAGCGGCGCGACGCTGCCGGGCATGACGGTGGTCTGCGGCGACTCGCACACCTCCACGCACGGCGCGTTCGGCGCGCTGGCACACGGCATCGGCACCAGCGAGGTCGAGCACGTGATGGCCACGCAGACGCTGCTGGGCAAGAAGGCCAAGAACATGCTCGTGAAGGTCGAAGGCAAGCTGCCGCTGGGCTGCACGGCCAAGGACATCGTGCTGGCCATCATCGGCAAGATCGGCACCGCCGGCGGCACGGGCTACACGATCGAATTCGCAGGCTCGGCGATTCGCGACCTGAGCATGGAAGGCCGCATGACGGTCTGCAACATGGCCATCGAAGCCGGCGCGCGCGCCGGGCTGGTGGCGGTCGACGAAAAGACCATCAGCTACGTGAAGGGCCGCCCGCTCGCGCCCACCGGCGTCGAATGGGACCAGGCCGTGAGCTACTGGCGCACGCTGCAGTCCGACCCCGGCGCGACCTTCGACGCCGTGGTCGAGCTCGACGCCGCGCAGATCCAGCCGCAGGTCACCTGGGGCACCTCACCCGAAATGGTGGTCGAGATCAACGGCCGCGTGCCCGATCCCGACAAGGAAAAGGACGCCAGCAAGCGCAGCGCCATCGAGCGCGCGCTGGTCTACATGGGCCTGGAGCCCAACAAGGCCATGAACGACATCTTCATCGACAAGGTGTTCATCGGCTCGTGCACCAACAGCCGCATCGAGGACATGCGCGAAGCCGCGGCCGTGGTGAAGAAGCTCGGCCAGAAGGTCGCGAAGAACGTGAAGCTCGCGATGGTCGTGCCCGGTTCGGGCGTGGTGAAGGAACAGGCCGAGCGCGAAGGCCTCGACCTGATCTTCAAGGCCGCCGGCTTCGAATGGCGCGAGCCCGGCTGCTCGATGTGTCTGGCAATGAATGCCGACCGCCTCGAGCCCGGTGAGCGCTGCGCATCGACCTCGAACCGCAACTTCGAAGGCCGCCAGGGCGCGGGTGGCCGCACCCATCTCGTGAGCCCCGCGATGGCCGCCGCCGCAGCCGTGCACGGCCACTTCGTCGACGTGCGCACCTTCGCCTGATCAGGAGACATCACATGCAGAAATTCACCGTGCACAAGGGCCTCGTGGCCCCCATGGACCGCGAGAACGTCGACACCGACGCGATCATTCCCAAGCAGTTCCTCAAGTCGATCAAGAAGACCGGCTTCGGCGTGAACCTGTTCGACGAGTGGCGCTACCTGGACGCCGGCTTTCCGGGCCAGGACCCGGCCAGCCGCAAGCCGAACCCCGACTTCGTGCTGAACCAGCCGCGCTACGCGGGCGCCTCGGTGCTGCTGGCGCGCAAGAACTTCGGCTGCGGCTCGTCGCGCGAGCACGCGCCGTGGGCGCTCGACCAGTACGGCTTTCGCGCCATCATTGCGCCGAGCTACGCCGACATCTTCTTCAACAACAGCTTCAAGAACGGCCTGCTGCCGATCGTACTGCCCGAGTCGCAGGTCTCGCAGCTGTTCGACGAAGCCTTCGCCTTCCCGGGCTACACGCTGACCATCGACCTGGAGCGCCAGGTGGTCGTGAAGCCCGATGGCCAGGAGTTCGCGTTCGACGTCCAGGCCTTCCGCAAGTACTGCCTGATCAACGGGCTGGACGACATCGGCCTGACGCTGCGCCACAAGGACAAGATCAAGGCCTTCGAGACCGAGCGCCTGGCGCAGAAGCCCTGGCTCGCGCACACGATGATCTCGTGATCGGCGGCATTTCCGTTTTCAAGAAAAAACCTCAGACCAACTTATGAAAATCGCAGTTCTCCCGGGTGACGGCATCGGCACCGAAATCGTGGCGGAAGCCGTCAGGGTGCTCGAAGTCCTCGACCTGAAGTTCGAGATGGAATCGGCACTGGTCGGCGGCGCGGCCTACGAGGCGCACGGCCACCCGCTGCCCGAGTCGACGCTGAAGCTCGCGAAGGAATCCGACGCGGTGCTGTTCGGCGCCGTCGGCGACTGGAAGTACGACAAGCTCGACCGTCCGCTGCGTCCCGAGCAAGCCATCCTGGGGCTGCGCAAGAACCTGGGCCTGTTCGCCAACTTCCGCCCGGCCATCTGCTACGAGCAGCTGGTGGGCGCCTCGAGCCTGAAGCCCGAGCTGATCGCGGGCCTGGACATCCTCATCATCCGCGAGCTGACCGGCGACATCTATTTCGGCCAGCCGCGCGGACGCCGCATCGCCACCGACGGCCACTTCCCGGGCGCTGAAGAAGCTTTCGACACGATGCGCTACTCGCGCCCCGAGGTCGAGCGCATCGCCCACGTCGCCTTCGAAGCGGCCCGCAAGCGCAGCAAGCGCGTGACCAGCGTGGACAAGGCCAACGTGCTCGAGACCTTCCAGTTCTGGAAGGACATCGTGACCGAGGTCGGCAAGGAGTACCCGGACGTCGAGCTCGACCATATGTACGTCGACAACGCGGCCATGCAGCTGGTGAAGGCGCCCAAGAAGTTCGACGTGGTGGTCACCGGCAACATGTTCGGCGACATCCTCTCGGACGAGGCCGCTATGCTCACCGGCTCCATCGGCATGCTGCCCTCGGCCTCGCTCAATGCGAGCAACCAGGGCCTGTACGAGCCCAGCCACGGCAGCGCGCCCGACATTGCTGGCAAAGGGGTTGCCAATCCTTTGGCTACAATCCTGTCCGCTGCCATGATGCTCCGCTTCTCCCTCAACCAGCCCGAAGCTGCCGACCGTATCGAGTCGGCGGTCAAGCACGTGCTTGCCTCCGGGCTGCGCACGGGCGACATCTGGTCCGAAGGCACGAAGCGCGTCGGCACCCGCGAAATGGGCGACGCGGTCGTAGCAGCCATCACCAAAAAGACGATTACCGGCTAACCGCAGCCCGCTTCGTCACGCCCTCCCCCGGCCGACGAGTCGGGGGCAAAAAAGACTGATTTTTTCTTTCTTCACTAAGGGCAAACTGAAATGGCGAACGCATCCAAGCAACCTCTGGTCGGCCTCGTGGGCTGGCGCGGCATGGTCGGCTCGGTCCTCATGGACCGCATGCAGGCCGAAGGCGACTTCGGCCTCATCGAGCCGGTCTTCTTCTCGACCTCGAACGCGGGCGGCAAGGCCCCGGCGATGGCCAAGAACGAGACCACGCTCAAGGATGCGAACGACATCGAGGCACTGAAGAAGTGCGACATCGTCATCACCTGCCAGGGCGGCGACTACACCAGCGAGGTGTTCCCCAAGCTGCGCGCCGCCGGCTGGAACGGCCACTGGATCGACGCGGCCTCCACGCTGCGCATGAACGATGACGCGATCATCGTGCTCGACCCCGTCAACCTGCCCGTGATCCAGAACGCGCTCGCCAAGGGCGGCAAGAACTGGGTCGGCGGCAACTGCACCGTCAGCTGCATGCTCATGGGCGTGGGCGCCCTCTACAAGGCCGGCCTGGTCGAGTGGATGACCAGCATGACCTACCAGGCAGCCTCGGGTGGCGGCGCGCAGCACATGCGCGAGCTGCTGACCCAGTTCGGCACCCTGAACGCCGAAGTGCGCGCCTTGCTCGACGACCCGAAGTCGGCCATCCTCGAGATCGACCGCAAGGTGCTGCACAAGCAGCAGAACCTCAGCGCCTCCGAAATCGCCAACTTCGGCGCCCCGCTGGGCGGCTCGCTGATCCCCTGGATCGACAAGGACCTGGGCGACGGCATGTCCAAGGAAGAGTGGAAGGGCGGCGCCGAGACCAACAAGATCCTCGGCCAGGGCGCGGGCTTCGGCACCGCCGCCACGCCGGTCGACGGCTTCTGCGTGCGCATCGGCGCGATGCGCTGCCACAGCCAGGCCCTGACCTTCAAGCTCAAGAAGGACGTGCCGGTGGCCGACATCGAAGCGATGATCGCCGCCGACAACCCCTGGGCCAAGGTCGTGCCGAACACGCGCGAAGCCACAGTGAAGGACCTGACGCCGGTGGCCGTGACGGGCACCATGAACATCCCGGTCGGCCGCATCCGCAAGCTGGCGATGGGCCCCGAGTACGTCGGCGCCTTCACCATCGGCGACCAGCTGCTGTGGGGCGCGGCCGAACCGCTGCGCCGCATGCTGCGCATCCTGCTCGAAGCCTGATGCGGGCAGCTCAGGGCCTTGAAATACAAAAATGTTGCCGAAAGGCAACACAGGATGTCATCGGAAGTATGCGCGCACTGGGTAGATCAGGCGCATTGCCTTGTCAGTGCATGTTGATGATGCTAACGTCCTCTTACAAATTCAGGGCCTGAGCCGCCCCTATCAGCATGACAAGACATCTGTTGCCCGCGGCCCGCCCTTCGGCCGCCCGCCCCGCCCTGCCGTCGAATGGCTGGCGCCTTTCCATCCTGGGTGCCGCTGCGGCCCTGACGCTGGGACTGGCCAGCGCCGACGCCAGCGCCTTCGCGCTGGGACCGCTGCGGGTGCAGTCGGCACTGGGCGAACCGCTGCGCGCCGAGATCGATGTCACCGAAATGGCCGCCAATGAGGCGGAAGGCCTGAAGATCAACATCGCCACGGCCGAAGCCTTCAAGAACGCAGGCATCCCGTACAACGCGGCCCTCGGCGACGTGAAAGCCACGCTGCAGCGCCGCGCCGGCGGCCAGTACGTCGTGCGCCTGGCCGGCAACCGCCCGCTCAACGATCCCTTCATCGACCTGCTGCTCGAAGCCAATGGCGCCTCGGGCCGCATCGTGCGCGACTACACCGTGCTGCTCGATCCGCCGGCCACGCGCCAGGCGGCAGCCGCACCGGTCGCGCCCATCGCGCCGCAGATCGCCACGCCGGTCGAGCGCCCCGCGCCCACCCCGCGCGTGCGCCGCGAACCCGCGCCTGCAGTGGCTGCAACGCCCGCACCCGCTGCGGCTGCGCCGGCCCCTGCGGCCGCACCGGCTCCCGCGCCGGCACGTGCCGCCGTCGCCGCCCCCAGCGGCGGCAGTGGCGAGCAAGTCACGGTGCGCCGTGGCGACACCGCCGGCAAGATCGCCTCCGCCCACAAGCCCGCCGACGTCTCGCTCGACCAGATGCTGGTCGCGCTGCTGAACGCCAACCCCGACGCCTTCGTCGGCGGCAACGTCAACCGGATGAAGGCCGGTGCCGTGCTCGACCTGCCGAACGCTGCCGCAGCGAGCGCCGTTCCGGCCGCCGACGCACGCCGCACGATCACCGCGCAAAGCCGCGACTTCGGCAGCTACCGCCAGCGCCTCGCCGAAAACGCCCCGACCACCAACGTGGCCGCCGCGAGCCGCCAGGCCTCGGGCAAGCTGCAGGCCAGCGTGGAAGACCGCAATGCCGCCGCCAGCGCACCCGATAAGCTCACGGTGTCGCAAGGCAACGCCGCCGCACGCGCCGCTGACGAAAAGGTCGCGCAGGCCCGCCAGGCGCAGGACAGCAGCAACCGCGTCGCCGAACTCGCGAAGAACATCAACGAGCTGAACAAGCTCAAGGCCGGTACCGGCACGGGCACCGGATCGTCCGCTGCCGCCGCAGCGCCCGCAGCGCCGGCCACCACGCCCGGCATCGCCGTTCCCGCACCGCTGACCGGTGCCACGACGCCGACGCCAGCGGTCGCAGCCGCTCCTGCGCCCGCCGCGGCCCCTGCCGCCGCAGCCACCGCACCGGCAACGCCGGCGCCGGCAGCCGCGCCCGCTGCAACGCCCCCGGTCGCCGCGGCCTCCGCTGCAGCACCCGCCGCACCGTCGGCCACCGACGCAGCCGCCCTGCCCGTGGCAGCCGCAGCCAGCGCTGCCGCCGCCGCCGCGCCCATCGTCGCACCCAAGCCCGTGGTCAAGGCGGCACCGCCGCCGCCCCCGCCGGAGCGCAGCTTCCTCGAGGAGCTGCTCGACAACCCGCTGATGCTCGCCGGCGCCGCACTGATCGCGCTGCTGGTCGGCTTCCTGCTGTACCGCGTGCTGGGCCGCCGCCGCGAAGAGATGAGCGAGAGCGTGTTCCTCGAGAGCCGCATTCCCAAGGACTCGTTCTTCGGCGCCAGCGGCGGCGAATCGGTCGACACCAAGAACCGCGGCGACTCCACCGTGTCGTCGCTGTCGTACTCGCCGAGCCAGCTCGACGCGGGCGATGTCGATCCGGTCGCCGAAGCCGACGTTTACCTCGCCTATGGCCGCGACCTGCAGGCCGAGGAAATCCTGCGTGAAGCGCTGCGCCTGAACCCGGACCGCACCGCGATCCACCTCAAGCTGCTCGAAATCCACGCCAAGCGCCGCGACGTGCGCGCCTTCGACGGCCTGGCCACCGAAGTGCACAAGCTGACCAACGGCGCGGGCTCCGAATGGAACCGCGTGGTCGACATGGGCAAGGACCTCGACCCGGGCAACCCACTGTACGAATCGGGCACGGGCACCGCGCGAGGCGCCAGCCAGGCCGAAACCGCCGCATTCGCCGGCGCGCTGGCCGCCGCCGCCAAGCCGGCTGCCGCAGTCGCAGCAGCCGTCGTGGCACCGCCGCCCCCGGCCGCACCGCCCGTGGCGTCGGCCCCGCCGGCCTTCATGCCCTCGGTCGCGCCGCTGGACTTCGACCTCGACCTGACCCAGCCGCCCGCACCAGCACCTGCTCCGGTGGGTGCCAGCCTGCCGAAGTCGGTCTACGCGCCGACGGCCGCACCGGCCCCGCTGAGCAACGGCCACGCCGCAGCACCTGTCGACCTTGAAAACGATTTCGACACGGCCCCCGGCGCGCTGACGGCCCACACGCGCCCCTCGTCGCTGAACGACGCGGAGCACAACACCCGCCCGGCCATGCTGCGCGACACGCTGCCTGCCGATTCGGGCTTCATCGAGTTCGACATGAGCGCCCTCGCCGGCCTGCCGGCCCGCTCCGCCGTCGCCGAAGCACCGCGCTCCGCGGCCGTGACCACCTCGCCGTCCGCCCTGGACGACGACGGTGACGACAACCCGCACGCCGTGAAGCTCTCGCTGGCCCGCGAACTGCAGGCCATTGGCGACGTCGAAGGCGCGCGCTCGCTGGTCGAGGAAGTCGAAGCCGAAAGCGCCGGCGACCTCAAGTCGCAAGCCAAGCAGCTGCTCGCCGAACTGCGCTGAGCCGGTTGCCGACTGCCCTTCTGATCGCTTCGTGAGGCTGGCACTCGGCATCCGCTACAACGGCCAGGCATACGAGGGCTGGCAGAGCCAGCGCTCGGGCCGCACAGTGCAGGACAAGCTCGAAGCCGCCCTCGCGAAGTTCGCCGGCCTGCCCGCCGGCAGCCGGGTCAGCACGCTGTGCGCCGGCCGCACCGACGCCGGTGTGCACGGGCTGATGCAGGTGGTGCACTTCGACACCGACATCGAACGCGATCCGTTCTCCTGGATGCGCGGCACCAACCGCTACCTGCCCGACGACATCGCGGTGCAGTGGGCGCACCCGGTGCCCGACGAATTCCATTGCCGCGCCAGTGCCCTGGCGCGTCGCTACGTCTACGTGCTCTCGCAGTCGCCCGTGCGGCCCAGCCTCGATGCGGGCCGGGTCGGCTGGTCGATGTACCCGCTCGACGGCGATGCGATGCGCGCCGCGGCGGCCCTGCTGGTCGGCCGGCACGATTTCAGCTCGTTCCGCGCTTCGGCCTGCCAGGCCCTCTCGCCGGTCAAGGACCTGCGGCGCCTCGAGATCACGCGCGTGGGCGACGGCGAGCGCTGCCGCTGGCACTTCGAGTTCGAGGCCGACGCCTTCCTGCACCACATGATCCGCAACCTGATGGGCAGCCTGGTGCGCATCGGCCGCGGCGATGAACGGCCCGAATGGATCACCGAGGTGCTCGAGGCGCGCAGCCGCAAGGTCGCCGCGCCCACCTTCTCCGCCGACGGCCTGTACTTCCTCGGCCCGTTGTACGACGCCAAGTGGGGTCTGCCGGCCGAGGCCACGTTCCAGGGCGAGCGGGCTTCGTATGATGGCCCGCCATGACATCTCCCGCCCCCCTCGCCCCACGCACCCGCATCAAGATCTGTGGCCTCACGCGTGAGGCCGACGTGGACGCGGCGGTCGAGGCCGGCGCCGACGCGATCGGCTTCGTGCTCTACCCGAAGAGCCCGCGCGCCGTGAGCGTCGAGCGCGCCGCCGAACTGGCCTCGCGCCTGCCACCCTTCATCACGCCCGTGCTGCTGTTCGTGAACGCGGACGCTCCCGAAGTCCTGGCCTCCCTGGCCCGCGTGAAAGGCGCCATCGCGCAGTTCCACGGGGAAGAAACGCCCGAACAGTGCGAGGAAGCCACCGGCCCGGGACGCTTTCGTTACATGCGCGCCGCCCGGATTCCGCTGGGGGCTGCCGGGGCCGGCTTCGACCTCGTAAAATACGCGTCCGATTACTCCCGCGCCCAGGCCATCCTGCTCGACGCCCATGTCGAAGGTTATGGCGGAGGCGGCAAGGCTTTCGATTGGTCACTTCTTCCACCCGCCGTCGACGCTCACCTCGTCTTGAGTGGTGGGCTCACACCTGCAAACGTGAGCGATGGCATTCACAGCCTGCGGACGCGCTGCAAGACGCTGTCCGTTGATGTGAGTTCGGGCGTCGAAATCGACGGTCCCGGGCACAAGGGCCTCAAGGACGCCGGAAAGATCCGGGCATTCGTCGCCGCCGTGAGAGCCGCAGATGCGGCGAACACTGTCAAAGCCTCGGCTGCCGACGCTTCGTCCTTCTCCAGTTAGCCGCCGCACCCGATCGCATTCGGGCTGCGGCCCATCGATCGAGAACCATGCAAAGCCAATTCCAGGACTACCAGCAACCCGACGCCAGCGGCCACTTCGGCCCCTACGGCGGCACCTTCGCGAGCGAAACGCTCACGCACGCGATCAACGAGCTGCGCGACGCGTACGCCAAATTCAAGGACGACCCGGCCTTCCTGGCCGAGTTCCACTACGAGCTGAAGCACTTCGTCGGCCGCCCCTCGCCGATCTACCACGCCGCGCGCACCAGCCGCGAAATGGGCGGCGCGCAGATCTACCTGAAGCGCGAAGACCTGAACCACACCGGCGCGCACAAAATCAACAACGTGATCGGCCAGGCGATGCTCGCGCGCCGCATGGGCAAGCCCCGCGTGATCGCCGAGACCGGCGCCGGCCAGCACGGCGTGGCCACGGCCACCATCTGCGCGCGCTACGGCCTCGAATGCGTGGTCTACATGGGCAGCCAGGACGTGAAGCGCCAGAGCCCCAACGTCTACCGCATGAACCTGCTGGGCGCGACCGTCGTGCCCGTCGAATCGGGCAGCAAGACGCTGAAGGACGCGCTCAACGAGGCCATGCGCGACTGGGTCACCAACGTCGAAAACACCTTCTACATCATCGGCACGGTGGCGGGCCCGCACCCCTACCCGACGATGGTGCGCGACTTCCAGAGCGTGATCGGCACCGAGTGCATCGCGCAGATGCCCGCCATGCTCGCGGCCGACGGCATCACCGGTGAAGCGGAGGGCAAGCAGCCCGACGTGGTGGTCGCCTGCGTGGGCGGCGGCAGCAACGCGATCGGCATCTTCCACCCCTACATCCCGTTCGCGGGCACGCGCCTCATCGGCGTGGAAGCGGCGGGCGAAGGCCTGGACAGCGGCAAGCACGCCGCCTCGATCCTGCGCGGCAGCCCCGGCGTGCTGCACGGCAACCGCACCTACCTGCTGCAGAACGACGACGGCCAGATCACCGAGACGCACAGCGTCAGCGCCGGCCTCGACTATCCGGGCGTGGGCCCCGAGCACGCCTACCTGGCCGACATCGGCCGCGCCGAGTACGTCGGCATCACCGACGTCGAGGCGCTCGAAGCCTTCCACTACCTGTGCCGCACGGAGGGCATCATTCCCGCGCTCGAATCCAGCCACGCCCTGGCCTACGCCCTGAAGCTCGCCAAGACCATGCGCCCCGACCAGTCCATCCTCGTGAACCTCTCGGGCCGCGGCGACAAGGACATCGGCACCGTCGCCGACCTGTCGGGCGTCGATTTCTACGACCGCCCCTCGATGCGCGGTCTGAGCGTGAAGGGAGGCAAGTGATGAGCCGCATTGCCGCCAAGTTCCAGGCCCTGCAAACGCAAGGCCGTCGCGCGCTGATCCCCTACGTCACCGCTGGCTTCCCCTTCGCCGACATCACGCCCGAGCTCATGCACGGCATGGTCGAGGCCGGTGCCGACGTCATCGAGCTGGGCGTGCCCTTCTCCGACCCGATGGCCGACGGCCCCGTGATCCAGAAGGCCGGCGAGGCCGCGCTGGCGCTGGGCGTCGGCATGAAGCAGGTGCTCGCCATGGTGGCCGCCTTCCGCGCCCGGGACACGACCACGCCGGTCGTGCTCATGGGCTACGCCAACCCGGTCGAGCGCTACGACCTTGTGCATGGCAAGAAGGCCTTCATCCGCGACGCGGCCGCGGCCGGCGTCGATGGCCTGCTGGTCGTCGACTACCCGCCCGAGGAATGCGAGGACTTCGCCGCCGACCTCAAGGCCGCCGGCATCGACCTGATCTTCCTGCTGGCCCCCACCAGCACCCCCGAGCGCATGGCGCAGGTGGCGCGCATCGCGAGCGGCTACGTGTACTACGTGTCGCTCAAGGGCGTGACCGGCGCCGGCCACCTCGACACCGAGGCGGTCGGGCGCATGATCCCGCGCATCCGCGAGCACGTGAGCATCCCCGTCGGCGTGGGCTTCGGCATCCGCGATGCGCGCACGGCGCAGGCCATCGGCTCGGCGGCGGACGCCGTGGTCATCGGCACGAAGATCATTCAACTCATCGAAGACCAGCCCCGCGACAACGTGGTGCCCACGGTGCGCGAATTCCTGGCCGGCATCCGCGAGGCGCTCGACGCGCTGCCGGCCGCCACGGCCAAGAACGCGGCTGGTCGATAATCACTGCCCTCACAAGGAGCCCCCATGAGCTGGCTTGAAAAACTGCTACCCGCCAAGATCGCACAAACCGACCCGTCCGAGCGCCGCCAGGTGCCCGAGGGCCTGTGGATCAAATGCCCGGCCTGCGAGACCGTTCTGTACAAGACCGACCTCGAGCACAACCAGAACGTCTGCCCGAGCTGCAGCCACCACCACCGCATCGGCGCCCGCGCCCGCCTGGACGCCTTCCTGGACGCCGAAGGCCGCTACGAAGTCGGCCAGGAAGTGCTGCCGGTCGACGCCCTGAAGTTCAAGGACAGCCGCAAGTACCCCGAGCGCCTGAAAGAAGCGCTGGAGAACACCGGCGAAACCGACGCACTGGTCGTCATGGGCGGCTCGGTCCACAGCATCAGCGTGGTCGTGGCCTGCTTCGAGTTCGAGTTCATGGGCGGTTCCATGGGCAGCGTGGTCGGCGAGCGCTTCGTGCGCGGCGTCGAGACCGCCATCGAGCAGAAGGTGCCCTTCGTGTGCTTCACCGCCACCGGCGGCGCGCGCATGCAGGAAGGCCTGCTCTCGCTGATGCAGATGGCCAAGACCAACGCCGCGCTCACGCGCTTGGCGAAGAAAGGCCTGCCCTACATCAGCGTGCTGACCGACCCGACCATGGGCGGCGTGAGCGCCGGCTTCGCCTTCGTGGGCGACGTGGTGATCGCCGAGCCCAAGGCGCTGATCGGCTTCGCCGGCCCGCGCGTGATCGAATCGACCGTGCGCGTGACGCTGCCCGAAGGCTTCCAGCGCGCCGAGTTCCTGCAGACCAAGGGCGCGATCGACTTCATCAGCGACCGCCGCGAACTGCGCAAGACCATCGCCAGCACACTGGCCATGCTGCTGCGCCAGCCGGCCGACGCGGTGCTCTGACCGTCACCGTAGCTCAGGCTTCGGCCTGAACGCCCGCACGCCGAAAGGCGGTGCGGGCGTTTTGCCGTCTGGGGTACCCCGACGCGTCAGGCGCCGAGCCGGAACGCGAAGACCAGCAGGTTGCCCAGCACGATCGCCACCACCTGCAGCACCACGATGGCGGCCAGCGGCGACAGGTCGACGCCGCCGATCAGCGGAATGAAGCGGCGAAACGGCCGCACCAGCGGTTCGGCCAGGCGCGAGATCAGGTCGAGCAGCATCGGCGAAGCGCCCGGAATCCACGACAGCACCGCGTACACCACCAGCAGCGCCGTCAGGCCCGACACCGCCAGCTGCAGCAGGCCGACCAGCGACACCAGCGGCAGCGCCGTGATCCGCGCCAGGCTGCCGGCCAGCAGCCACAGCACCAGGAACTTGAGCATCACCAGCAGCCAGGCCGCGATCAGGCTCGCGAGGTCCCAGCGCTTCACCGCGGGCACGATGCGCCGCAGCGGCAGCACGATCCAGTCGGTGATGGCGAACACGAAACGCCCCAGCGGATTGCCGAAGGGCACGCGGTGGTACTGCATGTACAGGCGCAGCAGGCAGGCGCCACCGAGCAGGCCGACGATCACGTCGAGAAGAAACGAAGGAATCTGATAGAGCATGGGGCGCAGCCGTGAGCGGAATGCGATGATAGCCACGCAAGGTTCTTCGATGACGACACAACCCCTTTTGCATTCACTGCCATTGTTCCCACTCGGCACGGTTCTCTTCCCCGGCGGCCTGCTGCCCTTGCGCATCTTCGAGGTCCGCTACCTCGACATGATCGGCAAGTGCCGCAAGGCCGGTGCCCCCTTCGGCGTGGTCAGCCTGACGAGCGGCGCCGAGGTGCGCAAGGCCGGCGCCGAAGCCGAAAGCTTTGCCGCCATCGGCACGCTCGCCGACATCCGCACCTTCGACGCGCCGCAAAGCGGCCTGCTGCAGATCGAATGCGTCGGCACGCAGCGCTTTCACGTGCGCAGCAGCGAGCTGCAGAAACACGGCCTGTGGGTCGCCGAAGTCGAAGCCGTCGCCGACGACATCGCGCTCGACATCCCCGACGACCTGCGCCACACCGCCACCGCGCTGCGCCGCCTGATCGACACCCTCGAAGAGCGCCGCCACGCCCAGGGCGACACCGTGCGCCTGCCGATCGGCGCGCCCTACCGCTTCAACGATTGCGGCTGGGTGGCCAACCGCTGGTGCGAGCTGGTGCCGATGCAGGTCGAGCTGAAGCAGCGGCTGATGGAACTCGACAGCCCGCTGATGCGGCTGGAGCTGGTGAGCGACCTGCTGGCACGCACCGGCATCACTGAATAGTTTGCTTCTTTTTTTATAGCGTCTTGTGCAGGATTGACGGGCGCTCAGGGGCGGTTTCATTCGAAAGCGATCGGCTAAAATGCCGGGCTCGCGCACGCTCCGGTTGCGCCTCATCCGCTCCTCATGTCCGATCACCTCACCCCTCCCATTCCCGCGCCCGCTGCAGCCTCCTCCTCTGCACCCGCCGTCGACGACAACCAGCTCATCGTCGAACGCCGCGAAAAGCTCAAGCTGCTGCGCACAGCGCAGACCGAAGGCAAGGGGGTCGCGTTCCCGAACGACTTCAAACCCGGCCACCGCGCCGCGGCGCTGGTCGAGCAGCATGGCGGCACCGAGCCGGAAGCCCTGGAAGCACAGGCCGTCACCGTCAGCGTGGCCGGCCGCATGATGCTCAAGCGCGTGATGGGCAAGGCCAGCTTCGCGACCGTGCAGGACGCCACCGGCCGCATCCAGCTGTACGTGACGCGCGACGCCATCGGCGAAGAGGCGTATGCCGATTTCAAGCGCTGGGACCTCGGCGACATCCTCGGCGCCGAAGGCACGCTGATGAAGACCAAGACTGGCGAGCTGTCGATCAAGGTCAGCCGCCTGCGCCTGCTCACCAAGAGCCTGCGCCCGCTGCCCGACAAGTTCCACGGCATGGCCGACCAGGAGCAGAAGTACCGCCAGCGTTATGTCGACCTGATCACCGACGAGTCGGCCCGCGTGCGCTTCACCGCGCGCAGCAAGGCCGTGAGCGCGCTGCGCGAGTTCATGGTGGCCAACGACTTCCTCGAAGTCGAGACGCCTATGCTGCACCCCATTCCGGGCGGCGCGAACGCCAAGCCGTTCAAGACGCACCACAACGCGCTCGACCAGGAGATGTTCCTGCGCATCGCGCCCGAGCTGTACCTCAAGCGCTTGATCGTCGGCGGCTTCGAGCGCGTGTTCGAGATCAACCGGAGCTACCGCAACGAGGGCATCTCGGTGCGGCACAACCCCGAGTTCACGATGATGGAGTTCTACGCGGCCTACTGGAACTACCGCGACCTGATGGACTTCACCGAGACACTGATCCGCACCATCGCCGACAAGGCCGTGGGCACGCAGCAGCTCACCTACGGCGGCAAGGCCGTCGACCTCACGCAGCCCTTCGAGCGCCTGACGATCCGCGAAGCGATCCTCAAGCACACCGATGCGGGTGATGGCGTGGACGACAGCGCCTGGCTCATCAACGCCCTGCGCAAGCTCGGCCTGAGCGAAGAAAAAGACAAGCTCTCGCAGCGCAGCCTCGCCAGCCTGCAGGTCATGTACTTCGAGGAGACCGTGGAAGAGAAGCTCTGGCAGCCGACCTTCATCATGGAGCACCCGACCGAGATCTCGCCGCTGGCACGCGCCAACGACGAGCGCCCCGAGGTCACCGAGCGCTTCGAGCTGTACATCACGGGCCGCGAGTTCGGCAACGGCTTCAGCGAGCTGAACGACGCCGAAGACCAGGCCGCGCGCTTCAACGCACAGGTGGCCGCCAAGGACAGCGGCGACGACGAAGCCATGTTCTACGACCACGACTTCGTGCGCGCCCTCGAATACGGCATGCCGCCCACCGGCGGCTGCGGCATCGGCATCGACCGGTTGATGATGCTGCTGACGGACTCGCCGAGCATCCGCGACGTGATCCTGTTCCCGGCGCTGCGCAGGGAATCTTGAGCGTGTTGTCCCCGTCGTCGCTGCCGACGATCGGCATCGACTTCGGCACCTCCAATTCCGCCGTGGCCTGCCGGGTCGACGGCGTGGCCCGTCTGCTGCCCATCGAAGGCGCGGCCACCACCCTGCCCACCGCGATCTTCTTCAACGCCGAAGACCGCTCGACCCACTTCGGTCGCGACGCCATCGGCCAGTACCTCTCGGGCACCGAAGGCCGCCTGATGCGCTCGCTGAAGAGCCTGCTCGGCAGCGCGCTGATGCAGGAAAAGACGGCGATCTACGACGGCCTTGTGAGCTTCGAGGACATCATCGCGCGCTTCCTGCGCGAACTGGCCGTGCGCGCCAGCCGCGAGCTCGGCCAGACGCCCGAGCGCGTGGTGATCGGGCGACCCGTGCATTTCGTGGATGACGATCCGAAACGCGATGAACGCGCCGAGGAAAGCCTGCGTCACGCGGCGCGCGCCGCGGGCTTTCGCGAGATCGGCTTCCAGCTCGAACCGATCGCAGCCGCCTTCGACTACGAGCAGCGCATCGCCAAAGAGTCGATCGTGCTCATCGTCGACATCGGCGGCGGCACCTCCGACTTCACCGTCGTGCGCGTCGGACCCGAGCGAGCTGCACGCGAGGACCGCACCGACGACGTGCTGGCCACCAGCGGCGTGCACATCGGCGGCACCGATTTCGACCAGCGCCTGAACCTCGAACGCGTGATGCCGCAGTTCGGCTTTCGCCACACCGGGCCGCAAGGGCGCGAGGTGCCGAGCAAGGTGTTCTTCGAACTCTCGTCCTGGCACCTGATCAACTGGCTCTACGCCGCCAAGGCGGTGCGCCAGGCGAAAGACCTGCGCACGAGCTACAGCGACACGCGGTTGCACGACCGGCTGATGACCGTGCTCGAAGAACGGCACGGCCACCGCATCGCGAGCGCGGTGGAAGCGGCCAAGATCGATGCATCAGTGACCGACGCGGCGACAGCCATCGACCTCTCCTGCGCCGAGCACGGGCTGGTGGCCTCACTCACACCGGACGATATGGCGCAGCAGCTGGCCGGCCCGCTCGAGAACGTGATCGCCTGCGCACATGCGTGCGTCAAGCGCGCCAGCTTGCGCAGCAGCGACCTCGACGCGATCTACCTCACCGGCGGCTCCTCGGCGCTGCGGCCATTCCAGCACGCCCTGCGCAAGAGCTTTGCGGGCGTGAACCTGGTCGAAGGCGACCTGTTCGGCGGCGTGGCCACGGGGCTGGCCTGCGCGGCGCACACGGAGCGCCGTCGCGCATGAAGTACCTGGCGGGCTATCCGGCGCCCCTGCTGGACCAGGTCCGCCAGTTGGTCGCCGAAGACAATCTGGGGGTGCTGCTCGGCAAGCGCTATCCCGACGGCGTGCACGGCATCCAGACCGATCGCGCACTCTACGACTACGTGACCGAACTCAAGAACGAGTTCATGCGCAAGGCCGCCCCGCTGTCGAAGGTGATGTTCGACAACAAGCTGCACGTGATCCGCAACGCGCTGGGCACACACACCACGGTGTCGCGCGTGCAGGGCGGGAAGCTCAAGGCCAAGCGCGAGATTCGGGTGGCGAGCCTGTTCAAGGACGTGCCGCTGGCGTTGTTGCGGATGATCGTCGTGCACGAGCTCGCGCACATGAAGGAGCGCGACCACGACAAGGCTTTTTACGCACTGTGCATGCACATGGAGCCGGACTATCGGCAGCTTGAATTCGACTTGCGGCTGTATCTAACGCACCTAGACACCAACGGCCGCCGCCTCTGGGGTGCAAATGTCGAAAACGTGGACCAGAAGCAGCCCCTCGGGAGCGCATGAGTATTTCTCCGCCAACGCCTCACAACTGAAACCAATTTGCGAAACCCGGTCCGGCCAACCACTACACTGCCGGGTTTTCCGTCCTGGAGGTCCGTCATGTCCCATCCCCAGCAATTGTTCTTCGTCGGTGGCATCAAGCAGTTCCTCGGCGAACTCTTCCAACGGAAAAAGGTACTGGAAATCGGTAGCCTGGACATCAACGGCTCCGTTCGCACACTCTTCGAGGAATGCAAGTACATCGGTTTGGATGTAGGTGAAGGCAATGGCGTCGACCTTGTCTGCTATGGCGAAGACTACGGCGGCAAGGCCAACGAGTTCGATGTAGTGATCTCGTGCGAGGCCATGGAGCACAACCCTGGTTGGCGCAAGACTTGGCTCAACATGCTTCGACTGGTCAAGGATTCCGGCATCGTCGTGATGACCTGCGCCTCCACGGGACGACGGCAGCACGGCACGGTCGAATACGCACCGACCGATTCGCCACTGACCATGCAGAACAACCAGAACTATTACCAGAATCTGGTCGAGGAAGACTTCAGGGCGATCATTCCGTGTGACGCCTGGTTCTCGGTCTGGTCCTTCTACTACGACCACACCAGCCACGACCTCTACTTCTTCGGCTTGGGCAAAGGTGCTTCGTCGGAGACGATCCAGAAGGCAACCGAGCTTCGGGCCGCTCTTGCGGACTACTATCACAAGCGGAACATTCTGGGCCTGCAATAGACGGCGACCATGGGGCCGCACACGGGATGGAACATTCGCTACCGCTGCACTTTACCTCGCTTGCGGACCCTCACATGGTCGGCAACGTGGTAGATGCCTTCGTTGTCGCAGCCAGGAAGCTGGGCTACGAGGTCAGCACCGAACATGCTGCCCTGCGCCCGGATGCCATCAACGTTGTCTGCTTTGCGCACCAATTGATGCCCGAGGCCCTGGAAGGGGTGCACACCAACTGCATCGTGCTGAACTTCGAACAGCTCGTCGCAGGTTCGCTGGCTTCCAATGAATCCTACCTATCGCTGCTGCGACGCCACTACGTCTGGGACTACAGCCAGCACAACCTGGCCCGCTATGTTGAACTGGGTATTCACAATGGCCACTACGTCCCGCTCGGATACGAAGAAGAGGCTGCGGACAACGTCAGCGAGGAAGACGCACTCCCCGAGGCCTTGCAGGACATCGACGTACTCTTCTTCGGCTCGCTGAACCCACGGCGTGCACAGGTCATCGATGCCATGCGAAGAAAAGGCCTGCACGTGGTCTGCAATGACAACGTGCTGTGGGACAGCGCATATCGCGACCAGATGATCCGACGCGCAAAGCTGGTGCTCAACATGCACTTCTTCGACAACTCGCGCATCATCGAGATCCCCAGGCTTTCCATGCTCTTCAGGCAGCGCAAGGCCGTACTGTGCGAGCTCTATGCAGACAGCGAGATCTTCTATCCGGAGTTGCGGCACGCGGTCGCGGGTGCTGCCTATGACGGCCTGGCCGATACGGCTTTGTTGCTCGTGAGCGCCCCGCAACTGCGGCAACGGCTGGCGCGCCAGGGTTTCGAGGCCTTCAGCGCGCGCAGCCAGACAGCCGTGTTGGGCCCTGCGCTCGACGAGTTCTTTGCGTGGCGAGCCGGAATCCTCGAGGCCAACGCCCGGATCTGATCAATCAGTTGTCCGCAAAGAAACCGGACAGTTCACGCGCCAGCGCCTCGACTTCTTCCTGCGACATGCTCTCGATGGCGTTCGACGCGCGCAAGTTGTCGGAGTCGCGGATGCTCTCGATCAATGCATTGCGCGAACCCGAGTCGTGGTGCAAGTGGAACAAGGGCACGGGTATCGAGTGCCAACGCAACCCCAGCCGCCCTGCCCTGCGCAGCAGTTCATCGTCCTCGCCGCCCCACCCCTCCAGGCGCGCGTTGTATCCGCCGACGCGGATGTACTCGCTGCGCTTGAACAGCACAATGCCCCCGTTGGCATTCGAGTACAGCACGCTGGTGTCCGCAGGCAACTGCTCCGCGTTGATCGATGCGAACCATGCGTAGTCGGGCGACTGCATGAAATTGCGCTTGAGCTCGCCGGCAATGTTGATGACGTTCCAGTAAGGGCACAGCACGTCGCTGTCGCCTCGGTCCAGCAGCGCATCGACGCAGCCGCGCAGCGTTGACGGTTGGGCAATGGAGTCGGCGTCATGGAAGCAGATGACAGGGCTGCGAGCCAGCCGAACGCCCGTGTTGTAGAGCATCGATTTGGGAAACGGCCCGTCGTGGTGGATGAAGACATGCCGGATCTTCGGATCGTTCAACCTCTGCCACTCGAAGCGCGGAGTCGGCGCAGCCTCCATCAACCACAACCGGTAGTCGGTATAGGTGCGGCCCAGATGCGCCAGCACGGCGTAGAGGTTCTCTCGCCGCTCTTCATTTGCCTCCCTGTAGGAGACGATGATGTCGATATCACGAAGGGAAATCTTGTCGGCTTCGGCCATGGGACAACGCTTGTCAGAGGGGGCGATACAGCACCACATTGTGCCCGTCGGTCTGTTCCTTGTAGCGCGTGTCGCGAATCGTCAGGTTGACCGGCAGCTTCTGGCCGCTGGAATGTCCGTTGAAAAGTCAGGCCCCATTGACCGCACTCACCACCTCGGCCAGACCGGGCCCGGCCCAGTTGTCATGTCCCATTCCGGTGCGGAAACGATGAGATAGCGCGACCGGTAGTTGAGAAATTCCAGCAAGTCGCGGCCTTGCGCGTGGAGCATGTCCTCGATGACATCGCCCAGGATCACCACGTCGTAGAGATCGTTGCTACGCTCATAGAGCTTATCGGCCGTGATCGGAAGAATCTGGTGGTAGCGTGTGCTTCCCAGCTTGTGGCAATGCACCGGCGTCGTGCCTGCCTACCGGACCTGCTGCGACGCGGCGTCCATCGCAGCCATGTACACGGACCGATAAGGCTCGGCGAGGCTCACGAAATGCACGAGCAACGTGTCTTCGCTTGCAAGCAAGGGTGGCGTGTTGATGGTCAGGTTGTCGAGCACGCTGCGCTCGTCCAGGAGCGACGCCTGGCTCAACACCTCGTTGGTGTAGTACTGGTCGCCCATACTGCTGTAGACGCCCGACTTGTCAGCCACCTCGCCGATCCGCGACCAGATCTGCGCCAGCAATTCGAGGTTGCGCGGCGTACTGCGGAACCCCATCACGCCGGAATTGAAGAGCCACGCGCCCACATCCTTGGCCAGCAGCAGGTCGCGCCCCTGCAGCAGGGGCTCGATCGGACGAGACTGGTTGAAGAAGAGCACATCGGCATCGACCCAGATCACCCAGTCGTGATCTGGCAGGTGCTGTTGCAGCAGCCAGCTCCTGACCCAGGAGCCGTTGATGCCCGGTCCGATTTCGCTGGGGACCTCGCGATACACGTGGTACGCGTAGCCGTGCCTCTCGCAGTAGCTGCGCACGTTGTGCTCCGAGACCCGGGCGTAGGTCTGCACGTGGTGGGTATAGAGCGTCACAAACGCGATGCGTGCGCCGGGGTCGAGGCTGCTGAGAGGTTCGTCGCCAAGCGAGGGGTATTGGGGTGGCTGCAGTACGGGCCGACCGTGCATCAGCGCGCCGTTGACTTCGCGCACCAGCAAGGCCTGCAGGTTCACGTCGTGCAGGACCTCGTCGCGCCATCCACCGCCTGGCAACGGAACAGGCAATGGCGCCAGATTGACCACGAAGACCCGCGCGTTGTGCCACTGCGCAATGCGCCAGGACACGTTGAAGTAGACATCGGCCACGATGCCATTGCACGCCAGCAGTCCTGCTGGACGCAGCCGTGCCGTCTCGTCGAGCCGATCAGACTCCAGTGCAACGACATGGCCCGAGTCCACGATCAGCTGGTGCAGCAACGCCCGATTGGCCGCCGTGTTGCGCACGACCAGCGTGTTGGTCATGGCCGGACCCGGTCGACCGTCGGTTGGCGGCCCTTCCGCCGCGAGCAGGTCGAAGCCTTGCACCAGGGTGTCGATGGCCACGGGGTGAAAGATCACCGAGTCGCCATCGAGAAAAAACAGCCAGTCACCCTCGTCCAGCGTCCGCAAATGGCGAAGGATCTGGCTGTACTTGGCGCTGGCACGCAGCGCCGGATGGATCAGCTTGTCGCTCTCCAGCCATTGGTGAGGGTAGCCAAACAGGCGACAGTAGTGCGCATGGTTGCGCAGCACAGCCTCATCCATGCGCTGAAAAAGACTGAGGCACAGGGGCATGGCGGGCTCCGGATTGGCGGGACAGCAGCGCTCAGATGTCCACGATCCGCCTTGCGTCGCGGTATCCGCGCGAGGCGACCAGCGTCTGCCAGTCGGGTGCGGCGCCCGTCGGCAGCAGCGCCTGCCGGCGCGCTTCGCTGTTCGTGTCCGGCTGCCATCGGCCCGCGCGCACGGCAGCCTCGAATCCGTCGAGGAAGTCGTCCAGCAAACGCCCGTCTCCCACACTCTGGTTGCACAACAGCGCCAGATCGCATCCGGCTTCGAGCGCAGCCAACGCCGCATCTGTATAGCTCAGCAGCTCGCCATCGATGTAGCGCCCTGCCTCCATGCTCAGGTCATCGCTGAACACGGCGCCGTCGAACGCGAAGCGCTGGCGCAGGATTGCCTTGAGCCATTTCGACGAGAAACCCGCCGGCCGCTTGTCGACCTTCGGGTAGATCACATGCGCGGGCATCACGGCCGCGAGCGTGCCGCCCAGCCAGTCGTAGGGCCGCGCGTCGTCGGCCAGAATGGCCTTGAGGCTGCGCCGGTCGACCGGAATCTCGACGTGCGAATCGGCCTGCACGAAGCCGTGCCCCGGAAAATGCTTGCCGCAGTTGCGCATGCCCATCTGAAGCATGCCGTGCATCACGCTCTTGGCGAGCAGCGCGACCACGCGCGGGTCGCGGTGGAAGCTGCGGTCGCCGATCACGCTGCTGCCGCCGTAGTCCAGGTCGAGCACCGGCGCGAAGCTGAAGTCGACACCGCAGGCGCGCAGCTCGCCGGCCAGCACCTGACCGGCGGCGGTGGCGACCTGCGTGGCGCGCAGGGCATCGTGCATCCACAGCTCGCCCAGGCTGCGCATCGAGGGCAGCCGTGTGAAGCCGTCGGTGCGAAAGCGCTGCACGCGCCCGCCTTCGTGGTCGACGCAGATCAGCAGGTCGGGCCGGATCGCCTTGATCTCGGCGTTCAGCGCGGTCATCTGCCCGCGATCCTGCCAGTTGCGGGTGAAGTGGATCACGCCGCCCACATGCGGGTTGGCGAGGCGCCGGCGGTCGGCGGCGGTGAGTTCGGTGCCGGCCACATCGATGAGGAGCGGCGCGTGGTTCAGTTCGGTCATGTCGGTCGATCGGTCGGCAAGGCGCAGCGGCGCCGGAGATTCGTTCAGGCCTTTTCCACCACCACGAAGCTGGCGGCGTACTCGGTTTCGTCGGTGACGGTTACGTGCGCCGTCAGGCCCTGCGCCTCGAACCAGTCTTTCAGCTCGCCGTGCAGCACGATCACCGGCTTGCCGCTGCGCAGGTTGGCGATCTCGCACAGGCGCCAGCTCATCGGCATGCGCATGCCCAGGCCGATGGCCTTACTGAAGGCTTCCTTGGCGGAAAAACGCGTGGCGAGGTAGCTCAGGCCGCGCTTGGGCCAACGTGCGGCGCGGGCCTGCCAGATGGCGAACTCGGCGTCGCTCAGGACCCGGCGGGCGAAGCGCTCGCCCTGGCGCTCGAAGGTGGCCGCGATGCGGCGCACATCGCAGATGTCGGTCCCGATGCCGTAGATCATGCGGCGTCGGCGATGCAGCGCAGGTAGTCGCGCGTGGTCGCGGCGTACCCGAGTTCGAGCGCATCGGCGACAAAAGCATGGCCGATCGACACCTCATGCACACCGCGCACGGCGCGCAGGAACGGCGTGAGGTTGTCGCGGCTCAGGTCGTGGCCGGCGTTGACGCCCAGGCCCGCCGCATGGGCGGCCTGCGCCGCGGCCACGTAGCGCGCGAGCACGGTGGCTTCCTGCGGCGTGCCGCGCGAGGCGGCATAGCCTTCGGTGTAGAGCTCGACGCGGTCGGCGCCCACGGCCTTGACGGCGGCCATCATCTCCGGGATCGGGTCCATGAACAGGCTCACGCGCACGCCCAGCGCCTTGGCTTCGGCGACCAGCGGGCGCAGGCGCTCGGCGTCTTCCGGGAAGCTCCAGCCGTGGTCGCTGGTCG
Organism: Variovorax sp. GW822-FHT04A09; assembly: GCF_058801005.1. Lineage (NCBI taxonomy): Bacteria > Pseudomonadati > Pseudomonadota > Betaproteobacteria > Burkholderiales > Comamonadaceae > Variovorax > Variovorax sp. GW822-FHT04A09. Next base: position 435,889 of record NZ_JBXAMV010000002.1, on the reverse strand, counting down.
ACTGGGTTTCGCTGTCGGGCACGAAGGTGGCCTGGTGCGGCTTCAGGTCGCGCACGAAGTCCATCAGGTTGTGGAAGGGGTTGCCTTCGATGTTGAACTCGATGCCCGGCCAGTCCTTGGCGAGCAGTTCCGACAGGTCGCTCACGTCGTGCGCGCGGATGTGGCGCGCGTCGGGGCGCGGGTGCACGGTGATGCCCTGCGCGCCCGCGGCCAGACAGGCCTGGGCCGCGCCCACCACGCTCGGGATGCCGAGGTGGCGCGTGTTGCGCACCAAGGCGACCTTGTTGAGATTGACTGACAGGGCCGTGGTACCGGCATCGCCCGAAGAAGTGCTCATAGTGCTTGCAGATCTCTCATCATTTGCCGCGTGCGCAGCGTGGTCACGCCGCAATGGTAGTTGAGCAAGGCCCGCAGCTGGTTACGCAGGGCACTGTTGCTGCCGGCGTTCATCGTCGCGACCTCGCGCAGGGTGGCGGTGAACGGGGTGCGGTCGTCGAGCACGCTCTGCAGCACCTGCCAGTCGGCGCCGGCCAGCGCGGCCTCGTCCTTGGCCGCCTGGCGCAGGCCGGCTTCGGGCACGAGGGTGTAGCGCGTGCGGGCCGCCAGCGGCTCCAGGGTGAGCGTCTGCACGTCGAGCGAGGGCAGCAGGCCGACCGAGCGCAGCAGCAGCAGCTCGAAGGCACGCAGCGCGGCGGCCTGCGTCGCGGCCTGGGCGCCCGCATGGTCGCCGGCCAACACCTGCACCACGCCGGCGTAGGCGTCGAACAGCGCCTCGTGCGCGTCGTCGCGCGCCAGCAGGCGCAGCAGCAGTTCGTTGACGTAGTAGCCCGAGAGCAACGCCTCGCCGGTCGGCATGACGTGGCCGCCCATCCACTCGGCACCTTTGAGCGTGCGGATCTCGGCGTCGCCGCCGTAGTTGAGCTGCAGCGGCTGCAGCGGCAGCAGCACGGGACGGAAATTGGAACTCGGCCGCTTCGCCCCCTTGGCCACGAGCGCGATGCGCCCGTGGTGGCGGGTGAAGACTTCGAGGATCAGGCTCGACTCGCTCCAGTCGTAGCGATGGAGCACGTAAGCCGGTTCATGCGAAACGCGATGAGCGGCAGCCACTTCATTCGTAGCCGAAGGAGCGCACGCGCGCCTCGTCGTCGGCCCAGCCGGAGCGCACCTTCACCCACAGCTCGAGGAACACCTTGGCGTCGGCCAGTTTCTCGAGCTCGACGCGGGTTTCCATGCCGATGCGCTTGATGCGCTCGCCCTTGTCGCCGATCACCATGGCCTTGTGGCCGTCGCGCTCGACCACGATGGTGGCGGCAATGCGCAGCAGGCGCTTCTGGCCCTTCTTCTGGGGCGGCTCTTCCTCGAACTTGTCGATGATGACGGTCGAGGTGTAGGGCAGCTCGTCGCCCGTGAGGCGGAAGAGCTTTTCGCGCACCAGCTCGCCGGCGAGGAATTTCTCGCTGCGGTCGGTGAGCTCGTCTTCGTCGTAGAACCAGGGCTGCTCGGGCAGGTATTTCTCGCAGATGCCGAACAGGCGCTCGACGTCCTTCGCGTTCTTGGCCGACATCGGCACGAACTCGGCGAAGCTGTGCTTGGCCTGCATCGTCTGCAGCCAGGGCGCGATGTCGCCGCGGCGGTGCACGTTGTCCAGCTTGTTGGCCAGCAGCACCGTGGGGATGCCCTTGCCCAGCAGCTTGAGCACGCGCTCGTCGGCCGGCGTGAAGCTGCCGGCCTCGACCACGAACAGGATCAGGTCGACGTCGCCGACCGCGCCCTGCACGGTCTTGTTGAGCGACTTGTTCAGCGCGTTGGCATGCAGGGTCTGGAAACCCGGCGTGTCGACGAACACGAACTGCGTGGCGCCCAGCGTGCGCATGCCGGTGATGCGGTGGCGCGTGGTCTGTGCCTTGCGCGAGGTGATGCTGATCTTCTGGCCGACCAGCGCATTGAGCAGCGTCGACTTGCCCACATTGGGCTTGCCGACGATGGCGATCAGGCCGCAGTGCTGCGGCCCGGTGGCAGGCATGTCGCCTGCGGTGTCTTCGGGTCCCGCTGCGGGATTGGTTACATCGTTCATTCTGATTTCACGCGGCGCCGCGTGCCTTGAGCCGGATCAACATGGCGGCCGCGGCAGCTTGCTCGCCGGCGCGGCGCGAGCCGCCGATGCCGCGCTCGCGAAGGCCCAGCTCGGGCACCTCGCACTCGACATCGAAGGTCTGCTTGTGCGCTGCACCCAGCGTCGCTGCCACACGGTACACCGGCAGCTTCATTTTGTGGCCCTGCAGCCATTCCTGCAATTCGGTCTTCGGGTCTTTCGCGGCGGCTTCCATGCGCGGATTGATCTCGACCGCCTCGTAGAGCCGGTGCACCAGCGCCTGCGCGGCGGCAAAGCCGGCGTCCAGGTAGACCGCGCCGATCAGCGCTTCGAGCGCGTCCGCCAGGATGGAAGGCCGGTTCGGGCCGCCCGAGCGGGCCTCGCCTTCACCCAGGCGCAGCAACGGCGACAGCGCCAGCCCCAGCGCGAGCCGGTGCAGCGTGTCCTGCTTGACCAGGTTGGCCCGCACGCGCGACAGGTCGCCCTCGGGCAGTTCCGAGAGACGGATGTACAGCAGGTGCGAGACGGCCAGGTTCAGCACCGAGTCGCCGAGAAACTCGAGGCGCTCGTTGTGATCGGCCGAGAAACTGCGGTGCGTGAGCGCGAGCTGGAGCAGGCGCGGGTCCGAGAACGTGTACTGAAGGCGCGCCTGCAGCGCGACGAGGCTGCCGTCCACCTTCTTGTTCGACACCGCGGTCAGCGGGACGCGCCCTTGTATTTGAGCGTCAGGTAGGCCGGCCCGAACAGGGGGATCTCGCGCTCGTACGCATACGACACGACGACCTTGTCGCCCACCTTCTTGATCTCGAGGTCCCGGCCGCTGACCGACTTGAAGTCGTCGATGGCCTGGGCACGGTCGAAGATCGCACGGATCTCGGGCACCGTGGCGCCTTCCTTGGCCTTGTTGGCGGCCTTGTCGATGGCCTGCCATTCGATCAGCGTCGGAATGACCTGCGCGACGACGACGCCCACGCAGCCCAGCACCGCCGCGACGAACACCAGGCCGATGAACGAGATGCCGCGCTGGTGCGCGGCACTGCCACGGACGGACCGACTGTTGGTTCTCATGCCCTCTTACCCCTCGAACAGTAACGTTGACTGTTGATTAATTATTGAAACGGACCGATGCGACCGAGATCGCCGAAGTTCATCCAGACAAAGAAGGCCCTGCCCACGATGTTCTTGTCCGGTACGAATCCCCAGAAACGGGAATCGGCCGAATTATCGCGGTTGTCGCCCATCATGAAATAGTTGCCTTCGGGCACCTTGCACACCACGCCCTCGACCGAGTAGCGGCAGTTCTCGCGGAACGGGAAGTCGCTGGCCCCGGGCACGAAGGCGGGGGCGTTCTCGTCGTTGAGGATCTTGTGCTGCTTGCCGCCGAGGTCTTCGTCGAACTGCTTCAGGATGCGCATCGACTCGCCATCGAGGTAGTCGGCGATCGGGGCCTTGCCCACCGGCTGGCCGTTGATCGTGAGCTTCTTGTTCAGGTAGGCCACCTCGTCGCCCGGGATGCCGACCACGCGCTTGATGTAGTCCATGCTGGGCTTGGGCGGGTAGCGGAACACCACCACGTCGCCGCGCGCCAGCGGCGTGCCGTCGGTGAGCTTGGTGTTGACGACCGGCAGGCGCAGGCCGTAGGTGAACTTGTTGACCAGGATCAGGTCGCCGGTCAGCAGCGTGGGCATCATCGAGCCCGAGGGAATCTTGAAGGGCTCGTACAGGAACGAGCGCAGCAGGAACACCACCAGGATCACCGGGAACAGGCCCGCCGTCCAGTCGAGCCACCAGGGCTGCATCAGCAGGCGCTCGCTGGCCTTGGCGTCGGTGGTGTCGACCTGGGTGATGCCCTGCCCCGCCAGCCGCGTGTTGCGTTCGGCGATGGAGCTCTCGAGCGTGGCGGCGGCGCGTTCGCGCTGCGGCAGGAAGTAGAAGCGCTCGGCCAGCCAGTAGACCCCGGTGACCACCGTGGCCACGAACAGCAGCAGCGCGAAGTTGCCTTCGAGCGCGCCGAAATACCAGGCGCCGACGTAGCTGGCGAACGCCGCGAGAACCAGGGTGGTGAGGTATGCCATGTTCGTGGTGATCAGTCTTCGACTTGCAGAATCGCGAGGAAGGCCTCTTGCGGGACTTCGACGGAGCCGATCTGCTTCATTCTTTTCTTGCCCGCCTTCTGCTTCTCGAGCAGCTTCTTCTTGCGGGAGATGTCGCCGCCGTAGCACTTGGCGAGCACGTTCTTGCGAAGTGCCTTGATTGTCTCACGCGCAATGATCGTGACCCCGATGGCAGCCTGGATCGCCACGTCGTACATCTGGCGCGAAATGATCTCGCGCATCTTCGAGACCACGGCACGGCCGCGGTACTGCGACTGGCTGCGGTGCACGATGATCGACAGCGCATCGACCTTGTCGCCGTTGAGCAGGATGTCGACCTTCACCACGTCGGAGGCGCGGTACTCCTTGAACTCGTAGTCCATGGAGGCGTAGCCGCGGCTCACCGACTTCAGCTTGTCGAAGAAGTCGAGCACGATTTCGCCGAGCGGCATCTCGTAGGTCAGCATGACCTGGCGGCCGTGGTAAGCCATGTTCAGCTGCACGCCGCGCTTCTGGTTGGCCAGCGTCATGACGGAGCCGACGTATTCCTGCGGCATGTACAGGTGTACGGTGACGATGGGCTCGCGGATTTCCGCCATCTTGCCGACGTCGGGCATCTTGGACGGGTTCTCGACCATGATGACTTCGCCGTCGTTGCGCACCACCTGGTAGACCACGCTGGGCGCGGTCGTGATCAGGTCCTGGTCGAACTCGCGCTCCAGGCGCTCCTGCACGATCTCCATGTGCAGCAGGCCCAGGAAGCCGCAGCGGAAGCCGAAGCCCAGCGCCTGGCTCACTTCGGGTTCGTAGCGCAGCGACGAATCGTTGAGCTTGAGCTTCTCGAGCGCGTCGCGCAGCGAGTCGTACTCGCTGGCTTCGGTCGGGTACAGGCCCGCGAACACCTGCGGCTGGATTTCCTTGAAGCCGGGCAGCGCCTCGGTGGCCGTGGCGGCGGCGCCACCGGTGCCGGGCCGGATCAGCGTGACCGTGTCGCCGACCTTGGCCGCCTGCAGTTCCTTGATGCCCGCGATGATGTAGCCCACCTCGCCGGCTTCGAGCGACGCGCGCGCTTCGTTGGCGGGCGTGAAGACGCCGATGCTGTCGGCGTTGTACATCGCACCCGACGCCATCATCTTGATGCGCTCGCCCTTCACGAGGCGGCCATCGACCACGCGCACCAGCATCACGACGCCGACGTACGGGTCGAACCAGCTGTCGATGATCATCGCGCGCAGCGGACCGTCGGGATTGCCGCGCGGTGCGGGCATGCGCGCGACGATGGTCTCGAGGATGTCGTCGATGCCGACACCGGTTTTTGCGGAGCACGGAATCGCGTCGGTCGCATCGATGCCGATCACGTCTTCGATTTCGGTGCGCGCGTTGTCGAGGTCTGCGTTCGGCAGATCGATCTTGTTGAGCACCGGGATCACTTCGACACCGAGGTCGAGCGCGGTGTAGCAGTTGGCCACCGTCTGCGCTTCAACGCCTTGCGATGCGTCGACAACGAGCAATGCGCCTTCACATGCCGACAGCGAGCGGCTCACTTCGTACGAGAAGTCGACGTGGCCCGGCGTGTCGATCAGATTGAGGTTGTAGACCTGTCCATCGCGTGCCTTGTAGTGCAGCGCGGCGGTCTGCGCCTTGATGGTTATCCCACGCTCTTTTTCGATGTCCATCGAGTCGAGCACCTGCGCTTCCATCTCGCGTTCCGCGAGGCCGCCGCAACGTTGGATCAAACGGTCTGCGAGCGTCGACTTGCCATGATCGATGTGCGCAATGATCGAAAAATTTCTGATGTGATTCATCAACGGGAACGCTTAAGTACTTGAATTGGCTCGGGCGCCGAGGGGCGGGGCCAAGAAAAAAGGGCGCGTCTTCTGGAGACGCGCCCTGAACCAACAAGCAATGGCAACTGCAGTAGTTGGAACTTCATTGTAGGCAAAAAGGGAAGCACGTACATCCGGGAACAGGGTCCAAAGGGCTCGTTGCAGGTCCACAACATCAAAGATACTCACAACTTATCAACAGGATCGGTGGAGCAGTAGCTGAACAACTTGTGGGCGATCTGTGGAGCACCGGTGGACGGCTGTGTGACATCTCGCATCGTGAAGGCCATCGCCCTCTTTATGCGCTGACTGGCCGCCAGGAGCTGTCTATTCTACCGAAATTCGTCCTTAGCCCTTTTATAAGTTAGTGAACGCAAACAAATCTTGTCGTTTTCGAGGCCCCGGATTTTTTTAGAGGCCGGCGCCGAAGCGTCGTAAACACCTCGAAAAAATGGCCCCAAACCCGACTGCCGGGTGGGGCCACTTGACGCCGCCGCCGTATCAGCGTGCGGGTCGGATCAGGGCGTACTGCGCCCAGTCGCCCCGGCGGTAGAGCACGCTCAGCGACTTGGCCTTGTCCGCCTTGGCGACCGCTGCCTCGAATTCGCGGGCATTCGCCACCTCGAGATTGCCCACCGCGAGGATGACGTCACCCTCACGCAGGCCGGCCCGTGCCGCGGCGTCGTTGGCGGCATCGACCTTCACGCCGCCCTTCAGCTTGAGCTCTTTCTTCTGCGCATCGCTGAGGTCGCTGACCGCGAGGCCGAGCGACTTGAGGGCCGCGGAAGCAGACGGCTTCGCAGCCGGCTCATCGCGGTCGGTTGCGCGCTTGGCGGGCTTGTCGGGCTCGATCTCGGCGATGGTCACGCTGAGGTCGCGCGAGCTGCCACGGCGGAACACGGTCAACGTGCTCTTGGTGCCCGGCTTGGTGTTGCCCACGAGGCGCGGCAGGTCGCTCGGCTTCTCGATCGCCTTGCCGTCGAACTTGGTGATGACGTCGCCCGGCTCCACGCCGGCCTTCTCGCCCGGCGAACCGGCTTCGACGCCGCGCACCAGCGCGCCCTGCGCCTTGCCCAGGCCGATGGCTTCGGCCACGTCCTTGGTGACCTGGTCGATCTGCACGCCGATGCGCCCGCGCGAGACGCGCCCCGAGGTGCGCAACTGCTCGCTGACGCGGATGGCCTCGTCGATCGGGATCGAGAACGAGATGCCCATGAAGCCGCCCGAGCGCGAATAGATCTGGCTGTTGATGCCCACCACTTCGCCGCGCATGTTGATCAGCGGGCCGCCCGAGTTGCCGGGGTTGATGGCCACGTCGGTCTGGATGAACGGCAGGTACTCGCCCGTGTCGCGCTGCTTGGCGCTCACGATGCCGGCGGTGACGGTGTTCTCCAGGCCGAAGGGCGAGCCGATCGCCATCACCCACTCGCCCACGCGCAGCTTGGAGATGTCGCCCACCTTCACCGCGGGCAGGCCCGTGGCTTCGATCTTCACCACGGCCACGTCGGTGCGCTTGTCGGCACCGATGATCTTGGCCTTGAACTCGCGCTTGTCGGGCAGCGTGACCAGCACCTCGGAGGCGTCTTCCACCACGTGTGCATTGGTCATGACGTAGCCGTCGCCCGTCAGGATGAAGCCCGAGCCCACGCCGCGCGGACGTTCTTCTTCCTGCTGCGGACGGTTCGGACGCGGCCCCTGGCGTGGCGTGCCCGGCAGCGGCTGGCCGAAGAAACGGCGGAAGAACTCCTGCATCTCCTCGTCCATCTCGCCGTTGCCGCCGCCGCGCTGCGCGACCTTCTCGACGGTGCGGATGTTGACCACGGACGGACCGACCTGGTCGACCAGGTCGGTGAAGTCGGGCAGCGTGCGCGTCTGCGCATGCACCGACTCGACCGGCAGGAAAGTGGCGCCGGCCGTCAGCGCCAGCGCAAAGGCCAGCAGACCGGAACGAAGCTTGTGTCCCTCGACTTTGAACATCATCGGTTGTCTTTCAAAAAGAACAGAGCTGCAAATAACGACAGAGGCTATGAGTACCCGGCGCCGGCTTGGTTCAGCCCGAACGCCTGCACGGCGTCAGCGCACCGCCCGTCAGCGCGTGCGCGCGAGGCTCTGGGCAAAGGCATTGAGCGTCTGCTGCGGCACCTCGCCGACCGCGGTCAGCCACCAGTCGCTGGCCGGTGCGGGCAGTCGCCGACGGATCGCGTTGGTGGCACCGATGGTCAGCACGCCATCGCTGGGCGTGCGCGCGGGGTCGTAGCGTTCGATGAAGAGCGAGACCGTCGCCAGTCCGTCGGAGAAGGTCCACTGGACGGTGGTTGCCTCGGGCTTGGGCGGCTTGCCGTCGCCGGCGGGCAGCGCGGGGCGCCGGAAGAAGCTTCGAGGCTTGAATCCGGCCACGGGTGTGCGCAGCATCCAGCCTTCGTCCTGCGCGGTGCTGCGCTCGAGTTCGAGCTTCTCGATGCGGTAGCCGCTGGTGTTGGCCATCATCTGCGCGAGCGCCTGCGCCTTCACGGGCGCATCGAGCTGCAGCTCGGAGAATGCCGACTGCTCGACCACGCGGGTGTCGCTGTCGACGGTCTGTAGCTTCACCACGAGGCCGGAGCGCCGTTCGCTCCAGATGCGGTAGCCGAAGCGCAGGCCGTCGCGCGGCACCAGCTGCACCACGTCGGCGTCGAAACCCGCGACACGGTCCTTGCCGATGGCGCGCACGTCGTAGTAGTCGCCCACCGACGAATCGGGCTTGTCGGGCAGATTGGGGAAGAGGTCGAGGTTCTCGCGCTTCTCGACCTTCACGACCTTCGCCTCGGGCAGGAAGGTCATCACGTTGCGGTTGCGCCGGAAGGTCGAGCGCGGCGGGCCCGACAGCGCTTCGATGCGCTCCAGCTGGTGATCGCCGTCGCGCACATGCCAGATGCGCGCGCTCGACAGGTCGCCGCCCGGCGCCGACACCACGAAGGTGCCCACGTAGCTGCGCTGCCGCGCGCCCGCATGCATGCGCTGCAGCCACTCGGTCACGCCCATGGCCGGCGGTTCGTCGGTCTGCGCCGAGGGCACGCTCTTCGTGTTCGCCGCACCGTAGCGGGTCTGCGCGGTGGCCATCTGCCCCAGGCAAAGAACAGCAAACGCGAGCACCAGGGTGCGTGCGGAAATCGGCATGTGAACAACGGTCATTGCAGGCGGCGACGGTCGCGCAATCAGCGCGTGGGGCCCTCGAAGGTGGCGTTGCGCAGGAAACCGGACGGCATTTGCGATGCACCACCGGCCTGCTGGTGGGCTTCGAGCAGCTGGTCAAGGCGCGGATCGCGCAGCATGACCTGCGGATTGCCGCTGCCGACCAGCACGCGGGTCGGTGTCAGGGCGCCATTGCCCGGCAGTTCGCTGCCACCGGCCGCGGCCGCCAGCACCGAGTTCGCCACGGGCGGCTGCACCGCGGCCAGTTGGGCACCGCCGTTCGGCACCGCAGCGCCGTTGCCGACCAGCGTCCAGCTGATGGCCGCCACGGCCATCAACGACGCGGCGCCGGCCACCAGTTTCCAGCGGAACACCGGCTCGTTGGCCGCCTCGGCGCGTTGCCGCACGGGCATTGCGGCCGGCACGGCGGCCAGCGGCGCCACGGCCGCGGGCGGAGCGATCACGACCGACTCCTGCGCCAGCCGCTGCTGGAAGCGCGCCAGGAAGGCCGAGGTGTCGCTGCAGCGCGAATGCGCCGACGAGCGCAGCACGTCGCCCAACACGTGGTACGCATGCCAGGCGTCGCGCGAGTCGTCCTCGGCGCAGACGGATTCGATCGCACGCGCGAACGCCTCGCCCTGCAAATGGCCGTCCGCCAGCGCGGACACCTGTTCCCGAACCGTCATCGTCTGATTCATGTCATTCACCTGCTGATCTACCAACGCTTGCCGGACTGGTTGTCCAGCAGCGGCTTGACCCTGGCCGAAATGGCCTCGCGCGCCCGGAAAATACGCGAGCGCACCGTGCCGATCGGGCAATCCATGACCTCGGCAATCTCTTCGTAACTCATCCCCTCGATCTCGCGCAGCGTGACCGCCTGGCGCAACTCGGTCGGGAGCGCTTCCATGGCAGCCTCGACGGCACTGGCGATTTCATTCGCCGCCATGACCGATTCGGGGGTTTCATCGCTGGTTGGTTCGTTTCCAGGACGGTAAGTTTCATCTTCGTCGTCCGAGGACGAACGCAGTGCGCTTTCGGAGACGGTCGGATCGCGCTTCATGTCCACCAGCGCCTTCTTGGCGGTATTGACGGCGATCCGGTACAGCCAGGTGTAGAACTGGGCCTCGCCGCGGAACTGGTGCAGCGCGCGGTAGGCGCGAATGAAGGTTTCCTGGGCGATGTCCTCGATCAGGTCGACATCGCGCACCATGCGCCCGATCAGCCGTTCGATGCGGCGCTGGTACTTGATGACCAGCAGCTCGAACGCCTTCTGGTCGCCCGCGACGGTGCGCTGCACCAGCTGGAAATCAACCTCACCCGGGCGCGGCGCCTGCGCCGCCTCATCGGGCAGCGCGGACTCCGGAGGCACGGGAGGCAGGGACGTGGTCATCGAAACGGGTCAGGGCGCATCGGCCGGAGCGGTCGCGCGCCAGGGGTCGCCGGCCGGCTCGGCCGCCGGGGGCCGCGCATAGACCGCACGGCGCACGTCGCGCCAGCGTTCAGGCATGGCCCGCTGCTCGAGCCAGACCCATCGCGCCGCGCGGCCGGGTTCGGCCAGGCGGATGAGCAGCAGCGACTGGAAATCGAGCGCCACGACGGCGCGCGCGGCGAGCACGCCGCGCGACGGATCGGCACCGGTCAGCGACCAATGCGATCCGTCGAAGTGCAACGTGGCTGCACCGTCCCGCCGCAGGCCAAAGCCCGCGGCGACACCGGAAAAGACGACGCTGAGGAGCAGCAGCAACTGGCGCCAGCCATTGCTATCGAACAGATAGCAGGCCGCGCCCGCGCAGCAGACGCCCAAGGTCCAAAGAGCCAGGAGAATCCGGGTTGCGCCGCGGGTGCGCCCCACCGGATAGGTCACCGACGGTGCGCTGTGCATGGGAGAGCGACGCTCAAGCGCGCTTGAACACCAGCGTACCGTTGGTACCGCCGAAGCCGAAGTTGTTCTTGACCGCGACATCGATCTTCAGATCGCGCGCCTCGTTGGCGCAGTAGTCGAGATCGCACTCCGGATCCTGGTTGAAGATGTTGATCGTCGGCGGGCTCTTCTGGTGATGCAGCGCAAGCACCGTGAACACCGATTCGATGCCGCCCGCGCCGCCCAGCAGGTGGCCGGTCATGGACTTGGTCGAATTGACGACGAGCTTCTTCGCGTGATCGCTGAAAGCCAGCTTGACCGCGTTGGTCTCGTTGAGGTCACCGATCAGCGTCGAGGTGCCGTGCGCGTTCAGGTACTGGACCTCGTCGGCGTTGACACCCGCATTGGCCAGCGCCATCGCCATCGAACGGCGGGGGCCGTCGACGTCGGGCGCGGTCATGTGGTACGCGTCGCCCGTCATGCCGAAGCCGGAGACTTCCGCGTAGATCTTGGCGCCGCGCGCCTTGGCGTGTTCGTACTCCTCGAGCACCAGCACGCCGGCGCCCTCGCCCAGCACGAAGCCGTCGCGATCCTTGTCCCACGGGCGCGAGGCCGTGGCGGGATCGTCGTTGCGGGTGCTCAATGCGCGAGGCGCGGTGAAGCCGCCGATGCCGAGCGGAGAAATGGTCGATTCGGCGCCGCCCGCGATCATGACGTCGGCATCGCCGTACTCGATCATGCGTGCCGACGTGCCGATGGCATGCAGGCCGGTGGTGCAGGCGGTCACGACGGCGATGTTCGGGCCCTTGAAGCCGTACTTGATCGAGACGTGGCCCGAGATCATGTTGATGATCGACGCCGGCACGAAGAACGGCGAAATGCGACGCGGGCCGCGGCTCGCGTACTCGCCATGCGTCTGTTCGATCATCGGCAGACCACCGATGCCCGAGCCGATGTTGCAGCCGATGCGCACGGCCTTTTCATAGGACAGCGCGTCGCCGGTCGGCAGTCCGCTGTCCTGCACCGCCTGGATGGCGGCGGCGAGTCCCAGATGAATGAAGCGGTCCATGTGACGCGCTTCTTTCTCCGAGATGTATTGGGTGATGTCGAAACCCTTGACCTCACCGGCGAACTTGCAGGCGAAGGCGCTTGCATCGAACGCGGTGATGTTCGCAATGCCCGACTTCCCGGCCAACAGGTTGGTCCAGGATTCGGTTGCGGTGTTTCCGACAGGAGCGATGCAACCGAGTCCGGTCACGACGACGCGGCGTTTGGTCATGCCGGCAAACCTTTCTGGAAGCGCTGGACGGCTGCCGAGCGGCGCGGGCGGTTGAAAAAAGAGCCGCCGGCCGTCGTTGCAGTGTCAGCTGGCCGATCAGGCCTTTTGATTCTTGGTGGCGTAGTCGACGGCGTTCTGCACCGTCGTGATCTTCTCTGCGTCTTCGTCCGGGATCTCGATGCCGAACTCGTCTTCGAGTGCCATCACGAGTTCGACCGTGTCGAGCGAGTCAGCGCCGAGGTCGGCCACGAAAGCCTTTTCGTTCGTCACTTGGGACTCTTCCACGCCGAGTTGCTCGGCGATGATTTTCTTGACACGTGCTTCGATATCGCTCATTTGATTCCCTCTAAGGGTTGTAGGTAACTGGTGGATTTTAGCCGGGCGGCCCGTGGCATTTGCCCCGCGCTCCGGTACGGAAAAAGATTGCGCCTTTCGGCTACATGTGCATGCCGCCGTTGACGTGCAGTTCCTGCCCCGTCACGTACGAGGCTTGCGGCGATGCGAGGTAGGCCACCGCATGCGCGATGTCGGCCGGCTTGCCCAGGTGGCCCAGCGGGATCTGCGAGAGCAGCGCCTGTTGCTGGGCTTCCGGCAGGCTGGCCGTCATGTCGGTTTCGATGAAGCCCGGCGCGACGCAGTTGACCGTGATGTTGCGGCTGCCGAGTTCGCGGGCCAGCGCACGGGTCATGCCCGACACGCCGGCCTTGGCGGCCGCGTAGTTGGCCTGGCCGGCATTGCCGGACGCGCCCACCACGCTCGTGATGCTGATGATGCGGCCATAGCGCTGCTTCATCATCGGGCGGATCACCGCGCGCGAGAGGCGGAACACGGCCTTGAGGTTGGTGTCGAGCACCGCATCCCAGTCGTCGTCCTTCATGCGCATGGCAAGCGTGTCGCGCGTGATGCCGGCGTTGTTGACCAGCACGTGGATCGCGCCGTAAGCCTGCACGATCTCGTCGATCAGGGCTTCGACGGCAGCACCGTCGTTCACGTCGAGCGCACGGCCACGGCCGTCGAACGCGCTCAACGCCTGGGTGATCTTGGCGGCGCCATCGTCGGTGGTGCCGGTGCCCACGACCTTGAGGCCGCGCTGCGCGAGTTCGAGCGCAATGGCGGCGCCAATGCCGCGCGTTGCGCCGGTGACCAGGGCGACCTGGCCTTCGAATTTGGGAGTGCTCATAAGAGAGAAAGAGTATCGGGGCCTGGCGGCGTTCAGCCGGCGAGCGATTGTCGGACGTCCGCGAGGGTGGCCGGGTCGTACACCGACGCGGCTTCCAGTTCGGGGGCGATGCGCTTCACCATGCCGGCCAGCACCTTGCCGGGACCGCACTCGATGATGGCGGTTGCACCGCGCAGTTTCAAGGCCTGAACGCTCTCGACCCAGCGCACCGGACCGGCGGCCTGGCGCACCAGGGCGTCGCGGATGCGGTCGGCATCGGTCTCGACGGCCACGTCGATGTTGTTGAGCACCGGAATCTGCGGCGCGGCCAGCGCCACGCTCGCGAGCTTCTCGCGCAGGGCTTCGGCCGCGGGCTTCATCAGGCTCGAATGGAAAGGCGCCGACACCGGCAGCGGCAATGCGCGTTTAGCGCCGTTGGCCTTCAGCAGCTCGCAGGCCTTGTCGACCGCGGCCTTGCTGCCGGCGATCACGGTCTGCATCGGATCGTTGAAGTTCACGGCCTCGACCACCTCGGCGCTGCCGGGGCCGAACGTGGCGGTGGCTTCGGCGCAGCCGGCGACCACCTTGTCGGACGCCATGCCGAGGATCGCCGCCATCGCGCCGACACCGACCGGCACCGCCTGCTGCATGGCCTGCGCACGGAAACGCACCAGCGGCGCGGCCTGCGCTAGCGTGAGCACGCCCGAGGCCACCAGCGCCGAATACTCGCCCAGCGAATGGCCGGCGACCACGGACGGCGTGGCGCCGCCTTCAGCCAGCCAAGCACGCCAGGCGGCCACGCCAGCCACCAGCATCACGGGCTGCGTGTTGGTGGTGAGCGCCAGCTCTTCCTTGGGACCGTTCTTGATCAGTGCACCGATGTCTTCACCCAGCGCTTCGGAGGCTTCACGCAAGGTCTCGACCACGGCCGGGTGATCGCCCCAGGCGTCGAGCATGCCGACCGCCTGCGAGCCCTGACCCGGAAAGACAAAAGCAAAGGATTTCATTGTTGTTTCTTCGTCACCGCGCCGACGCCCGCTTCGGGGCGTCGCGACGCACTACAGATTCAATAGCACCGCGCCCCAGGTGAAGCCACCGCCCACGCCTTCCAGCATGAGGGTCTCACCCTTCTTCACCTTGCCCGAGCGCACGGCTTCGTCGAGCGCCAGCGGGATCGAGGCGGCCGAGGTGTTGCCGTGCTCGTGCACCGTGACGACCAGCTTTTCGCGCGGCAGCTTCAGCTTCTTGGCCGTGCCTTCCATGATGCGGATGTTGGCCTGGTGCGGGATCAGCCAGTCGATGTCGGCCTCGGTCTTGCCCGCCTTGGCGAGCGTGGCGCGCGCGGCGTCTTCGAGCACGCGGACCGCCAGCTTGAAGACGGCCTGGCCGTCCATGTGCAGCAGCGGCGTGCCGAGCACGTTGCCGCCCGACACATGGCCGGGCACGCACAGGATGCCGACGTGCTTGCCGTCGGCATGCAGGTCGCTGGCCAGGATGCCGGGCTCATCGGAAGCCTCGAGCACCACCGCGCCCGCGCCGTCGCCGAACAGCACACAGGTGGTGCGGTCGTTGAAGTCGAGGATGCGGGAGAACACTTCGGCGCCGATCACCAGCGCGCAGCGCGCGGTGCCCGTGCGGATCATCGCGTCGGCCACCGTCAGTGCGTAGACGAAACCGCTGCAGACCGCCTGGACGTCGAAGGCCGGGCAGCCGGCGATGCCAAGTTTGTGCTGGAGGATCGCGGCCGACGACGGGAACACCATGTCGGGCGTCGAGGTCGCGACGATGATCAGGTCGACGTCGCTCGCCTTGCGGCCGGCGGCTTCCAGCGCGTGCTTCGCGGCTTCGAGGCCGAGATCACTGCTGCTGACATCGGGCGCCGCGAAGTGGCGCGCGTGGATGCCGGTGCGCTCGACGATCCACTGATCGGAAGTTTCGATGCCGCGTGTCGCCAGATCCTTGGCAAGGTCGTCATTGGTGACGCGGCGGGGGGGCAGGTAGCTGCCGGTGCCGGTAATGCGCGAAAAAGGGGTCATCAAGCGTGAAGGGCTGTCGCGTCGGCCGGCACCGCCGACTCCTGCCGCGCTAGCAAAGGCGCGGCGTGGGCGATACGGGCCCGCACGCGATCGAGCAGGTTGTTGCGAGCGGCATCATAAGCGCGATCCAACGCATGGCCGAAAGCCACTTCGTCGGCCGAGCCATGGCTCTTGAACACCAGCCCGCGCAGGCCCAGCAAGGCCGCGCCGTTGTAGCGGCGGTGATCCAAGCGACCTTTAAACGCTTTTAGAACCGGGTAAGCAACAATAGCCGCCAGTTTCGTGAGAATGTTTCGCGAAAACTCGACGCGAATGAACTCGCCGATCATCGACGCGACGCCTTCGCTGGCCTTCAGCGCGACATTGCCGACAAATCCGTCGCACACGACGATGTCGGTCGTGCCCTTGAAAATGTCGTTCCCTTCGACGTTGCCGTAGAAGTTCAGATCCTTGGAGTTGGCAGCTGCACGCAGCAGTTGACTGGCCTTCTTGATGGTTTCGCTGCCCTTGATGGCTTCTTCACCAATATTGAGCAAACCGACCGAAGGCGATTCGTTGCCGGTCAATGCCGAAACGAGCGCCGAGCCCAGCACGGCGAACTGGAGCAGATCCTCAGCATCGCAATCGACGTTCGCACCGAGATCGAGCACGGTGGTCGCCCCACCCTTCACATTGGGCAGCTGGGGCGCAATGGCAGGACGATCGATGCCATCGAGCGTCTTGAGCAGATAGCGTGCGATCGCCATCAATGCACCCGTGTTACCAGCAGATATGGCCGCTTGCGCCGCGCCATCCTTGACCTGCTGGATCGCGACGCGCATCGAAGAGTCTTTCTTCTTGCGCAGGGCGATTTCGATGGGATCGTCCATGCCGACCACTTCGCTGGCCGGCACGATGCGGGCGCGTGGATGGTCGGCAAACCCCGCCAATGCGGCCGGCGCACCGACGAGCAGCAACGAGGCTTCGCTGTGCCGCTCGAGAAACGCGCGGCAGGCCGCGAGCGTGACACGCGGCCCATGGTCACCCCCCATGCAATCCACGGCGAGCGTGATTGCGGCGGGCGCAACAGTGAGTTCGGGAGAAAAAGGCGCAGCCATCAAAACAAAGGCCCGACGCTACAGCAAAAGTAGCTTCGGGCCTTGGCCTTGGGATTCGAGATCAGGCTTCGGACTTGTTCTTGAGCACCTGACGGCCGCGGTAGAAACCGTTCGGGCTGATGTGGTGGCGCAGGTGCGTTTCGCCGGTGGTGGGCTCGACAGCGATGCCGGGCACGCCCAGGGCGTTGTGGGAACGGTGCATGCCGCGCTTGGAAGGCGACTTCTTGTTTTGCTGGACGGCCATGATGGCTCCTGGACGGTTAGGTGGGTGACTGGATGCGGGCTCAAGCGGTGGCAATGAGGTGAAAGCTCCGGCGGCATGCATGGAATGCCACGTTCTGCCTTTGCCTTGTATGCATTGCTGCTCACGGCGGCGCGCGCGAAGCCCATGATTATAGCCCAGCCGGAGAGAAAGGGCTACTTGCCCTCTTCCGGCTTGCGCGGACGCAACGCGCCGAGCACGGCGAAGGGGTTCGGCTTGGCCTCTTCGGCCGCCTGAAAATCGTCGTCGCTGGACGACAGGCGCACCGGCGTCGGGCACACGCCGTGGACCGGCATGACGGGGATCTCCATCAGCAGTTCGTCCTCGATGAGCCCGCGCAGGTCGAAATCGCGGCTGACGACCAGCAGGTCTTCGTCGGACTCCTCGTCTTCCGCCTCGGCCGTGGCCTCATCGGCCACGAAACGGAACCAGCGGTCCACGAACAATTCGGTATCGACCGGCGACAGGCAGCGCTGGCAGACCAGGGGCACGGTGGTTTCGACATCCAGGTGCAGCCAGGGCGTCGCCTTGCCGTCGGCGCCGGGGCGCTCTTCGCCGGTCGCTTCCCAGCGGACCACGGCATCGGTGGCCGGCGTCGCCAGTTCGGCGACCAGGCGTGCGAAACCCGGGACCGGATCGGCACCATCCAGCGTGGCAGCCGCCGCGGTGAACGCGGGCACATTGAGCCTTTCGGGGGCAAATTCTCTCTTCATCCGTCCCAGTCTAGCGCGCCGGCCGGCCTCCCAGGCGAGCAACCCGTCGAGCCGGTCGGGTCCGGTCGCTCACGCACAATCGCTGCATGCAACGCACCGTGATCCTCGCCTCGACCTCGCGCTACCGGCGCGAACTGCTCACCCGCCTCCATTTGCCCTTCGAGGTGCACGCCCCCGAAGTCGACGAAACCCCGCTCGAAGGCGAGACGCCCCGCGCGCTGGCCGAGCGCCTGGCGCTGGAAAAGGCCAATGCCGTGGCCGCGCGCTTTCCTGAGGCGGTGGTGATCGGCTCCGACCAGGTCGCCGACCTGGCGGGCGAAGCGCTCGGCAAGCCCGGCGACCACGCACGGGCCACCGCCCAGCTGCGCCGCATGCGCGGCCAGACGCTGATCTTTCAGACCGCCGTGGCCGTCGTCTGCCATGCGACGGGCTTCGTCGAGCGCGACATCGCCCCCGTGCGCGTGGTGTTCCGCGACCTCTCGGACGCCGCCATCGAGCGCTATCTATTAGCGGAACAGCCCTACGACTGCGCCGGCAGCGCCAAGAGCGAGGGCTTCGGCATCGCGCTGCTCGACGCCATCGACAGCGACGATCCGACCGCGCTGGTCGGCCTGCCCCTGATCCGCACCTGCCGGATGCTGCGCGCCGCGGGGGTCGACCTGCTGTGACCGCCAAAGGCAAGCTCTACCTCGTCCCCGCGCCGCTCGATTTCGGCTGCGATCTCCAGGCCCCGCTGCAGGACGCCCTGCCGCTGGGCACGCTGCAGGCCGCCGCCGGCATCACGCACTGGATCTGCGAGAACGCCAAGTCGGCCCGCGCCTACCTGAAGCGCATCGATGCCGTCGTGCCACTGGCCGCGCCGCTACAGGCCCAGGACATCCAGGAACTGCCGCGCGAAGTGCACAAGAAAGGCGACCACGCCGGCCAGTTCGACGCCCGCCCGCTGCTGGCTGCCGCGCTCGCAGGCCACGACGTCGGCCTGCTGAGCGAAGCCGGCATGCCCGCCGTGGCCGACCCCGGCTCGTCGGTGGCGCGCGCCGCGCACGACCTGGGCATCACCGTCGTGCCGCTCACCGGCCCGGTGTCTTTGCTGCTGGCCCTCGCGGCAAGCGGCCTGAACGGACAGAACTTCGCCTTCGTCGGCTACCTGCCGCAGGACGGCGGCGAGCGCCAGGCGCGCATCCGCGAGCTCGAGGCGCTCGCACTCAAGACCGGCCAGACGCAGCTCTTCATCGAAACGCCGTACCGCAATGCCGCCCTGCTGCAGGCGCTGGTGCAGACGTTGCAGCACAACACCCGGCTCGCCATCGCGCGCGGCCTGACGCTCGCCACCGCGCAGGTGCGCAGCGAGACGGTGAAAGGCTGGCGCGCCGCCAAGCCGCAGGCCACGACCGACGAGCGCCTGCCCGCCGTGTTCGCGATCGGGCGCTGAGGGTGGGGCCGGGCGTCACGGCCGGTACGCGCGGGGCGTCGCGCGCCCAGTTCTTCGCGTCGGGCTTCATCTTCGCGACCTGGGGCGTGCACGTGCCGACAGTCAAGGCGCACTACGCCATCGACGAGGCGCAGCTCGGGCTCGCCATGCTCGCGGCGGGCGCTGGTGCGATGGTCGGCCTGACCAGCGCCGGGCGCTGGATCGGCCGCCACGGCCCGCGCCGCATGGCCGCGCTGTGCGGCTGCGTCTACGCACTGCTGATCGCCGGCCTGATCGCGATGCCCGGCTATGCCGCGCTGCTGGGCCTGCTGGCGGTGTTCGGCCTGGTCACCAGCGTGTTCGACGTGGCGATCAACACCGAGGCCGCACAGCTCGAGTTGCGCGGCAATCAGCCGTTGATGAGCGGCATGCACGGCATGTTCAGCCTCGGCGGCATGGTCGGTGCCGCAAGCGGCAGCGCGGCGCTGGCCGCCGGCATGGCGCCGCAGACCCACCTGTGGACGGTGGCCGTGGTGATGATCGGCGTGGTCGCGATCGCGGCAACGCGCATGCTGCCCACACCGGCTGCCCCCGCCGACGGCGCGGCCGCGGCAGACCACGGCTTTCGCCTGCCGCGCGGCGTGCTCGCGGTGCTCGGCGTGCTGGCCGCGTTGGGGCTGATCGCCGAGGGCGCCATTTACGACTGGAGCGTGCTCTACATGCAGCAGGAACTGGGCAGCCCGCAGCAGCAGGCCGCGCTGGCCTATGCGAGCTTTTCCGCCGCGATGGCGGCTGCGCGTTTCGGTGGCGACGCGATGCGCGCCCGTTTCTCACCCACGGCCTTGCTGCGCGGCAGCGGCCTGCTCGCGGCGGGGGCGATGACGTTGGTATTGCTGACCGACCTGCCCTGGCTCGCGCTGTTGGGCTTCGCCGGTGTCGGGGTCGGCTTCGCGAACGTGGTGCCGATCCTGTTCGGCGCCTCGGCCCGCGTACCGGGCGTGGCGCCTGCCAACGGCATCGCCGCCGTATCGGCCATTGCTTATTTGGGGTTCATGGCAGGGCCTGCGGTGATCGGCCTGCTGGCGCGGGTCAGTTCGCTGACCGCCGCGCTCTATGTGGTGGTGGCCTTTGCCGCCGCGCTGGCGGCCTCGGCCCGGTTCACCGGCAGCGGCGACAGCAGCGCCGCCTGACAAAAGCCGCGCTCAGCGCAGCGCCGGCGAGGTCTTCAGCGCACTCACCGAGGCCGCGCCCATGGCGGCACCGAACTTCTTGGCCAGCTTCTCGGCCACGTTGTCGCGGCGCGTGTAGTCGATGACTTCCTCCGCCTTGATCACCTCGCGTGCCACGAAGTCGACGTTGCCCAGCTGGTCGGCCAGGCCGAACTCGACGGCCTGCTCGCCGCTCCAGAACAGACCGCTGAACAGGCCCGGGGTGTCGAGCTTGAGGCGGTCGCCGCGGCCGGTCTTCACCACATTGATGAACTGCGTGTGGATCTGGTTGAGCATCGCCTGGGCATGCGCGCGCTGCGCGTCGTTCATCGGGCTGAACGGATCGAGGAAGCCCTTGTTTTCACCGGCCGTCAGCAGCCGGCGCTCGACGCCGACCTTTTCCATCACGCCGGTGAAGCCGAAGCCGTCCATCAGCACGCCGATGCTGCCGACGATGCTGGCCTTGTCGACGAAGATCTTGTCGGCGGCGGCGGCGATGTAGTACGCCGCCGAGGCGCAGGTCTCTTCGACCACCGCGTAGACCGGCTTCTTGTGCTTGGCCTTCAGGCGCTTGATCTCGTCGTTGATGATGCCGGCCTGCACCGGGCTGCCGCCGGGCGAGTTGATCAGCAGCACCACGCCCTTGGCGCCCTCGTCCTCGAAGGCCGTCTTCATGGCGGCGATCACGAACTCGGCACTGGCGTCACCGCCGTTGGCGATCTCGCCCTTGATCTCGACGACGGCCGTGTGGGCCGTGGTCTTGGCGGTGCTGGGCGTGCTGCGCGAGAACGCGAACCAGGCCAAGAACACGAAGAAGGCCAGCCAGCCCAGGCGCACGAAGGTCTTCCAGCGGCGCGTGGCCTTCTGCTCGTTCAGGGAGGCGAAGGCGAGCTTTTCGAGGGTGGCGCGCTCCCACCCGGGGCGCTGCGTGGGGTCTTGGGCCATGGTACGGGGGCTGTCTTGGGATGTCGTGAGGGGGACGGCCGGCTCCAGCGGTTCGAAACCCTGGGGTTCCCTGCGGTTCGGATCGGTCATGTCAGAAGGAAAGAGGTTGGAGGTTCCAGTCAGTATGCCAGTGCACCACGCCGTCTTCTTCGCTCAGCGCGATCTTCACGAGCCCGCCGCGGCACGGCCCGCCCGCGCATTCGCCGGTGTCGGGCTTGTAGACGGCGCCGTGGGTGGCGCACAGCAGCCACTGGCCGCTGTCGTCGAAGAAGCGGTCGGGCTGGAAGTCCATCTCCATCGCCACATGGCTGCAGCGGTTGAGGTACGCATGCGGCAGGCCCTCGAAACGCACTGCGAAGGCGCGACAGGTTTCGCCGCCGTGGACCACGTCGAAGGGCACGGCGTTGCCGCCCTCGACCAGGTCCGAGGCATTGCACAGCGGGATGCGCGAGTCGCTCATGCCTTGGCCCTCAGGCGTTGTCGAGCAGCCAGGCCTGCAGCTCGGCGATCGACTGCGCCACGTACAGCGGCTTGAATTCGTCGAAGGTCGACGACGCATGCGCGCCGAAGCCCACGCCCACGCTGGCACAGCCGGCGTTCTGCGCCAGCTGCAGGTCGTGCGTGGTGTCGCCGATCATCAGCGTGCGCTCGGCCGGCACGTCGAGCTCTTCCATGAGTTCGAGCAGCATGCGCGGATGCGGCTTGCCGAAGGTTTCGTCGGCGGTGCGCGAGGCGTCGAAGCGGTCGCGCAACGCCACCGTCTTCAGGGCCTCGTTGAGGCCGCGGCGCGACTTGCCCGTGGCCACGGCCAGCTTGTGGCCGCGCGCGCGCAGCGCATCGAGCATGGGCAGCACGCCGTCGAACAGCACGAGGTCGTCCTGGTGCTGCAGGAAGTGATAGCGGTAGCGGGCACCGAGCTCGGGGTACTTTTCCTTCGGCACGTCGGGCGCCGCGCGCGCGAGCGCCTCGGCCAGGCCCAGGCCGATCACCCAGGCGGCATCGTCCTCGCTGGGCTTGGCACCGCCGACATCGACCACGGCCGCCTGGATGCAGCGCACGATCAGGCGGGTGGAGTCGTAGAGCGTGCCGTCCCAGTCGAAGGCGATCAGGTCGAAGCGAGGGGAACGAACAGAGCTGGCGGAAGAATCAGTCATGGGCCGTGGGGGTGGGGTGTTGCGCCATCGCCTCGAGCGCCGCACGCGACATCAGCGCATGCAGCTCGGGCGGCAGTCCGGCCTGCAGCGCGATGCGCTCGCCGCTGGCCGGGTGGTTGAATTGCAGCCGCCACGCATGCAGGAACATGCGCTTGAGGCCGAGTTTGTGCAAGGCACGTTGCCGATCGGACTCGCCATATTTGTCGTCGCCGGCAATCGGATGCCCGGCCGAGGCCAGGTGCACGCGGATCTGGTGGGTGCGCCCGGTCTTGATGGTCACCGCCAGCAATGACAGCGGCGTGGCGTCGCCCGGCAGGCTGAGGCGAGCCAGCACGCGCACCAGCGTGACGGCGCGCATGGCGTCGGGGTGGTCCTTGGCGACCACGCGCACGCGGCGTTCGCCGGCACCGGCGCCCGAACCGTCGGGCAGCAGGTACTTGGCCAGCGGCGCGTCGAGCACCTTCTTGTTGGCGGGCCAGTCGCCTTCGACCAGCGCCAGGTAGGTCTTGCCGGTTTCGCGCTCGCGAAACTGGTCCTGCAATGCCACCAGTGCGCTGCGCTTCTTGGCGACCAGCAGGATGCCGGAGGTTTCGCGGTCGAGCCGGTGCACCAGTTCCAGGAACTTGGCGCCCGGACGCGCCGTGCGCAATTGTTCGATCACGCCGAAGCTCACGCCGCTGCCGCCGTGCACCGCGACACCGGCGGGCTTGTCGATGGCCAGCACGGCCTCGTCTTCGAGCAGCACGGGAAACTCGCGCGCCGGCGCGGGCGGCGTGGCGCCCTCTTCGGCGCGCGGCGATATGCGGACCGGCGGAATCCGGACCAAGTCACCGTCTTCGATGCGGGTCTCAGCCTGGGCCCGGCCCTTGTTGATGCGCACTTCGCCCGACCGGATGATCCGGTAGACGTGCGTCTTCGGCACGCCTTTCAGATGGCGAAACAGGAAGTTGTCGAGCCGCTGCCCAGCAGATTCGGCGTCAACGGTCAGGAAGTGGATGGCGGCGTGCGGCGTGCCGGTGTCAGCGCCCGCGGGTCGATCCGCGGGATTTGGAGCCCCCGCGGGGCTTTTCTTCGCACCTATAATGTTTTTCACCAGCGCGGTCGTGTAAGTGCTTGATTAGACAGAAGTTTAGAGCACTGACGACCATGCTGTGAGGTCGATGCCGCTTTGGCGTCCAGCCCGCAAACCCCGCGCAATCGCGCAAAGTGGCAGGCCAGGCACCCAAGTCAAGCCGACACCCACGAAACACCGATACGGAATACCCAGCCTGCAGCTTCCAAGCTGCAGGCGGATCGAAGCGAGTCCCTTGTTGTGTTGATGCTGCTGATTCAAATATGCCTGCGCTGGTCGACTTGGTTTCGACCAGTCGCCTCAGGCATTGAATCGCCCGCAGTGCGCGCCACCCTTGCGCAACCGGCTGTCAAAAAGGCAGCCACCCAACACCGAATCTGGCTCGCGCCCATCCACGCGCCCCCACCCCGGCTGTCTTCTTGAGCTGACGCTCGAGAGGCCTGCTCGCGCCTGGCGCGGCAGTCACAGCATCCGGGGCCAAGCGGCAATTCCCTGGTTTCGCGGGCGTCGTCCGTGCATCGTTGGCTCGTCATGAGCCGGTAGAACGATACATATAAGGACAACGCATCATGAAGCGGATGCTGATCAATGCCACGCAGGCCGAAGAACGCCGCCTGGCCATCGTCGACGGGCAGAAACTGCTCGACTACGAAATCGAAATCGAAGGGCGCGAACAGCGCAAGGGCAACATCTACAAGGCGGTCGTGACCCGCGTCGAGCCGTCGCTCGAAGCCTGTTTCGTCGACTACGGCGAAGACCGCCACGGCTTCCTGCCGTTCAAGGAAATCTCCAAGCAGTACTTCGCCGAAGGCGTGTCGGCCAGCCAGGCCCGCATCCAGGACGTGATCCGTGAAGGCCAGGAACTCACCGTCCAGGTCGAAAAGGAAGAACGCGGCAACAAGGGCGCCGCCCTCACCACCTTCATCTCGCTGGCCGGCCGCTATGTCGTGCTGATGCCCAACAACCCCCGTGGCGGTGGCGTGTCGCGCCGCATCGAGGGCGACGACCGCGCCGAGCTCAAGGAGGCGATGGACCAGCTCGAGTACCCGAAGGGCATGAGCATCATCGCGCGCACCGCCGGCATCGGCCGCTCGGCGCCCGAACTCCAGTGGGACCTGAACTACCTGCTCAAGCTGTGGACCGCCATCGACGGCGCAGCCAAGGGCGGCAAGGGCGCCTTCCTGATCTACCAGGAATCGTCGCTCGTCATCCGCGCCATCCGTGATTACTTCAATCACGACATCGGCGACATCCTGATCGACACCGACGACATCTACGACCAGGCGCAGCAGTTCATGGCGCACGTCATGCCCGAGCATGCCGCCCGCGTGAAGCGCTACCGCGACGACGCGGCCCTGTTCAGCCGCTTCCAGATCGAACACCAGATCGAATCGGCCTACGCCCGCACCGTGCAGCTGCCCTCGGGCGGCGCCATCGTGATCGACCACACCGAAGCACTGGTCTCGGTCGACGTGAACTCGGCCCGCGCCATCAAGGGCGGCGACATCGAAGAAACCGCCACCCGCACCAACCTCGAAGCCGCCGACGAAGTGGCCCGCCAGATGCGCCTGCGCGACCTGGGCGGCCTGATCGTCATCGACTTCATCGACATGGACGAGTCGAAGAACCGCCGCGAAGTCGAAAGCCGCCTGCGCGACGCGCTGCGCCAGGACCGCGCCCGCGTGCAGTTCGGTTCGATCAGCAAGTTCGGCCTGATGGAAATGAGCCGCCAGCGCCTGAAGCCGGCGCTGAGCGAAGGTTCGTCGATCCCCTGCCCCCGTTGCGGCGGCTCGGGCCACATCCGCGACACCGAATCGAGCGCGCTGCAGATCCTGCGCATCATTCAGGAAGAGTCCATGAAGGACAACACGGCCGCCGTGCATGTGCAGGTGCCCGTGGAAGTCGCTTCGTTCCTGCTGAACGAAAAGCGCCCCGAAATCGCCAAGATCGAGCTCAAGCAGCGCGTCACCGTGCTGATGGTGCCCAACAAGACGCTCGAAACGCCGAACTACAAGCTCGAGCGCCTGAAGCACGACGACCCGCGCCTGGATCACATCGAAGCCAGCTACAAGATGGCCGACGAGATCGAAGACCCGACCTCGGTCACGCGCCGTTCGCAAGAACCCACCAACAAGCAGACGCCGGTCATCAAGGGCGTGCTGCCCGACGCACCCGCGCCGGTGGTGCCGCCCAAGCCCGAAGCGGTGCGCGCTGCGCCCGCTCCCGCCCCGGTGGCCCCGCCCGCGGTGGTCGCTCCGGCCCCGGCACAGACCGGCTTCATGGCCTGGATCAAGAGCTTCTTCGGCGGCGCCTCGCCGGCGCCCGCACCGGCACCGGCGCCCAGCGCCATTCCGGTCGAAGCACCGAAGCCCCGCCGCGAAGGCGGTCGCCCGGGCCGTGACGGCGAAACGCGCGGTGCACGTGGCGCCGACGGCGAACAGCGCCGCGGCGGACGCGGCGGCGAAGGCCGTGGCGAAGGCGGCGGCCGTTCGGGTGGACGCGACGGCGACCGCCGTGGCGGACGCGGTGGCGAGCGCCGTGAAGGCGGCGAACGCCGCGGCGAGGCTCGCAACAACGAGCAGCGCAACGACAGCACCAACCCGGCACGCGAGCAACGCGAGCCCCGTGAAGCACGCGCACCGCGCGACGGCGAACAACGCCGTGGCGGTCGCGGCGAGCGCCGCGAAGGTGGCGAAGGCCGCAACGCACCGGCCGAAGCCCTGCTCGACGGCAACCTGAACCTCGACGCGCAACAACAACAGCAGCCGGCACCCGGCGGCGACGAGAACGGCAATGCCGCAGCGGAACGCGCACCGCGCGCCCGCGGCGAGCGCCGTGAACGTGGCGAGCGTGGTGAACGTGGCGGCGAACGCAACGAGCGCGGTGAGCGCAACGGCGACGCGCAGCAGCAACAGCCGCGCGACGAAGCCACCGCCGGCGACGGCGAGCGCCAGCCCCGCAACGGCCGTGGCGACGAGTCGCGCGGCCCGCGCGGCGAGCGCAACGACGGCCGCCGCGAGCGCCGCAACGACGCGCCTGCCGCCAACGAAGGCGACGCACGCGTGGCCGAATCGGCTGCCGCTGGCGATGCCGAGCAAGGCAGCAACGAAGGCAACGAGCAGCAAGCCCCGCGCCGCGAAGGCGAAGAGCGCCGCGGCCGTTCGCGCGACCGCTACGGCCGTGACCGCCGCGAACGCGGTCCGCGTGACGACGCCGGCAACGGTGGCAACGAAGCCAACGGCGCAGACGCCGCACCGGTCGCCGAAGGCGCCGTGGCTGCCGAAGCCCAGGCCGAGCGCCAGCCGCAGCAGCAACTGCCACTGGTGGCGGAAGCCGCTGCCGTGGCTGTGGTGGCCACCGCTGTCGAAGTGCGCGAACCTGCACCGCAGGTGCAAGAGCAGCCGCGCTTCGAGCGCCCCGCGGCCCCCGCACCGGCCCCTGTCGCAGCTGCGCCCATCGTGGTCGAAGCCCCGGCCAAGCCCGCAGCCGCAGCGCCCGCCGGCAACGGCCGCGCACTGCCCAAGGTGCAGGCCTTCGAACTGCCGCTGAACGAACTCGCGCAGATCGCAGAAAGCTCGGGCCTGCAGTGGGTCAACTCGGATGCCGAACGCATCGCGCAGGCGCGCGCCGCGATCGCCGCCGAGCCGAAGCCGGTGCACGTGCCGCGCGAACGCCCGCCGGTGATCGTGCTCGACGAAGGTCCGCTGGTGCTGGTCGAAACCCGCCGCGACCTCGGTTCGATGTCGCTGCCGTTCGAACAGCAGCAACAGCAGCCGCAGGAACAGCAGCGCTCGCTCTGAGCCCTGCTCCCTCGCAAATGAAAACGGCGCCTTCGTGGCGCCGTTTTTTTTGCTTCGGAGTTCAGGCCTGCTGCGGCAGTGCCTCGACGCCGGGCAGGTCCGGCATCTCCAGGATCAGTTGCCCGAAGCGGCAGGCGCACGGCGTCTTGCCGTTCTCGCTCCAGATCAGCGAGAAGTTCACGCTCGGCAGCGGCGGTAGGCCGTAGCGGCCGTCGACGATCTTCATGCCCGGCTCCACCTCCTCGCGCGTGAGCACCGTCACCGCCAGCCCCGCCAGCACCGCCGCGCGAATGCCCTGCGGGCTGGCCGAGGTGAAGACCACGTGCCAGTCGAGCGACGACGTGAGGTCGAGCGCCGACCCGGCCACCTGCCGGTTGACGCACGGCTTCGGAAAGAAGGCCAGCGGCAGCGACGCGCCCTTCGGCGCCTCGAAGGCCTCGGCCGCGGCCCACACCAGTTGCGTGCGCCGCAGGCAGGTGCCCTCCACCACGTCGGGCGGCGACATCACGACCGCGAGGTCGAGCTCGCCGGCGCGGATGGCCGCGCGCAAGTCGGTGTGCATGCTCACGCAGACCTCCATGCGCACCGCCGGGAACCCGCGCGCGAACTGCGAGAGCAGCGGCGGCAGGCGATCGCCCATGAAGTTGTCCGGCACGCCGAAACGCACCACGCCCGAGATCGGCGAGGGCTGGAAGCGCCGCGTCATCGCGTCGAGCGTGTCCAGGATCTGCGTCGCGTAGCGCAGGAAGTCTTCACCGTCCTCGGTCACCGCGAGGCGGCGCGTCGTGCGGTGCAGCAGCGGCCGGCCCACCTGCTCTTCGAGCTTGCGGATCTGGTGGCTGATGGCCGACTGGGTCAGGTGCAGGCGCTCGGCGGCGCGCGTGAAGCCGCCGGTTTCCTTGACGGCCACGAAGGCGCGCAACAGCGTGGGGTCGAAGTCCATGGGGAGTTTTGATCAATGATGTTTCCTAATGAATTCTAGGAAATCAAATCATTTCCATCATGAAGAGGGTTTCACCAGAATCGGCCGCTCTGCCTTTTTGGAAACCGTGCGATGTCTCTCTCCCCTGCCGGCAAGAACCGGATCGCCCTGTCCGCGGTCTGCCTCATTGCCTTGATGTTCGGCCTGGAAATCTCCAGCGTGCCGGTCATTCTTCCCACGCTCGAAAAATCACTGCATGGCGACTTCAGCGACATGCAGTGGATCATGAACGCCTACACCATCGCCTGCACCACGGTGCTGATGGCCGCCGGCACGCTGGCCGACCGCTACGGCCGCAAGCGCGTGCTGATCGTCGGCGTGGTGCTGTTCGGCGCCACCTCGCTGGCGTGCGGCATCGCGGGCAACGCGCCGGTGCTGATCGTCAGCCGCTTCCTGCAGGGCCTGGCCGGCGGCGCGATGCTGATCTGCCAGCTCGCGGTGCTCTCGCACCAGTTCCAGGAAGGCAAGGAGCGCAGCAAGGCCTTCGCCATCTGGGGCGTGGTGTTCGGCATGGGCCTGGGCTTCGGGCCGATCGTCGGCGGCGCGATCGTCGCGCTGTCGAGCTGGCAATGGGTGTTCCTGGTCCATGTGCCGCTGGCCGTGGTGGCGCTGGCACTCGTGATGGGCAGCGTGGAAGAGTCCAGCGACCCCGATGCGAAGCGGCTCGACCTGCCGGGCATCGTCACGCTGTCGCTCGCGGTGTTCGGCCTCACGTACTTCATCACGCAGGGGCCGGGCCTTGGGTTCGCGAGCCCCGTGGCCATCAGCATCCTCGTGGCGACGCTGGCCTGCTTCGCGGTCTTCGTGTGGGTCGAGAAGATCAACCCGCACCCGATGTTCGACTTCTCGGTGTTCCGCATCCGCAACTTCTCGGGCTCGATCGTCGGCTCCATCGGCATGAACTTCAGCTTCTGGCCGTTCATGATCTACCTGCCGATCTACTTCCAGAGCGGCCTGGGCTACGACGCCGTCACGGCCGGCTCGGCGCTGCTGGCCTACACGCTGCCCACGCTCGTGCTGCCGCCGCTGGCCGAGCGGCTGTCGATGCGCTACCGGCCCGGCGTGGTCATTCCGGCGGGGCTGTTCGTGATCGGCCTGGGCTTCGTCGCGATGCGTTGGGGCAGCGGCGTGGCGAATGCGAGCTGGCTCACGCTGCTGCCCGGCTGCCTGCTGGCCGGCATCGGGCTGGGGCTGACGAACACGCCCGTGACCAACACCACCACCGGCTCGGTGTCGAGCGCGCGCGCGGGCATGGCCTCGGGCATGGACATGAGCGCGCGGCTGATCACGCTGGCCGTGAACATCGCGCTGATGGGGTTCCTGCTGCTCGAAGGAATTCACTCGCATCTGAAGAGCGCCCTGTCGGCATCGCTCGATGCAGAGCAGCTGCGCGCGCTGGCCGAGAAGGTCGCGGCAGGCAGCTTCGCCTCGCTGCCCGAGCATTTCCCGGCGCTGGCGCAGGCCGACCCGTCGGGCGCCGCCGTGCATGCGGCGCTGGTGCACAGCTTCGGCTGGGTGATGCTCTACGGCGGGATCGGGGTGTGGGTGCTGGCCGGCTTCAGCCTGCTGATCTTCGGCAACGGCAAGCCGTCGGTGCGAACGACGGGCCTGGCGACCGCCAAGGAATCCGCGTGCTCTTGAAGCCGGCGGACTGAGGCAACGCTCAGGGCGTGCTGTCGACCTGCGCCGCGCGCTTCCACGCGTCGGCAGCCTGCGCGTGGTCTTCGCGCGCCTCGGCCAGCTGGGCCAGCGCGAGCCAGGCGCGCCGGTAGAGGTCGGGGTCTTGCAAACCGAGCCCGGCCTGCGTGAGCAGCTGCTGGGCCTTGCCCCACAGCTGGCGTTTCATGCAGGCCATGCCGGCGAGGTACTGCAGGTTGGCGTCGCGCGGGTTGTTGCGCTGCGCGCTTTCGATGCGCGCGAGCCAGTCGGCGTCGACCGAGTCGAGCCCCGCCTCGAGCGCGCGCGTGAGCTTCACGCGCAGCCCGTCGCCAAGGCCGCGCGGGTTCGCCACCATGCGCTCCCAGGCCGGCAGCAGCCAGCCGCGTGCCAGCGCCAGGTCACCGCGCAGCGCGACCATGCGCTGGGCCGCGTGGATGGCCACCTCGGGCATCTGGCGCTCGGCCGAATCGAGTTCGGACCATGCGCGCAGCAGCTGCGCCGGATCGTGCGCGCCCGTCAGCAGCTCGGTCGCGAGGCCGCGCACGATGCTTTGCGCCGCCGCGTCGGAGAAGGCGCGGTGCTTGGCCAGCAGGCGCGCGGTGTCGAGCGCCTCGACCGTGCGACGGTCCTGCCGCGCGGCCTTGAGGCGCAGCCGCAGCGCCAGCGTGCGACGTTGCGCGCCCTGCGGCAGTTCTTCGAGCCGTGCGAGCGCGGCCGTGGGGTCGCGGTCGTCGAGCGCCCAGCGCGCGGCGCGCAGCTGCACGCCTTCGCGGGTTTCAGGGCTCGCGAGCACGGTGCGGTCGGCGCTTTCGTTGAGGGCCTGCTGCAGATGCGCGTCGCGCGCGGCCTTGTCCTGCAGGGCCTGCGCGCTTTCGGCGGCCAGCAGGTGCGACAGCACACGCACCTGCTGCGCCTGCGGCAGCTCGGCGCCGAGCGCGGCCAGTGTTTTTTCCTGCGTGAGCGCAGCTTGCGCGGCCTTGCGGGCGCGCGAGAAGCGGCCGGCGATCAGCTGCACCATCGCATCGAGCAAGGCGGAGTGCAGCATGCGTTCCTTCTGCTGCAGCCGCCAGTGGCGCGCCTGCGTGGGCAGCGAGAACAGCGCCGCGAGCGCGCGCAACGCGACGTGCAGCAGCACGAAGGTCAGCAGCAGGATCACGAGCACGAGGTTCAGCGAGAGATCGACCCGCCACGGCGGCCAGAACACGGTGATCGTGCCCTGGTTGTTGCCGGCGAACAGCGCCACCGCCGCAGCGACGGCGAACAGCGCGAGGAGCCAGATTGCAGCGCGCATGAACGGATCAGCGCCCTGCGGCCGCGGTGGTCAGCGCGGCCAGCGTGTCGTCGATGCGCACCGGCTCCGTGCTGCGCACGAGCTGCTGCAACTGCTGCAGTTGCGTGGCCGCGGCCTGCGTGCGGCGCGAGGCCGGATCGAAATAGCGGTTGAGCGATGTGGTGACCTGGCCCAGTTCGCCGCGCGCGGCGTCCATCTGGCGCGACAGCAGCGACAGCCGCGCGTTGAGCAGCTTGAGCTTGAGGTTCTCGCGCAGGAAGTACGACTGCTCGGGCGCCAGCAGCACGGCCTCGGGGCTCTCGATGCGGCCCACGCGCACCAGCGAACGGGCTTCGCCGCGGATGGTCAGCAGCACGCGCTGCCACCAGGGCGCATCGGCCGGAATGGGTTCGGGCCGCCAGGCGTTGACGCCGTTGCCGCGCACGGCCACCGCGTTCAGCGTGGGCAGGTCGTCCACGCTGCGCACCAGTTCGTCGAGCTTTTGCAGGGCTTCGGCGCTGTCGGTGCTGGCGCTGCTGCGCAGGCGGTCGGCATCGCGCTGCATGGCGCGCTGCACGGGCGCGAGCCGCGGTTGCGCGGCGCGTGCGATGCGCAGGTCGCCGGCCTTGAGCGCGGCGAGCAGCGGCTCGAGGCTGCCGGTGACCTGCGCCTGCTGCAGCGCGAGGCGCACGGCGGATTCGATGTCGATCACCAGGTTCTCGTCGCGCGAACGCGAGAGGCTTTGAATGAGTTCTTCGAGCTGCGAGCGCTGCAACGCGACTTCGGCCACGCGGGTCTCGATGAGGGCCACGCGGGCGGCGGCGTCGCGCACCGTGTCGCTGGCCTGGCGGGCCAGCGTGCGCGCTTCCATCGACTGGGCGGTGGCCTCGGCGCTCTGGCGCGCGAGCTGTTCCTTCATGCCGCCGACCTTCTGCCACAGCGCGATGGTCGACAGCAGCGCGATCAGCGCCACGAGGGCCACGAGGCCCATGCCGATGCGCGCCAGCAGGGTGGCCGCGGCCGCCTGGGCGGCGGGCGTCTGGTGCGGCGCCACCGTGGCGGGCACCTGCACCGGGGCGGCGGAAGGGGGAGAAAGGTCGTCGGACGGGGACGCGGCGCTCATGCGAAGGATTCTATCGACGCGATCAGCGCTTCCCGCAGGGGTGTGCAGACACGCAACGCCCCGAAACCCGCAGCCTGCGCGGCTTCGCCGATGCGTGCATGGGTGGCGATGGCACGCGCGGCCTGCCACGAAGTGCCCGGCATGGCGCGCTGCAGGTTGCCGATGGCTTCCGAGCTGCTGAAGAGCCAGATGCCGTGTCCGGCGGCGGCTTCGGTCGCGATGCGGCGTTGCGCCTCGTCGAGCGCGGGCGCCAAACGCCGGTAGGCCACGACGGTGTCGCGCACACCGCCGGCGGCGTCGATCTCGCGGGCCAGCCATTGGCGGCCGGCCGGCTGGCCGGCTTCGTCGCCGCCGCGCACGATGAGCACGCGCACGCCCGGCGACACCTGCCCGTGGGCCAGCGCCCACAGCGCCTCGGAGTCGAAGCGCGTGGCGCCGGGTGGCGGGGCGTCGATGGCGGCGGGCGGCACGCCGGCGCGCAGCAGTGCGCGCTCGGTGCCGGGGCCGGTGGCCCAGAAGCGGCAACCGGCGAGGGCCGAGCTGCCCCGGTGCTGGAAGAAGTGGTCGACGGCGGTGGCGCTCACGAACATCAGCGCCGCGTAGTCCGCGAGCCGCGCCCAGGCGGCGCGCAGCGGCTCCACATCGAGTGCAGGCGCAATGGCGATCAGCGGCAGCGCCACGGCCTCGAGCCCGGCCGACTGGAAATCACGAACCCACGCCGCCGCTTCGTGCGCGGGCCGCGTGACGATGACAGGCCCCGCGCGCATCGCTCGACGCCCACCGTGATCAGTGGGCACCGGCGTCGCGCAGCAGCCCGGCGGCGCGCTGGCCGAGGGCATCGGCCCCCGCGAAGTCGCCGGCCTCGGCCAGCGCGTGCACACGCACCAGCGGCGCATCGCCTTCCGGATCGCCCCAGGCGGCATCGATGCGCAGCGTGCCGTCGGGCTGGCGGCGCGCATGGGCCGCGAGCGGCATGGAGCAGCTGCCGCCCATCGCGCGGCTCACGGCGCGCTCGGCGGTGGTCGAGAGCCAGTCGCCGCGGTGCGCCAGCGGTGCCAGCAGGTCGATGAGGTCCTGGCGGTCGGCGCGCACCTCGATGCCGAGGGCGCCCTGCCCCGCGGCGGGCAGCATGGTGTCGGGGTCGAAAGCGACGCGGATGCGGTCTTCGAGGCCCAGTCGCTTGAGCCCGGCCGCCGCCAGCACGATGGCGTCGTAGTGGCCTTCGTCGAGCTTGCGCAGGCGGGTGTCGAGGTTGCCGCGCAGCGGTTCGATGCGCAGGTCGGGCCGCTGCGCGCGCAGCAGCACCACGCGGCGCAGGCTGGAGGTGCCGACCACCGCGCCCTGCGGCAGTGCGTCGAGCGAGGCGTAGCGCGGCGACACCAGCGCGTCGCGCGGGTCTTCGCGCTCCAGCACGCAGGCCAGCGTGAAGCCCTCGGGCAGCTCCATCGGCACATCCTTGAGCGAATGCACGGCGATGTCGGCGCGCCCGTCTTCGAGCGCGGCTTCGAGTTCCTTGACGAAGAGGCCCTTGCCGCCGACCTTGCTCAGCGTGCGGTCCAGGATCTGGTCACCACGGGTCGTCATGCCCAGCAGGCTGACGCTGTGGCCTCGTTCTTGCAAAAGCGTTTGCACGTGTTCGGCCTGCCACAGGGCCAGCCGGCTTTCGCGCGTGGCGATCACGATGTTGCTCAAGATCGCTCCCAAAAAAGTACATGGTTTCTGACCTCTGGAATGCTAGCATGTTGCGCCGCAGCAACGGAGGCGGCGCGTCCATTCAAGTCCCCAGGAACAACATCGAATGAAAGCCAGCAAGACTCCTGCATCTCCCGCCAAGCGCCGCCAGACCGAAGACCAGCCATTGATCGACGACATCCGGCTGTTGGGCCGAATCCTCGGCGACGTGATCCGGGAGCAGGAGGGCGACGAAACCTACGCGCTGGTCGAGAAGATCCGCACCCTGTCGGTGTCGTTCCGACGCGACGCCGACCATGCCGCCGACCGCGCGCTGAAGAACCTGCTCAAGGGCCTGAGCGCCGCCGAAACGGTGCGCGTGATCCGCGCCTTCACCTACTTCAGCCACCTGGCCAACCTGGCCGAAGACCGCCACCAGATCCGCCGCCGCACCGAGGCCGAACGCGAAGGCGTGCAGGCCGACGGCGACCTGCAGACCGCCCTGGCCCGCATCCGCAAGGCCGGCATCAAGCCCGACGAGATCGTCGCCTCGCTGGCCCACAGCTACGTATCGCCCGTGCTCACGGCGCACCCGACCGAAGTGCAGCGCAAGAGCATCCTCGACGCCGAGCGCGCCATCGCCCTGCTGCTGACCACGCGCGACGAGATCAAGCTGCGCCAGAACGCCTATGCGGGCGGAAAAGACGCGCTCTCCCCCATCGAGCTGGCCGACAACGAAACCCAGGTGCGCATCCGCGTCACGCAGATCTGGCAGACGCGCATCCTGCGCTTCTCCAAGCTCACCGTGGCCGACGAGATCGAGAACGCGCTGAGCTACTACGAGGCCACCTTCCTGCGCGAGATCCCGCGCGTGTACGCCGACCTCGAGAAGGCGCTGGTGCAAGGCGGGCAGACGCCCTCGGTCGCGCCCTTCCTGCGCATGGGCCAGTGGATCGGTGGCGACCGCGACGGCAACCCCAACGTCACGGCCGAAACGCTCGAGTACGCACTGAGCCGCCAGTCGGAGCTCGCGCTGCGCCACTACCTCACCGAGGTGCACTACCTGGGCGGCGAGCTGTCGCTGTCGGCCACGCTGGTCGATGTGTCGGTCGAGATGCAGGCACTGGCCGAGCGCTCGCCCGACACCAATGAGCACCGCAAGGACGAGCCCTACCGCCGCGCCCTCACCGGCGTGTACGCGCGCCTGGCGGCCACGCTGCGCGAACTCAGCGGCGGCGAGGCCGCGCGCCATGCGGTCGCGCCGCAGAACCCGTATGCGAATGCCGAGGAGTTCCTGGCCGAGCTGCGCACCATCGAAGAGTCGCTGGTCGAGAAGCACGGCACCGTGCTCGCGGCGCCGCGCCTGCGCCCGCTGATCCGCGCGGTGGAAGTGTTCGGCTTCCACCTGGCCACCGTCGACCTGCGCCAGAGTTCCGACAAGCACGAGGCCGTGATCGCCGAGCTGCTGGCCACCGCGCGCATCGAGCCCTCGTATGCGTCGCTGGCCGAAGAGGCCAAGCAGACGCTGCTGCTCAAGCTGCTCGACGACGCGCGTCCGCTGCGCGTGCCCGACGCCGACTACTCGCCGCTCGCCCGAAGCGAGCTGGCCATCTTCGCCGCCGCCCGCACCGCGCGTGCGCGCTACGGCGCGGCGGCCATCCGCCACTACATCATCAGCCACACCGAAACGGTGAGCGACCTGCTCGAAGCGCTGCTGCTGCAGAAGGAAGTGGGCCTGCTGCGCGGGGCGATGGACAGCAACGCGACCTGCGACCTGATCGTGGTGCCGCTGTTCGAGACCATCGAAGACCTGCGCAACGCCGCGCCCATCGTGCGCGCCTTCTACGCGCTGCCGAACATCCAGGCGCTCATCGAGCGCTCGGGTGCCGAGCAGGACGTCATGCTGGGCTACTCCGACAGCAACAAGGACGGCGGCATCTTCACCAGCAACTGGGAGCTGTACCGCGCGGGCATCGCGCTGGTGTCGCTGTTCGACGAGCTGAACAAGAAGAAAAAGAACCCCATCCGCCTGCGCATGTTCCACGGCCGCGGCGGCACGGTGGGACGCGGCGGCGGCCCGAGCTACCAGGCCATCCTGGCGCAGCCGCCGGGCACGGTGCGCGGCCAGATCCGCCTCACCGAGCAGGGCGAAGTCATCGGCTCGAAGTACGCCAACCGCGAGATCGGCCGGCGCAACCTCGAGACGCTGGTGGCCGCCACGCTCGAAGCCACGCTGCTTCCGCAGGGCAAGTCGGCGCCGGCGAACTTCCTCTCGGCCGCGGGCGAACTCTCGACCGCGAGCATGGCCGCGTACCGCAAGCTGGTGTACGAGACCCCGGGCTTCGGCGACTACTTCTTCGGCTCCACGCCGATCCGCGAGATCGCCGAACTCAACATCGGCTCGCGCCCCGCCTCGCGCAACCCGAGCCACAAGATCGACGACCTGCGCGCCGTGCCGTGGAGCTTCAGCTGGGGCCAGTGCCGCCTCACGCTGCCGGGCTGGTTCGGCTTCGGCTCGGGCGTGGAGCAGTTCCTGGCCGCCGCCGGCACCGCCGCGGGCAAGAAGGAGCGCCAGGCGCTGCTGCAGCGCATGTACGTGCAGTGGCCGTTCTTTCGCACGCTGCTGTCGAACATGGACATGGTGCTGGCCAAGAGCGACCTCGCACTGGCCTCGCGCTATGCCGAGCTGGTCACCGACCGCAAGCTGCGCCAGAAGGTGTTCTCGATGATCGAGGCCGAATGGCAACGCACCTCGGACGCGCTCACGCTCATCACGGGCGCCAAGCAGCGGCTCGAAGGCAATGCAGAAATGCAGCGCTCGGTGCGCCACCGCTTCCCCTACATCGACCCGCTGCACCACCTGCAGGTCGAGCTGATGCGGCGCTACCGCGCGGGCGACGGCGGCGAGCGGCTCCAGCGCGGCATCCACATCTCGATCAACGGGGTGGCGGCGGGGCTGCGCAACACGGGCTGACCTGCACACGGCCTCCATGGACAAAGGGCGCCTTGTGCGCCCTTTCCTACGTGCGCTGTCGGCAATGAGGTACCTGTAAGGTCATTTAAAAGGGTACGGTCGGGACACGTTCACAGTTCTCGCAATCGCGCGGCAGCTCGAAGTCGTTTCACAGGAGCCCGTTGCAATGTCCATCCCGCAGTCCCTTTCCCATTCGCATGTCGATTTCGTCGGCAGCGACTTCGAGGCCCTGGCTTCACACATGCACCACTGTGCGCGTGCCCACGGGCGATGGTTCTCGCTGCGAAGCCACATGCAACGTGTGCGCGCGCTCGCTGCGGGCCGCATTGTCACGATGGCCTGCGTGGCCGTGGTGTTGGGCATCGGCCTGTTCGCGGTCACTTGAGCGCCGCTGCCGTCGTCGACCGCCTCCAAGGGCTCAGTCACTACGCCCGGACCCTTCTGCTCGGTCCGCACGACCCGGTAGCCCTCCCGATCCGCGCCGAACTCTTCGGCGCCCAACGTTTCGAACAGCACGGCCACAGCCTGGCTCGTGCCCAGGTGGTGGAAGACGAACACCACCGCGCGCGCGAAGGCGCGCCCTTCTTTCCGCGGGTCGACGAAAACCTCGAGTCGCTGCGCGCCGCCTTCGACTACATCGCGCTGATCTCGCTGAGCGGGCGCTATGTGTCGCCGGCAGCCGAATGGCTGCTCGACAACTTCCACCTCGTCGAGGCGCAGCTCCAGCAGATCCATGACGGCGTGCCGCGCAGCTACTACGCGCGCCTGCCCAAGCTCGTCACGCCGCCGCTGGCGGGGCTGCCGCGCGTGTACGGCATTGCATGGGCCTATGTGGCGCACACCGACAGCGTGCTCAACAAGACGCTGTTCACGGCCTTCCTCAACGCCTACCAGGACATCGACGAGCTCATGCTCGGCGAACTGTGGGCGCTGCCCACCACCCTGCGCGTGGTGCTGCTCGAAAACCTGCGCCGCGTGGCCGAGCGCATTGCCGAGAACAAGGTCGCGCGCGAGATCGCGCATGCGGCCTGGGACGCAGCGCCGCATCTCTCGGTGCAAGACCTCGACGTGCTCTACCGCGCACTGCAGAGCCACGGCCTGCAGGACAGCTACCTCACGCAGCTGTGGCAGCGCCTGCCCGTCGAGCACGGCGACGACATGCCCGCGCTGGTGCGCTGGACCGAACAGCACTGCCCCAACGGCCCGGCGCTGATCGGCGACGCGCAGAACGCGCAGGCCGCGGCCAACCTCACGGTCGGCAACATCATCACGACCTTGCGCATGATCGGCCAGGTCGAATGGAGCGACCTCATCGAGCCCGTGAGCCGCTCGCTGCGCGTGCTGCGCGAACTTCCGAGCTTTGCGAACGAGAGCGAACTCACGCGCCAGCAGATCACGCATGCGATGGAGCAGGTGGCGCGCCACACCGAACGGCCCGAGCGCGAAGTGGCGCAGGCCGTGGTCACGCTGGCATCGGGCGCGCCGGCCGGCGAAGCCGGTGCGGAGACCGACCGCGCCGACGGCACTGCGGGCTATTACCTCTTCGGCCAGGGCCGGCCCGCGCTGATTGCGTCGCTGCAGGCGAACGCCACGCCGGGCCAAGCCGCACGCACCGCGAACACACGCCCCGCGCGCAGCCATCGCGGCTGGCGCCTGCCTGTGTACGTGGGGTCCGTCGCCCTCGGCACCGCGCTGCTGCTGGCCGCCGTGCTGCACGGCCTGCCGCATCGCGGCGACTGGACCGCCGTCGCGGCGTTGCTGCTGCTCGTGTGGCCGCTGTCCGAAGCGTTGATTGCGCTGGCGCAACGCATCATGGCGGAGTCGGTGCGCGTGCAGGCCCTGCCACGCCTCGATTTCGCGAGCGGCATTCCCGAGCGGCACCGCGCGCTCGTCGTCATGCCCACGATGCTGGGTTCGACCGCGAACAACGCCAGGCTCGCGCACCGGCTCGAACTGCACTGGCTCGCCAACCGCGAGCCCCACGCGCAGTTCGCGCTGCTGACCGACTGGGCCGACGCTTCGCAAGCGGCGATGCCCGACGACGCGCCCTTGCTCGATGACGCCCAGCAACGCATCGCCGCGCTCAACGCCAAGTACCCACCGACCGAAGGCGCCGCGCCGCGCTTCCTGCTGCTGCACCGTCCGCGCAGCTGGAGCGAGACGGAGCAGCGCTGGATGGGCTGGGAGCGCAAGCGCGGCAAGCTCGAAATGCTGATGCGCCTGCTGGCCAGCGGCGACGCCAGCGGCTTTCTTCCGCTCGCGCCCGGCCAGCAGCTCGCGCCCGGCCGCACGCCCTATGTGCTGACGCTCGACAGCGACACCGGCCTGCCGCCCGGCGCGCTGCGCGACCTCGTGTCCATTGCCGCGCATCCGCTGAACGCGCCCGAGATCGACATGCCAAGCCGCCGCGTGGTCGCGGGCTTCGGCATCCTGCAGCCGCGCATCGTCACGCCGTTCCCGATGCGCAGCGAGCGCTCCTTCTTCCACTGGGTGTTCGCCGGGCAGTGCGGGCTCGACCCCTACGGCAGCGGCGCCTCCGACATCTACCAGGACGTGTTCGGCAGCGGCTCCTTCACCGGCAAAGGTTTGCTCAACGTGCGCGCGGTGCACGCCACGCTGAACGACCGCCTGCCCGACAGCGCCGTGCTGAGCCACGACCTGCTCGAAGGCAGCGTCGCGCGCTGCGCGATGGTCAGCGACGTGGTGCTGGTCGAAGACCATCCGCACCATGCCGGCGTGGCCGCTTCGCGCGTGCACCGCTGGGTGCGCGGCGACTGGCAGCTGCTGCCGCTGATGTGGCGCGCGCGCCGTTTCGGCATCGACGCGCTGGGCCTGTGGAAGATGAGCGACAACCTGCGCCGGTCGCTGGTGGTGCCGGCGTCTTTCGCGCTGCTGGTGCTGGTGATCTTCACGCAGGCCATGCCGCTGGGCTGGGCGCTGGCCGCCGTCGGTGCGGCGCTCACGCTGGGCCCGCTGCTGGGCGCGCTGGCCGGCCTGGTGCCGACACGGCGCGCCATCGAGCTGCGCCACTTCTTCGACGCGGGCGCGGTCGAGCTGCTGCGCGCCCTGGCTGGCGCGGCCTGGCAGTTCGTGCAGCTGGCGGCGCAAACGCGCCTGCTGCTCGACGCGGCCTTCCTCGCCACCTGGCGGCTGGTCGTGAGCCGCAGGCACCTGCTGCAGTGGACGACGGCCGACCAGGCGCAGGCGCAATCGAGCCAGCGCCTGAAGCCCTTCGTGCGCAGCGCGGCCCCGAGTAGCGCGGTGTGCCTGGTGCTGGCCGTGCTCGCCAACTGGAGCGCCTGGCCGGTGCTCGGCCCCCTGCTCTTCGTGCTGTGGTCGCTGGCGCCCATTGCGGCCTGGTGGGGCAGCCGTGTCGACGCGCAGGCCGAAGACCCGCTCGCGCCCGCGCAACGCAGCTACCTCGAGACGCTGGCGCACGACACCTGGCGCTTCTTCGAGCACGTGGTCGGCCCGGACGACCACCACCTGCCGCCCGACAACCTGCAGCTCGAACCGCAGCCGACCCTCGCGCACCGCACCTCGCCGACCAACATCGGCATGTACCTGCTGGCCACCTGTTGCGCGCGCGAGTTCGGCTGGATCGACACACAAGCCCTGCTGGCGCGCCTCACGGCCACGCTCGACACCGTCGACCGCATGCACAAGCACAACGGCCACCTGTTCAACTGGTACGACACGCAGACGCTCAAGCCGCTGCCGCCGGACTATGTGTCCAGCGTGGACAGCGGCAACTTCGCGGGCCACCTCGTGGCCCTGGCGCAGGCTTGCCGCGCCTTCGCATCGGAAGCAAGCTGCCAGCCCCACGAAGCCTCCGCACTGGAAGCACTGGCCCGACGCTGCGACGCGCTGCACGACGGCATGGACTTCAGCGGCCTCTACGACGCCAAGCGCCACCTCTTCCACATCGGCCTGCGCGTCGAAGAGAACGTGCTCGACGCCAGCTACTACGACCTGCTGGCCTCCGAGTCGCGCCTGTTGAGCTTCCTGGCGATTGCCAAGGGCGACGTGCCGCGCCGCCACTGGATGGCGCTGGGCCGGCCGTTCCTTCTGGTGGGCTTCCAGCCCTGCCTGAAATCATGGTCGGGCTCGATGTTCGAGTACCTGATGCCGGCGCTCGTGATGACCGAGCCCACCGACGGCCTGCTGCAGGTGGCCAACGCCGCGGCCATCGCCGAGCAGCAGGCCTTCGGCCGCGCGCAGAACATGCCGTGGGGCGTGTCCGAGTCGGCCTACTTCGCGCAAGACCATTCGCTCGCCTACCAGTACTCGCCCTTCGGCGTGCCGCGCCTGGCGCTGCGGCGCACGCCGCCGACCGACCGCGTGGTGGCGCCCTACGCCAGCCTGATGGCCGCGCCGTTCGCGCCCGAAGCGGCGGTGCGCAACCTCGAGCTGCTCGAATCGCTCGGCGCGCGTGGCGAGTTCGGTTTTCACGACGCGATCGACTTCACCACCTCGCGCCAGGCCGAGGGCCAGGACTTCACCGTCGTGCGCAACTTCATGGCGCACCACCAGGGCATGTCGCTGGTGGCGCTGTGCAACGTGCTGCGCGACGACGCGCCGCGCCGCTGGTTCGGCAGCGCCGCGCTGGTGCAGGCGCACGAGTCGCTGCTGCACGAGCGCACGCCGCGCCAGATCATCGGCAGCGCCGACCCGCGCACGCCGCCCGAGCCCAGCCAGGCCGAGCTGGCGCCGCTGTTCCAGCCGCGCGTGGTCGATCCGACGGGGCCGGGCTTCCAGCCCACGCACCTGCTGTCGAACGGCCGCTACACGGTGGCGCTGCGGGCCAACGGCGCGGGCGTGAGCCGCTGGCGCGCGTTCAACGTGACGCGCTGGCGCGACGATCCGCTGCGCGACAGCTACGGCACCTTCTTCTATGTACGCGACGAAGGGAAAGCCGAGCTCACCTCGCTCACCGCCCTGCCCGCGCCCGGTGCCGACTGGCACTACCGCACCCGCTTCCTGGCCGACCAGGTGCAGTTCGATGCGACCGGCCCCGGCCTGCAGGTGCGCACCAC
The DNA here is from genome assembly GCF_058801005.1 of Variovorax sp. GW822-FHT04A09. Classification (NCBI taxonomy): domain Bacteria; kingdom Pseudomonadati; phylum Pseudomonadota; class Betaproteobacteria; order Burkholderiales; family Comamonadaceae; genus Variovorax; species Variovorax sp. GW822-FHT04A09. The sequence continues at coordinate 393,995 of NZ_JBXAMV010000002.1, read as the reverse complement.
GGTGCTCATCAGCCCCGAGGACGACACCGAGCTGCGCAACATCACGCTGCACAACTCGGGCGACGAAACGCGCACGCTCGAACTCATTTCGTACTTCGAGCCGGTGCTGTCGAACCCCAAGGCCGACGAGGCGCATCCGGCCTTTGCCAATCTGTTCGTCGAATCGCGCTGGGAACCGGCATGGCGCGCGCTGCTGCTGTCGCGCAAGCCGCGCCTGCATGGCGATGCGGTGGTGGCCGCGGTGCACTTCGTGGCCTCGGTCGATGCCAACGTGCTGTCGATCGACTGCATGACCGACCGGCGCGCCTTCATCGGCCGCAACCGCACGCTGGCCGACCCCGCGCTCGACCCGCAACCGGTCACGGCCCAGGGCAAGCAGGTGAACGGCCTGGACCCCATCGCCTGCCTGCGCGTGCGCCTGTCGATCGCGCCGGGCACCACCGCGCGCCTGAGCTTCGCCACCGCCGCCGACGAAAGCATCGAGGCGCTGATGCCCTGCATCGACCGCTACCTGCAGCCCATGCACGTGGAGCGCGCCACCCGCATGGCGGCCACGCTGGCGCAGGTGCGGCTGCGCGACCTGAGCATCGCGCCCGCGCAGAACCTGGCGCTGCAGGACCTGACGACCATCCTCACCTACACCACGCCGCGCGTGATGAGCGACCGCGGGCTGATCGACCTGCGCCAGATCTGGCGCTTCGGCATCTCGGGCGACAAGCCCATCGTGCTCGTCTACATCCACTCGATGAACGGCATGGGCCTGATCAACACGCTGCTGCGCGCGCAGCCGTGGTGGGGCTTCGGCGGCGTGGCCTGCGACTTGGTGGTGCTCAACAGCGAACCCAACTCGTACCTCATGCCGCTGCAGCGCGAGATCGAGATGCTGCGCACGCGCGTCGCACAGCAGACGCAGAACAGCTTTCCGCGCAACGACACCGCCGGCTTCTACCTCTTGCGCGACCAGGACGTGGTGCCGTCGGAAAAGGCCGCGCTCTCCAGCCTGGCGCGCGTGGTGTTCACGGCCGACGGCCGTGCGCTCGAAGTGCAGGTGGCGGCGTTGCACGAGGCACGCAGCCCGACGATTGCGGACGACAGCAGCGCACCGATTCAACACCGCACGCCGCTGTTGAGCCGGCAGGCAACCTCGCCGGCCCACACGGCCCCCACCGGCGACTTCGACGCCGAGAGCGGCGAGTTCCGCTTCGAGGTCGGCCCCGACCACCGCACGCCGCGCCCGTGGATCAACGTGATCGCCAACGCCACCTTCGGCTTCCAGGTGTCCGAATGGGGCACCGGCTACACCTGGGCCGGCAACAGCCGCATGCACCAGGTCACGCCCTGGTCGAACGACCCGGTGCAGGACCCGGCCTTCGAGCACTACCTGCTGCAGGACGTGGCGACGCGCGAGATGCTGCCGCTGACACCTGCCGGCGGTGGCGACGGCACCACCCGCCACCGCGTGCGGCACGGCCAGGGCTACACCGTCTTCGAGTGCCGCCAGGGCAGCCTCGTGCTCGAAACCACCTTCTTCGCGGACCGCGACGAGGCCGTCAAGCTGGTGCATGTGCGCGTGCGCAACGAAGGCGCCGGCCAGCGCCGCCTGCGCGCGCTCGCGATGGTCGAGTGGCAACTGGGCGCCGCGCGCGGCGAACGGCGCACCGTGCATTGCTGGAAACCCGAAGACCAGCCGGCCGTGTTCGGCCAGCAGCGCGAATCGAGCGCGGGCTTCGGCGGCAGCGCGGCTTTCCTGCTGCTCGCCGGCCTGCAAGGCGCGACGACCGGGGCCACGCAATGGACCTGCGACCGCAGCGAGTTCTTCGCCGGCCGCGGCATCGTCGAAGTGCCCGACACGCTGGCGCGGCGTGCGGGCAGCGGGCTTGATGCCTGCGCGGCCCTCGGCGGTGAATTCGTCGTCGCATCGGGGGAGACCGCGAGCTTCAGCTTCGTGCTGGGCCACGCGGGCAACGCCGATGCGGCGCTCGAGCTTGCGCGCCGCTGGCGGCAGCGCGACGTGCCCGAGGCGCTGGCGCAGGTGCGCGGCTTCTGGGACGAGCTGCTGGGTCGCCTGCAGGTGCGCACGCCCGATCCGCTGTTCGATGCGCTGGTCAACCGCTGGCTCGTGTACCAGACGCTGGCCTGCCGGCTCTGGTCGAAGGCCGGCTTCTACCAGGCCGGCGGCGCCTTCGGCTTTCGCGACCAGCTGCAGGACGCGATGGCCTTCGCGCTCACCGACCCGCCGCGCCTGCGCGCGCAGATCCTCGTGAACGCGGCGCGCCAGTTCCCCGAAGGCGACGTGCAGCACTGGTGGCACATGCCCGGCGGCGCCGGCGTGCGCACGCATTTCTCGGACGACCTGCTGTGGCTGCCGTATGCGTCGGCGCACTACGTCGAGGTGACGGGCGATGCCTCGCTGCTCGACGAAATGGTCGGCTTCATCGAAGGCCCCGGCATTCCCGAGGGCGCCGAAGACGCCTACTACGCGCCGCAGAACAGCGGCCGCATGGCCACCGTGTTCGACCATGGCGCGCGCGCCATCGACCGCAGCCTGAAGACCGGCGTGCACGGCCTGCCGCTGATGGGCACCGGCGACTGGAACGACGGCATGAACCGCGTCGGCCACGAAGGCCGTGGCGAATCGGTGTGGCTCGCGTGGTTCCTGTGCAGCGTGGTCGAGCGCTTCGCGCCCCTCGCGCAGGCGCGCGGCGAACACGAACGCGCCGCGCGCTGGACCGCGGCGCGCACGGGCTGGATCGCCGCGCTGCACGACGCCGGCTGGGACGGTGCCTGGTTCCGCCGCGCCTTCTTCGACAACGGCGCGCCGCTGGGCTCGTCGATCAACGGCGAATGCCGCATCGACCTGATCGCACAGGCCTGGTCGGTGCTCTCGGGCGCCTCGGACGCGGCCCACACCGGCCCGGCCATGGCCGCCATCGGCAAGCACCTGCACGACGAACCGGCCGGCCTGCTGCGGCTGCTGGCGCCGCCGTTTTCCCAGTCGACCCACAACCCGGGCTACATCCAGGCCTACCCGCCGGGCGTGCGCGAGAACGGCGGCCAGTACTCGCACGGTGCCGTGTGGGCGCTGATGGCGCAGGCGCTGCAGGGCGACCATGAAGCGGCGTGGCAGAGCTTCGAGGGCTTGAGCCCGGCCCACCGCGCAAAGCACCCCGCGCGCGGTCCGGTCTACGAGCTGGAGCCCTATGTGATGGCGGGCGATGTCTATGGCGCCGCGCCGTATGTGGGCCGGGGCGGCTGGAGCTGGTACACCGGCTCGGCCGCATGGCTGCACCGCGCGGCCGTCGAGACCTTGCTGGGCCTGAACGTGAAGGGCAGGCAGTTGTCGATGACGCCGCATGTGCCCGCGCACTGGCCAGGCTTCGAGCTCGCGCTGCGGCTCGGCACGCACCGGCTGACGCTGCAATGGGGCACCGTCGAAGGCGCCGCCGCGCCCACGCACCATGTGGCGGTGGGCGAATGGATCGACTGGCAGGCGCTGCCGGCGGAGGCGGTGCTGCGGGTCGCTCAAGCGGCAGGCAAGGGGCAGATGACGGCGTAGGTTATGGTCCGGACCCGCTTTCACCCCGCGCATTCATGACCAAAATCCAGTTCCGCCGACGCGTCATCGTCCTGATCCTCCTGTGCGTGGCCGTGGGCGGCGGCATCGTGCGGCACTACGCGGCGCCCGGCACCACCACGCGCGACATCGCCACGCTGCTGATGGTGCTGTGGGTGCCGATCATCGGCAACGTGATCACGTGGCTCATCGGCAAGCTGCCGCGCCGCACGCCGAAGCAGGCGCCGCCCGCAGGCTTCGACGCGCTGCCCGAGTTCACGCCGCACCTGGCCGTGGAGCTCACCTTCCGCCGTCCCTCGGTGCCGGCGCAGGACGTGCCGCTGGGCCCCGGCGAATACCGGGGCGCGCTGGTGCTCGACACCGAAGGCTTCTCGGCGCGCTGGCGCGTGCCGCAGGGCACCTCGCTCGCGCGCGGCACGCCGATCGCGCTCGACATCGAATTCCTCTCGCCGGACGTTGCACAGCCGAAGTTCGTGCAGGGCACGGCCTTTCGCGTGCTGGTCGATGAATCGTTCGTGGCCGACGGACAGGCGCTGCAGTTGCGCCCTGCCCACACTTAATCCCGGCAACTCAAAAAGACGGTGATGGCGAAAGGCGCCATTGCCGCATCCCCGGGCGGCTGCAGACACCAAAGGGGTCGATTGTTCGCCGCAGGGAAACTGTCTACTGCTCCACCGCCCCTTGGTCGCAAGGCGGCCGGCTCGCACACTCCAATGCCCCCTCACCGGCATTGGCGCCTTCATTGCCGATGCGTTCAAGGACTGCATCTCCATGATGAATTCTTCCGGCAGCAACCCCTGCATCGACGACCTGGCGGCGCCCGCGCGCGACGCCGTGGCCGCCCCCACCCGCTCCGCGTGGCTCGCGGTCGGCTCCATCGCCGTCGGCACCTTCGCGATGGTGTCGACCGAGTTCATGCCCATCGGCCTGCTCACCGACATCGCGCGCGGCCTGAACGTGTCGGACGGCACGGCCGGCCTGATGATCACCATGCCCGGCGTGCTCGCCGCCTTTGCCGGGCCGGCGCTGATCGTCGCCTCGGGCCGGCTCGACCGGCGCACGGTGCTGATCGCGCTCACGCTGCTGCTGATCGCCTCGAACCTGCTGGCCGCGTTCGCGCCCAACTTCACGACCATGCTGGTTGCGCGCCTGATGCTCGGCCTGGCCGTGGGCGGCTTCTGGACCTTCGCGCCCGCCGCCGCCACGCAGCTGGTGCCCGACGCCTCGAAGGCGCGTGCCATGTCGCTGGTGCTGGCCGGCGTGTCGGCCGCCACGGTGCTCGGCGTGCCCGCGGGCTCGTGGCTGGGCACGATGTTCGGCTGGCGCGCCTCGTTCGCCGTGACCGGCGCGCTGGCCGCGGCCGTGCTGCTGGTGCAGCTGTGGCTGCTGCCCGCGATTCCGCCGCAACGCGCCATCGGTGCGCGCGACCTGCTCACGCCGCTCACGCGCCGCATGGCGCAGGTCGGCCTGCTCGCCGTGCTGTTCTTCATTGCCGGCCACTTCGCGGCCTACACCTACCTGAAGCCGCTGCTGCAGCAGGTGTTCGGCCTGCAGGCCAACGCGGTCTCGACGCTGCTGCTGGTCTACGGCGCGGTGGGCTTCATCGGCACCTTCCTGGGCGGCAGCCTGGTGGCACGCAGCGTGCGCGGCACCACCTTGCTGGCGGCGCTGATGCTGGCCACGGCGCTGCTGCTGTCGACGCTGATCGGCACCGGCATGGTGGCCGGCGCGGTGGTGGTGGTGATCTGGGGCGTGGCCTTCGGCCTGATTCCGGTGGCGCTCACCGGCTGGATGATGGAAGCCGTGCCCGACGCGCAGGAAGCCGGCCAGGCCCTGCTGGTGACGGGCTTCCAGGTGGCGATCGCCTCGGGCGCGCTGATCGGCGGCCTGATGGTCGACAGCCGTGGCATCTCGCCCACGATGGTGCTCAGCGGCGTGCTGGTGCTGATCGCCGCGCTCATCGTCGGCACGCTGGGCCGCGCACGCGGCGGCGCGGCGCCGCTGGCGGCGATTCCGGAGTAAGTACCTTCAACGGCGGCCGGGCTTCTTTCCGGCCGCCACGATCGCCTCAAGCACCGTGCGCAGCGCCTTGTTGAGCGGCTTGTCGCGACGGATCACCACCGCCAGCGTGCGGTGCATGCGCGGGGCCAGGCGACTGGCCTTCAGCGCCGGGTGGGCACCGCGCCCCGCCATCGACATGCCGGGCACCAGGCCGTAGCCCAGCCCCGCGGCCACCATCTCCTTCATCGCCTCGACGCTGCCCAGCTCCATCACGGGCTGCGGCTGCAGGCCTTCGGCCGCGAACCAGCGGTCGACCAGCTTGCGCGTGTTGGCCGCAGGCTCGAACAACACCAGCGGCAACATCGCCAGGTCGGCCGGTGTGACGCGGGCCTTGAGCGGCGCGAGGTCGGCGCGGCCGATGGCGACGAACTCGTCGTCGCACACGGGGATCACGCTCAGCGAACGCCCGGCCGCGGGCAGCGTGACCAGCGCGAGGTCGATGCTGTTGTCTTCCACCTTGCGCACGTGCTCGTCGGTGTTGCCCGTGCTCACGACCACGCTGAGTGCGGGGAACGCCTCGCGCAGCTGGCGCAATACGGCCGGCAGGAAGTACAGGCAGGCCGTGGCGCCCGTGCCCAGCCGCACGCGGCCCGTGACGCCGCGCGCATGGTCGGCCACTGCGTCGACGGCGTTCTCGACCGCGGCCTCGATCTGCGGCACATGGCGCAGCAGTTCCGCACCGGCCGGCGTGGCCCGCGCGCGCTTGCCGACGCGCTCGATGAGCCGCACGGCGAGCCGTCGCTCGAGCTGGCGCACCTGCAGGCTCACGGCCGGCTGCGACAGGCCGAGCCGGTCGGCCGCGGCGGAGAAGCTGCCGGTGTCGATCACCAGGGCGAAGGTGGCGAGCTGGTCGAGGTTGAGGTTCTTTTCCAAAGTATTCCTTATGCGCTGCATAGGTTGACCAAGCTTCACTTATCGATCCCGGCTCGTCAAGATCGACCCATGCCCTCTCCCACCCTCGCTCTCGCCACGCTCGACATCGCCGATGCCGAGCCCCACCACATGGCCCGCGTGCAGGCCATCTACAGCCACTACGTGCAGCACGACCTGTGCTCGTTCGAAGAAGAAGTGCCCACCCTCGCGCAGATGCAGGCGCGCCGCATCGACGTGCAGGAACGCGGCCTGCCCTACCTCGTGGCGCTGAAGGATGGCGAGGTGGCCGGCTACGCCTACGCCGGCCCTTACCGCACGCGCTCGGCCTACCGGCACACGGTGGAAGACTCGATCTACGTCGCGCCCGACATGCACGGCCACGGCATCGGCACGGCGCTGCTGCAGGCGGTGATCCACCGCTGCACCGAGGCCGGCTTCACGCAGATGGTCGCGTGCATCGGCCACAGCGGCAACGCGGGCTCGCAGCGGCTGCACGCGCGCCTGGGCTTCGAGACGGTCGGCGTGCTGCGCCACGTCGGCTTCAAGTTCGGCCGGTGGGTCGACACCGTGCTGATGCAGCGTGCACTGCGCTGACCCCACCCCAGCGCCGCAGCGCGGATGGCTCGCGCTGCTGTGCGCGAGCCGGCTGCTGCAGGGAATGATCGTCACGGCCTACTCGGGCGTACTGCCGTTCATGCGCGACGACTGGCAGATGACGGCCGCGCAGGCCGGCTCCATCCAGAGCGCCTGGCACGTGGGCTACATGAGCTCGCTGTTCGCGGTGGGCCTGCTGGCCGACCGCTTCGGCCCGCACCGCATCTTCGCCGTCGGCGGCGCGATCGGCGCGGCCGCCTCGCTGGCCTTCGCCCTCTTCGCCCACGACCACCGCTCGGCCCTGCTGCTGTACGGCCTGGCGGGCCTGTGCGCGGGCGCCTCGTACACGCCGGGGCTGCAGCTGCTGTCGCTCAACGCCGGGCCGGCGGTGCGCGGGCGTGCGATGGGCCTGTTCCTCGGCGCGGCGTCGATGGGCTATGCGCTGTCGCTCGCGGTGGTGGCGGGGTTCAGCGTGGTGGCGCACTGGCGCACCGGGCTGCTGGTGGCGGCGGGCTGCACCGTGATGGGCGTGCTGCTGGCCCAGCTCGCGCTGCGGCGCATGGCACCGCCTGCGCCACGGGTCGCCGGTGCGCCGCGCGAAGGCGTGCTGCAGGCGCTGAACGCGACCGTGCGCGACCGGCCCGCGATGGCCGGCAACTGGGCCTACGCCTTCCACTGCTGGGAGCTGATGGCGCTGTGGGCCTGGCTGCCCGCCTACCTCATGGCCTCGTCCCGCGGCGGCGCGACCGCGTGGCCGGCCGCGGGCATCGCGCTGGCGGCGTTCGCGCACCTCGTGAGCGTGTTCGGCAGCGTGGTGGGCGGCGCGGCCTCCGACCGGCTGGGCCGCGCGCGCGTGATGATGATCGCCACCCTCGCGAGCCTGGCCCTGTCGTTCAGCTTCGGCTGGATGTGGACCTGGCCGCTGTGGGCGCTGGCCGCGATGGCGGCGCTGTACAACCTGCTGGCCATCGCCGATTCGTCGGTCTACTCGACCGCGCTGGCCGACGTGGTGGCGCCGCACCGGCTCGGCGTGGCGTTCTCGGTGCGCTCGGTGATGGGCTTCGGCGCGGGCGCGCTGAGCCCGTGGGTGTTCGGGCTGGCGCTCGACTGGGGGCAGGCGCGGTTCGGCTTCGGCAGCACGTATGCGTGGGTCGCGGCGTGGAGCTCGGTCGGGTTCGGGGCGCTGCTCGGGCCGTGGATGATCGTTCGCTTCGCGCGGCTCAGCGCGAGTCAACGGGGCATGGCCGGCGCCCCGCGATAGCCCAGCATCGCGTCGTACAGATCGGTTCGCCGGTCGCGGTGCAGGTCGTTGAGCGGCGTCCAGATCGGCGCGGAGCGCGCGACGCCCAGGTCGACGTCGGCATAGAGAATGGTTTCTTCCTCCGGCCCGGCGATGCGCCCCATCGGCCAGCCGTTGGTGCCCGCGATCAGCGAGTTGCCCATGAAGCCCGTGCCGCGCTCCTGCCCCACGCGGTCGGCGGTGGCGATAAAGACGTTGTTGGCGTGCGCGGCCGTCATCGTCAGGTAGGCCGCCATGCACACGCCGCTGGCGTCGTACAGCGGCGGCGGCGTCCAGACCCAGCCCGTGGGCACGCAGATGATGTCGGCGCCCTGCTGCGCCACGATGCGCGGCGCCTCGGGAAACCAGATGTCCCAGCACACGAGCAGGCCGATGCGGCCGATCTTCGTCTCGAACACCGGGTAGCCCTCGTTGCCGGGCGTGAACCACAGCTTCTCGTTGTTCCACAGGTGGGTCTTGCGGTAGCGGCCGATGTAGCCCTCGGGGCCGACGAGCACGGCCGTGTCGAACAGCTGCATGCCGTCCTGCTCGGCCAGGCAGCCGACGAGGTACACGCCGTGCTTTGCCGCGAACGCGACCCAGCCCTGCACCGTGGGGCCGTGCGGCACGGGCTCGGCGTGGGCGAAGGCCTCGGCGCGGCCGTTGAAGCAGTAGCCGGTGGTCGCCAGCTCGGGCAGCACGATGAGCTGCGCGCCGCCGGCCACCGCCGCTTCGAGTTGCGCGCGCACCGCGGCGGCGTTGCGCGCGAGGTTCTCGACGCCGACCTGCGGGTCGAACTGCACGACGGCCACGCGCACAGGGCTGGCGCGCAGGCCGGGCACGGCGTCGCCGCCGGAAGGGATGTCGTGGGGAGCTGGGGTCGGGAGGGTCATGGCCATTTTAGGTTTCAAATTAAAACCATGTGGATGCTATTCGCATTGGTTTTAATTTGCAACCAATCCAGCGCTACGGTCTAATCCCGCCATCCCAGGGACGCACAGGAAACACACGATGGCCAGGAGAAAAAGTCTGAGGTTCGACGCCTGCCCGATGGCGCGCGCGCTCGAGATCGTCGGCGACCAGTGGTCGCTGCTGATCGTGCGCGACGCCTTCGACGGCATGCGGCGCTTCGGCGAGTTCCAGCAGAGCCTGGGCGTGGCCAAGAACATCCTGGCCGACCGGCTGAAGTGGCTGGTGCAGGAAGGCGTGTTCGACCTCGTGCCGGCCTCGGACGGCTCGCTCTACCAGGAGTACGCGCTGACGGCCAAGGGCCGCGGCCTGTTCCCCGTAGTGGTCGGCCTGCGGCACTGGGGCGAGGCGAACCTGTTCGCGCCCGGCGAGCCGCATTCGGTGCTGCTGGAGCGCGAGAACGGTGAGCCGGTAGCGCCGATCGACCTGCGCACGCGCGACGGCCAGCCGCTCGACCCCGCCGCGACCTTCGTGAAGAAGCTGCCCGTCACGGCCCCCTGACAGCGCCACCCGCTCAGTCGTTGCCGATCGGGTACTCCAGCGCGACGCGGATCTGGCGCGTGTTGAGTTCGGCCTGCGCCTTGTTGTTGCGGTGCTCGCCGTAGCGCAGCAGGAAGGCCAGGCCCTTGGCGCTGCCTTGCTGGACCGTGTAGCGCAGCCAGAGGTCGCGCTCCCAGTGCCGGCCGCCCTGCCCGTAGCCCAGCCATGCGTAGCCTCCGCGCGGCGGCACCCGACTGCCGTCGATACCACTGCCGCGGATGTAGGCCGCGCCCAGGCTCAACCCGGGTGCGCCCCAACGCGCAGCATCCACTTCGTACCGCAGCTGCCACGACCGCTCATGCGGCGCATTGAAGTCGGACAGCTGCGCCGCATTGCCGAGCCAGACGGCGCCGCGCGTCACGTAGTCGAACGGCGTGTCGCCCGCGACCTTCTGCCAGCCCAGGCCCACGCGGTGCGGGCCGTGGGTGTAGCTGGTCATGAGGCTCGCGGTGGTGTTGTCCACCGGGCCGGCCAGCGCGCGGCCCGTGTCCTTGCTGCGGTACACCTGCAGGTCGAAGGACAGCGCACGCTTCTCCGGGAGCGGCACCGTGTAGTGGGCGCCCAGGTAGCCCGTGCGCCAGGTGTCCTCCAGGCGTGCGACGTAGGCCGTGAGCGACAGCGAAGCGCTGCCCTTCCAGGTGCCGCCGGCAAAGTCGAACACGTCGCCGCGCGGTGACTTCGGGTCGAGGTAATTGACGATCAACGGGTGGTTCGTGCCGCGCGCATGGCGGTCGGTCGACCCGGTGAAGCGGCCGGCCTGCAACGTGAGCGTGTCGAACTCACGGCTCGTCAGCAGCCAGCCACGCATGGTCTCGGGCAGCAGGCGGGAATCGGACGCGCTGAAGACCGGCGTCTTGACGCGCTGCTCGCCCACCGTCAGCACGGTGGCGGAGATGCGCGCCTTCAGCGCCACGCCGCCGCGCGCGATGCCGTCCTGCGCGTAGCCCGCGCCGTCCACCGGCAGCATGCGGATCTTGCCGACGCGCAGATCGTCGCCGTCGAGGCTGCGCGCGAGCGAGGCATGCGCGTCCACGCCGAAGCCGATCCAGCCCGGCGTGAAGCCCGACGCGAGGGTGCCCATGACGCCGTAGCCCCACTCCTGCGCGTGGTCGCTGCGCCGCGCCTTCGGCAGCGTGGCGTTGCGCCCGCCGTTGCTGCGGTCGCCGTGCAGGTAGCTCCGGTGCTCGTACACGCTGCGCTGGAGCACCCGCCAGCGCGTGTCCTCGACGAAGCCCCCGCCTTCGGCTGCCAGGGCGGACGTGCCCAGCATCGCGAGGGCCGCGCCGCAGACCCGCTTCATCGCCGGCCCCTCACAGGTACTTGAGCCACGCGATGTCGCGGCGCCGCGCCTTCAGGGCGGCGAAGGCGCGCACCGCCGGATACAGCGCAAAGGCCAGCACCCCGGTGACCAGCCACACCATCCAGACGGCGTCGAAACCGAACAAGCGGCCCTGATTGGGGCCCCAGACCGCCTCGCCCCCCAGGTAGAGGAACTTGAGCACGTACAGGTGCAGCACGTAGAAGAACATGGGCGCCGCGCCGAACACGGCCAGCGGCGCGAGCCATGCCGCGCCCTGCCGGCGCTCGAACAGGCGCAGCAGCCACAGCCCCACGCCGAGCGTCAGCGCGATGAACAGCAGCGACGGCGGGTACTTCGTGACGTTGAGGAAGGCCATCACGGTCGTCAGCGCGCTGTCGCCTGCTGCCCAGGGCTTGTCGCCGTAGGCATTGAGTGCGCGCAGCACCACGAAGCCAACGAGCAGGCCCACGGCCCATGCGAGCAGCCGCCGCTGCCGCTGCGGCGCATCGGCGCCGGGCAGGAACCACGGCCCGGCGACGTAGCCCAGCGCGATCACGCCGATCCACGGCAGCAGCGGGTACGACGTGCGCAGCCTCAGGGCCTCGGACACCTCGATCCAGCCCCGGTCGTGCAGCACCGCCCAAGGCACGTGCAGCACATGGCCGACGGGAAAGTGCACGCCGTCGAGCAGGTTGTGCCCCGCCACCAGCACCACGCCCAACACGACCAGCGCCCGGCGCGGCAGCCACACCAGCGCCGACAACGCCAGCATCGACAGCCCGATCACCCAGATCACCTGCAGGAACACGGTGGCCGGCGGGAACTGGAAGGTCCAGGCAAAGTTGACGACCGTGACCTCCAGCAGCACGAGGAACAGGCCCCGCTTCCACAGGAACGAGGACGCCGCCGCGCGGCCGTCCGCCTGCTTCGCGCCGTAGAGAAAGGCCGACAGCCCGGTCAGGAACACGAACACCGGCGCGCACAGGTGCGCCAGCAGGCGGCCGAAGAACAGCGCCGGCGGCGTCTGCGCCACGAGCATGGGGTCGGGCACCTGGTGGTGCAGGTAGAAGGTCTCGCGCACGTGGTCCAGCAGCATGAACAGGATCACGAGGCCGCGCAGCGCGTCGATGGAGAGCAGCCGGGCCGGGGCGCCGGCCCCGGGTGGCAAGGAAGCGGATGAAACGTCGGGCATTTAATTATTGCGAATTGATTCGCAATAATTTACAGCATCGGACGATGCACCCTCCTGAAGGGTCTGAAGGGCCGGTTTATTCGCCGAGCAGTTCGCCGATCGGCTGCAGGTCTTCCACCCGGTCGCAGATCGACTTGATGACCATGGTGATCGGGATGCCCAGCAGCAGCCCCCAGATGCCCCACAGCCAGCCCCAGAAGATCACGCCCACGAACACCGCCACCGGGTTCATGCGGCTGGTGCGGCTGGTGAGCCAGGGCATCAGCAGGTTGCCCACCACCGTGTGGATGGCCAGCGACACGCCGCCCACCAGCAGCGCCATCTCGATGCTGCTGAACTGCAGGAAGGCCATGAGCCCCGCCGCCACCAACACGATCACCGAGCCGATGTAGGGAATGAGGTTGGTCACGGCCGCGATGATTCCCCACACGGCCGCGTTCTCCACGCCGAGCAGCCAGAACGCCAGGCCGGTGGTCAGCCCCACCAGCCCGCTCACCAAAATCTGCACCAGCAGGTAGCGCTCGATGTTTCGCGTGATGTCGTCCAGCACGTGCACCGTGACCTTCTTCTTCTGCAGGCTGGGCCCGGTGATCTTGATGAGCTTGCGCCGGAAGGTGTCGCCCGAGCACAGCGCGAAGTAGGTGAGGAAGGCCACCAGCGTGAGCTGCCCCAAGGCGTTGAGCAGGCCGACGGTGCCGCTCACCAGGTAGTCGCGCACGTTGAAGCCCGGCCGTTCGATCACGACGCGCGCCACGCCCTTGCGCGAGGCGACGCGCGCCGAGTTTTCCTCGGCCGCTTTCTCCAGCTGCGCGGCGGCCTGCTGCACGCTGTCCAGCGGCGTGGCGCTGGCGTTCTTGTCGCGGCGCATGGCCTGGCCGAGCTTCTGCGCGGCGACCGGCAGCGAGTCGAGCAGCTGCGAGGCGCTGCCCGAGAGCGAATAGCCCGTCCACCCGAGCCCGCCGAACAGGCCCAGCAGGATCGCCGCCGCGCCGATCCAGCGCGGCACGTACCAGCGGTGCAGGCGCTCGACCAGCGGCGACAGTGCGTAGTTCAGCAGCAGGCTCAGCATCAGCGGCACGAACACGGCCTGCCCCCAGCGCAGCGCGAAGACGCTGGCGAGCACGGCCAGCACCACCAGCGAGGCGCTGCGCACGTCGACCGGCATGTGCAGCACGAAGCGCCTGCGCAGGGCGGAGGTGGCCTCTTCGGCGGTCGCGCTCGGCTCGACCGGCGCTGCGGGCTCGACGGGGTCGACCGGCGGCGCCGGCACCGGTGCGGGCGCAGGCGGCGGCTCATCCGCAGCCACCGGCCGTTCAGGCGCCGGTTTCGGGCCGGCCGGGGTGTCGTCGGTCATCGCGATTCCTTCAGCATCTCGCGCACCGCGGCCAGCTGGCGGCGCGACACCGCCACGGGCTCGGGCACCGAGTCCAGCCGCAGCGCCCAGCCATCGGCGTCTTCGCCGTCGTCGTAGCGCTCGAGTGCGCGGATCGCCGAGCGCGCCACCAGCGCGTTGCGGTGCACGCGCAGGAAGCGGTGCGGGTAGCGCTCCTCGAAATCGTTCAGCGAGCCATCGAGGATGTGGCTGCGCGTGGCAGTGCGCACCGTGAGGTACTTGTATTCGGACTTGAGGTACAGCACTTCGGACAGCGGCACGCGCTCGGCGCGGCCCCGGTCCTGGATCAGCACGCACTCGGGCGTGGCCTCAGCCGCCGGCTGGGCGGCGCGGCGCTCCTTCAGGAAGCGCTCGACCTTCTGCAGCGCCTGCTGCAGCCGCTCGGCACGCACGGGCTTGGTGAGGTAGTCGACCGCCTCCAGCTCGAAGGCCGTGACCGCGTGGCTGGCGTGCGCCGTCACGAACACCACGGCCGGCGCGTCGGGCCGGCTGCGCAACGCGCGCGCCACCTCGATGCCGTCGACGCCGGGCATGTGCACGTCGAGCAGCACGAGGTCGAGGTCCATCGCGGCCAGGTGCGACAGCGCCTCCTCGCCTTGCGCGGCCTCGGCCGTCACCTCGGCGGCGGGCGAGGTGCAGTCGCGCAGCAGCGTGCGCAGGCGCGAGCGGGCCAGGGCTTCGTCGTCAACGATCAGGGTCTTGAGGCTCATGAGGATTCGGCGGGAATGGCAATGCGTACGCGGTAGTTCTTCTGGTCCATGCCGGCGCTGAACTGCATCTGCATGTCGTGCAGCAGGCGCAGCCGCTCGCGCACGTTGTCCAGGGCGATGCCGTGGCCGCGCGGCAGCGGCTCGTCGGCCCAGCGCAGCGGCGGCAGGCTGTTGACCACCTCGATCACGACCATGCCGCCGCGCCGCTCGGTGCGGATGCGCAGCTTGCCGCCCTCGGGGCTGGGCTCCACGCCGTGCTTGATGGCGTTCTCGACCAGCGGCTGCAGCAAGAGCGGCGGCAGGCGCGCGTCGCTGGCGGCGGCATCGAGGTCCCAGCGGATGCGCAGGCGCTCGCCGAAGCGCACCTGCTCGATGGCCAGGTAGCGCTCGGCCAGCGCGATCTCGTCGGCCAGCGTGCCCGATTCGCCGGGCACGGTGAGCGCCTGGCGGAACAGCTCGGCCAGGTCTTCGAGCATGGTCTCGGCCTTGGCCGGCTCCTCGCGCACCAGCGCGATGGCGCTGTTGAGCGTGTTGAACAGGAAGTGCGGGCGGATGCGCGACTGCAGCTCTTCGAGCCGGGCCGTGGTCGCGGCCGGCGTCTGGCCGCGCGCGCGCAGCACCATCGCCGCCATCACCAGCCCCGCGAACAGCGCGCCGGCCAGCGCGCTGGCCAGCCAGGGCGCGCTGGCGATCACGCCGGTCAGGCGCAGCAGGCCGCAGCCGTAGAGAGAAGCCACGGCGCCCAGCACGGCGCCCGCGGCGTACTGGCCCGGGGGCGGCAGGCGCCGCAGCTGCTTCTTGAGCCCGCAGGCCGCCACCAGCCACAGCAGCGTGGCGGGCAGCGCGCCGCCGGTGACCGTGGCCGCCTGCACCAGCCATTCGCCGAAGGTGCCGACCACGAACAGCGTGGCCACCGCCACCACCGCTTCGACGAACACCACGGTGCGCAGCACCACGCCGATCTGGCAGGCATCGAACAGCGCCGGGCCGCCGCGCACGGGCGCGCGCACGCGTTCCGGGGACGAAGCGGACGTGGAGGGGGAGCTGGCCGATAAAATCGCCGGGTTGCGCATCGCAGACATCAGATCCATCGGGTGACCAACCCATTATTGCCTTCCTGGACGGCTCCCATGACCCAAAACCAACTCGACAAGAAATCCGAAGCCTGGTCGGCCCTGTTCTCCGAACCGATGAGCGACCTGGTGAAGCGCTACACCTCCAGCGTCTTCTTCGACAAGCGCCTGTGGCAGGCCGACATCGAGGGCTCGCTGGCGCACGCCGGCATGCTCGCGGCCCAGGGCATCATCAGCGTGACGGACCACGCCGCCATCGAGCGCGGCATGGCGCAGATCCGCGGCGAGATCGAGGCCGGCAGCTTCGAATGGAAGCTCGACCTCGAGGACGTGCACCTGAACATCGAGGCCCGCCTGACCCAGCTCGTGGGCGACGCCGGCAAGCGCCTGCACACCGGCCGCAGCCGCAACGACCAGGTCGCCACCGACGTGCGCCTGTGGCTGCGCGGCGAGATCGACCTCATCGGCGACCTGCTGGTCGAGCTGCAGAAGGCGCTGGTCGACATCGCCGAGAAGAACGTCGAGGTGATCCTGCCCGGCTTCACCCACCTGCAGGTGGCCCAGCCCGTGAGCTTCGGCCACCACATGCTGGCCTACGTGGAAATGTTCAGCCGCGACGCCGAGCGCATGGGCGAGGTGCGCAAGCGCGTCAACCGCCTGCCGCTGGGCGCCGCCGCCCTGGCCGGCACCAGCTACCCGCTGGACCGCGAGCTCGTGGCGCGCACCCTGAAGATGGACAGCGTCTGCCAGAACAGCCTGGACGCCGTGAGCGACCGCGACTTCGCGATCGAGTTCACCGCCGCCGCCAGCCTGTGCATGGTGCACGTGAGCCGCCTGAGCGAAGAGCTCATCATCTGGATGAGCCAGAACTTCGGCTTCATCAACATCGCCGACCGCTTCACCACGGGCTCGTCGATCATGCCGCAGAAGAAGAACCCCGACGTGCCCGAGCTGGCGCGCGGCAAGACCGGCCGCGTGGTCGGCCACCTGATGGCGCTCATCACGCTCATGAAGGGCCAGCCGCTGGCCTACAACAAGGACAACCAGGAAGACAAGGAGCCGCTGTTCGACACCGTCGATACGCTCAAGGACACCCTGCGCATCTTTGCCGAGATGATCGGCGGCATCACCGTGAAGCCGCAGGCCATGGAAGCCGCCGCGCTGCGCGGCTACGCCACCGCCACCGACCTGGCCGACTACCTCGTGAAGAAGGGCCTGCCCTTCCGCGACGCGCACGAAACCGTGGCCCACGCCGTGAAGGCCGCCACCTCGCACCAGGTCGACCTGTCGGAGCTGCCGCTGGCCGTGCTGCAGCAGTTCAACCCGAACATCGAGAAGGACGTGTACGACGTGCTGAGCCTGCGCGGCTCGCTCAACGCCCGCAACGTGCTGGGCGGCACCGCGCCCGTGCAGGTGAAGGCACAGGTCGCCCGCCACCGCGCGCGCCTGGGCTGAAGCCCGCGGCCGCACCATCGAGGGCCGCGCTTCATGTTCTACGCCATCCCGCTCGAAAACAAACCGAGCTGGCGCAACCCGCCGTGGATGACGGTGCTGCTGATCCTCCTGAACATGCTCGTGTTCTGGGGGCCGCAGCGCAGCGAAGAGAACGGCCGCGAGCGCGCGGCGCAGTTCTACGTGCAGAGCGTGCTGCCCGAACTGGAGCTGCCGCCCTTCGTCGAGTGGCTCGAAAAAACCGACCCCAAGCGCGGCAAGCTGGCGCGCCGCATGCTGGCGCATGAAGAGGCCTACCCGCAGCTGCTCGAAGGCCTGCAGAACGACCAGCCCTTCCTGAAGAAGCTGCGCGCCGACCAGGTCGTGACGCCCGCGAACCCGCGCTTCGACGAATGGCAACGCGACCGCCGCCAGTACGAGGCGATGCTGCCCGCGCCGTTCACCGCGCGCTGGTCGCAGGACTACGGCAAGGACGCCGAATTCAAGCCCTGGACCTGGCTCACCGCCGCCTTCCTGCACGGCAGCACGGGCCACCTGCTGGGCAACATGCTGTTCCTCTTCCTGTTCGGCTTCTCGGTCGAGCTGGCGCTGGGGCGCGGCACCTACCTGAGCTTCTACCTGCTGGGCGGCGTGGGCTCCGCGCTGCTGGCCGGCTGGGCCTATGCGGGCAAGGGCGGCTACGGGCTGGGTGCCTCGGGCGCGATCTCGGCGCTGATGGGCATGTACGCCGTGATGTACCGGCTGCGGCGCATCCGCTTTTTCTACCAGCTGTTCTTCTATTTCAACTACGTCACGGCGCCCGCCCTGCTCTTGCTGCCGGCCTGGATCGTCAACGAGCTGGTGCAGCACTGGATCGGCGGCCAGGGCATCGCCTACATGGCCCACCTGGGCGGCCTGCTGACGGGCGCGGCGCTGATGGCCGGCGCCATGTGGCTGGGCCGCGTGAAGACGCCCGAGACCGTGAAGTCGGAAATGGTGACCGACGACCACCGCTTCGACCAGCACGTGGCCGCCGCGCGCAAGCTGTCGGCGGCCATGAAGTTCGAGCCCGCGTGCGTTGAATGGCGCGCCGCCGCCGCCCTGCGCCCCGGCGACACCGACACGCTGCGCGCCTGGTTCCATACCGCGCGCCTGCAGCCCGCGAGCGACGACTTCCACCAGGCCGCGCGCCGCATCTTCCGCCTGCCCGCCACCGACGCCGACACCCTGGCGCTGCAGCACGCCAGCTTCACGACCTACCTCGACCAGGCCAAACCGGGCGTGCGCCTCAAGCCCGACGACATGGCCCGGCTGGCGCGCCGCTTCGCGCGCATCCGCCAGTTCGGCGACGCCGACAAGCTCTGCCGCATCCTGCTGAAGACCGCGCCCGACCACCCCGAGCTGGCCGACACGCTCTCGGTGTGCGCCAACGGCCTGCTGCATGCGGGCGAACGCGATCGCGCGCTGGGCCTGCTGCCGCACCTGCTGCGGCTGGCGCCCAACGACATGGTCACGCGCGCGTTGCAGCGCACGTAAAAAACCCGGCACGCGGCCGGGTTCGTTGATGAAGCGGCGCTGCGCTTATTTGTCGTTGTGCAGGTAGGTGGCCTGCTTCGGCAGCAGCAGGCTGACCAGGAAGGCCACGCCCATCATCGCCGTCACGTACCAGTAGAAATACGACTCGTGGCCGATCGACTTCAGGCCCAGCGCCACGTACTCGGCGCTGCCGCCGAAGATGGCGTTGCCCACCGCGTACGACAGGCCCACGCCCAGCGCGCGCACTTCGGGCGGGAACATCTCGGCCTTCACGATGCCGCTGATCGAGGTGTAGAAGCTCACCACCGCCAGCGCCAGCGTGATCAGCACGCCAGCCATCAGCGGGCTGCTCACGTTTTGCAGGTTGCTCAGCACGGGCACCGTCATCAGCGCGCCCAGGGCGCCGAACAGCAGCATGTTGCTGCGACGGCCGATGCGGTCCGACAGCGCGCCGAACAGCGGCTGCATGCACATGTACAGGAAGAGGCACGCCGTCATCACGTTGCTGGCGGTCTTGATCGACATGCCGGCCGAGTTCACCAGGTACTTCTGCATGTAGGTGGTGAAGGTGTAGAAGATCAGCGAGCCGCCGGCCGTGTAGCCCAGCACCACGAGGAAGGCGCGCTTGTGGTGCTTGAACAGCTCGGCGACGCTGCCGGCGCCCTTGGCGGCGCGGGTCTTGGTGCTGGCGGTCTCGGTCAGCGTGCGGCGCAGCATCAGCGCCACGACGGCGGCCAGGGCGCCCAGCACGAAGGGAATGCGCCAGCCCCAGGCCTTGAGTTCGGCCTCGGTGAGCAGCTGCTGCAGCACCACCACGGCCACCACGGCCAGCAGCTGGCCGCCGATCAGTGTGACGTACTGGAACGACGAGAAGAAGCCGCGCTGGCCGCGCATCGCCACTTCGCTCATGTAGGTGGCGGTGGTGCCGTACTCGCCACCGACCGACAGGCCCTGCAGCAGGCGCGCGGCCAGCAGCAGCGCGGGCGCCCAGGCGCCGATCTGCGCGTAGGTGGGCAGGCAGGCAATGACCAGCGAGCCGACGCACATCATGACGACCGAGGTCACCATCGACGTCTTGCGGCCCTTGCGGTCGGCCAGCCGGCCGAACAGCCAGCCGCCGATCGGGCGCATCAGGAAGCCGGCGGCGAACACGCCGGCGGTGTTCAGCAGCTGGACCGTCGGGTCCGACTTGGGGAAGAACGAGGGCGCGAAGTAGATCGCGCAGAAGGCGTAGACGTAGAAGTCGAACCACTCCACCAGGTTGCCGGACGAGGCGGCAAAGATGGCGAAGATGCGCTTGCGCTTTTCCTCGAAGGTGTAGGGGGTGGTGTCGCGGGTCGCGTCCGGGCTGGAAGCGCCGGCGCTCGTGCTGCTGCTGGCAATGGCGGTCATGCGGGGGGTCCTTGTCTCTGGCTGCAGCCCCCGCGAAGCCCGCGGAAAGCCGTGCCGGGGAGTCTGGTCCGCCGGGGGCGCGCTGTCGTCCGTAGCCCCCGCCCGCGGGGCTACGTACCGGTACGCAGGGGTAAACCCTAAGTTCTAGAGTCCATGCTCCCGCAGGAAGCGATCCAGCTCCAGGCTGCTCGAAAAGCCCAGCTTCGCGAACATGTGCGCCCGGTGCGTTTCCACCGTGCGCAGCTCCAGCGGTGCCAGCTCCTGCGCGATGCGCTTGTTGGGCAGGCCTTCGGCCACGAGCCGGGCGACCTGCATCTCGCGCGGCGTGAGCTTGGCCCACAGCGCCTGCGCGGCCTGCCGGGCTTGGCGGCGCACGGCGATCTCTTCGGCTTTCTGCAACGCCTTCGCGATGCTGTCGAGCAGGCGCTCGTCGTTGCAGGGCTTTTCCAGCCAGCCGAAGGCGCCGTTCTGCACCGCCTCGACCGCCATCGGGATGTCGCCGTGCCCGGACAGGAAGATCACGATCAACGGGCTGTCCTGCGCGCGCAGCGCGTCGAACACCTGCAGCCCGCTCATGCCCTCCATGCGCAGGTCGAGGATGGCGCAGCCCGGGCGCTGCAGGTCGGCGCCGGCCAGGAAAGCCTCGCCCGAGGCAAAGGCCTGCACCGCATGGCCGCGCGACAGCAGCAGCAGGCCCAGGGAGCGGCGCACGGCCTCGTCGTCGTCGACGACGCACAGGTGGTTGGCAAGCAGGGGTGCGTTCACGGGGAAGCCTCCAGTTCGAGGGTGAAGACCGTGCCGCCGCCGGGCCGGTCGGCAAAGGAGAGCCGGCCGCGGTGGGCCTCCACGATGGTGCGGCAGATGTTCAGGCCCAGCCCGAGCCCGCCGGCCTTGGTGGTGAAGAACGGCGCGAAGACCTGCTCGGCCAGCGCGGCGTCGATGCCGGGGCCGTGGTCGGCGATGCGGATGTGCACGCGGCCTTCATGCAACTCGGCCTCGACCTCGACCACGCGCCGGTCGGGCGGCGTGCCCTGCTGCATCGCCTGCAGGCTGTTGGACAGCAGGTTCAGCAGCACCTGCTCGAGCAGCACGCGGTCGCCGCGCACGGGCGGCAGCGCGGGCGCCACGCGCACCTCGGCGCGCACCTGCCGCTGGCGCATCTCGCCCTGCAGCAGCGCCAGCGCGTTGGCCACCAGCGCGGCCACGGCGCAGTCCTCGGTGCCGGCGGTGCGCTGGCGCACGAAGCCGCGGATGCGCCGCACGATCTCGGCGCTGCGCTTGGCCTGCGCCACGGTCTCGTCGAGGCTGCTGGCCAGCAGCGGCTGGTTGCCCTGCGCGGCGAAGGCCTTGGCGGCGCTGGCGAAGTTGCTCAGCGCCATCAGCGGCTGGTTGAGTTCGTGCGCCAGCGTGGAGGCCATCTCGCCCAGGCTGGCCAGGCGCTGCGCGTGCTGCAGCTGCTCGTCGTTCTGGCGCTGGCGCAGCTCGGCGCGCTTCTGTTCGGTGATGTCGACCACCGAGCTCATCCAGCCGCTGTGGCGCCCGTCGGCGTCGATGAGCCGCGCGGTGTAGACCATGGTGATGACCTCGTGCCCGTCGCGGTGCCGCAGGCGCGACTCGAAGCCCGAGCGCGCGGGCTGGCCGCTCATCATGGCCTCGTAGTGGAACCAGTGCTGCGTCACGTCGTCGGGATGCCAGTAGGGGTACGGTGGCAGCCGCCCCAGCAGCTCGTCGGCGCCGTAGCCGGTCATCTCGCAGAAGGCCGGGTTGACGTAGATGATGCGGCCCTGCAGGTCGCGTGCGCGCATGCCGACCAGCAGCGAGTCTTCCATCGCCTTGCGGAAGGCATGGGCCTGGTCCAGCTCGTGGGTGCGCTCGCGCACGCGCAGCTCCAGGTCGCGCCGCGCGTCGCGCTGCTCGGCAAAGCGGCGCTCGCGCAGCCGCCAGTACAGCGCGCCCAGCAGCAGCACGCCGGCGCCCAGCAGGCCGAGCATCCAGGTGCGCTCGCGCGCGCGGGTGACTTCGGCGTGGTCGGCCATCACCGTCAGGGTCCAACCGAGGTCGGGCAGCGGCTCGTCCACGGCGAGGAAACGGCGCGCCTTGCCGCCGACCGTGGTGCGCACCAGGTAGCCCGGCGCGCCCTCGATGTGCTCGACGCGCCAGGGCAGCGGCGCGAAGCGGGTGCGCGTGCCGTACTGCTGGTCGTGCTCGATGCCGGCCAGGTCGGCGGGGCTCAGCGCCCGCGTGGCCTGGTACATCCAGCCCGGCACCGAACTCAGGAACACGATGCCGCGCGCGTCGGTCAGCAGGATCGGGTCGCGCACGAAGGCCCAGGCGTCGTGCAGCTGGCGCAGGCTGACCTTGACGGTGACCACGCCCAGCACCTCGCCGCCGCCCTCGGCGCGCACCGGCGCCGACATGAACAGCCCCGGCTCGCCCGTGGTCTGGCCCACGCCGTAGAACAGGCCGCGCCGCCCGGCCCGCGCATCGAGAAAGTACGGCCGGTTGGCGTACGACTCGCCCACGAAGCTCTGCGGCGTGGCCCAGTTGCTCGCGGCCAGCGTGAGGCCCTGCGGGTCGGTGAGGTACAGCGCGTCGGAGCCCGCGAGGCGGTTCACCTCTTCGATGTGGTGGTTGGCGCGCTGCCGCGCGGCGGGGTCCTGCGGGTGGGCCAGCACGGCCAGCACGTCGGGGTGCATGCCGGCGGTGAACGGCAGGTAGCCGTACTTGCCGGCGGCGTCGCGCAGGCCGAGCACGTGCACTTCCATGGCGCGGCGGATCGAGTCGGCCTGGAAATTCGCCTCGCGCCGCGCCGCCCACTGGCCGGCCACGGCGATCAGCAGCAGCGCCAGCGCCACGGCGCCCGCCCAGGCCACCAGCGCGCGGCGGCGGGAACGCGCCGGCGATGCAGAAGAAGGGGAAGCAGGAAGGGACGGTTCGGGCGAAAGGGGCGGCATGGGAGGCAGGTCCGCAGGTCCGGCCGGCGCGGCGTGCGGAATTTTGCCCTGATCCGCGGGCCGGCCCTCTCTCAGGCCGCCGGCCGCAGCAGCCAGCGCACTTCCTGCGTCTGCTCGCTCTCGGGGTAGCGGGCTTCGAGCGTGGTGAGGATCGGCTGCGCCATGTCCGCGCGGCCCAGCCCCTGCACCAGCGCACGGGCCGCGAGTTCGTAGGCCTGCGGGATCGCCGCGTGACCACGGAAGCGCTTGTCGAAGCCCGACAGCAGCGCGAGCGTGCCGTGCGCGTCGCCGCCGCGCCATTCGGCGCGCGCCATCGCGATGACCATCGCCGGGTCGTCGATCACGAAGCCCTTGTCGATCACGCGGCAGGCCTTGAAGACCTTCAGCGCATCCGACGCGAGGTCGCGCCGCATCAAGAGCGGAATGAAGCGGCGCGCGTGGTCGAACAGCGTGTCCTTCTTGTCGGGCATGAGCGCCAGCACGCGGTGGTAGCGGCGCTGCGCGGCCAGGTCGTCGGCGTCGGCGGTGCGCTGCGCCTCGTAGGCAATGCCCAGCGCGGCAGACAGGTCGCCGTCGGTGATGCACTGCGCCACCTCGGCGTCGGTGCGCTGCGCGGCGATCTGCGCGGGCGTGCGGCAGTCGGCCGGCGCGCCGATGTCGGCGCCCGCGCCGGGCACGAGGTCGATGCCGAAGGCGTCGTGGTGCTGGTACATCACGTAGCCCAGCAGGCTCGCCATCACCCAGCCGAAGTAGATGAACGCGAAGTTGACGATCGGCAGCACGATGCGCCCGTCGAACACCGGCAGCACCATCGAGATCGCCACCTGTGCGCCCGTGCTCAGCAGGAACAGGAAGAAGCACAGCAGCGCATAAGGCCAGCCGATGGTGCGCATCGCGTCCATCACATAGCCCGGGTTCATGGCCTGGAAGAAGCTGCCCGACTGCACCAGCACGATCACCGCCGCCGGGAAGGTGAAGGACATGATGAAGAGGCCCACCGTGCCCAGCACCGGCTCGTACCACGCGAGCCAGCCGATGAGCATCGTCTGCACCAGCGAGATGGCGAAGAGCTTCCACGGCAGGTAGGTCCACTCGTCGCTCGATTCACGGCCGAAGTCGGCCGAGTCGCGGATGCCGCGCGCGCCCAGCGCAATGACCTTGAAGCCGTAGCGGCTGGCCGCCAGGATGATGCCGACCTCGATGACGACGAAGGCCAGCGCATCGGGCAGGAAGAACACGGCCTCGAACAGCAGGCTGCAGAACGACAGCACCAGGCCGTAGGCCAGCGGCCGCAGCTGGAGCGGAAAGGCGAAGAAGCTGTTGAGGCGGTGCCAGAACGGCGGGGGCGGCGGCAGGGAGTCGCGGTCGATCATGGCGGGGCCTGGAGTGCGGCTGCGGCGGCTACTTGCGGAAGAAGTCGCTCTGGCTCATCGCGCCCGCGCCGCCCATGCGCACGACCGTGGCGTCGCTGGAATGCACGAGGCGCATCTGGCCGAGCTCGCGCTCCAGGCGCTGGCTGAAACTGGTCTTGTACTGGAGCGCGGCCTCGCCCATCTTGAGCACGCTGGTGCCCGTGACGACGGCGCTCTTGCGGTCGGTGGCCACCTCGACGGCGTCGATGTGGTACTCGTACTCGATGGTGAGGATGCCGCCCATGCGGTCGCCCACGGTGCGGAACAGCTCGAAGGTCTTCTCGACCGCCTCGCAGGCTTCCTCGCGGTTGTGGCTGCTCTCGACGGTGCGGCCCATCATCGTGACCTTGCTCTCGATCACGGCCTTGCGGCTGAGCTGCTTGCACAGCGCCTGCGCATCGCGCGAATAGATGGCGTGCGCTTCCTTGCGGTAGTAGTCGCGCGCCATCGCCTCGTCGAGCTTGCGGCCGCCGATAAAGAAATACCACGCGCCCACGCAGAGCGCGACCACGATCGCAATTTGCTTCATTCCCACCCCCGCGCGCACGCGGTCCCGCTCCGTTTTGCGGCGCAGTATACGTTGCCGAATGTTTCCAAACGGCGGCGCAGCGGGGGATTTCAGCGCTTCAGCCGGCGCGGTAGAAGATGTAGTCGGCCTGGTACTTCACGACCTGTTTCTGGCCCATGTTCGTGGCGCCACAGGCGGCCGCGGGGGCCACGCCGCCCTGCGTGGCGACGCGCTGGATGTAGCTCACGCCCTGCATGGCGCCCATGCCGGTGGCGGGGTTGGCCTTCACCAATTGGTGGGGAATGTTGCCGGTGCCGTTCGGCGCCACCGCCACCTGCGTGGCCGTGACCTTCGAGCCGTCCGCGTTCTCCCAGGTGGCGGGCGGGCCGTAGTACTTGCCGACCTGCTTGCCGGCGCGGTCCATCAGCTTGGCGTCGGGGCCGACGAAGACCCACTCGTGCGCGCCCGGCGTGTTGGCCTTGGCGCGGCATTCGTAGGTGATGTCGCCGGCGCCCACGGTTTCCATGGCCACGCGGTGGCCGGCGGGCACCTTCACAGCGTCGGGCAGGCTGGCCTGCGAGAACATCGGCAGGGGCTTGGCGCCCATGCCGGAACAGGCGGCCAGGCCAAGCGCCGCTGCGGTGGTGGAAGCCAGGACGGTCAGGGTGCGGATGTGCATGGTCGTTTCCTCGGTGTCTGTTTGATCGGTGGTGAAAGAGAAAGAGCCGCCGTCTGGAGTTCTGCATCTCGACGCCCCCTGTCCCGTGTACGCAGCCCGATGGCCGGTGGATTCAGGCGGGCCGCGCTGAATCCGCCGCCCCGGCCGGGCCGTACCTTGGGCATGCGCACCGATGCCCCACAATCCGCCGATGACCGCACCCAGCCCCGACGCCGAACTGATGGCGCTGATCGACCGGATCGGCCATCGCGACGAAGCCGCCCTGCGACAGCTGTACGACCGCACCGCGCCCCGCCTCATGGGGCTGGCGATGCGGGTGGTGCGCCAGCGCGAGTGGGCCGAAGACGTGCTGCAGGAGTCCTTCCTCACCATCTGGCGCGTGGCCGGCGACTACCGCGCCTCGCTGAGTCCGCCGCTGGCCTGGCTGGGGCTCATCGTGCGCAGCCGCTCGCTCGACCTGCTGCGCCGCCGAACCGCCGACCGCGCCCAGCTCACGCAGGAGTTCGACGAGCTGATGGCCGACACCTTCGAATCCGACACGCCCAACCCGGCCGACATGGCCGATGCGAGCGAGCAGGCCTGGGCGCTGCACCAGTGCCTGAGCCAGCTCGAGGGCCGCCAGCGCGAGGTGGTCAGCCTGGCCTACCTGCGCGAGATGAGCCACGGCGAGCTGGCCGAACAGCTCAAGCTGCCGCTGGGCACCGTGAAGACCTGGATTCGGCGCGGGCTCGAGAAGCTGCGCACCTGCATGGGCCGCTTCGCCTGATCACGAGACCCGCCCCATGAACCTCCTTGCCCACCCCGAACTGCTCGAACTGCTGGCCGCCAGCCATGCGCTGGGCACGCTGCGCGGCGGCGCCCGCCGCCGCTTCGAAACCCTGGCGCGCGAGCAGGCGCCCGTGCGCGCCGCCGCGCTGGTCTGGCAGGGCCGGCTGGCCGGCATGACCGAGCTGCAGCAGCCGGTCACGCCCGACCCGGCCGTCTGGACCCGCATCCGCAACCTGATCGACGCCGAGCAGGCGCAGCAGGCCCTCGAGCGGCAGCGCGACAACGCCGCGCCCATTGCCTCTGCATCGACGGGCGGCTGGCTGCGCAGCCTCGCGCTGTGGCGCGGCGCGGCCGCGGCCGGCGCGCTCGTGGCCGTGCTGGCCGTGGGCGTGGGCCTGAACCTGCGCGAGCAGCTGATCAACGCGCCCGCCGTGCAGTACGTGGCCGTGCTGTCCGACGACAAGGCCGCCGCCTCCATGCTCGTGACCTTCGACCCGAAGAAGAAGCAGCTCGTGCTGCAGCGCGTGGGCAGCTTCCGCGAAGGCGCCGACAAGTCGCTGCAGCTGTGGGCCCTGCCGCCCGGCGGCGCGCCGCGCTCGCTCGGCGTGCTGGACAATGCACCGGCGCTGCGGCTGGCCGCCTCGGAATCCGATGTGCGCGTGCCGGCGCTGGCGATCAGCCTGGAGCCCAAGGGCGGCGTCCCGAGCGCGGGCGGCCCGACCGGGCCGGTGCTGTTCCATGGCCCGCTGATCGAAAAAACGCTCTGACCCTGTCCTGAATTTCTCCGCTTCCGTTCTCTTTCCGATGCCTTCGATGAAATCCGCGCTGGCGGCCACCGCCGCCCTGCTGCTGGCAACCGCCGCCTTCACCGCCCAGGCCCAGACCGCGGCCGCCGCCTTCCCCTACGAAGCCGACGGCGCCACGGCCGCCGACACCGCCTCCGCCTACCTCGCCGCCAAGGCCCGCTGGCACAACGAGCTGGCCGCCTTCGCGCGGGCCGACCAGGAGCGCTTTCCGCAACCCGGCGGCGTGGTGTTCGTGGGCAGCTCCACGGTGCGCATGTGGACGCGCCTGTCGCAGGACTTTTCCCGCGTGCCGGGCGGCATCGTCAACCGCGGCTTCGGCGGCTCGACGCTGGCCGACTGCGCCCTGTTCGCGCGCGACCTCGTGGTGCGCTACAAGCCCCGGCAGGTGGTGCTCTATGCGGGCGACAACGACCTGGCCGAGGGCCGCACGCCGCTGCAGGTGCTCGACAGCTTCGCGCGCTTTGCCAACGCGGTGCGCGCCGAGCTGCCCGACGCGCGCATCAGCTTCATCTCGGTCAAGCCCAGCCCGTCGCGCGAGCAGCTCATGCCGCAGATCCGCGAGACCAACCACGTGATCTCGGCCTACCTGAACCTGCTGCCCAACAGCGAGTACATCGACATCCACACGCCGATGCTCGGCGCGGATGGACGGCCACGCCCCGAACTGTTCCGCGGCGACCGGCTGCACCTGACGGACGAGGGCTACCGGCTGTGGCAGTCGGTGGTGGCGCCGCATCTGCCGATGCCGCCTGCGGTGCCCACCTCGCCTTCCAACGCGCCCTGATCAGGGCGGCGGCAGCAGGTTCTGGTATTCGGGGAGCGTGAGCAGCTCCAGGTCGGGGAACTTGCGCACCGCCGCCTGGATGTTCTTCAGCGTCTGCACCATGCGCGCACGCACCGTCTTGCGCACCCAGGCCTGGTCGTCGGGCGAGAGGCTGGACAGGTAGTAGGCGCCCGGCACGCAGCCGTGCAGGAAGTTCTCGGCCTTGGCCTTGGCTTCGTTCAGCCGTTTCGCGTGGACCTGGGCGATCACCTGCGTCAGGTCGGCGCCCGGTGAGGCCTTGCGCGCATCGTTCAAGGCCGACATCGTGGGCCCGCTGCTCTCGAACGAAGCGGGATGGCAGTGGACCCACGACAGGAACATCCGGTCGGCCGCCGACTGGCGATCCGCCCCATCGAGCCCGATGCGTCCGCTCAGCTGTTTCGCCGCGTCCGCATCGCCGTGCTCGGCCCCGAGCCAGCGCCAGCGCAGGCCCTCGCTCCAGCCGGCGCCACGCCCGAGAAAGACCGCAAGGGATTCGTAGGCAGGCGGATAGCCCTCTGCCGCCGCCGAGCGAAGGTCTTCCATTGCGCGGGCGCGGGTCGCGGCATCGACCTCCGAGCCCAGCAGGAGCGCCGAACCACGGCGCACACGGCCAAGGGCGGAGCTGCTGTCGAGTGCGATTTCGCAGGCCGACGAATAGTTCGGGCTGTAGCAGTTCAGCCAGCGCTGCACTTCCTGCTGCACCGCCTCCGGCAGCGCCGCCTGCGCCGCCGCACCCCACGCCAGCACGCAGGCCGCCAGTGCACGTCTCCAAAGCACGGAATCGATCATCGCCCTCCCCCTCTTCTCAAAAAACGAGCGGCGCTCCCTGCGGACACCTACGCCGGCGCCGGCTCCGAAGGCACATCGTCCGCCGGCGGCGGCACGTCGGCGCCGCGCGTGAAGCGCGCCACGAAGTACATCCCCGCGAACACCGCCGCCAGCAGCAGGCCGTCGCCCCACCAGGGCCGCGCCATCTGGTTGTCGCCGTAGAAGGCCAGCACCAGCAGCACCGCCACGAGGTGCGCGCAGAACACCGGCAGCGAGGCCGAGCCCATGGCCTCGAGCCAGTGCAGGCGCGGGATCTTGCGCATGAGCCACGGCCCGAAGCGCACCGCCAGGATGCCCAGCGCCACCAGGTTCACGATGCGCAGCGGGCCGAGCTGCCACTTGTCGAACAGCAGGTTCATTTCCACATCGCCGCCGAACGGCGCCTGGCCGTTGATGCCGGTGTGGCGCCAGTAGAACCCGTACAGCGCGATGCCCGCCGCCAGCACGAGCAGCCAGGCCGGAAAGCGCAGCGGCCGGGCCTCGGGCGCGTTGCGGCTGGCGCCCAGGCACAGGCCCGCGAACCACAGGAACTGCCAGGCGTAGGTGTTGAAGGCACCCATCTCGTGGAACGGCACCAGCACGCCAAGGTAGCGCACCGCCAGCCCGTAGACCCATTCGCTGAGCCCGAACTGCGCCATCGCCCAAACCGTGGCGCTGGCCACCATCACGAGCGTCCAGCCGTGGCGCATGGCAAAGGCCAGCACCCAGGGGCTCATGAGCATGAAGAAGATGTACATCGGCAGGATGTCCAGCAGCGGCGGCTCGTAGATCAGCAGCAGCCCGAACAGGAAGCCGTCGCGCGGCTCCGCCAGGTAATAGGAGACGAGGTTCTTGACCGCCGGCTGGTCGATGTGCACGCCGAGCGCGGCGATCACGGTGAACAGGAACAGCAGGATCGCCGCCTGGCACAGGTAGACCTTGAGCACGCGTCGCCAGAAGGCCTGGCGCATCGAGTCGACGCCGCGCACGTGGCCGATGCGGCTGTAGACCAGCCCCGCCACGAAGGCCGACAGCAACACGAAGCCCTCGGCGGCCGACACGAAGCCGAAAGGCTGGCCCAGCGGATCGGTCAGCCGCGTGGGCAGGTGGGTGACGGTCATCAGCACGAGCATCAGCCCGCGCAAGGCGTCTATTTCCCAGTAGCGTTTCATTCGGTCGGCGGCGAGGTCTTGGTGGCGGTCTGCGCAGCGCACGCACGACGTCAGCGATTGTAAGAAGACCGGCGTACGCCGACCGAACGCGGGCTTCAAACACGGACGGCCTATGACCCTTGGCACTCCCGGAGCGCCATGCAAATCGGCTACGCTGCGCGCTGCCTCAAGGTGGAGAACTCCGTGAACCGTTTCATTCCGACATTGCTACTGGCCGCCGGCGCGCTCGCGGCGGGCCCGGGCCATGCACTTCAGATCACCAGCCTGACCCCGCAGGGCGAAGTGGCGCGCGTGCGCCAGGTCGTCGCCAAATTCGATCAGGCGGCGGTCAACTTCGGCGACCCCAAGGCGCCCGCACCGCTCACCGTGAGCTGCTCGGACGCGCAGGCCGGCAAGGGCGCCGGCCGCTGGACCGACGCCAAGGCCTGGGTCTACGACTTCGAGAACGACCTGCCGCCCGGCGTGCGCTGCTCGGTCACCCGCGTTCCCACCTTCAAGCCGGCCGGCGGCGGCGAGCTGACCGGCCCCGAACGCTATCAATTCAATAGCGGCGGCCCGTTCGTGCGCAACTACATGCCGGGCACCTACGCCCGCATCGACGAGCAGCAGATGTTCGTGCTCGAGCTCAACGGCGCGGCCACCATCGACAGCGTGCGCCAGAACGTCTGGTGCGCGGCCGACGGCGTCGGCGAACGCATTCCAGCCAAGCTGCTCGAGGGCGAGGCGCGCACCGAACTGCTCAAGGCCTTCCACCGCGAGAAGGAAGCCGCGAAAGACCCGCTGCGCTTCATCACGATGCAGTGCAACCGCACGCTCACGCCCGGCGCCAAGGTGCAGGTCGTCTACGGCAAGGGCGTGGCCACGCCGTCGGGCGTCGCCAACAACGTGGAACGCCGTTTCGACTACCAGGTGCGCGAACCCTTCGCCGTGTCCTTCACCTGCGAGCGCGAGAACGCGCAGGCCGCCTGCCTGCCGCTGCGCCCGATGCAGCTGCAGTTCAACGCGCCGGTGACGCGCAAGGTGGCGTCGCAGATCGTGCTCAAGGGCGACGGCAAGACGATCAAGGCCACGCTCGAAAGCGGCGGCGGCTCGCAGAACGACGACGACGTGGTCAACAGCGCGAGCTTCGGCCCGCCGCTGGCCGAGAGCACGCAGTTCAGCATCGAGCTGCCTTCCGGCTTCCAGGACGCCTCGGGCCGCGCGCTGGGCACGCCCGGCAGCTTTCCGCTGAAGGTGGCGACCGGCGCGATGCCGCCGCTGGCCAAGTTCGCGGCCTCGCCCTTCGGCGTGATCGAGCGACTGGCCGAGCCCGGCACCCCGGCCATGATGCCGGTCACCGTGCGCCGCGTGGAGCCGCAACTCATGGTGCAGGCGCTCACGCCCGGCAAGGTGAGCGACCTCAACCCCAAGACCGACGCCGAGATCATCGCGTGGTACCGCAAGGTGCGCCGCTACGACAGCTACACGGTCAGCCGCGACACCGCGCGCCGCGACGTGAAGGGCGCCCTGCCCCCGGTGATCGACAAGAACGAACGCTCGCACGTGCAGACGCGCATGGTGTCGCTGCTCGGCGGCCAGCCGGGCGTGAAGGCCCTGGACATGCCCAAGGCCGAGAGCGGCGACCCGCGCCCCTTCGAAGTGGTCGGCATCCCGCTCACGCCGGGCTTCCACGTGCTGGAGATCGCCTCGCAGAAACTCGGCGAAGCCCTGCTCGACGAGCGCTACAACGCCGGGCGCACGATGTACGTGCGCACCACCGCGCTGGCCACCAACCTGGCGGTGCACTTCAAGCTGGGCCGCGAGAACTCGATGGCCTGGGTCACCACGCTCGACAAGGGCAAGGTGGTGGCGGGCGCCGAGGTGCGCGTGTCCAGCTGCGACGGCAAGGCCGTGGCCACCGGCACCACCGACGCCAGCGGCATCGTGATGCTCAACGGCGTGTCGCCCGATGCACCGAGCTGCAACGGCCCGAACGAGTACGAGACCAGCGCCTGGTTCGTGAGCGCGCGCGCCAAGGACGACAAGGGCGTGGAAGACCTCGCCTTCACCTGGAGCGACTGGCAGCGCGGCATCGAGCCCTGGCGCTTCAACGTGCCCACCAGCCTGGACGTGCGCCCCGACGGCATCGCCCACACCATCTTCGACCGCACGCTGCTGCGCGCCGGCGAGACGGTGTCGATGAAGAGCCTGCTGCGCACGCAGACCAGCAAGGGCTTCGGCCTGCCCGAGAACCGGCCCGACACGCTGGTCGTGACCCACATGGGCAGCGGCCAGCGCTTCACCCAGCCGCTGGCCTGGCGCAAGACCGCCACCGGCGGCCTGAGCGCCGAGAACAGCTTTGCCATTCCGCCGGCCGCCAAGCTCGGCGTGTACCAGGTCGAGCTGCGCAGCGGCGACGGCACCAGCGACGAAGGCAACAACCGCACCTACTCGACCGGTATCTTCCGCGTCGAGGAGTTCCGCCTGCCGGTGCTCGAAGGCCGCATCGCGCCCACCGAGAAGAAGCCGCTGGTGGCCGCCACGAGCGTGCCCACCGACGTGCAGATCAATTACGTGGCCGGCGGCGGCGCCGCCAACCTGCCGGTGCGCGTGTCGGCCATGGTGCGCGGCAAGGGCCTGAGCTTTTCCGACTACGACGCCTTCAGCTTCAACCCGCCGCGCGCCGCCGGCGACGGCAGCGAAGCCGCCACCGCCGCCGACACCAGCGCCGGCGAGGAAGACCTCAACAGCGTGAACGACACCCGCGTGATCGCCGACAAGCTGCCGCTCACGCTGAACAAGGACGGCGCCGGCAAGGTCACGATCGACAAGGTGCCCAAGGTGAAGGCCGCGCGCGAGCTGCTGCTCGAAGCCACCTACGCCGACCCGAACGGCGAGGTGCAGACCATCCGCAGCACGCAGACGCTGTGGCCCGCGTCGGTCATCGCCGGCATCAAGACCGAGGGCTGGGTCTCGACCAGCCAGAAGCTCAAGTTCCAGGCGCTCGCGCTCGACCTCACGGGCAAGCCCCAGGCCGGCGTGACGCTCAACGTGCGCGCCGTGGCGCGCATCACCACCACCAGCCGCAAGCGCATGGTGGGCGGCTTCTACACCTACGACAACAAGACCGAAACGAAGGACATCGGCACCGTCTGCTCCGGCAAGAGCGATTCGCGCGGCCTGCTGCTGTGCGAGTCGGAGCTGAAGGAGGCCGGCGAGGTCGAGCTGGTGGCCAGCGCCACCGACAGCGACGGCCGCAGCGCCAGCGCCGTGAGCTCGGTCTACGTGACCAAGCAGGGCGAACTGTGGTTCGGCGGCGAGGACAACGACCGCATCGACGTGCTGCCCGAGAAGAAGAGCTACCAGCCCGGCGAGGTCGCCAAGTTCCAGGTGCGCAGCCCGTTCCGCTTTGCCACCGCGCTCGTGGCCGTGGAGCGCGAAGGCATCATCGAGACGCACGTGGTGCAGCTCGACGGCAAGGACCCGACGGTCAGCCTGCAGGTCAAGCCCGAGTGGGGCCCGAACGCCTACGTGAGCGTGCTCGCGCTGCGCGGGCGCCTGCGCGAAGTGCCGTGGTACAGCTTCTTCACCTGGGGCTTCAAGGCGCCGCGCGAGTGGTGGACCGCCTTCTGGTACGAAGGCAAGGAATACGTCGCGCCCACCGCGATGGTCGACCTGAGCAAGCCAGCCTACCGCCTGGGCATGGCCGAGATCCGTGTCGGCACGCGCGCGCACCAGATCGACGTGACCGTGACCAGCGACAAGCCCAGCTACCCGATCCGCAGCAAGGCGCAGGTCACCATCACCGCCAAGCTGCCCGACGGCAAGCCGGCCGCCGGCGCCGAAGTGGCGCTGGCCGCGGTCGACCAGGCCCTGCTGGAGCTCATGCCCAACGACAGCTGGAACCTGCTCAACGCGATGCTGCAGCGGCGCAGCTGGGGCGTGAGCACCTCCACCGCGCAGATGGAAATCGTCGGCCGGCGCCACTACGGGCGCAAGGCCGTGCCCGCGGGCGGCGGCGGCGGCAAGGGCCAGACACGCGAACTGCTCGACACCCTGCTCGTGTGGAACCCGAAGATCGTGCTCGACGCCAACGGCCAGGCCGTGGTGACGGTGCCGCTGAACGACGCGCTCACCACCTTCAAGATCGTGGCTGTGGCCGACGCGGGCACCAGCCTGTTCGGCACCGGCCAGGCCAGCATCCAGGCCACGCAAGACCTGCAGATCATCAGCGGCCTGCCGCCGCTGGTGCGCGAGGACGACCAGTTCCGCGCGCAGATCACCTTGCGCAACACCACGCAGAAGCCGATGAAGGTGGAAGCCACGCCGCGCGCCACGCTGCTCACGCTCGAGACGCAGACCGTCGACATTCCGGCCGGCGAATCGCGCGAGGTGGCCTGGAACGTGACCGCGCCCGCGCAGCTCGCGCAGACGCGTGCCGAAGCCATCCTGTGGGAGATCGAGGCCAAGGACACCGTCGGTGGCGCGCGCGACGCGCTCAAGGTGCGCCAGCGCATCGTGCCCGCCGTGCCGCTCACGGTGCAGCAGGCCACGCTGGTGCAGGTCGACGGGCCGTTCACGCTCGACGTGGCACCGCCCGCCGACGCCCTGCCCGGCCGCGGCGGCTTGAAGATGTCGCTGCAACCCAAGCTGGCCGAAGGCCTGCCGGGCGTGCGCGACTGGTTCGCCAACTACCCCTTCAGCTGCCTCGAGCAGAAGACCAGCAAGGCGGTCGGCCTGCGCGACGCGAAGATGTGGCAGGGCGTGCTGGCCACGCTGCCCACCTACCTGGACAGCGACGGCCTCGCCAGCTACTTCCCGCCGCGCGACGGCGAAGCCAACCGCGGCAGCGACATCCTCACGTCGTACCTGCTCGCGGCCACGCACGAAGCGGCGCAGCTCAACCCGGCCTTCGCGCTCGCCGACGACGCGCGCGCACCGATGGAGTCGGGCCTGATCGCGTTCGTCGAAGGCCGCGTCACGCGCGAGTTCTGGAGCCCGCGCAAGGACCTGGACGTGCGCAAGCTCGCCGCGCTCGAAGCCTTGTCGCGCTACGGCAAGGCCAAGGGCAGCATGCTCGGCAGCATCACCATCGCGCCGAACCAGTGGCCCACCAGCGCGGTGATCGACTGGGTCAACATCCTGAAGCGCGTGAACGACGTGCCGCAGCGCCAGCAGCGCCTGGACGAGGCCAACAACGTGCTGAAGGCGCGCCTGTCTTACCAGGGCACCAAGCTCATCTTCAGCACCGAGCAGGACGACTACTGGTGGTGGCTCATGACCAACGGCGACGTCAACACCGCGCGCCTGCTGCTCACGGTGATGGACGACCCGGCCTGGAAGGACGACATCGGCAAGCTCGCCAACGGCTTCATCGGCCGCCAGCAGAACGGCGCCTGGCACACCACCACCGCCAACCTGTGGGGCGGGCTGGCACTGGAGAAGTTCAGCAAGGTGTTCGAGAGCACGCCGGTGGCCGGCGTCACCGCCGCCACGCTGGGCGCGGTGAAGGCGCAGGTCGATTGGAGCAAGGTCGAGCGCGTGAAAGCCAGCGACGCAACCGGCGCCCCGAACCAGACCACGATGTTCGGCGCGCCCGCCTCGCCGGGCAACCTGCGCAACAACACGATGTTCCTGCCCTGGTCCGCATCGCCCACGGGTGCGCCCGTGCGCGACACGCTGCTGGTCACGCAGCAGGGCACCGGCAAGCCGTGGCTCACGCTGCAGTCGCTGGCCGCCGTGCAGCTGAAGGCGCCGTTCGCGGCGGGCTATGCGCTGAAGAAGACCGTCACGCCGGTCGAGCAGGCCGTGGCCGGCAAGTACACGCGCGGCGACGTGCTGCGCGTGAGCATCGAGGTCAACGCCAGCACCGACATGACCTGGGTCGTGATCACCGACCCGGTCCCGGGCGGCGCCACCATCCTGGGCAGCGGCCTGGGCCGCGACTCGCAGATCGCCACGCAGGGCGAGAAGAAGTCGGGCAGCGGCTGGCCGGCCTTCGAGGAACGCAGCTTCGAGGCCTTCCGCAGCTACTACGAGTACCTGCCCAAGGGCGTGGTGAAGATGGAATACACCGTGCGCCTGAACAACGTCGGCGACTTCGCGCTGCCGCCCAGCCGCGTCGAAGCGATGTACGCGCCCGAGATGTTCGGCGAGACGCCGAATGCGCGGGTGAAGGTGGAGGCGGCGAAGTAACGGGGCAACCGACGGTGAAGGCGGGCCGTCATCCCGCCTTCACCGCGCCTCGTCACCATCGCGACGAACCCACAACCTGGAGAACCCCATGGGCCTGGCCATTTGCGTCGGCATCCTCGCCGACCTGATCGAGAACGATCCCGAAGGCGCCGAACACTTCGAGGCGGATTTCGCCGCCGCGAACCGCAAGCTCGCCGAAGCCGGCCTGCCGCCGCACGTCGAGCCCCGCAGCCTGCCGCCGCTCGAATCCCGCGCGCCGCTCGACGGCCTGCCCTATTCGTTCATCCACTACCTGCGCCGCGCCTACGCGCACCGCGTGACGACGCCCGGCTGGATCGCCACGCCCCTGCCGGAGGACGCCGACCCCACGGAAGACGAGACGCTCGAAGACGTGGCCGGCATGTTCGAAAGCCACCTGCTGTGCCACTCCGACGCGGAAGGTTTCTACCTGCCGGTCGACTTCGACGAAGTGATCTTTGCCGGGGAAGACGAGACCGACCTGCCCGGTGGCATGCTCGGCTCGTCGTACCGGTTGCTTGAGGAACTGGTGCTGGTGGCGCCCGCCCTCGGCATCGCGCTTTCGGACGGCGAGCTGTCGGACGAGGAAGCCGCCCGGATCGCCGACAGCATGGGCGAGGACGAAGGCCTCTACCGGGAGATCGAGTCGTGGCTGCTGCTGTACGAATCGGCGCGGCTGAGCATCGCGCACAAGACGGCGATCGTTTTCACCTGAGGGCGATGCGGCTGATCGATCGGCTGTAAGGTCCGCAGACCATGTTCGAGACCACCATCCACTGGGTCCGCGACATACAGCCGCATCGGCTGGGCCTGATGGCACGCCCGCGCGGCGGTGAGCTGCTGCGCGCCGAGGTGGCGTCCTGGCAGCGTGCCTCGCTGGACATGGTGGTCTCCCTGCTCGAGGCGCAGGAAATCAGGGCACTTGAACTCCGGGAAGAGCCTGCGCTGTGCGCCGAGCATGGCATCGTGTTCCGGCATTTCCCGATTCCGGACCGAGGCCTGCCGGCATCGCAGCG
The DNA here is from genome assembly GCF_058801005.1 of Variovorax sp. GW822-FHT04A09. NCBI lineage: Bacteria > Pseudomonadati > Pseudomonadota > Betaproteobacteria > Burkholderiales > Comamonadaceae > Variovorax > Variovorax sp. GW822-FHT04A09. Next base: position 356,959 of record NZ_JBXAMV010000002.1, on the reverse strand, counting down.
GGACGCGGCGGCCTTCATTGCCGAACTGGGCGCCGAACTGGCGAGCGGAAAGGCCGTCGCCATCCACTGCCGCGCAGGCATCGGCCGCACGGGCCTCATCGCGGGCAGCCTGCTGCACGGGCTCGGCGTTCCGCGCCAGAACATCTTCCACCTGCTGAGCCGCTCGCGGGGCGTCGACATGCCCGACACACCGGAACAGGCGGAATGGGTCGCGCAGTACATCCTCGGCACCCACCGCCCACCGCCCCCATGAAGAAGTCGATCCGCATCGGTCGCGCGCCGGTCGATCCGCGGGCGCCGTCGATAAGCGCGCACGACGGATCGCTCTCGTGCCCCAAGCCCTGGGACGCACTCGAAGCCACCGACACGCCCGGCGTCCGGTATTGCAGCGACTGCGGCAAGAACGTGTTCCAGGTGAACACCACCGAAGAGGTGCGCGAGGCCGGTTTGCTGGAGCGCTGCGTCGCGATCGCGGACGACAGCGCCCATGCCCGCGCACACGACAGCGCAACGAACACACACGACACCCGCCCCATGACGCTTCCAAACCGCATTCACTTCGCCGGCAACCCCTGGCCCGAAGGCCATCCCATCAAGGAGTTCCGCTGGACAGCGTCCGTGAGGAACAACGAGGTGTGGTTCGACCTGCACCTGCGCAGCGAGGACTACGACGCCGAGCGCGAGATCGACGAGCCCGAAGGCGAGGACATCGATTACCCCTCCGACTGGGACGCACCCGGGGTCTGGACCAACTACCACCGCTGCACGTTGTCGTCGACCGCCTGGGGCGACGGCGGCGGCTTCGCGGTCTGCGCACTGCAGGACTTCAGCCTGGCGCGACTCGACGGGCTCGAGGTCAGCATCGACCTGCCGCCGCCCGACGACATGGAAGACAACGTCTTTCACATCTACCTGCTCGGGCACGACGCCGCGGCCCACCATCGCATCCGCTTCGACCGCATCGCGGGCACCGACCGCTTCGACATCACGTGGACCGGGAAGATCGCGCTGGCCTACGCGGGCGACTGCGAATACAAGTACGACTTCAGCGCGCGGCTGCACGATGTCGAAGCACCGCGCATTCCCGCATGAACGCTGCCGTCCACTCCCATGAAGCGCCTGCTCGAAATCCGCACCTACCGCCTCAAGCCCGGCACCCTCGACGACTTTCACCGCGCGATGCATGAGCGCGCGGTGCCCATGCTGCGCGGCAAGGGCATGGACGTGGTGAGCTACGGCAAGTCGGACCACGAGGAAGAGAGCTACCACCTCGTGCGCGCCTACGCGAGCCGCGAGGCGCTGGAGGCCGAGCAGGCGGCGTTCTACGGTTCCACCGAATGGCGCGAGGGCCCGCGCAGCGCACTGGTCGACCGCATCGAGACCTACCTGAACACGCTGCTGTGGCTCTCGCCGGAGGGCGTCGACAGCCTGCGCGCGCTCAACGAACCAGCGCGTTGAACATCTGTCGACGACGCACGGTGCGCGGGCCTACACTGCGCCTCCCGTCATCCCCCCAACTCACTGGAGAAACGCATGAACACCCAGGAAATCGCCGCCAAGCTCGTGGCGCTGTGCAAAGCAGGGACATTCGATGAAGCCCAGGCGCTCTACGCGCCCGAGGCCGTCAGCGTCGAGGCCAGCGCGCCGCCCGGCATGTCGCGCGAGTCGGTGGGCCTGTCGGCCATCCGCGCCAAGGGCGAATGGTGGGTGGCCAACCACGAGGTGCACTCGTTCCAGGTGGCCGGCCCCTGGCCGCACGACGACCGCTTCATCGTCGGCTTTCGCTTCGACGTGACCATGAAGCCCACGGGCCAGCGCTTCACGATGGAAGAGATGGCGCTGTACACCGTCAAGGACGGCAAGATCGTGCGCGAAGAGTTCTTCTACGACGGCGACTGAGCCCGGGCAGGCGCGCGCCGCGACCGGATCGCCCGTCTGCTTCACCATTGTTGACGATTGAATCGTTCTCTCCATGGCAACGCCAATGGGCACCTCCCGCCTTCTGAACTAACGTCGAAACCGACGCCTGCACGGGCTGTCCGGCAGGCGCACCGGCGTTCATTCACAGAGGGAGGAAATCATGGTCACAGGACTCCACGTCACGCAACAACGCTCGTTCACCAACCCGGCGGACTACGAGGCTTTCTCGCTGATCCGCGTGCACAACCTGCGGCTGGCGCCGCTGGGCGGGCGCAACGCCTGGGTGGTGCTGAAGACGAACGCCGGCAAGCGCTGCTGCCGCATGATCCGGGGCATCGGCCGCGACCCGGGCTTCCCCGAAGACGGCATCGAGATCGACTACGAGACCCGGCTCGCGCTGCAGATTCCCAAGAGCAGCATCAACATGCAGGGCTTTCACGGCTGCGCGATGGAAATCCGCCGGGCCACCGCGCTGGAGGTGCTGCGCGCGCACTGGGACCACCCCGATCCCGCCTACCGCATCCCGCTGCAGATCAGCCTCGTGAGCTTCGTGCTGGGGGTGATCGGGCTGGGGCTGGGTGTCCTGAGCCTGAAGTAGCCTTTGCCCGGCGGGTGCTGCGCAACCAGGCGCTGTTTCGCTAGACTGGCCGCGCGGCCCTTGCGCCGCGCCTGACCGGAGCATTCGCCATGTGCCGCAGCATCAAGACCCTCTACAACTTCGAGCCCCCTGCCACCGAGCAGGAGATCCGCGCCGCCGCCCTGCAGTTCGTGCGCAAGCTCAGCGGCTTCAGCGTGCCCTCGCGCGCCAACGAGCAGGCCTTCGAGCGCGCCGTGGACGAGGTGGCCGCCACGGCCGCGCGGCTGATCGAATCGCTGGTGACCACGGCCGAGCCGCGCGACCGGGCCATCGAGGCCGAGCGCGCCAAGGCGCGGTCCACGCTGCGTTTCGGCGCACCTGCTTCGACCTCGGACGCATGAAAAAGACTTCGTTCCCGCGCTGAACGGCGCACCGCCCTTCCCTCTCTCCTTCCCTCTTTCAGGAACACCCATGCCCATCGAACTCTGGCTCGCCTTCGTCGCCGCTTCGGCGCTGCTGTTGATCATTCCGGGGCCGACCATCCTCACGGTGATCAGCTATTCGATGTCGCACGGCCGCCGCGCCAACGTGCCGCTGGTGGCCGCCGTGGCGCTGGGCGATTCGACCGCGCTGGTGGTGTCGCTGCTGGGGCTGGGCGCGCTGCTGGCCGCGTCGGCCTTCTGGTTCACGGTGGTGAAGTGGGTCGGCGGCCTGTACCTGCTGTACCTGGGCATCAAGCTGCTGCGCGCCGGCATCTCGTCCACCGAGACCGCCGCGCCGGCCGCACCGGCCTCGCGCTGGCGCCTGTTCGCCAACACCTACCTGGTGACGGCCCTGAACCCCAAGGGCATCGTGTTCTTCGTGGCCTTCCTGCCGCAGTTCATCAGCCCGGGCGCCGACGTGTCGCATCAGATGTGGGTGCTGGCCCTGACCTTCGTGGCGCTGGCCACGCTCAACGCCACGCTCTACGCGGTGTTCGCGAGTTCGGCCGGCCGGCTGCTCGCCTCGCCGCGCGCGCAGCGGCGTTTTCACCTGGCGGGTGGCTCGCTGTTGAGCGCGGCCGGCCTGTGGGCGCTGATGGCGCGCCGCGCCACCTGAGCACATTCACACACGCGCAAGAAAAAAGACCGCGGGGCTGCGCGCCTCGCGGTCTTTTTCTTTGGGGGCCTTCGGCCCCGGTGTCAGTAGCGGTAGGGGTTGTTCGGCCGGCGGTCGTAGCGATTGGGCACGCCGTCGTTGTCGCGGTCACGGTCGTAGCGGTTGGGCACGCCGTCACGGTCGCGGTCGTAGCCGTGGCCGCGCGGGGGCGGGCCCCGGTCGTAGGGTGCGACCACGCAACCAGCCAGGATGGCCGAGGCGGCCAGCAGAAGCGCGAGCGTTTTCGTCATGCGGAGTTCTCCTTGGGTGGGGCTGTACGGTCGGGCGCGCCTCCTGCGAGCCCGTACCGTATTGAAGCCCCGCTGCGTGCGCGTCGGGTGTCCAGATGCAGGCGCTTGTGTGAAGTTCGTTACCGGATGTGGAACCTTTGCCTGCGCTTGAGCACGCCGTAGCGACGTGGCACGATCCCGCCGATGACCGCCACGCAGCCCCAGCCCTCCTTGCCCGACCTCGCACGGCTGCGCCGCGTGCGCGACCGCATCGACCGCGAGCACGCGCAGCCGCTGGACGTGGAAGCGCTCGCGCGCGACGCGAACATGTCGGCCGGGCACCTCAGCCGCCAGTTCCGCCTGGCCTATGGCGAGTCGCCCTACGCCTACCTGATGACGCGGCGCATCGAGCGCGCGATGGCGCTGCTGCGCCGTGGCGACCTGAGCGTGACCGAGGTCTGCTTCGAGGTCGGCTGCGCCTCGCTGGGCACCTTCACCACGCGCTTCACGGAGCTGGTGGGCGTGTCGCCCGGCGTCTACCGGCGCGAGGCGGCGCAGGCGACGGCGGGCATGCCGGCGTGCATCGCCAAACAAGTGACGCGGCCGATCAGGAATCGAGAAGCGCGAAACCCCGCCTCGCACCTAGCATGACGGCCCGACACAACCACGGACCCTCGCCATCATGAATCTCAGCATCCATTCGAGCTTTCTTCCGCACACCGACGCGCAGGCCTCGCTGGCCTTCTACCGCGACACCCTGGGCTTCGAAGTGCGCAACGACGTCGCCTACGGCGGCATGCACTGGATCACGGTCGGCCCGGCCGGCCAGCCCGCCACCTCCATCGTGCTGTATCCGCCGGCCGCCACGCCCGGGCTCACCGACGACGAGCGCCGCACCATCGCCGAGATGATGGCCAAGGGCACCTTCGCCTCGCTGCTGCTGGCCACGCCCGACCTCGAGGGCACCTTCGAGCGCCTGCAGGCCCGCAGCACCGAGATCGTGCAGGAGCCCACCGACCAGCCCTACGGCGTGCGCGACTGCGCGGTGCGCGACCCGGCGGGCAACCTGATCCGCATCCAGCAGACGCGCTGAGCCGGCCTCCGGCGCCGCAGCCCCCTGACCTCCTGCACGGGCGCCGCCGCCGTGGCGGCCCCGTGTCCCTTCCAGAGAAAGACCCGATGAGCAGCAAGGCCCCGAAGAAGGAAGCAAAGAGCGCAACGCGCGCGAAGGACGCGAACGGCAGGCACGCCGCCGACCACCACGACCTCATCCGCGTGCAGGGCGCGCGCGTCAACAACCTGAAGGACATCAGCGTCGAGCTGCCCAAGCGCCGGCTCACGGTGTTCACGGGCGTCTCGGGCTCGGGCAAGAGCTCGCTGGTGTTCGGCACCATCGCGGCCGAATCGCAGCGGCTCATCAACGAAACCTACAGTGCCTTCGTGCAGGGCTTCATGCCGACGCTGGCGCGGCCCGAGGTCGACGTGCTCGACGGCCTGACCACCGCGATCATCGTGGACCAGGAGCGCATGGGCGGCGACCCGCGTTCCACCGTCGGCACCGCGACCGATGCCAACGCGATGCTGCGCATTCTGTTCAGCCGCCTGGGCAAGCCGCACATCGGCTCGCCCAGCGCCTTCGCCTTCAACGTGCCTTCGGTGAAAGCCACCGGCGCCATCACGGTGGAGCGCGGCGCCAGCAAGACCGTGAAGCAGACCTTCAGCCGCACCGGCGGCATGTGCCCGCGCTGCGAGGGGCGGGGCGCGGTCACCGACTTCGACCTGAGCGCGTTCTACGACGACAGCAAGTCGCTCAACGAAGGCGCGCTCACCATCCCGGGCTTCAGCATGGAAGGCTGGTACGGCCGGATCTTCAACGGCTGCGGCTTCTTCGACCCCGACAAGCCGATCCGCAAGTTCACCAAGAAGGAGCTCGACGCCCTGCTCCACAAGGAGCCGACCAAGATCAAGATCGACGGCATCAACCTCACCTACCAGGGCCTCATTCCGCAGGTGCAGAAGTCGTTCCTGGCCAAGGACGTCGAGGCGATGCAGCCGCACATCCGCGCCTTCGTGGAACGCGCCGTGACCTTCACCACCTGCCCCGACTGCGGCGGCACGCGGCTGAGCGAAGCGGCGCGCTCCTCGCGCATCAAGAAGCTCAACATCGCCGAGGCCTGCGCGATGCAGATCAGCGACCTCGCCACCTGGGTCGGCGGCCTGAACGAGCCCTCGGTGGCGCCACTGCTGGCCAAGCTGGCGCACACGCTCGATTCTTTCGTCGAGATCGGCCTCGGCTACCTCAGCCTCGACCGCCCCTCCGGCACGCTCTCGGGCGGCGAGGCGCAGCGCGTGAAGATGATCCGCCACCTCGGCTCCTCGCTCACCGACGTGACCTACGTCTTCGACGAGCCGACCATCGGCCTGCACCCGCACGACATCCAGCGCATGAACGAGCTGCTGCTGCGGCTGCGCGACAAGGGCAACACGGTGCTGGTGGTGGAACACAAGCCCGAGGCCATCGCCATCGCCGACCACGTCGTCGACCTCGGCCCCGGCGCGGGCTCGGCGGGCGGCACGGTCTGCTTCGAAGGCAGCGTGGAAGCGCTGCGCACCAGCGGCACGCTCACGGGCCGGCACCTGGACGACCGGGCCGCGCTCAAGAAGAAGCTGCGCCAGCCCACCGGTGCGCTGCCGATCCGCGGCGCCAAGGCGCACAACCTGCGCAATGTCGACGTCGACATTCCGCTGGGCGTGCTGGTGGTCGTGACCGGCGTGGCGGGCTCGGGCAAGAGCTCGCTGGTGCACGGCTCGATCCCCGCCGGCGCGGGCGTGGTGGCGGTCGACCAGGGCGCCATCCGCGGCTCGCGGCGCAGCAACCCGGCCACCTACACCGGCCTGCTCGACCCGATCCGCAACGCCTTCGCCAAGGCCAACGGCGTGAAACCGGCCCTGTTCAGCGCCAACTCCGAAGGCGCCTGCCCCACCTGCAACGGCGCGGGCGTGATCTACACCGACCTGGCGATGATGGCCGGCGTGGCCACCATTTGCGAAGAGTGCGAGGGCAAGCGCTTCCACGCCTCGGTGCTCGAGCACCGCTTCGGCGGGCGCGACATCAGCGAGGTGCTCGCGATGCCGGTGACCGAGGCCGCGGCCTTCTTCGGCGAGGGCCCGGCGCGCACGCCGGCCGCGCACGCCATCCTGCAACGGCTGGCCGACGTGGGCCTGGGTTACCTGAGCCTGGGCCAGCCGCTCACCACGCTGTCGGGCGGCGAGCGCCAGCGGCTCAAGCTGGCCACGCACATGGCCGAGAAAGGCGGCGTGTACGTGCTCGACGAGCCGACCACCGGCCTGCACCTGGCCGACGTGGCGCAGCTGCTGGCCCTGCTCGACCGGCTGGTGGATGCGGGCAAGTCGGTCATCGTCATCGAGCACCACCAGGCGGTGATGGCGCACGCCGACTGGATCATCGACCTGGGCCCCGGCGCCGGCCACGACGGCGGGCGCGTGGTCTTCGAGGGCACGCCGGCCGACCTGGTCGCCAAGCGCGCCACGCTCACAGGACAGCATCTCGCGGCGTACGTCGGCACCTGACGCGCCCCGGAAGGCATGGCGGAGAATGGGCCGTCTCCGCTTTGCCTGCCGCCCCGCGGCCCCGTCTGCTGCGATGCCTCTTGCGTTCTCGTTTTCTTCCACCGCCCGGCACACCCTGGCCGTGGTCCTGCTGACGGCAGCCGCCGCACCCTCCGCCTGGGCGCTGGCCAGCTTCGAGGAGGTCAAGCGCGACCTCCGCTCCTCCGAGACCGCCGTGCTCGACCGCCAGGGCGAGCTGCTGCAGCGCGTGCGCACCGACCCCACGGTGCGGCGCGGCCAGTGGACCGTGCTGGCCGACGTGTCGCCCGCGCTGCGCGCGGCCATGGTGCTGAGCGAGGACAAGCGCTTCTACGAACACAGCGGCGTCGACTGGCGCGCCGCCTCGGCCGCCGCCTGGGGCAATCTGTGGAACACGCGCACGCGCGGCGCCTCGACCATCACCATGCAGCTGGCGGGCCTGCTCGACGACGACCTGCGCCGCGCGGCGGGCGGGCGCAGCTTCACGCAGAAGATCGGCCAGACCGTGGCCGCCACGCAGCTGGAGCGCCGCTGGCGCAAGGACCAGATCCTCGAGGCCTACCTGAACACGGTGCCCTTCCGCGGCGAGATCGTCGGCATCGACGCGCTCTCGCGCACGCTCTTCAGCAAGGCCCCGAGCGGGCTCGACGCGCGCGAGGCCGCCGTGGCCGCCGCGCTGGTGCGCGCGCCCAACGCCCGCCCCGCGCTGGTGGCGCAGCGCGCCTGCGAGGTGCTGCGCGTGATGGAGCCCGGCGCCAAGACCGACTGCGAGGCGCTCGACATGTTCACCAGCGCCGTGGTGCAGCGGCGCGCGTTCGAGCCCAACGAAGGCATCGCGCCGCATGCCGCGCGGCGGGTGCTGCGCGAGCTGCGTGATGCAGGGAACGACAAGTCCGTCGCCCCCACCAGCGTGCGCACCACGCTGCGCGCGCCGCTGCAGCGCTACGCGCTCGACAGCCTGCAGCGCCACCTGCGCGAGCTGCGCGACCGCCACGTGGAAGACGGCGCGCTCGTGGTGCTCGACAACGCGAGCGGCGAGGTGCTGGCCTGGGTCGGTTCCTCGGGCCCGCTGAGCCAGGCCGCAGAGGTCGACGGCGTGACCGCGCTGCGCCAGCCCGGCTCCACGCTCAAGCCGCTGCTGTACGCGCAGGCCCTCGCCGAGAAGCGCATCACGGCGGCCTCGCTGATCGAGGACTCGTCGGCGCAGATCAGCACCGCGAGCGGCCTCTACATTCCGCAGAACTACGACCGCCGCTTCAAGGGCCCGGTGTCGGCGCGCACCGCGCTGGCCGCCTCGCTCAACGTGCCGGCCGTGCGCACGCTGGTGATGGTGTCGCCCGAGGCCTTCGCGCGCGAGCTGCGCGCCGCCGGCCTGCCGCTGCGCGAGAGCGGCGATTACTACGGCTACAGCCTGGCACTCGGGAGCGCCGAGGTGTCGCTGCTGTCGCTGGCCAATGCCTACCGCATGATGGCCAACGGTGGGCGCTTCGGCGCGACCACGCTCACACCGCGCTCACCCGCCCCGGCCGGCAAGCAGAAGCCTGCCGAAGCCGCACCACTGCTCGACCCGCGCGCCGCCTTCATCGTCAGCGACATCCTCTCCGACCCGAACGCGCGCACGCGCACCTTCGGCCTGGACAGCATCCTGTCCACCCGCTTCTGGACCGCCGTGAAGACCGGCACCAGCAAGGACATGCGCGACAACTGGGCCGTGGGCTGGTCGCAGCGCTACACGGTCGGCGTGTGGGTCGGCAACGCCAGCGGCGCCTCGATGTGGGACGTGAGCGGCACCAGCGGCGCCGCGCCGGTGTGGGCCGAGGTGATGCGCTTCCTGCACGCACGCGAACCCAGCCGCGCGCCCGCGCCGCCCGCCGGGCTGGTCGAAGCGCGCGTGAGCTTCGGCCCGGGCGCCGACGGCAACCCACTCGAAGCGGCGCGCAGCGAATGGTTCCTGCAGGGCACCGAGCAGCCGCTGTTCGCGCTCGACACCGGCATGGCGAGCGACGCCGCCTCGGCGCGCATCACGGCGCCGGCCGACGGCACGATCCTGGCGCTCGACCCCGACATTCCGCCGCAGCGCCAGCGCGTGCGTTTCGAAGCCGAAGGGCGCGGCGTGCAGTGGCGCATCGACGGCAAGTTCCACGCGCGCGGCAACAGCGCGCAGTGGTTGCCGTGGCCCGGGCGGCACCTGATCGAACTGGTGGACGCCAGCGGCAAGGTGGTCGACCAGCGCCGGGTGGAGGTGCGCGGCGCGGGCGTGGTGGCGGCGAAGGGCGCGCGCCGATGAACGCGCCGATGCGCGCGCTGCTGTCGATGCCCCGCTGGCTGTCGCTGTGCCTGGGCCTGCTGCTCGTGCTGTGCCTGGCCGGCCCGCGCGCCGCGCAGGCCAAGCCCGTGCCGGTGCCGCCGATGAGCTCGCGCGTGGTCGACCTCGCGCAGGCGCTGCCGCCCGGCGAGGCCGAGGCGCTGCGCGCGCAGATCGCCGACATCCAGGGCCGCACTCAGGCCCAGCTCGCGGTGCTCATCGTGCCGACCACGGGCGAGGACACCATCGAGAGCTACGCTACGCGCGTGTTCGCGAAGTGGCGGCTGGGCCGCAGCGATGCCGACGACGGCATCCTGCTGCTCGTAGCGCAGAAAGACCGCCGCATGCGCATCGAGGTCGGCACCGGGCTCGAAGGCACGGTGACCGACATCCAGGCGGCCCGCATCATCGACCGCGAGATGGCGCCGCGTTTTCGCGAGGGCGACTTCGCCGGCGGCGTGCAGGCGGCCGTGGGCGCGCTCGCGCGGCTGCTCGACGGCGAAGTGGGCGTCGTCGCGCCCGAATCGCAGCAGATCGTCGTGGACCACGCCGCCGCACCCGACGAAGAGAAAGTCACCAGCCTCTCGCGCGGCGGCCGCGTCACGCCCGAAGGCTGGGGCCTGCTGGGCGTGGTGCTGTGGGGCCTGGGCCTGGGCATCTACCACGGCCGCGGCATCGAGCGCGACCCGCCGCGCGGCACCTCGGCCTCGCGGCGTGCCGAAGAGAAAAAACGCAAGGGCCAGCGCAAGGGCAGCGCGCGCCCCGAACCCTGGGCCGACGCCCTGGCGGCGATCGAGCCTGAACCGGCGCGTGCGCGCCCTGCCCCGCGCGACCTGCGCCTGGTGCTCGGCCTGCTCGGGGCCGGCCCGCTGGCCGCCGGCGCGGCGCTGCTGAACCCGGCCATCGCGCTGGTGCTGGCGATGCCGGCGATCTTCGGCTACGGCCTGGGCTTTCTCTGCGGCATGTCGCGCACGGCCGCCATCTTCATGGGCGGCTTCGTGCTCGTGATCGCGTCGCTGGTCGCCGTCGCGTGGACCGTCGGCGCCGACCGCTTCTGGTGGGGCTTTTTGTGGGCGCTGTGCATCGGCGGCGTGACGCTGTTCGCGGTGATCATCGTGCGCTGCATGGTCAACACCTTCCAGCGCAGCGTGCTCAGCTTCCTCGTGCGCCTGGCCATCGTGGCGGGCATCTGCGGCTACGTGTTCCACATCACCTCGCCCGGCCCGGTGCCGGACACCTCGTGGATTCCCATCGCGCTGGCGGCGTTCTTCTCGATGCTGATCGGCTTCCTGCCGCCCGGCGTCATGGAATCGGGCGACGACGACGGGGACAGCGGCTGGAGCAGCAGCAGTTCGTCGTCCTCCTCTTCCTCGTCGTCCTCGTCCTCCTCAGACAGCGGCGGTTCGAGCAGCGGCGGCGGCGCCTCGGGCAGCTGGTAAAGCGGGCGGCCAGGCACCCCCGCCGCGCCGCCTCATGCCCCTCCCGCCGACCGCGTCTTTTTGACAATGGTTAAATTCATCCAATCATTGAATGAATAAGCCACCCTGATCCCATGCTCGTCCAACCGCCCCGCACCTCCCTGGCCGACGCCGCCGCGAACAGCATCCGTACCGAAATTGCGGCGGGCCGCTGGCCCATCGGCTCGCGCATTCCGATCGAGCCCCAGCTGGCGCAGCTGCTGGGCGTGAGCCGCGGCACGGTGCGCGAGGCGGTGAAGACGCTGGTCTCGCGCGGCCTGCTCGAGGTGCGGCAGGGTTCGGGCACGTACGTGCGCTCGGGCTTCGACCCCTCGGCCAGCCTGCAGAAGCTGCGCCTGGCCAGCCTGCGCGACCAGTTCGAGGTGCGCCGTGCGCTCGAGGTCGAGGCCGCCCGGCTCGCCGCCGTGCGCCACACCGCGAAAGACCTGCGTCGGCTGAACGCCCTGCTCGACAAGCGCGGCCAGCCCGACCTGGCCGACGGTGGCGCGGCCTTCATCGAGCGCGACCTGGCCTTTCACCTGGCCATCGTCGATGTGTCGGGCAACCTGGCGCTGGTCGAGACCTGCCGCTTCATCACCGGCTACATCAAGGAGACCATCGCCAGCACGCTGAGCGCCAGCCTGCCCGAGCCCGACGAGGCGGCGCACCGCGCCATCGTCGAAGGCATTGCCAGCCGCGACCCCGAGCGCGCCGCCGCCGCCGTGCGCGAGCTGATGGCGCCGACGCTCAACGCGCTCGCACTGGGCACGGCATGAACTCCATGACCTTGCCCACGGGTGTTGCTGCGCGCACCCAGGCGGCGCCATCGGGCGCCGAAGAACTGCTGATCGACGCCGAAGTCGACAGCCTGCCCGCGCCGCGCCCCACGCCGACACCCAGCCGGGGCCGCCGGCTGTTGCTGGGCCTGACGGTGGTGCTCATCGCCTTCAACCTGCGGCCGGTGTTCGCCAGCCTGTCGGTGGTGCTGCCGGAAATCATCCGCGCCACCGGCCTGTCGGCCACCGCCGCCAGCCTGCTGACCACGCTGCCGATCGTCTGCCTGGGCGTGTTCGCGCCGATGGCGCCCTGGCTCGGGCGCCGCTTCGGCACCGAGCGCACGCTGCTGGGCTGCATGGTGCTGATCGGCGTGGGCACGGTGCTGCGCGGCACCGGCAACATCCCGCTGCTGTTCCTGGCCTCGGCCATCGCGGGCAGCGGCATCGCGGTGTCGAACGTGCTGCTCTCGGGCCTGGTGAAACGCGACTTCGCCAAGCAGGCCGCGCTGATGATGGGCCTGTACACCATGGCCGTGTGCGGCGGCGCCGCCAGCGCCGCGGGCCTCACGGTGCCGCTGGAGCACGCGCTGGGCGGCGGCTGGACGCTGGCGCTCGCCATGTGGGCCGTGCCGGCCGCGCTGGTCACGTTCATCTGGGCGCCGCAGGCGCTGCCGCTCAAGCCGGTGGCCAGCGAATCGGGCTTCACCGTGCGCGGCCTGTGGCGCGACCGGCTGGCCTGGCAGGTGACCTTCTTCATGGGGCTGCAGTCGGCCCTGGCGTACATCGTGATGGGCTGGCTGGCGCCGATCCTGCGCGAGCGCGGGCTCAGCGGCGAAATGGCCGGCTACGTGGTGTCGCTGTCGGTCATGACGCAGGTCGTGACCTGCCTCGTGGTGCCGGCGCTGGCCGTGAAGCTGCGCAACCAGCGTGCGCTGGCGGTGGTGCTGTCGGCGATGACGGTGGCGGCCATGCTGGCCATGCTGTTCGCGCCGCTGGACGCCCCCGGCGGCATGTGGACCTGGGCCGTGGTGCTGGGCATTTCGCAGGGCGGCACCTTCGCGCTGGCGCTCACGATGATCGTGCTGCGCTCGCCCGATTCGCACATTGCCGCGCACCTGTCGGGCATGGCGCAGGGCGTGGGCTACATGGTGGCGGCCTTCGGTCCGCTGCTGGCCGGGCTGCTGCACGGCTGGACCGGCAGCTTCCGCGCCTCGGCGTGGCTGTTCGTCGGCCTGGGCGTGGTGCTGGTCATGGCGGGGCTGGGCGCGGGACGCACGCTGCACGTGGGCGCGGTGACGGTGCCGCGGCACTGAGCCGCTGCTGCTGCCTGCCTACTGCAGTCCGCCGTCGCAGGCGGTCGGCTTCCGGGCGCTGTCGTCCGTAAAGTCCACGCTGGTGCGCTTGTTGCCGGCCGGCCCCGTGTGCGCCGGCCATTCGCTCTGCAGCCATGTGTAGCGCCACACGTAGGGACCGCCGGCCTTCGCCGGCGCGTCGTAGGCGATGCGCAGGCTGCCGCGGCTTTCGTCGTGGCAGTGCTTCGAGGTCTTGTATTCCTTCTCGCTGAAGCAGGCGCGGATCGACCGCGAGCACCAGTACGGGATGCCCTCGCGCGCGGCCTTGGCGCGCTGCCCGGGCGGCGTGTCCAGCGGCACGAAGTCGGCCGTCACGTAGGACGCGCCGCCGCCCGAATAGCTTTCCGATTCGCGCTGGGTCACGGCCACGGCCTAGCGGCCTTCGGCCAGCGGGTAGAGCACCGGCGCGAGGGCCAGGTGCAGCTCGGGGTCGGTGCTGGGGCGGTCGCGCTGCTGCGAGGCCACGTAGGTCGAGAAATCGTGCAGCTGCGCGAGCTGCCAGCCACCAGTGCCGGCGTCGCGCTTCAGGCGTGCCATGGCCAGGGGCTTTTCCGAGGTGAGCAGGTAGTCGTCGGGTGCGCCGCCGTCGCGCGGGCGGTGCAGCTTCAGCGCCTGCGCATCGCAGGGCTGCGGCAGCAAGGCGCACAGGTGGGCGCGCCACATGGCGTCGACGGCCTCGGGCGTCTTGACGGCCACGAAGACCTGCGCGGCAGGCCCGGCGAGCACGGGGCCGGCCGGCAGCGACGCGAGAAGACCGACGATCCCGGCAAGAGGCAGCTTTTTCATGGGGCGCAATGGTAGCCATCGCGGGAAGCCCTGGCAGAGGGGTCATCGGGGTTTCTCCGGCCGCGCCCCGGCCCGACCGGGCGACAATGGGGGGCTCCGGCGAAAGTCCATTTCGCCCAATGAAATTTCAGCCCTCTCGACAACCCAGAACCTACGGAAGCAAGCGCATGAGCACGAAGCAACCCACCATCGTCTACACCCTCACCGACGAGGCGCCCCTGCTGGCGACCTACGCCTTCCTGCCCATCGTGCGCGCCTTCACGGCTCCGGCCGGCATCAACGTGACGACGAGCGACATCTCGGTGGCCGCCCGCATCCTGGGCGAGTTCCCCGAGTTCCTGAGCGACGACCAGAAGGTGCCCGACAACCTGGCCGAACTGGGCAAGCTCACGCTCAAGCCCGAAGCCAACATCATCAAGCTGCCCAACATCAGCGCCTCGGTGTCGCAGCTCAAGTCGGCCATCAAGGAACTGCAGGGCAAGGGCTACAAGATCCCCGACTACCCGGAGAACCCGACCTCGGACGAGGACAAGGACATCCGCACGCGCTACAACAAGTGCACCGGCAGCGCCGTGAACCCCGTGCTGCGCGAAGGCAACTCCGACCGCCGCGCGCCCCGCGCCGTGAAGGAATACGCCCGCAAGAACCCGCACAGCATGGCCGAGTGGAGCCAGGCTTCGCGCTCGCACGTCTCGCACATGCATGGCGGCGACTTCTATCACGGCGAAAAGTCCATGACCCTGGACCGCGCCCGCAACGTCAAGATGGAACTGCTCACCAAGAGCGGCAAGACCATCGTGCTCAAGCCCAAGGTCGCCCTGCTCGACCGCGAGATCATCGACTCCATGTTCATGAGCAAGAAGGCCCTGCTGGCCTTCTATGAAAAGGAAATCGAAGACGCGCACAAGACCGGCGTGATGTTCTCGCTGCACGTGAAGGCCACGATGATGAAGGTCTCGCACCCCATCGTGTTCGGCCACTGCGTGAAGATCTTCTACAAGGAAGCCTTCGAGAAACACGGCAAGCTGTTCGACGAGCTGGGCATCAACGTCAACAACGGCATGGTCGACCTGTACAACAAGATCGCCACGCTGCCCCAGAGCACGCAGGACGAGATCAAGCGCGACCTGCACGCCTGCCACGAAGGCCGCCCCGAGCTGGCCATGGTCGACTCGGCCAAGGGCATCACCAACTTCCACTCGCCCAACGACGTGATCGTGGACGCCTCGATGCCCGCCATGATCCGCAACGGCGGCAAGATGTGGGGCGCCGACGGCCGCCTGAAGGACGTCAAGGCCGTGATGC
This sequence comes from Variovorax sp. GW822-FHT04A09, assembly GCF_058801005.1. NCBI lineage: Bacteria > Pseudomonadati > Pseudomonadota > Betaproteobacteria > Burkholderiales > Comamonadaceae > Variovorax > Variovorax sp. GW822-FHT04A09. The sequence continues at coordinate 341,505 of NZ_JBXAMV010000002.1, read as the reverse complement.
CCGAATCGACCTTCGCCCGCATCTACCAGGAGATCATCAACTTCTGCAAGTGGCACGGCGCCTTCGACCCCAAGACCATGGGCACCGTGCCCAACGTCGGCCTCATGGCCCAGAAGGCCGAAGAGTACGGCTCGCACGACAAGACCTTCGAGATCCCCGAAGACGGCGTGGCCAACATCACCGACCTGGACACCGGCGAAGTGCTGATGAGCGAAGACGTGGAGAAGGGCGACATCTGGCGCATGTGCCAGGTCAAGGACGCCGCGATCCGCGACTGGGTGAAGCTGGCCGTGAACCGCGCGCGCAACTCCGGCATGCCGGTCGTGTTCTGGCTTGACGCCTACCGTCCGCACGAGGCGCAGCTGATCACCAAGGTCAAGATGTACCTGCACGAGCACGACACCACGGGCCTGGACATCCAGATCATGAGCCAGGTGCGCGCCATGCGCTACACGCTGGAGCGCGTCGTGCGCGGCCTGGACACCATCAGCGCCACCGGCAACATCCTGCGCGACTACCTCACCGACCTGTTCCCCATCATGGAACTGGGCACCTCGGCCAAGATGCTGTCGATCGTGCCGCTCATGGCCGGCGGCGGCATGTACGAGACCGGCGCGGGCGGCTCGGCCCCCAAGCACGTGCAGCAGCTGGTGGAAGAAAACCACCTGCGCTGGGATTCGCTCGGTGAATTCCTCGCGCTGGCCGTGAGCCTGGAAGACCTGGGCCTGAAGACCGGCAACGCGCAGGCCAAGATCCTGGCCAAGACGCTCGACGCCGCCACCGGCCAGCTGCTGGACAACAACAAGAACCCGTCGCCCAAGACCGGCCAGCTGGACAACCGCGGCAGCCAGTTCTACCTGGCCATGTACTGGGCCCAGGAACTCGCCGCGCAGACCGAGGACAAGGAGCTGCAGGCCAAGTTCAAGAAGCTGGCCGAAGCGCTCACCGCCAACGAGAAGAAGATCGTCGACGAACTCGCGGCCGTGCAGGGCAAGGCCGTGGACATCGGCGGCTACTACCTGGCCGACCCGAAGAAGTACGAAGCCGTGATGCGCCCGAGTGCCACGCTGAACGCGGTGCTGGCACCGGCGGTCTGATTCCGCTGCGTTGCGCCTCCCGGGCCTGACCAGGCCCGGAAGTGCCCACACCAACGGCCTGTCGCTCACGCGGCGGGCCGTTGGTCTTTGTGCGCGACTAGACTCCGATTTCTCCCGCCCCCACTGCACGCAAGAAAGAAAGGCAGGCCCCTCATGAAACGCCATTGGCTTGCTGTTGCCGCCGCCTGGCCCCTGCTCATGGCCGCCGGCAGCGCCCATGCTCAGAGCCCCACTCAGAGCAACTGCGAAACGCTGCGCGCCCAGATCGAAGCGAAGATCGCCGCCTCGGGCGTGACCAACTTCAGCGTCGTCACCGTCGATGCCGCCGCCACGGCGAGCGGCCAGGTGGTGGGCAGCTGCGAGCTGGGCACGAAGAAGATCGTCTACCAGCGCGAAGGCGGCGCGGCCTCGCCGGCCCCGAGCGCCACCTCGGCGCCCGCATCGCGCGGCGAGCCCATCCTCACCGAATGCAAGGACGGCTCGGTGTCCATGGGCGGCAGCTGCAGGCCCTGAGGGCCGGCATCCCATGGCCTGGTCCGCCCTGCGCCTCTTCTTCGGCCTGCTGACCCTCGTGGCGATCGGCTGGCAGCTGGCGATTCATGTCCGCATGGGCTTCGACGTCGTCAACTTCTTCAGCTTCTTCACCAACCTCTCGAACCTGCTCGCGGCCATCGTGCTGGTGCTGGGGGCGCGTCGCCTCTGGCGGCCGGCGTCCACGGGGCCCGACGAAGGGCTGCGCGCCCTGTCGGCCGTGAACATGGTGGTGGTCGGCATCGTCTTCTCGCTGCTGCTGCGCGACGTCGACCTTGGCGCGCTGCGGCCGTGGATCAACACGCTGCTGCACCACGTGATGCCCTGCGTCGTGCTGCTCGACTGGCTGCTGCAGCCGCCGCGCAGGCGCCTCGGCGGCCGGCAGCTGCTGTGGACGCTGGTCTTCCCGATGGCCTACCTGGTCTACACGCTGGTGCGCGGCAGCCACACGGGCTGGTACCCCTACCCTTTCCTCAACCCCGCCAACGTCGGCGGCTACGGCGGCGTGGCCGTCTATGCCGCAGGCATCGCGCTGACCTTCGGGTTGGCGGGATGGGGGCTGCTGGCGTTGGGGAACCGGCTGGGCCGGCGCGCCTGACGCGGCCCCGCGCACGACCCGCCTGTTTCTGCATTTCGCAGGATCAGGCAAAAACCTCGTTCGATCCGGATACCGCTTCCAGCCCCTTCGCCCCGAGACTCCTCTGCATGCCCGGCGCACCCTTCGCGCCGTGGCGCATCGACCCGCATGAGGAGTTTTGTATGAGTGCAATCCAGGACACAGTGGTTCTCGTCACCGGCGCCAGCAGCGGCATCGGCGAGGCGACGGCGCGGCGGCTCGCGCGGCGCGGCGCCCATGTGGTGCTCGGCGCGCGCCGCACCGAACGGCTCGCGGCGCTCGCGGCCGAGATCAATGCCACCGGCGGCTCGGCGAGCTTCCGGCGGCTGGACGTGACGCACCGGCCCGACATGGAGGCCTTTGCCGAGTTCGCCCTCGACACGCACGACCGCATCGACGTGCTGGTGAACGCCGCCGGCGTGATGCCGCTGTCGCCGCTGTGGCAGCGCAAGATCGAAGAGTGGGAGCTGATGATCGACGTCAACCTGCGCGGCATGCTGCTGGGCGTAGCGGCCGTGCTGCCCACGATGCAGGAGCAGGGCTGGGGCCACATCGTCAACGTCGCGCCGGTGGCCATGGGCGGCGCCACGCCCGACTCGGCCGTGTACCACGGCACGCAGTACGCGGTGCAGGCGATTTCCGAAGGGCTGCGGCGGGAACACGCGGGGCGCGTGCACGTCTCGCTGGTGAGCCCCGACGTGGCCGAGGCCGCCGACCCGCTGGCCGAGCGCATCGCCGACAGCTACGCCTTCGAGCGCATGCGCACGCGGCGGCGGCTGACGACACCGGTCGACGGCGTGGCGCGTGCCATTGGCGGCGCGATCGAGGGCGCACGCTACGGCATGGCGGGCCCCGGCTGGCGCCCGGCCCCGACGCCGCGGCCGAAGCCGGCGGCACCGGTGTACTGACTGAGCGCCGAACGTCAGTAGCTCTTGTACGGCAGGAACTTGCCCGACAGCACCACGTTGACGCGGTCGCCCTTCGGGTCGGGCTGGCGCTGGATGTCCATGCTGAAGTCGATGGCACTCATGATGCCGTCGCCGAACTCTTCATGGATCAGTTCCTTGATGGTGGTGCCGTACACGCTCACCACCTCGTACCAGCGGTAGATCAGCGGGTCGGTGGGCACGGGCGTGGGCAGCGAGCCCTTGTAGGGCACGACCTGGAGCCACTTCTGCTCCTCGGGCGTGAGGCCGAAGATCTTGCCGACGACCTTGGCCTGCTTGTCGTCGAGCGTCATCTGGCCGAGGCAGGCGGCGGTGGTCCATTCCTTCGACAGGCCGACCTTCTTGGCCACGTCGGCCCACTGGATGCCCTTGGACACCTTCACGGTGATGATCTTCTCGGTGACGTCGTTGCGGTTCATGCGGCTTGGCTCCTGGGTATGAAGGGATGCGACAGGGCAAGCAACAGGCATGCCCGTTGTCGGCCCCTGCGCCTCAGCGCTCCCAGCGGAACTTGCGCTCCGACTCCGCAATGGGCTGGTCGTTGATGCTCGCGTAGCGCCTTTGCATCAACCCGTTCTGCGCAAACTCCCAGTTCTCGTTGCCATGGCTGCGGAACCACTGGCCCGCAGCGTCGTGCCATTCGTACTCGAAGCGCACCGCGATGCGGTTGTCCATGAAGGCCCACAGCTGCTTCTTCAGGCGGTAGTCGTGCTCGCGCTCCCACTTGCGGGTGAGGAATTCCACCACCTGCTCGCGGCCGTTGACGAAGTCGGCGCGGTTGCGCCATTCGGTGTCGGGCGTGTAGGCCAGGCTCACGCGCGCGGGGTCGCGCGAGTTCCAGGCGTCTTCCGCGGCCTGGACTTTCTGGAGGGCGGATTCAAGGGTGAAGGGCGGCAGCGGCGGGCGGGATTCCATGGCGGTCTTTCAGTCAAGAAATGAAGTGATGAAGGTCCGCAATGTGCCACGAGTAGACAGACCTGTCTACATGCCTACAATCGCCGCATGGACATCTCTGCACTGCCCGCACGCGAGCGCATCCTGCTCACGGCGCACGAACTCTTCTACGCCGACGGCATCCGCGCCACCGGCATCGACCGCGTGATCGCCGCGTCGGGCGTCACCAAGGTCACCTTCTACCGGCACTTCCCCTCGAAGGACGACCTGGTGCGCGCCTTTCTCGATCACCGGCACGGCGTGTGGATGGCCTGGTTCGTCGACGCGCTGGGCCGTCGCGACGCGCAGCAGCGCATCGCGCAGGGGCAGGCGCTGCCGGTGCTGGCCGACGTGATGGCCGAGTGGTTCGCCGACCCGCTGTTTCGGGGCTGTGCCTTCATCAACTCGGTGGTGGAAGTGGGGGCCAGCGTGGCCGGCGCCGCCGACATCGCGCGCGAGCACAAGCGCGAGATGGTCGAGGTGATCGCCGGCCTGCTGCCCGACGGCCCGCAGCGCATGGCCATCGCGCAGGCCGCCGCGCTCGGCGTCGACGGCGCCATCGTCAAGGCGCAGATGGGCGATGCGGCGCTGGCGCGCGAGGCGGTCGACGACCTGCGGCGGCTGCTCGATGCGCTGGTCGCCCTTCGATAACATCGCATCGCTCACTCCTTCCCAAAAAACACATGGCATCGACGCGACTCCCCTCGACCCAGGGCCTGCAGGCCTTCGAGGCCGTCGCGCGGCTGCGCAGCGTGAACCTGGCGGCCGAAGAGCTCAGCGTGACGCCCAGCGCGGTGAGCCACCGCATCCGCCAGCTCGAGACGCAGCTCGAGCTCAAGCTCTTCACGGGCAACGACTTCGGCCTGAGCGCCGACGGCGTGGCCTACCTGGCGCGCGTGCGCGAGGCCATCGCGGCGCTGCAGCAGGTGCCGGGGCGCGAGCCCGCATCGCAGGTGCGGCGGCTGCGCGTGGCGGTCACGCCCACCTTCTCGCGCCAGATGCTGCTGCCCCGGCTGGCCGAGTTCCGCGACGCCTACCCGACCATCGAGCTGATGCTGCAGGTGACCATGCCGGTGCGCAACTTCACGGCCGAAGACGCCGACATCGAGCTGCGCTTCGGCACCGGCCCATTCCACGACCGCGAGTTCTGCCAGCTGCTGGCCGACGACGTCTCGCCGGTGTGCAGCCCGGCCTACCTGGAACGCCACGGCCCCTTCGAGCAGCACTTCTCGACCGACGCCGAGGTGGCGCGCGTGCAGCTGCTGCGCACGCCGCTGGAGTCGTGGCGCATCTGGTTCAAGGCCTGCGGCATCGGCCTGCCCGAGCCGGCCGTGGGCCACCAGTTCAACGACCTGGGGCTGGCGCTCGATGCGGCCGCCGAAGACTTCGGCGTGGTGCTCATGCACCTGCGGCTGGGCCGCGCCTGGCTGGACAACGGCCGGCTGGTGCGCCTGTCGCCGCACAGCGCCCCCTCGCCCAACGCCTACTTCCTGTGCTGGCGTCCCGGCACCATGGAGCGCTGGGAATGCGCCACATTCGTCGAATGGCTGCGCCAGGCGCTGCGCGAGCCGGGCTGAATAATTTTCAGACGGGGTGCGGGCTTTTTTCAGGTCGCCGGCGCGTTTCCCCTGCAGACTCGACCCCCGGCGCTGCCGTGGCCCGCATGGGCTGCAGCGCGCCGCGCCCCCCATAACACCAGCCAGGAGACTCCCCCGTGCCCGACCTTTCCAAGATCACCTGCATCGAAGACCTGCGGGCGATCGCCCAGCGGCGCGTGCCGAAGATGTTCTACGACTACGCCGACTCCGGCGCCTGGACCGAGGGCACCTACCGCGCCAACGAGAGCGACTTCCAGAAGATCAAGCTGCGCCAGCGCGTGGCCGTGAACATGGAAGGCCGCTCCACCCGCACCACCATGATCGGCCAGGAGGTCGCCATGCCCGTGGCCATCGCGCCCACGGGCCTGACCGGCATGCAGCACGCCGACGGCGAAATCCTGGGCGCGCGCGCGGCCAAGGCCTTCGGCATTCCGTTCACGCTCTCGACCATGAGCATCTGCTCGCTGGAAGACATTGCCGAGCACACCGACCGCCACCCTTTCTGGTTCCAGCTCTACGTGATGAAGGACCGCGACTTCATCGAGCGCCTGATCGACCGTGCCAAGGCCGCCAACGTGTCGGCACTGCAGCTCACGCTCGACCTGCAGATCCTCGGCCAGCGCCACAAGGACATCAAGAACGGCCTGTCCACCCCGCCCAAGCCCACGATCAAGAACCTCATCAACCTGGCCACCAAGCCGCGCTGGTGCATGGGCATGCTGGGCACCAAGCGCCGCACCTTCGGCAACATCGCCGGCCACGCCAAGGGCGTGAAAGACCTGTCGTCGCTGTCGTCGTGGACCGCCGAACAGTTCGACCCGGCCCTGAGCTGGGCAGACGTCGAATGGATCAAGAAGCGCTGGGGCGGCAAGCTGATCCTCAAGGGCATCATGGACACGGAAGACGCACGCCTGGCCGTGGCCAGCGGCGCCGACGCGCTCATCGTGTCGAACCACGGCGGTCGCCAGCTCGACGGTGCGCCCTCCTCCATCGCCGCGCTGCCGGCCATCGCCGACGCCGTGGGCAGCCAGATCGAAGTGTGGATGGACGGCGGTGTGCGCAGCGGCCAGGACGTGCTCAAGGCCCGCGCGCTGGGCGCACGCGGCACGTTGATCGGGCGCAGCTTCCTGTACGGCCTGGGCGCCTACGGCCAGGAAGGCGTGACGCGCGCGCTGCAGATCATCCACAAGGAACTGGACATCACGATGGCCTTCTGCGGTCGCACGCAGATCGACGATGTGAAGTCGGACATCCTGTTGCCGGGGACGTTCTGAGGGGCGGCTGAAGGCCCCGTCGAGGGCGGGCCGATTCGGCGCGGAGTGCTCAGCGCGACGCGAGGCTTTCCATGTAGACGCAGAACATGTCGGCCATCGCGCCCGCCCAGGCCTCGATCTCGGCGTCGGTGCGGGGGCGCTCCGAGAACTCTTTCCCCACGGCGCTGAGCGTCGCCACGATCAGGTCGCCTGCCATTTGGCGCGTGGCATCGGAAGCCGCTGGCAGCGCCTCCTGCATGAACACGCGGACGATCTCGTCACCGGCGGCGCGCACCTCTTGTGCCTCGGGTGCGTCGCGGTAGAACGGCGCGGCGTCGTCGAGCGCCGTTCGCACATCGGCCTCTTCGCATTCGGAGCGCACGAACGCATGCGTCAGCAGGCGCAGGCGCTCCAACGCGGGACGCTGCGTGTCCCCGAGGATGCCGCGCATCAACTCCGTGGTCTGCCGCCATTCATCGCTCTGCAAGCGGAACAGGATCGACGCCTTGTTCGGGAAGTACTGGTACACCGACCCCACGCTCACACCCGCGCGTTCGGCCACGCGCGTCGTCGTGAAGCGGCGCACGCCTTCTTTCGCCAAAACCTGAATGGCTGCCTGAAGAATGGCCCCAAGAAGGTCGGCCGAGCGCGCCTGCCGGGGCTGTCTGCGAGAGGAGATCGAGGGGCTTCGACGGTCGGTCATGGGAGCGTGGCGGAACGCGAATGGAAAACATGAAGGGTTCTTCATAGTATTTCTCATCTGCTTTTCACACGAAAGAACCCCGTGACCACCTTGACCACCGCACCCCTGGCGCCCTTGCTGGACCGCCTGTTCCAGGAGGCCAGCGCGGCCACCAGTCCGGCCATCGCCGACGTCAGCCCAGAGGAACGCCACCGGCTGATGCACAGCAAGACCGAGTACATCGCGCTCTACAGCCGGCTCAAGGATCTGTGGCTGCCGGTGTCGCGCGAGACCGGCGTGCTGCTGTACCAACTGGCGCGCAGCACCAACGCGCGCCACATCGTGGAGTACGGCACCTCCTTCGGCCTGTCCACCCTGTACATGGCCGCGGCGCTGCGCGACAACGGCGGCGGCCGCCTGATCGGCAGCGAGTTCGAGCCCACGAAGGTCGCCAGGGCCCGCGCGCACCTGGCCGAAGGCGGCGTGGCCGACCTGGTCGAGATCCGTGAAGGCGATGCGCTGCAGACGCTGGCGGTCGACCTGCCCGCCTCCATCGACCTGTTGCTGCTCGATGGCGCCAAGGCGCTCTACCCCGACGTGCTGGCGCTGGTCGAACCGCGCCTGCGGCCGGGCGCGCTGATCGTGGCGGACAACGCCGACCACAGCCCGGAGTACCTGGCGCGCGTGCGCTCGCCTGACAGCGGGTATCTGTCGGTTCCGTTTGGCGGTGACGTGGAGTTGTCGATGCGGTTGGGGTGAGGGCTCACGATCGGTTTGCGATTGCAGCGGCTCACAAGTCACTTGCGTCACGGTCATCGATGATTACTGTGTGACCGCTTTGAGCGTATGAGACCACTCTCCCTATGATTTTCCGAAGGCCACAACGGTCCGACAGGGAGAGAAAAAATGACAGTACAGAGCTCACGCAGCACCGCGCGACGCGATTCGATGAATGCCGGCCTACGGCTGGTGCTGAGCGTGCTGACGTGGGTCGTTTCGATCCCGGTCCTCAATGTCCTGCTCACCGGCCTGGCGCGACGCCAGGTCCTGACACTGACAGGGACCGGTGTAGCCCTCGTCGCCTGCGCCCTGCTCTTGTGGGCAGGGTTGATCTACTGGTGGCAGGTCCCAGCCACCCCAAGCATCGCAAGACGCGTGACGTACTTCATCGCCTACGTCGCCGTCATGGCACTGCTGGGGCTGATCGGCGTGTGGGCCGCCTTCTGGGCCACCGTTGCCATCCACGGGCTCTGAGCGCGATGCGCGCGGCCGACAACCTCAGTCCGCGTACACCCCCGCCGCCTTGATGATCGGACTCCACTTCGCAATCTCCGCCGCCACGAACTTCTTGTGCCCCTCGGGTTCGATGCGGCCGTCGGTGGCGACCACGGCGCCGAGTGCTTCCTCGCGCTTGATGAAGTCCGCATCTTTCAGTGCCGCCTTCAGCGCGTCGCTGATCTTCTTGAGCACCGGCGCGGGCGTGCCCTTGGGCGCGTACAGGCCGTGCCAGATCGTCACCTGGAAATTCTTCAGGCCGGCCTCGTCGAGCGTGGGCAGGTCTTTCAAGAGCGGCGTGGTCAGGCGCTTGGGCGTGGTCACGGCATAGGCCTTGACCTTCTTCGCCTCGATCTGCGGCGAGGTGTTGGTGCTCTGGTCGCACAAGAGGTCGATCTGGCCGCCGATCAGGTCGGTGATGGCCGGTGCCGTGCCCTTGTAAGGCACGGGCGTCATCTCGGTCTTCGTGGCGCTCTGGTAGAGCAAGCCGCACAGGTGCGAGGCCGAACCGATGCCTGCGTTGCCCAGGTTGATCTTGCCCTTGTTGGCAGCAATCCAGGCCGTCAGTTCCTTGTAGTTGGTGGCCGGCAGGCTGGGCTTGGCGATGAGCGTCATGGGCACGTCGTTGACGATGCCCAGGTACTCGAAGTCGGTCTCGACCTTGAACTGCACGTTGCGCACCAGCGTCGGCACGGTCGCCATCGCGATGTGGTTGAGCAGCAGCGTGTAGCCGTCGGGGTTGGCGCGCGCGACCTTGGCCGCGCCGATGGAGCTGCCCGCGCCGGGCACGTTGTCGATGATGACGCTGGCGCCGCCCAGCGGCTTGCGCAGTGCCTCGGCGAGGTCGCGCGCGACGCGGTCGGTCGGGCCGCCGGCCGCGAAGGGCACGACGATGGTCACGGGCTTGCCCGCGGGAAAGTCCTGCGCGTGGGCGCACACGGCAAGGGCCACGGCCGCAAGGGCGAACATTTTTTTCATGAAAGTCTCCGTCAAGGTCAAAAAGAAAAATCAGGGCGCGCGCGAAGGCACGCGGCTTTCGAGCGTCGGGGGCTGCCACTCGGGTTTGATGTGGCAGCCGTTCTTGCCGTCGGTGTCGTAGCGCGGCATGAGCGACGCGCAACGTTGCGCGAGGCTCTGGGGCGTGGGCTTCTCGCCCTTGTCGATCCAGTCGAGCAGCGCGCCGAAGAGCGCGGGGTATTCCGAGTCGCTGAGGTAGCTGTGCTCGCGCTCGGCGCTGAAGCTCTGCACCAAGTTGCCGCCGGTGCCGGCCGCGTCGCGGATGCGGCGGTAGGCGTTCTCGAGTTCGACGAAGGCCGTGGGGTCGTCGATGGCATGCAGGCCCACGGTGGGCAGCGAGGTGCGGCCGGTGGGCTGGCTGTCGGCCGCGAGTGCGCCCTGGGCCTGCGGGTCGGCCGCGTAGCGCTGCACGCCGGCATTGAGCGCCGCATCGTCGGCCGAGCCGCTGTAGACCACGCCGATGTTGCCGAAGGGGTTGCGGCCCTTCAGGCGCTGCTGCACGAGGTCCTGGAACAGCCACGTCGCCCAGTTGAGGTGGCCGACGAGCGAGCGTTCGGGAATCTTCACGACCGACAGGATCGTCTTCAGCCGCGCCGCCTGCTCGGGCGTGCGCTGCGCGGCGGGCGTGCCGACGCCGGTGCAGTCCTTGACGCGCGCCGCGAGGTCCGCGCGCGTGAGCTTCGCGTCCATCGGCAGACCCATCCACAGCGGGTACTGGGGCTCGTCGGGCTTGGGATGGTTGCGGCAGACGTACTGGTACACCACGCGCAGGTCGAGCCGGAAGTCGTAGGCGCTGTTGCCGCCGCCGAGCACGCCGCTGGTGAGCAGCAGGCCGTCGTACGGCGACTTCGCATCGCCCAACGGCGCATAGAGCTCGGCCGCCTTCGCCGCCACGCCCGCGCCGTAGCTCTGCCCGTGCAGCAGCGTGCGCTGGGGCGTGCCGAAGTGGCGCACGACGATCTGGCGCAGCCGCTCGGTGTCTTGCGCCGCCATCGTCACGCCGTAGCCGCCGCGCCGGTACGTGGAACCGGCCCAGGCATAGCCGGCCTTCACGGTGACGGCCCAGCGCTTGAGGTCTTCCTCGCTGCGCGCGAGCTTGGGCGCACCGGTCTCGGGGCCACCGTGCGCGTGCATCACGAGTACGCCGCGCTGCCAGTCTTTCGGAATGGCGATCCAGTAGAACGAGCCCGCGCCGTCTTCACCGGTGTAGCAGCGTGCGCTCTCGGGCACGGGCGACGGGCAGGCCGTGGGCTTCGGCGCGGTGACGGGTGCCGCGTGCGTGGACAGCAGCGGCGCGGCGCCCAGCAAGGCGAAGGCGGCAAGTTGCGAGAGGTATTTTTTCAATGGCGTACTCCGAGGTCCAGCGTCGCGTTCGCTCCGTCGGTGGAGGCGAAGGCCACGACGCCGCTGTTGAAGATGAGGTGGCCCGGCCGGCCGGCGCCGGCCTGCGCCACGCCGAGCACCGGCGTGTCGTAGCCCAGCGTGGTGGCCGCGCCGCCGAGGTTGAAGGCCGTGCCAACCACGGTGGCCTCGCGGCTTTCGCCCTTCACGCTGGCCATGGCGTAGCTGCCGTCGGCCGCGCCGCGCATCAGGGTCTGCTGCACCGCGAGCAGGCGCAGACCCGGCTGGATGACGGTGGCCGCGCCGCTGGGGGTGTCGCCCGCCGGCACGGCGGTGGCCACGCGGCGCAGGTACAGCGGCGTCGACACGCCGTTGACCAGCCCGATCACCACCGAACCGGTGAGCGTGCCGCCGGTGGTCTCGGCGGTGCCGCTCGACGAGGTCGAGGTCGTGTACATGTCGAAGGCGCCACGCGCCGTGCTGTAGCTGAGGTAGCCCTTCTCGGTGTTCTTGCAGGTCTGGTCATAGGTCATGAAGCTGTTCGACGCCGGGCTGCGGCAGAACTGGAAGGTGCCCGCATTGCGCAGCCGCCCCGCCGACGAGAACGCCGCCGTGGTGCCCGCACCGAGCTGCTCCACGCCGGCCGCATTGAAGATCAGCGACACGGTGCGGAAGTCCGTCGACGGCGACACATTCTGGAAGGTGTTCTGGAACGCCACCAGCGGCGAGAAGCCGCTGCCGCTCGGCGGGTTCACGCCGCCCAGCAGCACGCCGCCGGCGCCGAAGCTGAACACCGCGCCGCTCTCGCCGCTCGCGTAGCTGCAGCTGCCCTGCGACACGAGCGAGCCGCTGCGCTGCGTGCCGACCCGCGTGGGTACGTGGCTGGCATCGATGGTCACGGTGTAGGCCAGGGTGGCCGGGTCGATCTGCACCTGCAGTTCCTCGCCGAAGCTGTTGCCGCCTTTGTAGCGCGTTGCGCTCGCCGGCAGGTTCGGGCAGGCCAGCGGGTCGCCGACCTCGGTCACGCAGCTGAAGTTGACGGCCGCATCGAGGCTGCCGCTGCCGCGGTACTTGGGCCACGACGGAAACTGGCACAGCGGGCGCGTGCGGCCGTAGCTGCCGGCCACGGCGTCCACCGCGACGGGCGTGGCGGGCGCGAGGCCGGCCTCGACCCAGCCTTCGAGCGCCGCGAGCGAGTCCCAGTTGGGAATGAAGCTGCCGGTGCCGTGGCCCATGCCGGGCACGGTGTAGAAGCGCACGTTCTGCGTGACCGCGGCCTGGCCCAGCGTGGCGACGAGCTGCCGGTAGTAGTCGATGGTCGAGTTGGGGCTGATCACCTCGTCGGCCAGGCCGTGCAGCATGATCAGCTTGCCGCCGCGCGCAAAGAAGGGCGCGAGGTTCGGATCGGTCGCGTCGGTGAGCTTCGACACCTCGGCCACGCGCGCCGCGTACGTGCCGGGGTTCTGCGGATCGAAGGTGAGCGTGTTGAAACCGGCATCGCGCGTGACGAAGAACTTCACCCACTGGTCGCCCGTGACGTACATGTTGGCGTCGGCCGAGGTGGCGGGGTTGCCCGGCGCCTTGCGCGTGCCGAGGTCGCGCGTGGTGTACGGGCCGGCCACCAACGCGCCTTCGAGCAGGTTGTAGCCGCCCGCGCGCTTCACGCCGTTGGCAAGCGAATAGCTCGTGAACTCGAGCGGCGATTCGATGGCGTGCACCGTGTCGATCTGCGCGTCCGACAGGCAGGTGTCCGCCGTGTCGGCGCCGTTGGGGCAGCGCAGCGACGCGAGGATCTGCGTGTTGAGCTGGCGGCAGCTCTCCACATTGCTCACGATGTTGTCGATCGCGCCGTCGAGCTTGTCGCAGGCCTGCATCGCGGCCTTCTGCACCAGCAGCGTCTCCGTGAGGTTGAGCCAGCCCTTGCCGCCGTCGTTGTACAGCGCGCGGCCCACCGCCACGTTCGACAGGCGCGTGCCGGTGTAGTTGAGCGCGGGCTCGTTGGCGATCACGCCGTCGTAGTCCTGCGGCCAGCGCTGGATGTAGCTCAGTGCGTCGCGCCCGCCGGTCGAGGTGCCGAGGAAGTAGGCGTGTTTGGGCTTCACGGCATAGCGCGCGAACACCAGCGCTTGCGCCACGTCGCGCGTCTTCTTGAGCGACTGGCCGCCGTAGTTGGCCAGCTGCTCGTCGTTGGCCGCGAACTTGCCGTCGGTGATGCTGCTCGACTGGTGGCCCGAATCGTCGCCATAGGTGGCGTAGCCCAGCGCCAGCGGCGCGGGCTTGCCGGCGGGGCCGAAGCGGATGACCTCGGTGCCGTCGATGAGCACGCCGTCGAAGCCGCCGCCGCCGAAGTGGATGGTCTTCTGGTTCCACTGCTCGGGCAGGTTGACCGCGAAGTGGATGAGCTGCGAGGCCGGGTCCACCGGCGCGATGGTGCCGCGCACGCGGCAGTAATCGCCCAGGGTGCTGCCAGCGTCGCCCGCGGCCACGGGCGTGGCGCTGGTGACGGTGGCGCCCTGCGTGGGCAGGCTGATGAGCGCGGCGGGCAGGCTCTTGCCGGCGAGGTCGGCGCAGGCCACGACGGGCAGCACGGGCGGGGGGGCCGTGCCGGGCGGCTCCTCGGCCGGCGGGGTGTTGCCGCTGGCGGGCGGCGGGGTCGGCAGGAAGAAGCCGGGGCTTCCTCCTCCCCCGCTGCCGCCACCGCAGGCGGCCAGGACCAGCGAGATACCGATCAACGAAACGACGACACGAAACTTCGAGGCAGGGCGCGGTGTGCGCATGGATTTGTCTCCGGCATGCCGCCTCGGCGGGCGGCTTTGTGAAGGGGCGGCCGGACGATAGATTCCGTGTGACCTAGGGTCAAATAAAATAACAAGGCCCATTCAATACAAAAAACATATGGATATACGCGCCCTGAGGTACTTCGTGGCCGTGGCCGGCACCGGCCACATGACGCGCGCCGCCGAGCAGCTGGGCATCCAGCAGCCGCCGCTGAGCCTGCAGATCAAGGCGCTGGAGCGCGAGCTGGGCGTGCTGCTGTTCAAGCGCCATCCGCGCGGCGTGGCGCTCACCGACGCCGGCCGGCTGTTCCAGGCCGAGGCGCTGCGCATGCTGCAGGACATGGAGGCCATGAAACAGCGCATGGCGCGCGTGGCCCAGGGCCAGACCGGCACGCTGGCGGTCGGCTTCACCAGCTCGGCCGCGGCGCACCGCTTCATGCCCGAGGCGCTGCGCGCCTTTCGCCGCGCGCACCCCGGCGTGGAACTGCAGCTGCGCGAAGACAACGCCGCCGAGCTCACCGAGGCGCTGGCCGCGGGCCGGCTGCACTGCGGCCTGCTGCGCGTGCCGGTGGCGCGGCCCGAGGGGCTGGTGTTCGAGACGCTGCTGCGCGAGCCCGTGTGGGTCGCGATGCCGAGCGATCACCGCTTCGCGCCGTCTGCCCATGGCAAGAAGCCGGCGAAGCCGCTGCCGCTGTCGAAACTCTGCGAAGAGGGCATCATCCTCGTGCGCCGCCCGGGCGCGCCCGGCCTCTATGCCGAGCTGCTCGCGCTGTGCCACGCGCAGGGCCTGCGCCCGCGCGTGGTGGCTGAAGTCGATCGCATGATGACCAACCTGAACCTCGTGGCCGCGGGCGTCGGCCTGTCGGTGGTGCCGACCTCGATGACCGGCGTGCACGCGCACGCCATCGCCTACTCGCGGCTGGCCGACGGCGGCCAGCTCGACGCGCCGCTCACGCTGGTGTCGCGCGCGGACGAAGACAACCTGCCGGCGCGGCACTTCGCGGCGCTGCTGCGTGGGCTGGCCGAGGGGAACGCTGCCGCATGACCCTGCCGCTGCTGCGCCGCCATTTCCTGCAACGCATCGGCTTCGCGGCTGCGTGCGCGTTGCCGCACCTGTCGCACGCTGCCCTGCCCTGGCCCCATCGCCCCGTGCGCCTGATCGTGGTCTACCCGCCCGGCGGCGTGAGCGACGGCATGGCGCGCGCGCTGGCCGAGCCGCTGGCGCAGTCGCTGGGCGTGCCGGTGCTCATCGAACACCGCGCCGGCGCGGGCGGCAGCCTGGGCATGGATGCGCTCGCACGCGCCACGCCCGACGGCCACACGCTGGCCTTTTCGGCCATCAGCCCGCTCACCCTGCACCCGCTGCTCGCGCGCGCGCCCTACGACCCGCTGCGCGCCTTCGTGCCCGTGGCCAGCGTGATGCGCACGCCGGTGCTGGTCGTGGGCACGCTGGCCTTCGCGGGCCGCGGCTTTGCAGAGTTGATCGCGCTGGCGCGCCGCCAGCCCGGCGCGGTGCGCTGGGCCACCTCGGGCGTGGCCACCATCGGCCACATGGTGCTGGCGCAGGTGCGCTTGCAAAGCCGCACCGACATCACGCACATCCCCTACCAGGGCGGCGGCCCGCAGCTCAACGATGCGCTGGGCGGCCAGTTCGAGGTGCTGTCGACCAACGTCGCGGCGCAGCAGCTGCAGTACATCGAGAGCGGCCGGCTGCAGGCACTGGCGGTCGGCGCGCCCGCGCGCATCGAAGCCTTGCCTGCGGTGCCCACGCTCGCAGAGCTGGGCTACGAGAAGGCGAACCGCGATTCGCTCTTCGGCATCTTCGCACCCGCACGCACGCCGGTGGCGGTGGTGCAGCGCCTCAATGGCGAGATCAACCGCCTGCTGCAAGGCGACCCGCTGCGCGCGCGCCTGCGCGAGGCCTACAACCTGCCGGCCGGCGGGAGCATCGAGGACTTCGCGCAGGAGATCGCGGCGGACCGGCGGCGCAACCGCGCGCTGGTGGCTGGGGCGCGGGCGCAGTTCGACTGACGGTCAGCCTTGCGCGGCCCAGAGCCGCGGATAGTCGCTCACGAACCCGTCCGCCGTGACGCCGAGCACCTCCGCATAATCGAAGCGCTTGGCCTCGTACGCGTACGTGCTGTCGCTGCGCCGCTCATAGCGCTGCATCAGCTCGCTGAGCCCGCCGTCTTCGATGTCGACCCAGGCCGCCGGTGCATCGGCGCTTTCGCCGGGGGCGAGGTTCAGGCGGCGCAGTTGCAGCAGGTTGGTGGCGGGGGTGAAGCCCAGATCGAGGTCGACACAGTGCGACATGTCGGACACCGCTTCGTCGTTGAGCTTCCAGTGGCCGCGCGCGTCGCGCGTGATCGACAGGTCGATGGCCGACTCGCCGAGCCAGCCGCGCACGGTGCCCCATTGCGTGTGCCAGAGCAGGTCGCAGCGCACGCGGTAGTGCAGCTGGGCGATGCGTCCGCCCTCGGTGCGGAACACCGCCGCGCCGTCGAGCTGCCAGGCCGAGGCGTTGCGTTCGAGGCGACAGGCATCGTGGCCCGGTGCATCGAGCCTGCGCCAGAGGATGGAGGCGACGGTTTGCATATGGCGCGGATCATGGCACCGGCATGCCGCGGGGCGCAAGCGGCATCCCGCAAAATGCCCTGCATGTCGAAAGCCCTTTACACGTCGTTGTCTGCCCTTTTCACCCTCCTGGCAGCCGGCGCAGGCCATGCGGCCACCGCACTGAAGGACGGCGACATCATCTTCCACACCTCGCGCTCGGCGCAAAGCCTGGCCGTGCAGCGCGCCACCGGCTCGCGCTACAGCCACATGGGCATCGTGCTGCTGCGAGAGGGCAAACCCTACGTGTTCGAGGCGGTCTCGACGGTGCGCTACACGCCGCTGGCGCAATGGACGGCGCGCGGCAACGGCGGGCGTTACGTGGTGAAGCGGCTGCGCGACGCCGACACGCGGCTCACGCCCGGCGCCGTGGCGCGCCTGCATGCGCGCACCTCGGACTTCGCGGGCCGCCCGTACGACCTGACCTTCGAATGGTCGGATTCGCGCATCTACTGCTCGGAGCTGGTGTGGAAGCTCTACGACCGTGCGCTGGGCGTGCGCATCGGCGAGCTGCAGAAGATCCGCAGCTTCAACCTTTCCGACCCGGCCGTGCGCGCCAAGATGCGCGAGCGCTACGGCGACGCCGTGCCGATGGACGAGCCGGTGATTTCACCCGTGGCGATGTTCGATTCGCCGCTGCTGGTGACGGTCGAATCGCGCTGACGACCGGCTACCGCACCGCCGCCAGCACGCTGTCGAGAAACTGTTTCGCCGGCGTACCGAAATCTTCGGGGATGTAGTCGCGCGAGAAGTCGCGCGCGAACGCCGCTTCGAGGTCGTCGTGCGAACCGAGGTAGTCGGCGATCTCGGCGCGCAGCGCGGCCAGCTCGGCCTCGGTGCTCGACTCGCGGTACGAGGCCATGATCTCGGCGCCGGTTTCGCCGAAGAGGATGTCGGCGTCCTGGCCGAAATAGACCTTGGTGAGGTGGTCGATCAGTTCGAATCGCATCGTGGGTCGTAGGGGAAAAATCAGAACGGATGGGCGGTGAGGATGTAGAACGGCTTGCCGTTGTACGTGCGCATGTTCAGCGTCACGCGCACCTTGGTGAGCTGGCTCACGGCGGTGCTGCCGCGCTGCACGCCGATGCCGACCACGGTGCCGATGTCGTGCTCGAAGGCCACGGGCTTGGAGCCCACCGCCGCGGAGCGCGACCACGCGCGAATGGCCCGCGCATTGGCGCGCACGGTCTGGCTGATGGCCGACTCGGCGGTGGCCAGGTCGAAGAACGACGACGAGCGCTGCAGGCTGGGCTTCTTCGCGAAGCGGTCGAGCAGCTCCTGCGCCGACTTGCCCACGTGCTCGCGGATGGTGTGGCCGCCGGCCTTGGAGCCCGCAATGCCCTCGTGCTCGATGAGGCGCACGGGCTCGAGCTTGAAGCGGCTCGCGCGCACCGCGATCACGCGCGATGCGGCCAGACCGCCGGCCACGAAGAGCGGCACCGCCACGTCGACCGCGAGCCCCACCTGCGCGCCGGTTTCGGGCGAGGCGCCCAGCGCCTGCGCGGTGGCGTCGGCGGTGAGCGCGGTGGCGGTGCGCTGTGTCTGGCCGGTCCAGATCTGGCGCGCGGCCGTGGCGGTGACGTCGCTGCCGTGCGCGCCCAGCACCACGCAGCCGACCTTGCTGGCCATGGTGGGCTCGGGCGCCACGCACAGCACGCCGGCGCCGACCAGTTCGATCACGCCGCCGATCAGCGCCGCCGTGCCCCAGAGCCGGTTGCTGAGGCTGGCCGACTCGGGCACGTCTTCGCCGCCGAGCACCGCCGCCATCTGCACCGGCGTCAGTGCGACCGACAGGCCGCCTTCCACCTCGTCGTCACCCATCGTGCATTCCTTTCCGTTCGCCACCTGCGTGGAGATTGAAATTCCGCCGCATTCTTGCACGCGACACCGGGGCGGGCGAACATGCCCGGAGAGCGAGACAATTGTCACCGTGAGTTTCCAGCCCGCGCCGCCCCCGGCCCCTCCGATCCGCCGCATTGCCCACCTCGACATGGACGCGTTCTACGCGTCCGTCGAGCTGCTGCGCTACCCGCAGCTCAAGGGGCTGCCGGTGGTCATCGGCGGCGGACGGCGCCGCGTCGACGAGGCGATCCGCGAACTGCCCGAGGGCGCCACGCTGGCCGACATTCCGGTCGAGGCCTTTCCGCGCCTGAAGGACTACACGGGGCGCGGCGTGATCACCACCGCCACCTACCCCGCGCGGCAGTTCGGCATCGGCTCGGCCATGGGGCTCATGAAGGCCGCCAAGCTGTGCCCGCAGGCGCTGATCCTGCCGGTCGATTTCGACGAGTACCGGCGCTTCTCGCGCACCTTCAAGCAGGTGATCCTGGACATCGCGCCGCTCATGGAAGACCGCGGCGTGGACGAGGTGTACATCGACTTCACCGACGTGCCCGGCGGCCAGCGCGACGGCGGGCGCTCGCTGGCGCGGCTGATCCAGAAATCGATCTTCGACGCCACGGGCCTGACCTGCTCGATCGGCGTGGCGCCCAACAAGCTCATCGCAAAAATGGCCAGCGAGTTCGAGAAGCCCAACGGCATCTCGGTGGTCTACGAGCACGACCTCGAAAGCCGCATCTGGCCCCTGCCCTGCCGCAAGGTGAACGGCATCGGCCCGAAGGCCGACGAAAAACTCAAGCGCTTCGGCATCGAGACCGTGGGCCAGCTGGCGGCGCGCGAGCGCGGCTGGCTCATCGACACCTTCGGCAAGGCCACCGGCGCGTGGATGCACGAGGTGGCCTGGGGCCGCGACAACCGCCCCGTGGTGACCGAGAGCGAGCCCGTGTCGATGAGCCGCGAGACCACCTTCGAGCGCGACCTGCACGCCGTGCGCGACCGCGCCGAGCTGGGCGCGATCTTCACGCACCTGTGCGAGAAGCTGGCCGAAGACCTGCAACGCAAGGGCTACGTGGGCAAGACCATCGGCATCAAGCTGCGCTACGACGACTTCAAGATCGCCACGCGCGACCAGACCATCGACCGCTTCACCGACGACGGCAAGACCATCCGCCAGGTCGGCGGCCAGTGCTTGAAGCGCGTGCCGCTGGAGCAGCCGCTGCGCCTCTTGGGCGTGCGCGTGGGCGCGCTGACCAAGGCCGGCAGCCCCGAGGCGCTGGCGCCCGCTGGCAACGCCCGCAGCGCGGCGCCGGTGGCGACCACAGCGTCGCTCTTCTGACCGCCCCGACGATGATCCGACGCTGGCTGCTGCGCATCGCCTTCACGCTGCTGGGGCTGCTGCTGGCCATCACGCTGTACGTGGCGGTGGCTTGCGCGCTGGTCTTCTGGCCGGCCAACGCGAAACCGCCGGTCGAGCCTGCGACGGTCGAGGCCTGGGTGCTGAGCAACGGCGTGCACACCGACCTGGTGTTTCCGGTCCGCTCGGCCAGCATCGACTGGTTGCAGCTCTTTCCCTTGTCCGACTTCAAGGCGCCGCCGCCCGATGCCGAGTTCGTCGCCATCGGCTGGGGCGACCGCGAGTTCTACCTGCACACGCCGACCTGGGGCGACCTGACGGCCGCACGCGCCTTCGGGGCGCTGTCGGGTGGCAACCGCTCGCTGCTGCACGTGACCTACCTGCAGCGCGCGCAGTTGCGGCGCGGGGCCTACAAGCTGCCGCTCTCGCAAGCGCAGTACGCGCAGCTCGTGGCCCATGTGCGCGCCACGCTGCCTTCAGACCGCGCGGTGCCGATCGCGGGTGCGCACTACGCGAACGACGATGCCTTCTACGAAGCCCGGGGCAGCTATCACCTGTTCGAGACCTGCAACACGTGGACCGGCCGCGGCCTGCGCCAGGCGGGCGTCACGGTGAGCCGCTGGACGCCCTTCGACTTCAACGTGACGTGGCATCTGCAGCCCGTGCTGCAGCCCTGACGATCTTCAGGGCTTGGGCACGCCTGCCGACCACGTGGGCCAGTTCTTCACGATGTGGTCGACCACACGCGTGCCCACCAGCGCGATGTTCTCCACCGTCTCGGCAAAGCCGCCCGCCGTCTCGCCCGGTGCCGGATCCAGGTGCTGCAGCGTGCTTTCCTTCGGATGGCCTTGGTCGAAGTTGACTGCGCCGCGCAGGCTCATCACGCGGTCGGTGCCGTGGGTGCGCTTGATCACGAGGGTGATGGCGGCGGCCTCCATTTCGGTGATCACGTAGTCGTCGGCGCCATACAGCTTGGCGATGTACTGCGCCTGCTTGGACATGCCGGGGCCGTGGAAGAAGGTGTCGCCCGTCATGTGCGTGCCGGTGCCCACGAAGGGGGCGCGGCGCGCGGCGGCGTCGGGGTAGCGCAGGCGGTACTTGCGGGCCGATTCCGCGTCCTTGAGCGGCGTGTCGGCCGACAGCTTCATGGCCCAGCCGACGAGGTCGGGGTTGAGCTTGAAGCGGCGGTACTCCTCGTAGCCCTTGCGCGGCATGAAAGTGGGCTCGCCGGGCTTGTTCTCTTCGGGCGCCCAGCGGTGGCCGAGGTCGTAGTCGACCAGCCAGGTGGCCCAGCTCACCTCGCCGATGGTGCCGCGCTGGGGCGGCGTGCCGGCCACGCCGGAGATCACGTAGTAGGCCTGCGAGAAGTCGAACTTCGGGTTCAGCAGGATGGCCTGCATCGACGACGACGAGTTGACCTTGCCCATGCCCAGCACCGCGCCGCACACGCCGTCGGCGTTGCAGTACACGGGCTGCAGCGCACCGGGCACGGCCACGGGCGTCGCGCCCTTCCAGTAGCGCTCGTACCAGTGCTGGAACTCGCCGGCGCGGTCGCCGGTGTTCTGGCCGATCTCGAACATGGCGGCCACGAACACCTTCACCTTGACGGGGGCACCGGTGGGGGCGGCGGCAGCGGCGCGCGTGTCGGCCGTGGGCGAGGTGGAGGCACAGGCCGTGGCGAGCAGCACGGCGCCGCACAGCGCCAGACCGCGGCTGCCCAGGGAGAAGCGACGGGAGTTCAGGAGGGACATGGGTGGAATCCGAAGAGAAGGAAGGAAAGGAAAGCGCGCCTCGGCAACAGCGTGCGGCGTCCTACACCGCACGATTGTCGATGCTGGCACAAGCGCGATGTCATGCCTTCGATGCAAACCCCATGCCGGCCCGCGCCGGCTGCCACCTCAGCGCTGGCCGGCGGGCTGGTCTACGTGAACCCCGGCATGCCGGGCATCCGCCGGCTGAAGTGGGGCGACGGCTTTCGCTACCGCGACGCGCACGGCCGCTGGCTGCGCGATGCCGACGCGCTCGCGCGCATCCGCAGCCTGGCGATTCCGCCGGCCTACACCGAGGTGTGGATCTGCCCGCTGCCGCAGGGCCACCTGCAGGCCACGGGCCTGGACGCGCGCGGCCGCACGCAGTACCGCTACCACCCCGACTGGCGTGCGCTGCAGGACGGCACCAAGTTCGAGCGCCTCGCGGCCTTCGGGCGCGCCCTGCCCCGTTTGCGCGCCCGCGTGGCGCGCGACCTGCGCGCCGGCACCCGCACACCCGGTCGCGCACAGGTGATCGCCACACTGGTGCGCCTGCTCGACACCACGCTGCTGCGCGTGGGCAACGAGGCCTACGCCAGCAGCAACGGCTCGTTCGGCCTCACCACGCTGCGCAACCGCCACGCGGCGGTACAGGGCTCGGCGCTGCGGCTGCGCTTTCGCGGCAAGAGCGGCGTGGCGCACGAGGCCCGCATCGACGACCCGCGCGTGGCCCGCGTGGTGCGCCAGTGCCAGCAGCTGCCGGGGCAGGCGCTGTTCCAGTACACGGACGAAGCGGGCGAGGTGCGCGGCGTGTCGTCCAACGACGTGAACGACTACATCGCCGACGCCACCGCCACAGGCAAGGGCGAAGGCGAGCGCTTCACCGCCAAGGACTTCCGCACCTGGCACGGCACGGTGCAGGCGCTGGAGCTCACGCGGCTGGCCTGTGCCTGGGAGGGCGAGCGCCGGCCCGGTGCCAAGGACATCCTCGCGGCCGTGGCGCGGCAGCTCGGCAACACGCCGGCGGTCTGCAAGAAGGCCTACGTGCACCCGGCCGTGCTGGCGCTGGGCGAGGCGCTGGCGCGCGAGGACGACACGGCGGCGACCGGCACGCTGCTGGAGAAGATCGCGGCCCGCGCCGCCACGGCCGGCCCGGCGCGCGGCCTGGTGGCGGCGGAGCGGCGATTGCTCGCCTTCCTGCGGACGCCTCAGCCTGCGGCGAGGGCGAAGCGCACGGTGTCGGCGTCGAGCAGCACGGCGTAGCCGAGGTCTTCGGCCAGGTTCTGCAGCGCCACGGTGTCGATGGCCAGCGCGCGCGGCGCGCGGTGGGCGTCGAGCACCGCGTTCGCGCCGCCGGCCTCGCGCACCCGGGCGTGCAGGCGCAGCGCGTCGGTGCCGTCGGGCTCGATGCGGATGGTGCCGGCCTCGTCCGCGCCGTCGTGCAGGTAGCCCAGCGCGCCCAGGAACAGGTAGCGCAGCGCGGCGGCATTGGGCCAGCGCGGCTCGTCGTCCTGCGGGGCGGCGAGCGCCTCGTCGACCTCGAGCGCCACGCCGTGCAGGTCGAAAGCCGAGCGCATCAGCGTCATGCATTGCGCCACCAGCGCACTGCGCGTGATGCCGTCGTCGGTGGTGGCCAGCTCCCAGTCGCGCAGCGAGCGGATCGCGGCCACCAGCTCGGACACCTGGCTGTCGATGAGGTTCACCCGCTCCTCGCAGGCCGCGGGGTCGACGGGGTCGGCCGCCACCTGGCGCTTGAGCATCAGCACCGCCATGCGGATCACCGAGACAGGCGCCGTCATGTCGTGCCGCAGCGCCGGCAGGGCGCGCGTGAGCAGCTCGTGGCGCACGCCGGCCGCAATCCAGCTGCGGGCGCTGGGAGACGACTTCATCGCGGCGCAGCGGCCCGCAAGGGCGCGCGGCCCGTGGGACGAGAGGCGGCAGGGAGCACGGTCAAGGCAGGATTCCTGAAGGCGGGAACAAGGCCACGAGTATCGGCCCCGCTCCGCGCCGCGGCTGTAGGAGCCTGCCTACGCGCGCCCTGCCCGCCGGGCCGCACCTTCAGCGCGCGCTCAGGGTTTGCCGAGGTAGGTGCGCACGTCCTTCACCTCGACCCCGGCGGCCGCGACGGCCGAGCGCAGCTGCGCCTCGGTCACGCCCAGCGCCTGGGTCCAGTAGCGAACCTCGTGGAGTTCGTTGACATTGATGCGGGCCGCATCCTGCGGTCCGCGCTTGCTCAGGTCATCGGCCATGGCGTGGATTCCTTGTTGAAGGCCCCCACGATGCGGTCTGCACGGCGCATCGACTGGCGGACAGCAGCGCGGCTCCTTGCAGGATAAGTCCGAGAGCGCGTTGCAGATGTCCGGAAGCAGCGGGCCGACGCAACGCGGCGCACCTATCGTCGCCGCTCCTTCACTTCATCCCCGCACCCCATGACCCCCGAGCAGAACAAGCGCGCCGTCGTCGACGCCTGGAAGGCCTTCGCCAGCCGCGACCCGCAGCGCGTGCGCGCCGCCTTCACCGACGACGCCGAATGGCTGGCGCCCAAGGACAACGCCACCGGCGTGGCCCTGGGCTTCACCGACCACATGATCGGGCCGCAGACGATCGTGCGCTTTCTCGTCGAGGAGTTTCCGAAGCTGTTCGTGGCCGATGTCTCGGTGGACTTCACCCACCTGCTCTGCGACGGCGACACCGTGGTCCTCGAGATGCGCCTGCAGGCCACGCTCGCCAGCGGCCGGCACTACGACAACGACTACTGCTTCATCCTCGAACTGCGCGAGGGCCGCATCGCCCGCATGCGCGAGTACATGGACACGCAGAAAGGCCGCCGCAGTGTCATCGGCGACCTTCCGGCGGATCTCAGGCTTGCTGGGCCCGTGATTGCAGTTCCCGCTTGAGCAGCTTGCCGTTGGCGGTGGTCGGCATCGCGTCGATCACCTCGATGCGCGCGGGCCGCTTGTAGGGCGACAGGTGCTCGGCCAGGTGCGCGCGCAGCGCCGCCTCGTCGAGCGCCGCGCCAGGGTTCAGCTCGACGAAGGCGACGATCTGCTCGTTGCCGTCGGCCTCGGGCACGCCGACGACCGCGCACAGGTGCACGCCCGCGAAGCGGCCGATCACCGCCTCGACCTCGGCCGGGTACACGTTGAAGCCCGAGCGGATGATCATTTCCTTCAGCCGCCCCACCACGAACAGCGCGCCGTCGGCGTCGAAGCGGCCGAGGTCGCCGGTGGCGTACCAGCCGCCCGGGCGCATCACCTGCGCGGTGGCGGGCGCGTCGCGGAAGTAGCCCAGCATCAGGCCCGGGCCGCGCAGCCAGATCTCGCCGGTGTCGCCGGGTGCCGCTTCAGTGCCTTCGGGCGTGACGATGCGCCCCTCGCCGCCCTCGACCACATAACCGGCCGAGGTGTCGGCGCGCGGCGCCTCGGTGCGCGTGAGGAACACCGAGCCCGCGTACTCCGACAGGCCGTAGCCGTAGTGCAGCGGCTGGCCGAACAAGCGCTCCACGCGCTGCTTGAGCACCGGGTCGAGCGGCGCGGAGCCGGTGTACACGTAGCGCAAATTCGGAAAGCGCGGCGCCAGCTGCTGCGCCTCGATGTGCGCCAGCAGCCGCGCGTACATGGTCGGCGGCCCGAGCAGGTTCGACACCTGCCCGTGCGCCAGCGCCTCGAGCATGTCGGCCGGCGAGAAGCTGGCTCGCAGCACCAGCGCGGCCCCGCCCGTGAGCGCGGCCATCAGCACGGTGCCGATGCCGAAGATGTGGGTCATCGGCAGGAAGGCGTAGACGCGGTCGCGCGTGTCGAGCGCACGCACCGCCGCCGACACGCGGCCGAAGTGCAGCAGCCCGCGGTGCGACACCATCACGCCCTTGGGCGTGCCCGAGGTGCCGGAGGTGAAGATGATCGCGGCGGCATCGGCCAGCGCCGGATCGGGCTCGGTGCGGGCCTCGGCGCGCGCGGTGGTGAACATCACGCCGGGCAGCGTGGCCGGCACGGCCGACGCGCGCTGCGCGTGCGTGCGCGCCGCATCGGACGCGTCGGTGGTGAAGCAACACAGCCGCGCGTCGGCGCGCTCGGCGATGGCCGCGATCTCGCCCGGCGACATACGCGCGTTGACGCCGCATGACCACGCGCCCACGCGGCTGCAGGCCAGCAGCAGCGCGATGTGGGCGGCGCAGTTCTCGGCCACCAGCAGCACGCGGTCGGTAGGCCGCACGCCGGCGGCGAGCAGGTCGTTCGCGGCAGTCTCGACCATGGCCTGCAACGCGCCGTAGGTGGTGGTGCCGCCCAGTTCGTGGAGGAACACCGCGTCCGGCGTGCGGGCCGCGCGGTCTTCGAGCAGGTGATGAATGCGGGGCTGCATCGGCTATTCCGCCTCGATGCCCTTGGAGGCGCTCGCCCACAGCTTGCGGTCCGACACGCCCTTGGTCGCGAGCACCTCCGGCGCACCCGTCCAGACCTCGTAGCCCTGCTCGCGCAGGCGGTGCGCGATGTCTTCGCGCGCCAGCATCTTCTGCGCCGCGGCGTTCACGCGCGCGACCAGCGCCGGGTCCATGCGCGCCGGGCCGTACAGGCCGAACCAGCCGCCCACGTCATAGCCGGGCACGCCCGACTCGATCATGGTCGGCACGTCGGGCAGCATGCGGTTGCGCTGGCGCGAGGTGACGGCCAGCGCGCGCAGCTTGCCCGACTGGATGAAGGGCCGCGAGGTGGCGATGATGTCGAACATCATCGGCACGGTGCCGGCCATCACGTCGGCCAGCGCCGGGGCGCTGCCCTTGTACGGCACGTGCGTGAGCTGCACGCCGCTCATCTTCTCGAGCAGCGCGCCGCTCAGATGGTTCGACGCGCCCACGCCCGCCGAGCCGTAGAACAGCTTGCCGGGCTTGGCCTTGGCATAGGCCAGCAGCTCGCCCACGTTGCGCACCGGCAGGTCGTTGTTGACCACCAGCACGTTGGTGTAGTCGACCAGCGGCGCCAGCGGCGTGAGGTCCTTCATCGGGTCGAAGGGCATGCTGCGCTGCACGTTCGGGTTGATGGTGATGGTCGGGCTCGCGCCGAAGAACAGCATCGCGCCATCGGGCGGCGCCTTGGCCACGGCGTTGCCGCCGAGCGAGCCGGCGGCGCCGGGCCGGTTGTCGACGATCACCTGCGTGCCCAGCTCCTGGCCCAGCGCGGGCGCGAGCAGGCGCGCAGCGCCGTCCACCGGCCCGCCGGCCGAATAGCCCACCACCAGCTTGATGAGCGGCGGCAGCGGCTGCTGCGCGAAAACGCGCGAAGGCAGTGCGGCGAGCGCCGCGCTGCCCGCCAGCGCGGCCATGAGCTGGCGGCGCGAAAGTTCGAGGGATTGCATGAGCGTTGTCTCCAGTTGTGTATTTCTTTGGCGGCTCACATCGCTCAGGCCGGCAGGTCGAGCACCTGCCGCGCGAGGATGTTGCGCTGGATCTCGTTCGTGCCGCCGTAGATCATGGCGGCGGTGGAGCCGATGAGCGGCGAGAGCACGTTGAAGCTCTGCCCGTCGAGCACCTGGTCGCCCGCGACCGCGCCCTGCTCTTCGCCGGCCTCGACCAGCAGCGCACCGATGCGGTGGTAGGTCTCGCTGGCCCAGATCTTCAGCAGCGACACCGACGCGGGCAGCGGCTTGCCCGCGCGCACGATGTCGGCAAAGCCCGTGTAGGCGGCCGACAGGTCGAGCACGTCGAGCCGCAGCGCCGCGAAGCGCTGTGCGAACACCGGGTCGGCGAACAGACGCCGTGCCTGCCCGAGCCGTGCGAGTTGGCCCAGCGCGTACTGCGACTGCTTGGGGCTGCCCAGGAAGATGCGCTCGAAGCCCAGCAGCGCCTTCGCGATGGTCCAGCCGCCGTGCAGCCGGCCCACGAGCTGGTCGGCCGGCACGCGCACGTTGTCGAAGAACACCTCGCAGAACTCGGGCTCGCCCGCCAGCGTGTGGATGGGCCGCACGGTGACGCCCGGCGTGCGCAGGTCGCACAGCAGGAAGCTGATGCCCTCCTGCTTGCGCGCGCCCTTGTCGGTGCGCACGAGCATGAAGATGTGGTTCGCATCCTGCGCGAGCGTGGTCCAGATCTTCTGGCCGTTGACGACGAAGTGATCGCCCTGCGCGTCGTGCCCGGCCACCGCCTCGGTGCGCAGGCCGGCCAGGTCGGAGCCGGCATTGGGCTCCGAATAGCCCTGGCACCACACGTGCTCGCCGCTCAGGATGCGCGGCAGAAAGCGCTGCTGCTGTTCGGGCGTGCCGTGCTGGATCAGCAGCGGGCCGATCATCACGATGCCCTGGTCGGGCGCGCGCGCCACGCCGTGCTGCTCCAGCTCCTCGATCCACGCGATGAGCTTGTCGGCCGGCAGGCCCATGCCGCCGTGCGCCTGCGGCCAGGCCGGCGCGATCCAGCCCTGCGCCGAGAGCGTGAGGTACCACTCGCGAACCTCGCTCCAGCGCGCGCGGTGCGACAGGTAGCGCAGCTGCGCCGGATAGCGCTGCTGCAAAAAGCCGCGCACCATGCGGCGGAACTCGGGCTCGGGCATGGCGGACCAGTCGGTGGTGCGCGCGAGGAACTCGCCGTTCCAGGCTGCAGCACTGCTCGCAGCAGCTTCAGCTTCGCCAGTCAGCGCGGCATGCCGGCGCTGGTGCGCCGTGGCATTGCCCAGCCACGCTGACAGGCACAGCACGCGCTTGTAGAACAGGCTCAGATCGCACTCCTGCGTGTAGCCGATGGCCCCATGCAGCTGCACTGCCGCGCGCGACGCCTGCAGCGCGGCAGCCGTGCAACGCGCGTTGACGCGGCTGGCCTCGGCTTCGAGCCGGTCAGAAGGCAAGGTGCCGTCGCTTGCCAGCGCCAGCACTTCGTTGAGCGTGGCTTGCGCCACCTCGAGGTGGATGAACATGTCGACGCTGCGGTGCTGCAGCGCCTGGAAGCTGCCGATGGGCTTGCCGAACTGCGAGCGCGCGCGCAGGTAGGCCAGCGTCTGCGCCAGCATCGCCTGCCCCGCGCCGAGCAGCTCCGCCGCCTGCAGGATCTGCCCCGCCGCGAGCGCCTGGTGCAACGCCTCCTGCGCGGCCGGTCCGCTGGCCAGCACGGCGTCGGCCGGCAGCACGACCTCTTCGAAGCGAAGGTTTGCGGCCTGGCTGCCATCGACCAGCGGCACGATCGTCTCGCTCACGCCGGCTGTGCCGCGCGGCACCCACAGCAGCACGGCGTCGTCCTCGCCGCGCGCCGACACCAGCCAGCCGCTGGCGGCGGCGCCGGGCAGCACCATGAGCTTGTCGCCCTGCAGCAGCACGCCGCCCCCCTGACCCGCGCGCGCCTCGCAGCCGCAGGCCAGCGGCACGGCGCTGAGGTCGCCCGCGCTTTCCTGCCAGGCCAGCGCGGGCAGGCTGCGGCCTGCCACGAGGTCGGCCAGCAAGGCGCGCGCGCCGGGCGATTCGAGCCGCGCCAGCAGCAGCGCGCTCAGGCCCGCCACCGCCAGCAGCGGCTCAGGCGCCGCGTGTTCGCCGGCCGCGCGCAGGATTTCCGCAGCGCCGTCGAGCCCCAGCGCCAGGCCGCCGGCCGCTTCGGGCGCCAGCATGCCGGGCCAGCCGAGGGCCGCGATCTCGCCCCAGCCTTGCGCCTCGTCGGCCTCGGGGCGTTCGGTGCGGGCGCGGCGTCGCGCGGTGGCGCCGCTGCGGGTGAAGTAGTCGAGCGCCGCTTCGCGCACGGCCAGGAGTGAGTCGGAATCCATCGCGCTGTCTGCCTTTTCTTTTCCGTTGCAATGAAGAGTCGCAGCGTGCCCGAAGACCCCGCCGGCGGGCATTCGCGATTGCGGAAGGGAGGGTTTCGCAATCACTGAGCGCCTGCGGGCGCGCGCGGGGATAGATTTGCGGCCATGACAAAGATCAAGAAATCCCTGCACACCGACCTCGGCCACAGCACGCCCGACAAGATCACCGTGCGCGGGCGCGACCTGCCCTCGGAAATCCTCGGCCACCTCAACCTGGGCGACATGGCCTTCCTGGAGCTGACGGGTCGCATCCCGACGCCGCAGGAGTCCGTGACCTTCAACGCCATCGTCGTCACGCTGGTGGAGCACGGCGTGACGCCCAGCGCACTGGCCGCGCGGCTCACCTACGCCGGCGCGCCCGAAGCCCTGCAGGCCGCCGTGGCCGCAGGCCTGTGCGGGCTGGGCAGCGTGTTCGTGGGCAGCACCGAAGGCGCCGCGAAGATGCTGTACGAGGCCATTCCCTTCGGCGAGAAGCCGAGCCGTCCGCTGGCCGACATGGCCAAGGACATCGTGGCCGACCACCGCGCGCGCAAGCTCATCGTGCCGGGCCTGGGCCATCCGCTGCACAAGCCGATCGACCCGCGCACGCCGCGCCTGTTCCAGATCGCGGCCGAGAACGGCCTGTCGAGCCACTACGTCGCGCTGATGCAGGCCGTGCAGGAAGAGGCCGAGCGCGTGTCGGGCAAGTCGCTGCCGATCAACGCCACGGGCGCCATCGGCGCGATTGCGGCCGAGTTCGGCTTTCCGTGGAAGATCATCCGCGGCTTCGGCGTGATGGCGCGCGCCATCGGCCTCGTGGGCCACATCCTCGAGGAGATCGACGACCCGATGGCCATCGAGATCTGGCAACGCGTCGAAAAGGAAGCAGGCGGCCCCCGCCAGGACTGAAGCACATGATGATCGCTACCGACAACCGTTTCCCCGACATCCGCGACGCCGTGCGCGACCTGTGCGCACAGTTTCCCAACGAGTACTTCCGCAAGGTCGACGAGGCGCGCGGCTACCCCGCCGAGTTCGTCGACGCACTCACCAAGGCCGGCTGGATGGCCGCGCTGATTCCGCAGGAGTACGGCGGCTCGGGCCTGGGCCTGACCGAGGCCTCGGTGATCATGGAAGAGATCAACCGCTGCGGCGGCAACTCGGGCGCCTGCCACGGCCAGATGTACAACATGGGCACGCTGCTGCGCCACGGCAGCGAGGCGCAGAAGCGCCAGTACCTGCCGAAGATCGCCAGCGGCGAACTGCGCCTGCAGTCGATGGGCGTGACCGAGCCGACCACCGGCACCGACACCACGAAGATCAAGACCACCGCCGTGAAGAAGGGCGACCGCTATGTGATCAACGGGCAGAAGGTGTGGATCTCGCGCATCCAGCATTCGGACCTGATGATCCTGCTGGCGCGCACCACGCCGCTGGCGGACGTGAAGAAGAAGTCGGAAGGCATGTCGATCTTCATCGTCGACCTGCGCGAGGCCATCGGCAAAGGCATGACGGTGCGCCCCATCCTCAACATGGTGAACCACGAGACCAACGAGCTGTTCTTCGAGAACCTCGAGATCCCGGCCGAGAACCTCATCGGCGAGGAAGGCCAGGGCTTCAAGTACATCCTCGATGGCCTGAATGCCGAGCGCACGCTGATCGCGGCCGAGTGCATCGGCGACGGCTACTGGTTCATCGACAAGGTCACGGCCTACACGAAGGACCGCGTGGTGTTCGGTCGCCCCATCGGGCAGAACCAGGGCGTGCAGTTCCCGATTGCCGAAGCCTTCATCGAGACCGAGGCCGCGAACCTGATGCGCTACGAAGCCTGCCGCCTGTTCGATGCGCGCCAGCCCTGCGGCGCGCAGGCCAACATGGCGAAGTACCTCGCGGCCAAGGCGAGCTGGGAGGCAGCCAACGCCTGCCTGCAGTTCCACGGCGGCTTCGGCTTTGCGTGCGAATACGACATCGAACGCAAGTTCCGCGAGACGCGGCTGTACCAGGTGGCGCCGATCTCGACCAACCTCATCCTGAGCTACGTGGCGGAGCACATGCTCGGCCTGCCTCGTTCGTTCTGAAGGACTGCACATGAACGCCATCGACCACCCCAGCAAGGTGCTCGCGACCTT
The DNA here is from genome assembly GCF_058801005.1 of Variovorax sp. GW822-FHT04A09. Lineage (NCBI taxonomy): Bacteria > Pseudomonadati > Pseudomonadota > Betaproteobacteria > Burkholderiales > Comamonadaceae > Variovorax > Variovorax sp. GW822-FHT04A09. The sequence continues at coordinate 310,007 of NZ_JBXAMV010000002.1, read as the reverse complement.
CGCGGCCGAGCTGAAGTTCGCCGACATTCCCTCCCCCGTGCTGCGCCGCACCGAGGACCTGATCCTCGACTGGCTCGGCTCCGTGCTCGCGGCCCGCACGGCGCGGCCGGTGCGCAGCATCGAGCGCTTCGCGCAGATGATGGGCCCGGCCGACGGGCCGAGCGAAATCCTCACCTCGCGGCGCACCAGCTCGCCGCTGTTCGCGGCGCTGGTCAACGCGGCGGCCTCGCACTACGTGGAGCAGGACGACGTGCACAACGGCTCGGTGTTCCACCCCGCCGCCGTGGTCATCGCACCCGCGCTGGCCGTGGCGCAGAGCCTCGGCGCCAGCGGCGCGCAGCTGCTGACGGCCGTGGTCGCGGGCTACGAGGTGGGCATCCGCGTCGGCGAGTTCCTGGGCCGATCGCACTACCGCACCTTCCACACCACGGCGACGGCGGGCACGCTCGCGGCGGCTGCTGCAGTGGGCCGGCTGCTCGAGTTGTCGCCGCAGCAGATGCTGCATGCCTTCGGCTCGGCCGGCACGCAGTCGGCCGGTGTGTGGGAGTTCCTGCGCGACGCGGCCGATTCGAAGCAGCTGCACTGCGCGCACGCGGCCGCCAGCGGGTTGATGTCGGCCTACCTCGCGCAGGACGGCTTCACGGGCGCGGCGAAGATCCTCGAAGGCGCGCAGGGTCTGGGCGTGGGCATGTCGAGCGACGCCGATCCGGCCAAGCTCACCGACGGCCTGGGCACACGCTGGACGCTGGCCGAGACCTCGTTCAAGTACCACGCCTCCTGCCGCCACACGCACCCGGCCGCCGACGCGCTGCTGCAGGTGATGGAACAGAACCAGCTCCAGCCGACAGACGTGTCCCGGGTCACGACCCACGTGCACCAGGGCGCCATCGACGTGCTGGGCCGCGTGACGGTGCCCGCCACGGTGCACCAGGGCAAGTTCTCGATGGGCACGGTGCTGGGCCTGATCGCCGTGCACGGCCGCGCGGGCCTGGGCGAGTTCGACCGCGACTTTCTCTCGCCCGAGGTCTCGGCCTTCCGCGAGAAGGTGACGATGGCGCTGGACGACGAGGTCGACACCGCCTACCCCGCACGCTGGATCGGCAAGGTCAGCGTGCACACCGCCGACGGCCGCACGCTGGCCGGCCGCGTCGACGAGCCCAAGGGCGACCCCGGCAACAGCCTCAGCCGCGCCGAGATCGAGGACAAGATGCAGCGCCTGGCGCACTACGGCGAAGGCGCGACGGCCGACGAAGCGAAGGCGCTGTGCGAGCGCGTCTGGCAGCTGGCCGGCACGGCCCGCGTGGGGCGCTGGCTGGGCTGAGGCCGGTCAGCCGAACAGCCGGCCCTGCCCCGGCGAGCGCGCATCAAGCCCCGCGGTGCGCACGAGGTCCCAGAAGCCCGCGGGCGAACTGGACACCACGGGCACCCGCAGGCGCGCCTCGACCTCGCGCACCGCATCGAGCGTGACGAGGCCGCCGCACGAAATGAGGAGGCCGTCGGCGCCGGGCTGGTCGTCGAACACCTTCAGGCACAGATCGACCAGCACCTCGGTCGACACCTGGCCCACGGCCTGCACGTCGGAGATGGCCAGGCCTTCGAGTGCGAGCGGTTCGAAGTCGCTCTGTTCGAGGTAGGTGCGCAGCTGCGTGTTGACCTCGTCGATGTAGGCGGTGGCGACGGCCACGCGCCGCACCTTCAGATGGCGCAGGCCCTCGAGGATGGCGTCGCTCATCGTCGTGCAGGGCAGGCCCGTGGCCTGCTCCATCTCGCGCTTCAGCTGGCGGGTGAAGGCGACGCCGCGAAAGAAGCTCAGCGAGGTGCCCATGAGGGAGACGGCGCTCGCGCCCTCTTCCTTGAGTTCCAGCGCCTTGCCGATGACCGAGTCGATCACTTCGGTGTAGCCGCGCGTGGAGATTTCGCCGAGGCCGAGGCCCTTGGCGCTGAAGCGGATGCGGTCGCCGTAGAGCAGTGGACCGTCGACCGGCACGGCGCCGGCTGCGGGCGGCACGATGAGGCCGAGATGGGGCTGTGTCACCTCAGTTCCCCTCCGCCACGATGCGCTGGTCCGTGATGATGCGTTTCCATCGCGTCGTTTCCTCCGCCATGTCCTTGCCCAGCTGAGCGGGCGTGGCGTAGGCGCGCAGCGTGCCCTGCGCGGCGGCGGCCGTGCCCGTCTCGGGCATGTCGAGCACGGTCTTCACGGCGGCCGAGAGCTTGTCGACCACGTCGTTGGGCGTGCCCGCCGGCGCGAGCAGGAAGATGCGCGGCGCCACGTCGAAGCCTGGCAGCGCCTCGGCCAGCGGTGCGACGCTCTCGGCGCCTTCGAGCTTGGCGTTGTTCAACAGCGCGAGCGCGCGCAGCTTGCCGGCCTTCGACTGCGCCATCGCAGCCGTGGCGCTCACCACGCCCAGCGGCACCTGGCCGCCGACCACGTCGGGCACGATCTGCGCCGCGCCGCGGTAGGGCACATGCACCACGAACGCGCCGGTGGATTGCTTGAGCATCTCGAAGCCCAGGTGCTGCACGGTGCCCACGCCCGACGACGCGTAGGAATAACGCCCCGGGTGCGCCTTGAGTTCCTTGACGAGTTCGGCGGGTGTCTTCGCAGGAAAGTCGTTGCCCGCGACGATCATCAGCGGCGACACGAAGGCACCGGCCACGGGCTTGAAGCTGGTCAGCGGATCGATCGCGATCTTCGGCTGCAGCAGCTTGGCGATGAGCAAGGCGCTGTCGCCCATCATCAGTGTGTAGCCGTCGGGCGGCGCCTTGGCGACAAGGTCGGCCGCGATGAGGCCGGTGGCGCCGGTGCGGTTTTCGACCAGCACCTGCTGGCCCAGCACCGCAGGCAGGCGCGCGCTGAGCATGCGCGCGACCGCGTCGACGCCGCCGCCGGCCGAGTAGCCGACGACGATGCGGATGGGCTTGTCGGGAAACTTCTGCGCCCATGCGGCGGGTGCGGCGGCCAGCAGGCCGGCCAGGGCCAGGGCGGCCTGCAGGGCATGCCGGCGCGATGGCCGCATGGCATCTCTTCTTCTGTCGTTCATCTTGTCTCCGTGGTGGTCGGGATGCGCCGGCCGTCTGCGCGGCCTGGTCGTGGTCGGAAGTGTCGTCGGGTGGCGCTCAGGCCTTGCCTTTCCCGTGCGAGGTCGGCAACTTGGCGAGTTCGCGCACACGCTCGGCGTTGGGCGTGAAGCCCAGGCCCGGCGCCTCGGGCAGCGTGAGCCAGCCCTGATCGGGCACAGGCAGGCCGTCGAAGATCTGCTTGAGCATCTGCACCGCGACGTAGTGGTACTCGACCAGCCCGCCGTTGGACACGCCCGCGTGCAGGTGCATGTTGTGGAAGGGCCAGGCGCCGCCGTTGTCGATGGGCACGTTGAAGGCCGCGGCCATGCCCGCGATCTTCAGGCACTGCGAGTAGCCGCCCGAGATGGTCACGTTGGGCTGCAGCACGTCGGCCGCCTGGTTCACCAGCAGGTCGCGAAAGCGGAAGGCCAGGCCCTCGTTCTGCCCGCAGGCCAGCGGAATGCGCGTGCGCGCGCGCAGCTGGGCCATCTGCCGCACGTCGTTCTGCGTGAGCGGCTCCTCGAAGAAGCTGATGCCGTAGGGCTCGATGCGGTGCGCGAGTTCGGTGGCGTGGAACAGGTCCAAGCCGCAGTTGGCATCGACGTACAGCTTGACGTCGGGGCCCACGGCCTCGCGCACGGCGGCCACGCGGCGCACGTCTTCGGCAATGACCTCGTCGAGCGGGCGCGGCTCGTCGCGGCGCGCCAGCGCGTGGTTGCCGACAGTCATCTTCAGGCGGTTGAAGCCCTGCGACACCCACAGCTTGGCGGCGGCGGCGAGCTGGTCGCGTTCGAAGAAGCCGAAGCCGAAGGTGGCGTACACCGGCACCTTGGCGCGCGCGCCGCCGAACAGGCGCCACAGCGGCTGGCCCAAGGCCTTGCCCTTCAGGTCCCACAGCGCGATGTCGAGCGCGGCGATGGTGTGGCTCGCGTAGCCGGTCTGGCCACGCGGCGACAGCAGCCAGTAGAGCTTCTCCCACAGGCGCTCGGTGGCCATCGGGTCTTCGCCGATCAGCGCGGGGCCGGCCACTTCGCGCACGGCGGCGGCAATGATTTCTTCTTCGGTGATGGCGGTCATGCCGTGGCCGACGAGGCCGGTGTCGGTCTCGATCTCGGTGAGGCACAGCGACAGCGAGGTCTGCTTGTTCAGGCCGACCACGTCGATGGTCACGGGGATGTTCAGCGGCGTGGCGCTGACGCGGATGATCTTCAAGGGTGTCTCCTTTGGTGTGCCCGCATCTTTGCGCGAGGGCCGCAGGAGAACAATTCGTTTTTGGCGAGTTCGAGCCTTCGCGCGACGCGAAGGCTCGCTGCCCCGATGACCTCAGTCGGGCCGGCCGAGGTGTTCGAGCACCGAGCGCGCGGCGGCCGTGAGCTCCTGCTGGCGGCGCACGCACAGCAGGTGACGGCGCAGCGCCCAGGGCGCGTCGAGCTTGAGGCAGCGCAGCTTGAGGATCTGCAGCTGCGGCAGGATGGCCGCATAGGGCAGCACGCCGATGCCCACGCCCTGCTCCACCATGCGGCACACCATGTCGAAGCTGCCCACCTGCATGCGCACCTTGAGCGGCACCTGGGCCTCGAGCGCGGCGGCCAGCAGCACGCGGTGCAGCGCCGTGCCTTCGCGCACCACGATATGGTCGTGGCGCAGCACCTCCGCCACGTCGATGCGCTTGCGGCGCGCCAGCGGGTGATCGCGCGCGACCACCACGGCCAGCTCGTCGGTGCGGTAGGGCAGGCATTCGAGGCCGTCGGCCGGCGTCTGGCCCTCGATCACGCCGATGTCGGCCAGGCCGGCCTGCACGGCCTTCACCACCTCGGTGCTGGCGCGCTCCTGCAGGTCGATCTTGAGCACCGGGTGCAGGCGCAGGAACGAGCCGATCTGCGCCGGCAGGAACTGCGCGATGGTCGAGGCGTTGGCCGTGATGCTGACCACGCCCGCCACGCCATTCTGGAAATCGTCGAGCTCGGCGCCCAGCCGGTCCATGGCCGAGAGCACGGCGCGCGCATGCAGAAGAAGCCCATGGCCGGCCGAGGTGAGCGTGACGCCGCGCGCATGGCGCACCAGGAGCGGCAACCGGGCGCGGGCTTCGAGGTCGGAGATGCGCTTGCTCGCAGCGGCCAGCGCGATGTGGCAGCGCTTGGCGCCTTCGCTGATGCTGCCGTGGTCGGACACGGCCACGAACAGGCGCAGCGATTTCAGGTCGGCGGACATGGCCCGTCGCGCCTCAGGCCAGGGTGAGGTGGTCGAACAGCTCGCGCGCGGAGGCCGGCAACTGCTCGCGGTTGCGCGCGATGAGCTTGAGTTCGCGCTCGGCCCAGGCGTCGCTGAGCGCCACGGTCGAGATGCGCATCGCCATCGACAACCGGTGCGCCGATGACGAGGGCAGCACGCCGACGCCCACGCCTGCTTCGATCATCAGGCAGATAGCTTCGAAGCTGCTGACCTGGATGCGCGGGTTGAAGCCACGCCCCGCAAGTTCGGCGCGGCGCTGCAGGAAGCGGTGGATCGCGCTGCCGTGGTGCAGGCCCACGTGCTGCTCATCGAGCGTGTCGGCAAAAGCCACCGACGACGCGCCCGCCAGCGGGTGCGTGGGCGGCACCACCAGCACGAGCTGGTTGCGCCCGAACGGGCGCGCATCGAACTCGCCGGTGTGCACGTCGCCCGCGAGGATGCCGATGTCGGCCTCGCCGTCGGCCACGGCGCGCACGATTTCTTCGCTCAGGTATTCGCGCAGGTCCACCTGCACGGCCGGGTGCTGCGTGAGAAAGCCCGCGAGTTTTTGCGGCAGGTACTCGGTGATCGAGGTGGTGTTGGCGAACACGCGCACATGGCCCTTGATGCCTTTGCCGAAGTCCTGCATGTCGCAGCGCAGGTGCTCCATCTGCTGCATCACGCGCTTGGCGTGGTACAGCACGGCCTGCCCCGCGGCCGTGAGGCTCACGCCCTGCGCACTGCGGTGCAGCAGCTTGCCGCCCACCGCCTCTTCCATCTGCTTGATGCGCGTGGAAGCCGCGGCCAGCGAGATGCAGGCCTTCTCGGCGCCGCGCGTGAGGCTGCGCGCGTCCGCCACGTAGACGAACAGTTTCAGGTCGAACAGGTCGAAGTGCAGGTTCACCGGGCGGGCACGAAGGAAGCGGGAGGAACGCGCATTGTCCGGCGAACGGCGTCGCCTGCAGCCGCTTGCGGGTTTGTCCTCAGAAGGTGTGAATGAATCCGGACATGGCGGGTCCGTTCACACCTTCTCAGACCGGGTCCCAGCTGAACACGTCGGCCGAGCGGTCCAGCGGGAAGAAACTGGCGCGCATCGCAGGCATGGCGTGCTCGGCGATGCTCTCGGGCGTCCAGCCTTCCGAGCGGTGGATGGAGCGCACCGGGCGCGGCTGGCTGATGAGCGAGATCTCGTTGTTGCGCACCGAGAAGATCTGCCCGTTCACGGCCGCCGCCGCGTCGCTCGCCAGGTACACCGCGAGCGGCGCCACCTTGGCGGGCGTCATCTGCTTGATCTTGTCGACGCGCGCGCGCTGCTCGTCGGTGTCGGTGGGAATCGCGCCGATCATGCGGCTCCAGGCGAAGGGCGCGATGCAGTTGGAGCGCACGTTGAACTTGAGCATGTCCAGCGCGATGGACTTCGACAGCGCCGCGATGCCGAGCTTGGCCGCCGCGTAGTTGGCCTGGCCGAAGTTGCCGATCAGGCCCGAGGTGGAGGTCATGTGCACCAGCGCGCCCGAATTCTGTTCCTTGAAGTGCGTCGCGGCCGCGCGGCTCACGAAGTAGGCGCCGTACAGGTGAACCTTGATCACCGCGTCCCACTCGTCGACCGACATCTTGTGAAAGAACCGGTCGCGCAGGATGCCCGCGTTGTTCACCACCGCATCGATGCGCCCGAAGCTGTCGACCGCGCATTCCACGATGCGCCCGGCGCTCGCGGCATCGGCCACGCTGTCGGTGTTGGGCACCGCCTCGCCACCTGCCGCGCGGATTTCCTCGACCACCTGCTGCGCCGGCCCGGCACTGCCGCCGGCGCCGTCGAGCCCCGCGCCGATGTCGTTGACCACCACCTTCGCGCCATGCCGCGCCATCGCGAGCGCAATGTCGCGCCCGATGCCGCCGCCCGCGCCGGTGACGACGACCACTTTGCCTTCAACCATGTGTCTTGCCTCTGCTTCGGATGTTCGTTCGCCCGCGAGTTCGCGGGGGAATTTCAGAATGCCACAGGGAGACGCCTGCGAGTTCAGGAATTCCGAAGAGGGGCTTAAGCCGCGGCAGCGCGCGACCGCCCGCGGGTGGCCGTTACTGCCGCGCCGTGCGGATGTTCACCGGCAGCGCCTGCGGCCAGCTTGTGCGGAACGGGTTGATGTCCAGCCCGCCGCGCCGCGTGTAGCGCGCATACACCGCGAGCTTGGTCGGCTGGCACTGTCGCCAGATGTCCGTGAACATGCGCTCGGCGCAGGGCTCGTGGAACTCGTTGTGGTTGCGAAAGCTCACGATGTACGCCAGCAGGCCGGCCTGGTCGATGGGCGGGCCGCTGTAACGGATCTGCACGCTGCCCCAGTCGGGCTGGCCGGTGACGAGGCAGTTGCTCTTCAGAAGCCGGCTGGTGAGGGTTTCGTTCACGTGCACCTGCGTCGTGTCGCTGCTCAACAGCTCGGGCGCGGGCTGGTAGTGGGTGCATTCGATGTCGAGGCGGTCGAGGTCCAGGCCATCGATCTCGTGCACCGGCTCGCGGTCGAAGAGGTCGGGCGTGAGCAGCTTCACGCCGATGCCGGCCGACTGGTCGCTGCCGCGCCATGCGGCTTCGGCGAGGTCGGTGCGCAGGTGCTCGCGCACCGCATCGATGCTGGCGAAGGTGCTGTTGTTGAAGCTGTTGAGGTACAGCTTGAACGACTTGCTCTCGATGATGTTGGGCGTTTCGCAGGGAATGGTGAAGTGCGCGATAGCCACCTGCGGCTTGCCGCGCGGGTTCAGCCAGCTCAGCTCGAAGGCGGTCCAGAGGTCGGCGCCGAAGAAGGGCAAGGCGCCGCCCTGGATGCCCATGGCCTCGCGCTGCGTGGTGCGTGCGATGGGGAACAGCAGGCTCGGGTCGTACTTGTCGGCGTAGGCCGAGGCGCGGCCGAGCTGCGACTGTTCGGGGGTGTTGGGGTTGGTCGGGTCGTGGCTCATGGGGCGGTTCCTGCATCCGCCGCGTGTGCGAACGGAGCGATATGGTGGGCGAGGATCGTGCAGACCTCGGGCGGCAGGTCGTGGCCCATGCCGGGCACGGCGATGAAGGTCGCGCCCGGAATGCGCTGCGCCGAATCACGGCCGCAGGCGATGGGCACGAGCGCGTCGGCGTCGCCGTGCAGCACCAGCGTCGGGCGCTGGATGCGGGCCAGCACCTGCGGGCGGTCGTCGTCGGCGCCGATGGCGAGCATCTGGCGCATCAGGCCGGCCGGGTGGTAGGCGCGGCGCATGCTGAAGGTGAGGCGCGCGGCCAGTTGCTCGTCGGTCTGCGGGTAGGCCGGGCTCTGGATGAGCCGCAGCAGCTTGATGCTGTGCGCGACCAGCGCGGCCTCGTCGTGGCTGCGCGGGCGCCGCATGAGCATGGCCCCGACCTCGCGGCGCGGGCCCGGCAGGCCGCGCGCGCCGCTGGAGCTCATGATGCTCACGAGGCTGGCGGCGCGCTCGGGCGCGGTGGCGGCGATGCGCTGCGCGATCATGCCGCCCATCGAGGCGCCGACGATGTGGGCGCGGGCAATGCCCAGCGCGTCGAGCACGCCGAGCGAATCGAGCGCCATGTCCTGCAGCGTGTAGGCGCTGCGCACCTTCAGGCCGATGCGGTGGCGGATGGTTTCCCACACGAGGTTGCCGGTGCCCAGGTGGTCGAAGCCCTGGCTCAGGCCGATGTCGCGGTTGTCGTGGCGCACCACGCGAAAGCCGGCGTCGACCAGTTGCTGCACGAAGCCGTCGGGCCAGGCGACCAGCTGCATGCCCAGCCCCATGATCAACAGGATGACGGGGCGCCCTTCGCCGCCGGTGTCGTCGACTTCGATCTGCAGGCCGTTGGCGGTGACTTTCATCGGTTCCTTGTTGCTTCTTCTGCTACTTGAATTCGCGTTCGCGCAGCCACTTGGTGGCGACCCATTTCTCGCCCGCCAGCACCGGCGCGCCGCCGTGCAGCGTGCGGGTGGCGGGGTCGGGCCGGTCGTAGCTGAAGAACACGCCGGTGCCGCGCACCGGGGCCACTTCGAGCCCGATGTCGGGGAAGGTGGTGGCGCCGCCCTGCTCGGGCTCCTGCAGGTACATCACGAGCGTGGCCACGCGCTGGCCACCGCGCTTGAGGATGGTGGGCGTGCCGGGCTCGTGCGGGTCGAAGTAGTCGTAGTGCGGGCGGTACTGCGCGCCGGGCGCATAGCGCAGGATCTGCAGGCCCTCGCCGTATTCGAGCGGCCAGCGCAGCAGCATGGCCAGGCGCTGTTCGAGGCGCGCGACGATCTCGTTCTCGCCGCGCTCGAAGAACATGCCGTCGCTGGTGCGGTCGACGTTGAGCACCTCGCCGCCGGTGCGGGTCTCGACGGTGAGCGAGCGGGCCAGCCGCACGCGCGCGGCGGCGATCAGGCCTTCGCATTCCTCGACCGACAGCAGGTTGCCGAACACCACGACGCGCGGGTGCCGCACGGTCTGCAGCACCTGCACGCGGCGGTCGCCGGCGTCGAGGTACAGCGGCGCGCCGTCCAGGTCGGGGCCGGGCATCTCGGTGCGCGCCGGCGCCAGGGCCGCCTCGACATCGGGGAACCCGGCCTCCAGTTGGGCCAACGCGAGGTCGGTGGCGGCATCCTGCCAGCCGGCCGCCCGCATCGACATGCGCAACGCGGGCACCGAATGGCCGGCCGCGAGCTGGGCCACCAGCCATTCGCGCAATTCCGGACTGATCGCTTGGGACATGTCAGTGCTCCTCCACTCTGCAATGAGACCCGCAACACATGACTCCACGCAGTTCTTCGCCAGAAACACCGCGGAACCGGCTTTGCCGGGCCGCTGGTGTTGCCCCCTGGAAGGGGGTTGGCGAAGCGACACGAAGTGCGCGCAGCCTGGGGGTCATGCTAGCTTTCTTCTGAACACCAGCCTTTCGGCTGTCGACACATCGGCGTCGAAACCATAACCCTCGAGGTCGAATTTTTCCAGCGCCTTGGGCGTGGCCGCCTGGTGCAGCACGGCCCAGCGCGCCAGCAGGCCACGGGCGCGCTTGGCGAAGAAGCTCACGATCTTGTACCTGTCGCCCTTCCATTCCTGGAACACGCATTCGACCACGCGCGCCTTGAGCACCTTCTGGTCGACCGACTTGAAGTACTCCTGCGAGGCGACGTTGACGACGACCGGCGTGCGGTCGGCCGCCAGGCGCTCGTTCAGGTGCTCGGCGATGCGCGAGCCCCAGAAGGCGTACAGGTCCTTGCCGTGGCGGTTGGCCAGCGCGGTGCCCATTTCGAGCCGGTAGGGCTGCAGGCGGTCCAGCGGGCGCAGCAGGCCGTACAGGCCGCTGAGGATGCCCACGTGGTCCTGGGCCCAGGCAAGCTGGGCGGGCGTGAGGCTGCGGGCGTCGAAACCGCCGTAGACGTCGCCATCGAAGGCGAAGGCGGCCTGGCGGGCGTTCTTGTCGGTGCTCTTGGACGACCAGGCGGCGTAGCGGGCCACGTTGAGGGCCGAGAGCTTGTCCGACAGGTGCATCAGCTCGGCGATGTCCTGGGGCGACTTCTCGCGCAAGAGCTTGATGAGTTCGACCGAGGGGCCGCGCGGGGCTTCGAAATGGGGCTGGGTGGCGGGGGTTTCGGAGGGGACGGGGGTGTCGTAGTCGAGCGACTTCGCGGGGGAAAGCAGGAACAGCATCAGTCGATTATGTGGGGCTGGGGTTACCCCGGGCCGCCCCGGTAAAATCCCGGGCAATCCCACCCTGTCACCAACGGCACCCGAGGGTGCCGTTTTGCATTCCCCATGAGCGAACCTACCTCCCAGCCCGGCCTCGAGAGCCTGTCCAAATCGTTCGAACCCGCCGCCATCGAGGCGCACTGGGGCCCGGAATGGGAGCAGCGCGGCTACGCCAAGGCGGGCTTCCGCGGCACGCAGCAGCCCAAGGAAGGCGCCGAGTCGTTCGCGATCCAGCTGCCGCCGCCCAACGTGACGGGCACGCTGCACATGGGCCATGCGTTCAACCAGACGATCATGGACAGCCTCACGCGCTACCACCGCATGAAGGGCGCCAACACGCTGTGGGTGCCGGGCACCGACCACGCGGGCATCGCCACCCAGATCGTGGTGGAGCGCCAGCTGCAGGAGCAGAAAGTCAGCCGCCACGACCTGGGCCGCAAGAACTTCGTGGCGCGCGTGTGGGAGTGGAAGGAAAAGTCGGGCAGCACCATCACCGAGCAGATGCGCCGCATGGGCGACACGGTCGACTGGAGCCGCGAGTACTTCACGATGGACGACGACCTCTCGAAGGTGGTCACGCACACCTTCGTGAAGCTGTATGAAGAAGGCCTGATCTACCGCGGCAAGCGCCTGGGCAACTGGGACCCGGTGCTCAAGACCTCGGTGAGCGACCTGGAAGTCGAGAGCGAAGAAGAAGACGGCTCGCTCTGGCACATCGCCTACCCGCTGGAAGACGGCAGCGGCACGCTCACGGTGGCCACCACGCGCCCCGAAACCATGCTCGGCGACACGGCCGTGATGGTCCACCCCGAGGACGAGCGCTACAAGCACCTGATCGGTCTGCGCGTGAAGCTGCCGCTGGTGGACCGACTGATTCCGATCATTGCCGACGACTACGTCGACAAGGAATTCGGCACCGGCGTGGTCAAGGTGACGCCCGCGCACGACTACAACGACTACGCCGTCGGCCAGCGCCACAAGCTCGAGGTGATCGGCATCCTGACGCTCGACGCGACCATCAACGACAACGCGCCTGAAAAGTACCGCGGCATGGACCGCTTCGTGGCGCGCAAGGCCATCGTGGCCGACCTGGAGGCGCTCGGCCTGCTGGTCGAGGTGAAGAAGCACCGCCTCATGGTGCCGCGCTGCGCGCGCTCGGGCGCCGTGGTCGAGCCCATGCTCACCGACCAGTGGTACGTGGCCATGACGCGCCCCGGCGCCGACGGCCAGTCGATCGCGCAGAAGGCCATCGACGTCGTGAAGTCGGGCGAGGTGCGCTTCGTGCCCGAGAACTGGGTCAACACCTACAACCACTGGATGGAGAACATCCAGGACTGGACCATTTCGCGCCAGCTCTGGTGGGGCCACCAGATTCCCGCCTGGTACGACGAAGACGGCAAGGTGTACGTGGCCGAGACCGAAGCCGAGGCGCAGGCCAAGGCGCCGGGCAAGACGCTCACGCGCGACGAAGACGTGCTCGACACCTGGTACTCGTCGGCGCTGGTGCCCTTCTCGTCGCTGGGCTGGCCCGAGAAGACACAAGACCTGGCGCTGTACCTGCCCTCGACCGTGCTCGTGACGGGCTACGACATCATCTTCTTCTGGGTCGCCCGGATGATCATGATGACCAAGCACTTCATGGGCACTGTGCCGTTCAAGGACGTGTACATCCACGGCCTGGTGCGCGACGCGCAGGGCAAGAAGATGAGCAAGTCGGAAGGCAACGTGCTCGACCCGGTCGACCTGATCGACGGCATCGAGCTGCCCGCGCTGCTCGACAAGCGCACGCAAGGCCTGCGCAAGCCCGAGACCGCACCGGCGGTGCGCAAGAACACGCAGAAGGAATTCCCCGAGGGCATTCCGGCCTTCGGCGCCGATGCGCTGCGTTTCACTTTTGCCTCGCTGGCCTCGCTGGGCCGCAGCATCAACTTCGACTCGAAGCGCTGCGAGGGCTATCGCAACTTCTGCAACAAGCTGTGGAACGCCACGCGCTTCGTGCTGATGAACTGCGAAGGCCAGGACTGCGGCCTGCTGGAGCACACGAAGGAAGACTGCCAGGTCGGCGGCAAGGCGCACGGCTACCTGAGGTTCAGCCGTGCCGACTTCTGGATCGTCTCGCAGCTGCAGCGCGTCGAGGCCGAAGTGGCCAAGGGCTTCGAGGAATACCGCCTGGACAACGTGGCCAACGCGATCTACCAGTTCGCCTGGGACGAGTTCTGCGACTGGTACCTGGAGATCGCCAAGGTGCAGATCCAGACCGGCGACGATGCGCAAAAACGCGCCACGCGCCGCACGCTGATCCGCGTGCTCGAGGCGCTGCTGCGCCTGGCGCACCCGATCATCCCGTTCATCACCGAAGAGCTGTGGCAGAAGGTGTCGAAGGTCGCGGGCCGCGAAGGCGCATCGATCATGATCGCGGCCTATCCGCAGAGCCAGCCCGAGAAGATCGACGAAGCCGCCGAAGCGCACGTGGCGCGCCTGAAGGCGCTGGTCGACGCCTGCCGCACGCTGCGCGGCGAGATGAACGTGTCGCCCGCCACGCGCCTGCCGCTGTACGCGGTGGCCGACGACGCCGAGGGCGCGGCCTTCCTGCGCGACGCGGCCCCGGTGCTGCAGGCGCTGGCCAAGCTCAAGGAAGTGAAGGTGTTCGACGACGAGGCCTCGTGGCAGGCTGCCGCCGAGGCGGCACCCGTGGCGGTGGTGGGCGCGGCGCGCCTGTGCCTGCACATGGAGATCGACAAGGCGGCCGAGAAGCTGCGCATCGGCAAGGAAATTGCACGCATCGAGGGCGAGATCGCCAAGGTGCACGGCAAGCTCGGCAACGAGGCCTTCGTGGCCAAGGCGCCGCCCGCCGTGATCGAACAGGAGCGCACGCGCCTGGTCGATTTCACCGCCACGCTGGAGCGCCTGCGCGACCAGCTTGTGCGCCTCGGCTGACAGACGCGGCCCGGGTGGGGGACTAGGATTTGGTCATCGGCTTCGCGCCGTAACCACCCTCATCCCTCTCCTTTTCCCTGCATCCAACGACACTGAACCGCCCATGTCCACTTCTTCCCCGACGCGCATCCGCAAGGCCGTATTCCCTGTTGCAGGCTTCGGCACCCGCTTTCTGCCGGCCACCAAGGCGCAGCCCAAAGAGATGCTGCCCGTGGTCGACAAGCCGCTGATCCAGTACGCCGTCGAAGAAGCCTATGCCGCGGGCATCCGCGACATGATTTTTGTGACCGGGCGCAACAAGCGCGCGATCGAAGACCACTACGACACCGCCTACGAGCTCGAAAGCCAGCTCGAAGCCAGCGGCAAGGACGCGCTGCTCGAAATCGCCCGTTCGGTGTCGCCCGACGACATGACCTGCTCGTACGTGCGCCAGCCGCGCATGCTGGGCCTGGGCCACGCCGTGCTGTGCGCCGAGCACCTGGTGGGCAACGAGCCCTTCGCCGTGCTGCTGGCGGACGACCTGATGGTCGGCCCTGTCGGTGGCCAGCCGGTGCTGGCGCAGATGACCGAAGTCTTCGCGCGCCTGGGCGCCTCGGTGCTGGCCGTGCAGGAAGTGCCGCTGGAGCACGTCAAGCGCTACGGCATCGTGGCCGGCGAGAACGTGGAAGACGGCCTCGTGAAGGTCAACCGCATGGTCGAGAAGCCCAAGCCCGAAGACGCGCCCTCGCGCCTGGGCGTGGCCGGCCGCTACATCCTCACGCCCGGCGTGTTCGACGAGATCCGCAACCAGCCCAAGGGCGCGGGCGGCGAGATCCAGCTGACCGACGGCATCGCCGCGCTGATGAAAAAGGAATCGGTCTACGCCTACTCGTACAAAGGCATCCGCTACGACTGCGGCAGCAAGGAAGGCTTCCTGCAGGCGTCGGTGGAGCTGGCGCTGGCGCACCCTGAAGTGGGCGAGCAGTTCCGCGAGTACCTCAAGAGCCTGAAGCTCTGAGGGCGCCGCAAAGCGCTGAAAACAAAAAAGGGGCCGCGAGGCCCCTTTTTCTTTGGTCGGTTGCCGACGCTAGCGCCGCTTCAGCACGTGGATGAAGTCGCTGCCCACGGTCTCCTGCGCCACCAGCTCGTTGCCGGTCTGGCGCGCAAAGGCCTGGAAGTCGCGCACCGAACCCGGGTCGGTCGACACCACCTTCAGCAACTGGCCGCTCGCCATGTCGTTGAGCGATTTCTTCGCCTTCAGGATCGGCAACGGGCAGTTGAGGCCGCGCGTGTCGATTTCGCGGTCAACTTGCATTGCCAGGCTCCGGTGGCAGGTTCAGGCCGCGGCGACGCTCTTCGTTTTCCGCCGCGGTGAAGAACACCGGCTCGTGGCCGCGCGTGCGCAGCCAGTCGGCCAGCGCATAGCCGGTGCCGGCGGGCCAGCACCGCAGGTCGGGCAGGTCGTAGAGGCGGTAGTCCACCAGCTCGGGCGAGAGCTTCACCTCGCCGTCGGCCACCACGTGGTACGCGATGATGATCTGGTTCATGCGCTGGAAGTCGTAGGCCCCGACGAGCTTGGCGGCGCTCACGTCCAGGTTGGTCTCTTCCTTGACCTCGCGCGCGATGCCCTCCTCGGGCGTCTCGCCGGCCTCCATGAAGCCGGTGATGAGCGCAAACATCTTGCCCGGCCAGGCCGCATTGCGCGCCAGCAGCACCTGGCCGCGGTACTCGACGATGGCCGCGAGCACGGGCGTGGGGTTGTTCCAGTGCGTGTGGCCGCAGTTGGGGCAGCGCAGGCGCTCCTTGGGACCGCCGTCTTCCATCAACGCGATCCATTCGAGCGGGGTGGCGCAGGCC
This sequence comes from Variovorax sp. GW822-FHT04A09, assembly GCF_058801005.1. Taxonomy (NCBI): domain Bacteria; kingdom Pseudomonadati; phylum Pseudomonadota; class Betaproteobacteria; order Burkholderiales; family Comamonadaceae; genus Variovorax; species Variovorax sp. GW822-FHT04A09. Next base: position 294,272 of record NZ_JBXAMV010000002.1, on the reverse strand, counting down.
TGGCAGAACTTGGGGTGGGGCATGGGGAGTCTCTGTTCTTTTTCTCGGACGTGCGGCGCCCCGTGGGCGCCGCCGCAGTGTGAAGGGATCAGGCGGGAAAGACGCCCGTGGACAGGTAGCGGTCGCCGCGGTCGCAGACCACGAAGACGATGGTGGCGTTCTCGACCTTCTTCGACACCTCGATGGCCGCCCACAGCGCGCCGGCCGCCGAGATGCCGCCGAAGATGCCCTCTTCGCGCGCCAGGCGCCGGCACATCTCCTCGGCGTCGTCCTGGCTCACGCTGATTTCCTCGTCGACGCGGCTCGGGTCGTAGATCTTCGGCAGGTACTCGACCGGCCACTTGCGGATGCCGGGAATGCGCGAGCCTTCGGCCGGCTGCGCACCGACGATGCGCACCGCCGGGTTCTTTTCCTTCAGGTAGCGCGAGACGCCGGTGATGGTGCCCGTGGTGCCCATGGCGCTCACGAAATGGGTGATCTTGCCCTGCGTGTCGGTCCAGATCTCGGGGCCGGTGGTCTCGTAGTGGATGCGCGGGTTGTCGGGGTTGGCGAACTGGTCGAGCACGCGGCCCTTGCCCTGGGCGACCATCTGCTCGGCCAGGTCGCGCGCGTATTCCATGCCGCCGCTCTTGGGCGTGAGCACCAGCTCGGCGCCGAAAGCCTTCATGGTCTGGGCGCGTTCCACCGAGAGGTCCTCCGGCATGATCAGCACCATGCGGTAGCCCTTGATGGCCGCGGCCATCGCCAGCGCGATGCCGGTGTTGCCCGAGGTGGCCTCGATCAGCGTGTCGCCGGGCTTGATTTCACCGCGTTCCTCGGCCCGCTTGATCATCGACAGCGCCGGTCGGTCCTTGACCGAGCCCGCCGGGTTGTTGCCTTCGAGCTTGCCCAGGATCACGTTGCCGCGCTTGGCGTTTTCCGCGGCATGGATGCGTTGCAGGGCAACCAGGGGGGTCTTGCCGATGGCGTCTTCGATCGTCGGATAATTCATGCCAGCCACTGTGCCATAATTTTGGGCTTCCTTCCGGATGTGCCCGGGTGGTGAAATTGGTAGACGCAGGGGACTCAAAATCCCCCACCGAAAGGTGTGCCGGTTCGATTCCGGCCCCGGGCACCACGAGACGACGCCGTCTCACCCCCACATCAAGAAACCCGCTCGCTTCACTGGCGCAGCGGGTTTTTCTTTGCCTCTGGGCCTTTCGGGCCAGGCAGCGCCCCGCCCTAGCCAAGCACGTCGGCGAGCTTCACCTGCAGCGACAAGGCGGCATGGTGCAGCAGCTCGAACTCGTCGTCCGGCAGCGGCACGGCCGTGAAGTTGAAGTGGCACAAGGTGCCAGCGACCGCGCCCGAGGGGTTCAAGAGCGGAACGCCGTGGTAGCTGATGGTGTAGTCCCGCCCAGGATGCGTGGCAAAGCGCTCGTCGACGCTCGAGTCGTCGGTGCGGAACCACCCGTCGCGCAGGACAAAGGGACAGATGCTCGCCTCGAAGGGCACGACGGCGATGTTCTCGGGGATCAGTTCGCCTTGCTTGTCGTGCAGGTAGAGGCTCGTGACCAGGTCGGCGCGAATCCTGTAGATCCCGGTGTACCGATGCGGCACGCGCGCGTTCAGGTAGGCGAGGACAGCCTGTGCGCCTTGATCGGCAAGCAACGCTTCAATCGTTTGGGGCATTCGTTTCGTCCGCTTCGCTTCGATCTGTTCGATCTGGAACCTGTGCCGCCATGGTACGCCCGGCCCCTGGGCATCCGCTTCGGTGTCAGCCCGCTTGCGCGGTCTTCAACGCCGCCACGGCGCGAATCTCCACCCACAGCGCCGGCCGCGCCAGCGCCGCCACACCGAGGATCGTCCACGCCGGAAAATCCTCAGTGATGTAGCGGTCCTTCACCTCGCGAAAGCCCGCCAGCTCGTGCTCGACGTCGACGTGGTAGCTCACGATCTCCACCAGGTCGGCGAAGCCGAGCCCCGCGCTTTCGAGCACCACGCCCAGCCGCCGGAAGGCCCAGTCGGCCTGTTCCGCGGCGCTCTCGGGCACGCTGCCGTCGGCACGCAGGCCGACCTGCCCCGCCACGAACAGCAGGCCGCCGGCCTTGACGCCGGGCGCGTACTTGAAGGTGTCGAAGACGGCGGTCGAGCCGAAGGTCGGATGGCCGTCGGGGATGCGAACGCTCTGTTTGTTCACGGGTGCGTCCCTTCAGGCGTCTGCGGGCTGCAGGCCGGTGTGCACCGTCGGATGCGCGAGCCGCACGCGCAGCTCGCGCTTGAGCCGCGTGTTGTCGAGCCGGCGCGATTCGCCCATGAAGCTCAGCAGTTGCAGCGGCAATTGCCGCTCGGCCTCGCCGCGCGCCACGCGCGGCGGGCGGGGCATGCCGTAGAGGTCGGCGGCCAGGTCGAAGTAGTCGCCCATGCGCAGTTCGGTGTCGTCCGACGCGTGCACCACGCGCTGGGGCTTGCCGCGAAACAGCGCCGCCACGCAGGCGCGCGCGAGGTCGTCGGCGTGGATGTGGCTGGTGTAGACGTCGTCCTCGCGGCGCAGCACGGGCGTGCCGCGCTCCAGGCGGCCGCGCGGCGTGCCGTTCTCGCGGTCGGGCGCGTAGATGCCCGGGATGCGCAGGATGCTGGTGCGCACGCCGGTGCTGCGGCCGAACCAGCGCACGGCGCGCTCGGCATCGACGCGCCGGTGGGAGCGCGGGGTGTCGGGCCGCACGCCGCGCGTTTCGCTCACGCGCGCGCCGCCGCAGTCGCCGTACACGCCGCTGGTGGAGCCGTAGACCAGCGCCGAAGGCAGCGAACGCAGCCGCAGCGCCTGCGCCAGCGACACGGTGCGCTGGTCGCGCCACCACGCCGCGCCGCCCTCGCGCGCGGGCGGCGCCAGGTGCACCACGCGGGTGGCGATGCCTGCCAGGCGGCGCAGGGTGGCTCGGTCGTCCAGGTTGCCCAGCAGCGGCCGGATGCCGGCCGCGCGCAGCGCCGCAACGCGGTCGGCCGAGGACGTGAGCGCGACCAGCTGCATGCGCCCGCGCAGGTTGCGCGCCACGCGCTGGCCGACGTCGCCGCAGCCGACGATCAGCAGGCGCTCGCGCCGGAACCGGGCCGGCAGTGCGCCGGAGGGACTATTGATTGAAGGCAAAATCCGGGTTTCCTGTCTCAATTCAGTTGTCCCGGCCGCACGCAGCCGGGAAAGTTCACCCCCGAAGAATACCGATGACTGCTACAGCGCCGCACGAAGCGGGCTTTTCCATCACCGTCGAGCCCAGTGGGCGCCACTTCGTGGTCCAGGGCGACGAAACCATCCTCGCGGCCGGCATCCGCCAGGGCATCGGCCTCCCCTACGGCTGCAAGGACGGCGCCTGCGGTTCCTGCAAGTGCAAGAAGCTGTCGGGCGAGGTCACGCTCGGCCCGCACCAGAGCAAGGCGCTGAGCGCCGAGGAGCAGCTGGCCGGCTACGTGCTGACCTGCTGCGCCCATCCGACGAGCGACGTGGTGCTCGAGTCGCGCCAGGTCACCGAGGCCGGCGCGCTGCCGATCCGCAAGATGCCGGTGCGCGTGATGGCGCTCACGCGCCAGTCGCACGACGTGATGATGCTGCGCCTGCAACTGCCGGCCGGCGAGCCGCTGCAGTTCTATGCAGGCCAGTACGTCGAATTCATCCTGCGCGACGGCGCGCGCCGCAGCTACTCGATGGCCAACGCGCCGCATACGGTGGCCGTGCCGGGCACGGGCCTGGAGCTGCACCTGCGCCACCTGCCGGGCGGCAAGTTCACCGACCACGTCTTCGGCGCGATGAAGGAAAAAGAGATCCTGCGCATCGAAGGCCCGTTCGGCAGCTTCTTCCTGCGCGAAGACTCCGACAAGCCGATGATCCTGCTGGCCTCGGGCACGGGCTTCGCACCCATCAAGGCGCTGCTGGAGCACATGCAGTTCAAGGGCATCGACCGCCCCACCGCGCTCTACTGGGGCGGGCGCCGCCCCGAAGACCTATACATGGACGCCTGGCTGCGCGAGCAGCTGGCCGCGATGCCGAACCTGCGCTACGTGCCTGTGGTGTCGAACGCCACGCCGGAAGACAACTGGACCGGCCGCACCGGCTTCGTCCACCAGGCGGTGCTGGAAGACTTCACGGACCTGTCGGGCCACCAGGTCTATGCCTGCGGTGCGCCGATCGTGGTCGACTCGGCCAAGCGCGACTATGTGGCATTGGCTGGCCTGCCCGAAGAAGAGTTCTTCGCCGACGCCTTCACCACCGAAGCCGACAAAGCCCTGCCCTGAGCCTTCGCGCTCCCCTTTCCGTTCCGTAGAACAACATGAAGACGAGACACTTCCTCCTGACCCTGATCGCCGGTGCCGCCGTGCTCACCGCCGGCCATGCCGCAGCCCAGCAACACCGCCCGATCCGCCTCGTCGTGCCCTACGCGGCCGGCGGCCCGATCGACAACACGGCGCGCATCCTGGCCGAGCAGGTGAAGGACACCCTGGGCGGCCCGGTCATCATCGACAACAAGCCCGGCGCGGGCGGCAACATCGGCGCCGACTTCGTCGCCAAGGCGCCGGCGGACGGCCTCACGATCGGCATCGCGGCCACGGCCACGAACGCGGTGAACCCGTGGCTGTACAGCAAGATGCCATTCAACGCCGCGACCGACTTCGCGCCGATCACGCAGATGGTGCGCGTGCCCAACGTGCTGGTGATGAACGCCGAGACGGCCAACCGCCTGAACATCCGCACGCTGGCCGACCTGATCCGCTACGCCAAGGCCAACCCCGCTAAGCTCAACTACGCCAGCGGCGGCAACGGCAGCGCCGGCCACCTGGCGGGCGAGCTGTTCAAGAAGGAAGCGGGCATCTTCGCGGTGCACATTCCGTACAACGGCGGCAACCCGGCGCAGCTGGCGCTGCTGTCGGGGCAGGTCGACTTCAACTTCGACAACCTCGCGACGGCCGCGCCGAACATCCGCTCGGGCAAGCTGAAGGCGATCGCGGTCACGACGCTCAAGCGCAGCAGCGCCCTGCCCGACGTGCCGCCCGTGGCCGACACGCTCAAGGGCTTCTCGATCGACACCTGGTGGGGCCTGGTCGCACCGGCCGGCACGCCGCCCGAGGTGGTCGCGAAACTGAATCAGGCCTTCGTCGCCGCGCTGAACGCGCCGGAAACGAAGACCCGCTTCGCCTCGATGCTGGCCGAGCCGGTCGGCAACTCGTCCGAGCAGTTCGGCGCCTTCATGAAGAGCGAACTGGCGAAGTACGAGAAGGTGGTCAAGGCCACCGGGGCGAAGGTGGACTGACGAGGTCGTCCAGGGGCGCTGCGGCCTGCGTGTCGGTGGCCGCAGCCACGGCCGCCGCCGCTTCGGCCGCCCCGCTCTGGTAGGTGCGCAGGCCCGCGAGGTCGAGCACTTCCACGCCGCCATGCTCGATGCGCAACAGGCCGTCGCGCTGCAGCGCATGCAGCGCGCGGTTGGCACGCTGGCGCGACACGGCCGACAAGAGGCCGATCTCGTCCTGGCTCAGCCGCACGAAGCGGGTGGCACGCGGATAGAGGATGGGGTCGAACAGGCTGGCCAGGCAGCGCGCCACGCGCGCGTCGGGGCCGAGCAGGCGATCGAATTCCATGAGGCCGATGAACAGGCTCAGTCGCGCATTGATGTGTAACAACAGAAACCGATTGAAGTCGATGCTGGTGGACATCAGCCGCTCGAAGCTGTGCCGCGGCACGCAGGCCACGCGCGTGGGCCGCAGCGCGACGCCGTCGTAGCGCCAGCATCCGGGGGTGAGCAGCGAGCCTTCGCCACCCCAGCCGCCGGCGGTCACGCCGGTGAAGGTGGACACGCGCCCGTCGGGCAGCGACACCGACATCTTCATGAGGCCGTCGATCACGCCGATCCAGTGATCGGCCGGCTCGCCGCGCCGCACGACGAAGCCGCCGGCCGGCACCACGCGCTCGTGCGACTCCTGGACGACGCGGTCGAGTTCGTCGTCCGTGAGCGCGCGCGCCCACAGGCTCTCGCGAAGCATGTTCTCCAACGCGTTCGACATCGCGCCTCCTGCTGTCGTCCCTCGTGACATCGCATCGGCCGAACCGTCGCAGGCGCCGGTCGGCGGGGTCCGTAAGAAATGTCGTTGCAACGACATCTTCGGCGCGGCGATGGTGCCACAGTCATCCGCGTTCGCCAAACAACAAGGAGACAACGATGAAGCGTTCGAACAAGGACCCGCGCCCCGCGCGCGGGCCGGACGGCGGGGATGCGCACGGCCTGCGCCGGCGCGACGTGCTGGGCTACGCCACGGCCGCGCCGCTGGCCTCGGCGGCGGCCGGCATCGCGGGGCTCGGCGCCCTCACGGCGCCCGCCTCGGCAGTCGCCGCGCTGCTGCCCATGACCCCGCCCGACACCACCGACCTGATCGACATCGGCGACGCGGTCACGCTGACCTCGCTGCCGACCATGCCGCTGGTGAAGGTGACGAACACCGGCGACGGCCGCGTGCGCCTGGCGCTGCCGCGCCTCGAAGTGGGCCAGGGCATCGCCACGGCCAGCGCGATGATGCTGGCCGACAAGCTGCGCCTGCCGCTGAGCGCCATCGAAGTCACGTCGGCCGACGCGAGCCCCGAGCTGATCTGGAACCAGCTCACGGGCGGCTCGTCGAGCGTGCGCTCGATGCACGCCGGCATGCCGGTGCTGGGCGGCCTCGGCGGCCTGCTCTCGGGCTCGACGCCCTCGGTGGTCGGCCAGCGCGTGACGCGGCTCGATGCGCTGGACATCGTCACCGGGCGCAAGAAGTTCACGCTCGACCAGGCGGTGCCCAATGCCAAGCCGACGATGGTGCGGCGCCCGCCGACCATCAACGGCAAGTTCGTCGGCATCAACAACCTGAACACCGTGATGGGCATGCCGGGCGTGATCGGCGTGGTGCCGATCCCCGCCACCAACGGCATCACGCCGACGCCGCCGGGCGTGGCGGTGATGGCCGAGACCTTCGGCCAGGCCTGGGCCGCGGTGAACGCGCTCGACGTGACCTGGGCCGCCGGCCCGCTCGACGGCGAGTCGAACGCCACCATCATGCGCAAGCTGAAGTCGTCGCTGCTGCCCTTTGCGCTGCCGCCGCTGGGCGCGCTGACGGTCGAGGCCGAGTTCGAGTTCGCACCGGCCGCGCACTGCCCGATGGAAGTCGAATGTGCGATTGCCGATGTGCGAGCCGACCGTGCCGAGATCTGGGCCGGGCTGCAAAGTCCCATCGTCACCCAGCAGGCGGTGGCCGCCGAGCTGGGCCTGCCGCTGAACAAGGTCGTCGTGCATGCGGTGCCCTCGGGCGGCTCCTTCGGGCGGCGCCTGTTCTGGGACCCGGTGCTGCAGGCGATCCAGGTGTCGAAGGCGCTGGGGCGCCCTTGCCGCCTGATGTACCACCGCACCGACGACATGCGCCACACGCGCATCCGCCCGCCGATCTACCAGAAGGCGCGCGCCACGATGCTGCTGGGCCAGGTCATCGCCTTCGAGCAGCGCATCGCCAGCGTGCGCCTGGACACGCGCCACGGCTTCGGCAACATGCTCGAGGCCGCCGCCATCGCACTGCCCAATGCCTTCCCGCAGACGGTGGGCAACTTCGCGATCGAGCAGGTGATGTTCAAGACCATGGTGACGTCGCCGTACAACTTCGGTGTCACGACCAAGCTGCTGACGCCGGTGCCGATGGACATGAACACCTGCTCCTACCGCTCGGTGCACATCCAGCCCGCGCGGCTGGTGGAAGAGATCCTGGTCGACGAGATGGCCCGTGCGGCGCGCAAGGACCCGGTCGCCTTCCGGCTCGAGTACCTGCGCCTGCCGCGCGCCCGCGCGGTGCTGAAGGCCGTGGCGGAGGCCGCGCAATGGGGCAAGGCGATGCCGGCGGGCTTTGCGCAAGGCGTGGGCGTGCACCAGGAGTCGAAGTCGTTCACGGCCTGCATCGTCGAGATCGACGCGCGCGTGCCGGCGCAGGCCCGCGTGGTGCGCGCGACCATCGCCATCGATGTCGGCACGCCGATCAACCCCTCGGGCATCGAGGCGCAGCTGCAGGGCGGCCTGTGCGAATCGATCGCGCTGGTGCTGTCGGCGGGGCTGCACATCCAGAACGGCCTGCCGCTGGAAGGCAGCTACTCGCAGTACCACTTCTCGCGCATGAAGCACTACCCGAAGGACGTGAAGATCATCATCATGCCGGCCAACGGCGAGGCCATCGGCGGGCTGGGCGAGGTCGGCCTGTCGGCGAGCTCGGGTGCGATCGCCAACGCCTATGGCCGCGCCACCGGCATCAAGCCGCGCAGCTTCCCGCTGAACTTTCCGGTCGACTTCACGCCGATCCCGCCGGGCAAGCTGCCCACGCCCGTCAACGTTCCGATCCCCGCCTGAGGAGACCCGCCATGCCTGTGCAATCTTTCAAGGTGAACGGCCAGAACGTCGACGTCGAGGCGCCCGACGACCTGGCGCTGCTGTGGGTGCTGCGTGACAAGCTCGGCATCACCGGCCCGAAGTACGGCTGCGGCATCAACGTGTGCAAGGCCTGCACCTGCCACGTCGACGGCAAGGCCGTGACGACCTGCTCGGTGCGCGTGTCCGACGTGCGCGGCCGCCAGGTGACAACCATCGAGGGCCTGGCCAACGGCAACACGCTGCACCCGGTGCAGCAGGCCTGGATGAACCTGGACGTGCCGCAGTGCGGCTTCTGCCAGCCGGGCCAGATCATGGCCGCGGTCGACCTGCTGCGCCGCACGCGCACGCCGACGGACGCCGACATCGACGCCATCGAGAACGTGTGCCGCTGCGGCACCTATGGCCGCATCCGCGAGGCGATCAAGGCCGCCGCCGCGATGATGGGATAGACGTAAAAACGGCCAGCCACCGCGCTCGGCGGTGCTGGCCGGTTGGCGCTTGCTGGTGCTTACTCGCCGAGGTAGGCGGCGCGCACGCGCGGATCGCGCAGCAGTTCCTTGGCGTCGCCGTTCATCGTGATGAGGCCCGACTCCATGACGTAGCCACGGTCGGCCAGCTGCAGCGCGCGGTTGGCGTTCTGCTCCACCAGCAGGATCGTGACGCCTTGCGACGCCACGGTCTGCACCACCTCGAAGATCTTGTCGCACATGATGGGCGACAGGCCCATGGTGGGTTCGTCGAGCAGCAGCACCTTCGGACGCGCCATGAGCGCGCGGCCCATGGCCAGCATCTGCTGTTCGCCGCCCGACATCGTGCCGGCCAGCTGGTCCTTGCGCTCGCGCAGGCGCGGGAAGGTCACGAACACGCGCTCCATGTCGCTGGCGATCTCGGCCTTGTCGTTGCGGATGTAGGCGCCGATCTGCAGGTTCTCGGTGATCGTCATGCGCGTGAACACGCCGCGGCCCTCGGGCACCATCACGAGGCCCTCGCCCACCAGGTCCCAGGCGCCACGGCCCTTGATGCTGCGGCCCAGGAACTCGATGTCGCCCGCGCCGGCCGGCAGCGTGCCGGTGATGGCCTTCATGGTGGTGGTCTTGCCGGCGCCGTTGGAGCCGATGAGCGAGACCAGCTCGCCCTCGAACACGTCGAAGTCCACGCCCTTCACAGCCTGGATGCCGCCGTAGCCCACCTTCAGGCCGCGGACCTTGAGCAGGTTCTTGCCTGCGGCCTTGGCGGCGGCCGCTGCCGTCGTGGGTGCCATCGTTGCTTCTGCGGTGCTCATCTCAATGTCCTCCGGTGCCGAGGTAGGCCTCGATCACCTTTTCGTTCTTCTGTACCTCGACCGGGTTGCCCTCGGCAATCTGCTTGCCGTAGTCGAGCACGGTGACGCGGTCGCACAGGCCCATGATGAGCTTGACGTCGTGTTCGATGATCAGGATCGTGCGGTTGTCCTTGCGGATGCGGTCGATGAGCTCGCGCAGCAGGACCTTCTCGGTCGAGTTCATGCCGGCGGCCGGTTCGTCCAGCGCGATGAGCTGGGGGTCGGTGGCCAGGGCACGCGCGATCTCGAGGCGGCGCTGGTCGCCGTAGCTCAGCGTGCGCGCCTTGTAGTCGGCGAACTTGCCGATGCCCACGTAGTCGAGCAGCTCCTGCGCGCGCTTGGCGATGGCCGCTTCTTCGGCCTTGAAGCCCTTGGTGCGCAGCATGGCGCCGAACACGCCGGAATGCGTGCGGATGTGGCGCCCGACCATCACGTTCTCCAGCGCCGTCATTTCGGCGAAGAGGCGGATGTTCTGGAAGGTGCGCGCGATGCCGGCCTTGGCCACTTCGTGCACGGCCGTCGGCTGGTAAGGCTTGCCGGCCAGTTCGAAGGTGCCGCTGTCGGGCGTGTACAGCCCGGTGATCACGTTGAAGAAGGTCGTCTTGCCGGCGCCGTTGGGCCCGATCAGGCCGTAGACCTGGCCGCGCTTGATGGTGATGCCCACGTCCGAGAGGGCCTGCAGTCCGCCGAAGCGCTTGGAGATGCCGCGAACGTCGAGGATGGTGTCTGTCGTCATGTCTGTGTGTCCTTGGCTCACGGATTGATGGACATGGGACGCGATGCCGCACCCGGCACTTCGTCAGCGGGGCTGTCGATGCCCGGTGCATGGGTCTGCAGCGTGCCGGGCGCCACGGCCGCATGGGTCGGGTCGACGGGCGCGCCGTTCTTCTTGGTCAGCGTCTTGCCGTGTTCGGGCGATGGCCACAGGCCGCGCGGGCGCATCAGCATGATGACGATCATGGCCAGCGCGATGAACAGCTGGCGCAGGATGGACGCGTCGAGGCGGCCGTCGGTCATCGCCTGCAGCGGGCCGGCCACGTAGCGCAGCACTTCGGGCAGCGCGGCCAGCAGCACGGCGCCCAGGATGACGCCAGGCAGGTGCCCGAGGCCGCCCAGCACGACCATGGCGACGATCATCACCGACTCCATCAGGCTGAAGGACTCGGGCGACACGAAGCCCTGGAAGGCCGCGAACATCGCGCCCGACACGCCGCCGAAGCTGGCGCCCATGCCGAAGGCCAGCAGCTTCATGTTGCGGGTGTTGATGCCCATCGCCTTGGCAGCGATTTCATCTTCGCGGATGGCCATCCAGGCGCGGCCGATGCGCGAGATCTGCAGCCGGTGCGAAATGATGATGGTGGCCACCACCAGCGCCAGGAACAGGTAGTAGTACAGCGTGACCGAGGAAATCGTGAAGCCGTCGAACTTCCACGCCTTGCCGAGGTCGAGACCCCAGAACTTGATGGAGTCGATCGCCGTGATGCCCTTCGGCCCGTTGGTGATGTTGATCGGCTGGTCCAGGTTGTTCAGGAACACCCGGATGATTTCACCGAAGCCGAGCGTGACGATCGCAAGGTAGTCGCCGCGCAGCTTCAGCGTGGGCGCCCCCAGCATCGCGCCGAGCACCCCGGCCACCACCAGCGCGAGCGGAACCACGATCAGGAGCGAGGTGTGCAGCCCGTTGGGGAACATCGCCTTGAACCACGGAAAGGTGTCCGAGAGGTGCGACGAGCCCATCAGCGCGTAGAGGTACGCGCCGACCGCAAAGAAGGCCACATAGCCCAGGTCGAGCAGGCCGGCGTAGCCGACCACGATGTTCAGGCCGAGCGCGAGCATCACGTAGAGCAATGCGATGTCGGCGATGCGCACCCAGGCGTTGCCCTGGGTCTGCAATAGGATGGGCAGCGCCAGCACGGCGACCACGCCGAGGATGTAGAGCGCGAGGTTCTTGCTGTTCTTCATGGTGTGCTGCTCCTCAGGCCCGGTCCGCCACGCGCTCGCCGAGCAGACCCGAAGGCCGCAGCGTGAGCATCACGATCAGCACGATGAAAGCGAAGATGTCGCTGTAGTTGCTGCCCAGCACGCCACCCGTGAGGGTGCCGATGTAGCCCGAGCCGATGGCCTCGATGAGGCCGAGCAAAATGCCGCCGACCACCGCGCCGGCCAGGTTGCCGATGCCGCCGAACACGGCCGCGGTGAAGGCCTTGAGGCCGGGCAGGAAGCCCATCGCGTGTTGCGCGATGCCGTAGTTCGATGCGTACATCACGCCGGCGATGGCCGCGAGCACGGCGCCGATGATGAAGGTGGCCGAGATGACCATGTCGGGCCGGATGCCCATGAGCGCTGCGACGCGCGGGTTCTCGGCGGTGGCGCGCATCGCGCGGCCGAGCTTGGTGTAGTTGACCAGCCACATCAGGATCACGAGCGAGAACGCCGTAACGCTGAGGATCATGACCTGCGTCGGCGAGATCACGGCGCCGCCCACGTGGATGGGGTCGGTCGGCAGCAGGTTGGGATACGCCTTGTTGGTCGGCTTCCAGATGATCATGGCCAGCGTCTGCAGCAGGATCGACACGCCGATGGCGGTGATGAGCGGTGCGAGCTTGGGGCTGTTGCGCAGCGGCCGGTAGGCCACTTTCTCGATCACGAAGTTGAGGCTTGCCGCGACGACGCAGGCAATGATCAGCGCAACGAAGAGGATCAGCCAGCCCGGTGTGTTGGGCATTCCGTCCTTCATGAGCCCGATGATGGTCCAGCTTGTGAGCGCCCCCACCATCAGCACTTCACCGTGCGCAAAATTGATCAGATTGATGATGCCGTACACCATGGTGTAGCCCAAGGCTATCAAGGCATACATGCTGCCGAGAACCAGACCGTTGATGATCTGCTGCAGCAATATTTCCATAACGCGATTCCCTATGTGTTGCACCTTGCGGGTGCCATTCACCTACCGAGGCACCGGTTTGGCGCCACTGGCTTGACAAGCAAAAAACCAGCCAACATGTGTCGCCGGCAGATTTGGTGGGCGGGATTGTAGACACGCCCCGGCGCTGTTTTGGGGCGGGATGACCGGGGTTTACCCGCTCACTTCATGCTGTATGCGCGTGAAGTCATGCAGATGCGCAAACCTGTATCAGCGATCTGAATTTGTGTTGAGGCGACGCAGTTCGCGCAGCTTTTCCGCGATGCGGATTTCGAGTCCACGCTCGACCGGTTCGTAGAACACCTGGCCTTCCAGGCCCTCGGGCAGGTAGCGCTCGCCGGCGGCGAAACCGCCCTCCTCGTCGTGCGCGTAGCGGTACCCCTTGCCGTAGTCGAGCTCCTTCATGAGCTTGGTCGGCGCATTGCGCAGGTGCATCGGCACCGGGCGCGTGCTGTCTTTCTTCACCAGCGCGCGCACCGCGTTGTAGGCCTTGTAGACCGCGTTCGACTTGGGTGCGATGGCCAGGTAGACCACGCATTCCGCCAGTGCCAGCTCGCCTTCGGGGGTACCCAGACGCTCGTAGACCTCGGCCGCATCGAGCGCCAGGCGCAGCGCGCGCGGATCGGCCAGGCCGATGTCTTCGCTGGCCATGCGCACCAGGCGGCGCGCCATGTAGCGCGGGTCGGCGCCACCGTCGAGCATGCGCACGAACCAGTAGAGTGCGGCGTCGGGGTCGCTGCCGCGCACCGATTTGTGCAGCGCGCTGATGGTGTCGTAGAACTGCTCGCCGCCCTTGTCGTAGCGGCGCATGCGCTCGCCGAGCACGCGCAGCAGCCACTCGTCGGTGATGTTCGTGAGCTTCTCGGCGCCGGCCGCAACCGCCAGCGTCTCCAGCGTGTTGAGCAGGCGGCGCGCATCGCCGTCCGCGTAGGCGACCAGACGGTCGATGGCCGCCTCATCGATGGCTGGAACCGCCTGGATCGATTGCGCCTTGGCGACGATCTGCTTCAGGTCGCCTTCGTTGAGCGACTGCAGCACGTACACCGCCGCCCGCGACAGCAAGGCCGAATTGACTTCGAACGACGGGTTCTCGGTGGTCGCGCCGATGAAGGTGAACAGGCCCGATTCGACGTGCGGCAGGAACGCGTCCTGCTGGCTCTTGTTGAAGCGGTGCACCTCGTCGACGAAGACGATGGTGCGCTGCTGCGTGAGCCCGTCGCGCGCGGCGGTGGCCTGCTCGACCGCCTCGCGGATGTCCTTCACGCCGCCCAGCACCGCGCTGATGCTCAGGAACTGCGCGTCGAAGGCGTCGGCCATGAGCCGCGCGATGGTGGTCTTGCCGGTGCCCGGCGGGCCCCAGAGGATGCAGGAGTGCGGCTGGCCTGACTCGAAGGCGATGCGCAGCGACATGCCCGGACCGAGCAGGTGCTGCTGGCCGATCACTTCGCCGAGCGTCTTGGGACGCAGGCGCTCGGCGAGGGGCTGGTGGGTGCGCGGGGCCAAACCGGGGACTGTCCTGCTGAGGGTGATTACTGCTTGAGCACGTCCGCGCCCGCAGGCGCCTTGAACTCGAAGGTACTGGCGGGCAACGCCGGATTCACCTCGACCTTGCTGAACTTGAGCACCGAGCGCTGGCCGAAGCTGTCCAGGATCTCGAGGGCCGCGAGCGCGTCACCCTGGAAGCCGACCATCACGCTCTGCAGCTGGCCGTCCTTGTTCTTCGGCGTGGCCTTGACCCACTGCAGGCCGTCGCGCTCGGGCGCGGCTTCCAGCGCGAAGTCGGCCTGCAGGGCGCGCAGGTCGGCGGCGGAGGCAATCAGCGCCGCGGGCGTCGAACCCAGCGCCTGCGCCTGGGTGCGCTGCGTGACCTGGTTCAGGTCGGCGTCATAGAGCCACAGCGTCTTGCCGTCGGCCACGATGCTCTGGGCAAAGGGCTTGCGATAGTCGAACTTGAATTTGCCGGGGCGATGGAATTCGAAGGTGCCGGTCGACGTCTTCACGCGGCCCGGCTGGCCCTCGCGCGGTGGGGCCGTCACGGTCTGGGTGAACTCGGCGCGGCCGGACTTGACGGTCTTCACGAAGGCTTCGAGGCTTTCGAGCCCGTCGGCCCAGGCACTGCCGACCACCGTGCAGATCAGGCCGGCCAACAGCCAGAGGCGGGGTTTCTTCATGGGAGGTTCCTCGGAAAAACGTTGCTGCGATGCCCATCGACACTACCCGCCGCTGGTGCCGGCTTCTGTAGGCTTTCATGAAGATTTGCAGCAGCGCCGGTGCGCGTTTGCAAATTGCCTCTCAGCACGTAACCAGCCCTGCCGCGGTGGTGATGGGGGTCGTCGTCGATGGTGCGCCGGCGGGTCACTCCGCCTGGCGCGCGGGCACGAGGATCTCGCGCTGGCCGCTGCCGCTCATGGCGCTCACGAGGCCGGCCTTTTCCATGTCCTCGACGAGGCGCGCGGCGCGGTTGTAGCCGATCTTCAGGTGGCGCTGCACCAGCGAGATGCTGGCCTTGCGGTTCTTGAGCACGACCTCGACCGCCTGGTCGTACATCGGGTCCTTTTCGCCGTCGCCGCCGCCGAGCAGGTCGCCGTCACCGTCGCCATCGACCGTGCCGCCTTCGAGCACGCCCTCGATGTAGTCGGGCTCGCCCTGGCTCTTGAGGTAGGCCACCACGCGGTGCACTTCCTCGTCGCTCACGAAGGCACCGTGCACGCGGATCGGCAGGCCCGTGCCGCTGGCCATGTAGAGCATGTCGCCCATGCCCAGCAGCGCCTCGGCGCCCATCTGGTCGAGGATGGTGCGGCTGTCGATCTTGGAGCCCACCGAGAACGCGATGCGCGTGGGGATGTTGGCCTTGATGAGGCCGGTGATCACGTCCACGCTGGGCCGCTGCGTGGCCAGGATCAGGTGGATGCCGGCGGCGCGGGCCTTTTGCGCAAGGCGGGCAATCAGCTCTTCGATCTTCTTGCCGACCACCATCATCAGGTCGGCCAGCTCGTCGATGATGACCACGATGTGCGGCTCGCGCTTGAGCGGTTCCGGATCGTCCGGCGTGAGGCTGAAGGGGTTGTAGATGAACTCTTCCCGCGCCTTGGCTTCGTCGATCTTGGTGTTGTAGCCGGCCAGGTTGCGCACGCCGAGCTTGCTCATGAGCTTGTAGCGGCGCTCCATCTCGGCCACGCACCAGTTCAGGCCGTGCGCCGCCTGGCGCATGTCGGTGACCACGGGCGCCAGCAGGTGCGGGATGCCTTCGTAGACCGACATTTCGAGCATCTTCGGGTCGATCATGAGCAGACGGACGTCGCGTGCCTCGGCCTTGTAGAGCAACGACAGGATCATCGCGTTGATACCCACCGACTTGCCCGAACCGGTGGTACCGGCCACCAGCACGTGCGGCATCTTCGCGAGGTCGGCCACCACGGGGTTGCCGATGATGTCCTTGCCCAGGCCCATCGTGAGCATCGACTTGCCCTCGTTGTAGACCTGCGAGCCCAGGATTTCACTGAGCTTGATCGACTGCCGCTTGGCGTTCGGCAGTTCGAGCGCCATGTAGTTCTTGCCCGGGATGGTCTCGACCACGCGGATCGACACCAGCGAGAGCGAACGCGCCAGGTCCTTGGCGAGGCCGAGGATCTGCGAGCCCTTGACGCCGGTGGCGGGCTCGATCTCGTAGCGCGTGATGACGGGGCCCGGCGAAGCGAGCACCACGCGCACCTCGACGCCGAAGTCCTTGAGCTTCTTCTCGATCATGCGCGAGGTCATCTCGAGCGTGTCGGAGGACACCGTTTCCTGGCGCACCAGCGCGGCGTCGAGCAGGTCGACCTGCGGCAGCTTGCTGTCGGGCAGTTCCTTGAAGAGCGGCTTCTGGCGCTCCTTGACGACGCGGTCGCTGCGGGGGACCTCGGTCATCGCGGGCTCGATCTGCACGGGCGGCGATGCGGGGCGGCGCTTGGGCGCGACTTCTTCCTCTTCGTCGTCGAAGCTCGGCTCGAGAGGGCCGGCGTCGCCGAACGCTGCCTCCTTGCTGGGGCGCATTTTCTTGGCGCGCGGCGCGGGCGCCAGCTCTTCCTCGTCGCCGGCGCGTTCGCGCGCGGCCTGCTTGCCCATGGCGATGTCGGCGGCCATTTCGCGCTTTTCACGGCGCGACTCGAACAGCGAGTACGCACGGGCACCGATGCGCTCGGCGATCAGGCTCCAGGAGAAACGGAACACCAGCGCCGAGCCGATCACGCCGCCGGCGATGGCGACCAGTGCCGAGCCCGTGAAGCCCAGCCAGCGCACGCTCGCCGGCCCCACGAGGTAGCCCAGGGCGCCGCCGCCCGAACCCGGCAGGTGCGATTCGAGGCGGTACAGGCGCGACCATTCGAGCACCGCGCTCGCGCACAGCAGCAGGACCAAGCCGAACCAGAAAGCGAGGCGGCTGCGGTTGAAGCGGCCGCGCGGGGGTTGCTCGACCGCCGGCGTCGGTTCGCCGCCGCGCAGCCAGCCGGCCAGCGACGAGAGCCACGCGCGCAAACCGGCCGCGAGGCACCACCAGACGGAATAGCCGGCAAGGAAGTAGCTGCCATCGGCCAGCCAGGCGCCGATGCGGCCGCCCCAGTTCTTGATCTCACCGCCCGTGCCCGAGGTCGACCAGGCGGCATCGGAGGGGGTGAAGCTCAGCATCGCCAGCAGCCAGAACAGGAGGGCTGCGAACCCGGCGATCAAGGTGATTTCGTGGGCGAAGCGCAGGGCGCGCAGGCGCACGGGTTGCCCTTCGGCAGCGGAAGAAGAGGAGGACGATTGAAGCGTATGGAGCGAATAGGTCATGAAAAGCACGGCGCCCGGCCCGAAAAAACGCAGGCCGGCCGCCCCGAACACTACAACAAAAGGCCGTGGACGCCGAAAGCGCCCGGCCTATGGGCTCAGGTCAGCGTCAGGAGCCGGTCCTTGATGATCACCGAGCCGTCTTCCTGGGACTGCACGAAACCGCGCTCTTCCAGGTCCTTCATGACGCGGCTCACCATTTCGCGCGACGCGCCGACCATCTTGGCCAGGTCCTGGCGGGAGATCTTGTCGCGGACCTTGAGGTTGCCCATGCCGTCCTGGCTGGCGAACTCGAGCAGCGCGCGGGCGACACGGCCGTACACGTCCATCAGCGCCAGCGACTCGATCTTGCGGTCGGCGTGGCGCAGGCGCTGCACCAGGCCGCGCATGATGTTGTAGGCCATCGAGGAGTTCTCGGGCAGGCAGCGCGCGAAGGCGTCGCGGCCCAGCATGAGCACGTCGCACTGGATTTCGGTGCGCACGGTGGCCGAATGCGGCTCGTCGTCGATCAGGCTCATCTCGCCGAGGTAGTCGCCGGGGTGCAGCGTGGCCAGGATCACCTCGCGGCCACGGCTGTCGGCGCTCGTGACGCGGGCGCGGCCGGTCAGGATGATGTACAGCGCATCGGATTTCTTGCCCTGCTCCACGACGACCTCGGCGCGTTTGAAGCGCTTCTTGATGATCGCATCCGCAATGCTTGCGGACTGCGAGGCCGTCAACGACGCGAACAATGGAACGCGCCGAAGCAATTCAAGGTTGGACAGCATCGACATTAATCAATCCCTGAAACAGCGCGCGATGTGATCCTGATGCTGAGCCCATGGATTACTACAATCGCGCGCATTGAAAACACCGTGCACCCGGTGTTGAACCGGGCGGTGATACTCCCCACGTATCGCTACCACCCTGAAAATGTACACGCTGCCGCAGCGTCCATCCTAGGTTTTCTACTCATGTCCGCACCCCAACACGCCAAGGTTCTCATTCTGGGCTCCGGCCCGGCCGGCTACACCGCCGCCGTCTACGCCGCACGCGCCAACCTCCAGCCTTTGCTCATCACGGGCATCGCGCAAGGCGGTCAACTCATGACCACCACCGAGGTCGACAACTGGCCGGCCGACGTGCACGGCGTGCAAGGCCCCGAGCTGATGCAGCGCTTTCTCGAACACGCCGAACGCTTCAAGACGCAGATCGTGTTCGACCACATCAACAAGGTCGACCTGAGCAAGCGCCCGTTCACGCTCACGGGCGACAGCGGCACCTACACCTGCGACTCGCTGATCATCGCCACGGGCGCATCGGCCAAGTACCTGGGCCTGGATTCCGAAGAGAAGTTCATGGGCCGCGGCGTCTCCGCCTGCGCGACCTGCGACGGCTTCTTCTACCGCGAGCAAGAGGTCTGCGTGATCGGCGGCGGCAACACGGCCGTCGAGGAAGCGCTGTACCTCTCCAACATTGCAAACAAAGTCACACTCGTGCATCGCCGCGACAAGTTCCGCGCCGAGCCGATCCTGATCGACAAGGTCATGGAAAAAGTAGCCGAAGGCAAGATCGTGCTGAAGCTGCACAACCAGCTCGACGAGGTGCTCGGTGACGGCACGGGCGTGACGGGCATCCGCATCAAGAACACGCAGACCGGCGCGACCGAAGAGATCACGCTCAAGGGCTGTTTCATCGCGATCGGCCACCACCCGAACACCGACATCTTCCAGGGCCAGCTGGAAATGAAGGACAACTACATCCTGACCCGCTCGGGCCTCAAGGGCTTCGCGACGATGACCAGCGTGCCCGGCGTGTTCGCGGCCGGCGACGTGCAGGACAACATCTACCGCCAGGCCATCACCAGCGCCGGCACGGGTTGCATGGCCGCCCTCGACGCGCAGCGCTTCCTCGAAGAGCACTGAGGCCTATCCCCACGGGCACCGGCCACCCAGCGCGGCCGGATTTCCCGTATCTGCGGCGGCCCCCGGCCTCGCTGAGCCCGAAAGGGCTATAATCCGAGGCTTTGCCGAAACAGGGCCTACCTCCCACCGGGAGTCGGGTTGCGGCAAATCCGGGGTACCGCCACCCGTTTCTGGCGAGGTCAAGCTGCAAAACACCCTGCAATCGCCACGATTGCGCCGGTGCCAGCTGTTCAAGAAAGAGTGTCCACATGGCACGCGTATGCGACGTAACGGGCAAAGGCCCGATGGTCGGAAACAACGTTTCCCACGCCAACAACAAAACCAAGCGCCGGTTCCTGCCGAACCTGCAATACCGCCGTTTCTGGGTCGAGACCGAAAACCGTTGGGTTCGCCTGCGCGTTTCGAGCGCTGCACTGCGCCTGATCGACAAGAACGGTATCGATGCCGTGCTCGCAGACCTGCGTGCCCGCGGCCAAGCTTAAGGAGCTGAATCATGGCAACGAGCAAAGGCGGACGCGAAAAGATCAAGCTGGAATCCACCGCGGGTACCGGCCACTTCTACACGACGAGCAAGAACAAGAAGACAATGCCTGAAAAGATGTCGATCATGAAGTTCGACCCCAAGGCGCGCAAGCACGTCGAATACAAGGAAATCAAGCTGAAGTAATTCGGCCTGTTCTCCCCCAAAAAACCCGCTGCTCACCCAGCGGGTTTTTTATTGCTTGTCGTTTTTGCAAAAGCAGAAAAAGGCGGGCACAAAAAAGCCGACCCGCAGGTCGGCTTCTTCATTGAGCGAGGGCAACAGCGCGGGAGGCGCCGACCCTTTGCTTCGTCAAGCGCGCGCAGCGCGCAGGCGGGTCGAGAACTCGCGCAGGCCGGCAATGCCGCTGGCTTCCGCACGGTGGCACCAGGCCGCCAGGTCGGCTGCGAGCTGCTCGCGCGATTGCGAGGTGTTCAGCCAGAGCTGGCGCAGCTCTTCGCGCATCGTGACCATCTTGTCGAGCACCGGGTGGGCGGCACGGGCCTGCACCAGATGGGTGCGCGCCGAGGCGGGCACCTTGTCGTCGTCGCGATGCAGCCAGCGCTTGGCCGCCTTGAGCACCGACAGGTCGGCGCCCTTGGCCTTCAGCACCGCGATTTCCTCGCTGGTCGCACGGCGCATTTCGCGGGCGTAGCCGGCCATCACTTCGTAGCGGTTGGCAATGACGGCCTCGAGCGTCTTCTCGTTGGCCACGGGCTGGATGTCGCCCATCTGCATCTTCGGCGGCACCTTCTTGACCTTGGCCCAGCCGAGCTTCTGGAACACCTGGATGTAGACCCAGCCAATGTCGAACTCGTACTTCTTGACCGAGAACTTGGCCGAGGTGGGGTAGGTGTGGTGGTTGTTGTGCAGCTCTTCGCCGCCGATGATCAGGCCCCAGGGCATGATGTTGCGGCTGGCGTCGGACGCCTCGAAGTTGCGATAGCCCCAGTAGTGGCCGATGCCGTTGATGATGCCGGCGGCGGTAATCGGGATCCAGAGCATCTGGACCGCCCACACGGTCAGGCCGAGCGCGCCGAACAGCGCCAGGTTGATCACCAGCATCAGGCCCACGCCTTGCCAGCTGTAGCGCGTGTACAGGTTGCGCTCGATCCAGTCATCGGGCGTGCCGTGACCGTAGCGCTCCATCGTTTCCTTGTTCTTCGATTCCTTGCGGTACAGCTCGGCGCCGCGCCAGAAGACTTCGTCGATGCCCTTGACCTGCGGACTGTGCGGGTCGTCGGCGGTTTCGCACTTCGCGTGGTGCTTGCGGTGGATGGCGACCCATTCCTTCGTCACCATGCCGGTGCCGAGCCAGAGCCAGAAACGGAAGAAGTGCGAGGGGATCGGACCGAGGTCCATCGCCTTGTGCGTCTGCGTGCGGTGCAGAAAGATCGTGACCGCTGCGATGGTGATGTGCGTGGTGACGAGCGTGTACAGCACGACTTGCCACCAGGCAATGTCCCACAGGCCGTGTCCGAGCCATTGGATGACCGCGTTCAGAACGGCGGAGTCAGGAAGCATCATTGAGTCAGGTACTCCATGGCCACACGAAGGTGCAGCCTTCAGGTAACCCGCGATTTTAGGATGTCAGGGCCAAAACGAGGCCTTTTGTCCTTCTGTCACACCGCAGATTTACCCTAGTTTGGAGCCCCGCGCCTATTTCCGGTTCCACACGGCGGCAAAAAAGCCGTCGGTGGCGTGGCGATGCGGCCACAGACGTAGGTAGCGCCGGCCGTCCTCCCCGCCCGCGCAAAGGGTCTCGGCGCCCTCCATCTTGAGCGCCTGGAGCAATTCCGCGGCATCCATGGGCACGAAATCGGGGTTCGCGGCGGCAAACGCCTCGGCGATGGCCTCGTTTTCCTCCGGCAGCACGCTGCAGGTGGCGTACACCAGCCGGCCGCCCGACTTCACGAGCCGCGCCGCGCTTTGCAGGATGGCGGTCTGTTTGGCCGTCAGTTCGGCCACCGACTTGGCCGATTGCCGCCATTTGAGGTCCGGGTTGCGGCGCAGCGTGCCAAGCCCCGAACAGGGCGCGTCGACCAGCACGCGGTCGATCTTGCCGGCCAGGCGCTTGATCCGGTCGTCGCGCTCGTGGGCGATCGCGGCCGGGTGCACGTTCGAGAGCTTGCTGCGCGCCAGCCGCGGCTTGAGCGCGTCCAGGCGGTGGGCCGATGTGTCGAAGGCGTAGAGCCGGCCGGTGTTGCGCATGGTCGCGCCGATGGCCAGGGTCTTGCCGCCGGCGCCGGCGCAGAAATCGACCACCATCTCGCCGCGCTTGGCGTCCAGCAGCAGCGCGAGCAGTTGCGAGCCTTCGTCCTGCACCTCGATGGCGCCGCGCACGAACGCGTCGAGCTTGGTCAGCGCGGGCTTGCCGTCGATGCGCAAGCCCCAGGGCGAGAACGGCGTCACTTCCGATTTGATAGCAGCCTTCGCAAGCTCCGCCTTCACTTCGGCCCGCTTGTCGGTGAATGCATTGACGCGCAGGTCGAGCGGCGCCGGCTGCTGCAGGCTTTCGACCATCGGCCAGAAGCCGTCGCCCAGCTGCGCCTTGAGCGGCGCGACCAGCCATTCGGGCAGGTTGTGGCGATGGCGTTCGAGCAGGTCGTCGGGCTTGACGGCGTCGCAGTTGTCGAGCCAGCGCTTCTCGGTGTCGTTGAGCGCGCTCTTCAGGAAGTCGCGCGGGCCGTGAAAGCCCAGGATCGCCATGCGGCGCTCCTTCGAACCGCTGCCCGAAGGCGACAGGTGATCGAACAGCAGCTTCTTGCGAAGCACGGTGTAGACGGTTTCGGCGAGCGTCGCGCGCTCGCGCGGACCGAACTCGCGGTGGTCGCGGAAAAAGCGCGAAACGACCTGATCGGCCGGGTGATCGAATTTCAGGACCAGACCGACCAGATCGGCGGTGGCCTCCAACAGGGCTTTGGGATGCATAGCCCCGATTGTCTCAGCCGGCCGGCCTCGCGGCCGAAACGCCTCAGGCGCCGCGCACCCAGACGGTCCCGAAGGCCTGCCGCTCGATGTCTTCCAGCGTGGGCGAGTGCCCCGCCCAGAGCACGAGCGCCGCGCCCGGCAAGGTCAGGGTCTGCTCTAGTTCGCGGCACAGGTGCCAGCGGTCCTCGTCGTCGAGCCCCGGCACCTCGACGAACACGATGTACGCCCGCCGCCAGGCGAACTCGCGCAGGTTCTTGCGCACCACCCACAGCCGCGACACGGGCAGGCAGCGTGCGATGTCGGCACGCAGCTCGCCCAGCTCGTGGTCGTTCAGGTCGTGGCGCGAAATCTGGCTGAAGAACGGCGTGTCGGTGATCTCTTCCCAGGCGCGCGCCTCGGCCTCCTCCGCCTCCTTGAGCCGCGCGCGCCACAGCTTGAGCCCCTGCTCGTCGTGCGGCCCGGCTTCGGGATCTTCGAGCGAGGCGACGGCGTTCTTGGCCGCCCACCATCGGCTGGCCACGCCCGACTGGTGCAGCCGTTCGAGCACCGCCAGGCGCTCGGCGCGCTCGCGCGCGGGCAGCATCTGGGCCAGCCCGCGCAGCGCGCCCGGATGGTCCGGCGCGATCCGCAGCGCGCTTTCGTAGCGCGCGCGCACCGGCGCCGCCGGGTCGAGCCGGCGCTCGGCGTCGGCCCACTCGACCATCTCGTCGGGCGTGTTGCGCTCGCCGCGGGCCGCCAGCACCGCGATGCGCTCACGGATGCGCGAGCGGTGCGCGTGGTGCTGCTTCCAGTCGGCGGCGTGGGCGCGGCGCCAGACGTTGTCGAAATGCGAGATCCACTTGTGCTTGTCGGCCAGCATGTCGAGCGCGGGCCGCTGCGACCAGGCCGGCAGCGCCGCCTTCTGGTTCAGCGCTTCCAGCCGGTCGCGCAGCACGGGATGGGTGTCGTCCAGGTCGCTCACGCGCCGCATCGCCTCGCGCAGCGCCTGGCGCGCGAACTCCTCGCTCGGCGGCGTGCGGGCGCGCTGCCGCAGGGCGGCGAACGGGCCGGGCGGCAGCGGCTCGCGCTCGGCGCGCGCCCAATGCCAGGGCCAGAACTCGCTGGCGTACCAGTTGCCCTTGATGGCCACTTCGGTGAGCGCGGCTGCGGCCACCGCGGTGCCGAGCAGCCGGCCCGAGATGCGGTCGGCCTCGTACTCGTCCTGGCGGGCCAGCGCGAAGGTCTTGGCGGCGAAGCGCGGAAAGTACCAGCGGAAGAAGGCCTGCGACACCAACGCCATCACGCCCTCGTCGCGCTGCAGGCTGGCATCGAGCCGCAGCCACGACAGCCGCGTGCGGTAGATCCAGGCGCTCAGCCGGCCATGGTTGCCGCGCAAGTGCCCGTATTCGTGGGCCAGCACCGACAGCAGGCGCTGGCGGTCCAGCATCATCAGCAGCGGCAGGCCGATGCTCAGCGAGTTGAGCGCACCGCCGAACAGGCCGAAGCGCGGCACCTGGCTGATGCTGGCGTTGAAGTTGTCGTCGAGGTAGACGCGGTGCACCGGCGGCCCCTTGATGCGCTCGCGGATGCGGTCCAGCGCCTCGAACAGCCCGGGCGCGTCGACGCGCGTGAGCGGCTCGCCGTCGGGCTCGTCGAAATGCACCCAGAGCGCGCGCAGGGTCGCCCAGAACAGGCCCAGCGCGAACACGAGCAGCCAGCCGCGGGTGAGGTTGAAACGCCCGTCGGCCACCGAGACGACCACCCAGGCCACAATGCCCACCGCCAGCCCGAGGCAGGCCAGCACCCAGAGGTAGCCGAGCGCGGCGAACGCCGCGACGCCACGCCGGTAGCGCGCGCTGTCGTCCGCACTCGCGTGCTCGCTCAGGCGAACCAGGTGAACAAAATCCGCACGGTCCATCCGACTCCCGTCAAAGACTCATCCGACAGTTGTTACCGAAGAAAGAAGCCCCCGTTGAACGACGAAGACCTCCCTCCCCTGATCGAAACGCCCCCTGGCCGCTACCGCCACTACAAGGGCGGTGAATACGACGTGATCGGCACCGTCCGCCACAGCGAGACGCTGGAGCCGATGACGCTGTACCGCGCCCTCTACGGTGCCCGCGGCCTGTGGGTCCGGCCGGCCGCGATGTTCGAGGAAACCATCGAGATCGACGGCCGCCCGCAGCGCCGGTTTACCCTGATCGACGCTCAGCCACAGTGAACGTCCTTGACGCGGCCACGCGCGTCGACGCTGATGTTGAGCCGTCCGGGGTTGAGTTCCATCGTGACCGCCTGGTTGGGCTTGAGCACCCGTGCCGTGCCGGCGCCGGCACGTGCGCGCGCGGCGGCTTCGAGCTGGGGCGTCACCTGCTGGCCCACGGCAAAGCGGGCGCCTTCGGCGTTGCACTGGAAGACGGGCTCGGCCGGCGCGGCGGGCGCAGGCGCAGCGGCACTCGGTGCCGGCGCGGGGGCCGGAGCGGCGCAGGCGGCCAGCAGGGCCGCGGTGGCCAACGTCAACAGTAGCGATTGGGTTTTCAAAGTTCTGTGCTCCCGAAAACCCAACAATATAAACAACTTTAAGCTTTGTGACTCAATGTATCCAACAGCCATCCAGCGATGGCGCGCGGGTACAGCAGGTGCTCCTGGGACAACACCCGGGCGGCCAGCGTGGCGGCCGTGTCGTCCGGCAGCACCGGCACCACGGCCTGCGCCAGGATCGGCCCGTGGTCGAGTTCGGCCGTGACCTGGTGCACCGTCACCCCGGCCACCTTGCAGCCCGCCTCGATGGCGCGCTGGTGCGTGTGCAACCCCGGAAAGGCCGGCAGCAGCGAGGGGTGGATGTTCACCAGCCGCCCGGCGTAGCGGGCCACGAAGCCGGGCGTCAGGATGCGCATGAAGCCCGCCAGCACCACCAGCGCCGGCGCGTGGGCGTCGACCGCCTCGGCCAGCGCCGCGTCGAAGGCCTCCCGGCTGTCGAAGGCCTGGTGCGGCACCACGGCGGTCGCGATGCCGTGCGACGCGGCCAGCGCCAGCCCGCCAGCCTCTGCCTTGTTGCTGATGACGGCGGCAATGCGCGCGCCGAAGCGCTCGGCCCAGCGGTCGCGCTCGGCGGCGCGCACGATGGCCGCCATGTTCGAGCCGCCGCCGGAGATCAGGATCACGATGTTCTTCATGGGAGGCCGGGATTATCCGTGCCCCGCCGACGCCTCCCGTCAACCCGCACGCTGGCGTGCTTGTCGCGACGCGGACACCGGATCGCAGCACGACCGTGCTAAAACTCGCAGTTCCGGAGACACCCCGCGTCTGCGGTGGACCGATCAACACAGCGAGGCACGCATGGATTTGAGCTTCACACCCGAAGAACAGAAGTTCCGCGAAGAAGTTCGCGCATGGGTCAAGGACAACCTCCCCCAGGAGATTTCGCACAAGGTGCACAACGCGCTCGAACTGACGCGCGACGATCTGCAAGGCTGGGCCAAGATCCTCGGCAAGAAGGGCTGGCTGGGCTACGGCTGGCCCAAGGAATTCGGCGGCCCCGGCTGGACCGCCGTGCAGCGCCACCTGTTCGAGGAAGAAACCGCCCTGGCCGGCGCGCCGCGCATCATCCCCTTCGGTCCCGTCATGGTGGCCCCGGTGATCATGGCCTTCGGCAACGCCGAGCAGCAAAAGCGCTTCCTGCCCGGCATCGCCAGCGGCGAAGTCTGGTGGAGCCAGGGCTACAGCGAACCCGGCTCGGGTTCCGACCTGGCCTCGGTCAAGACCAAGGCCGAGCGCAAGGGTGACAAGTACATCGTCAACGGCCAGAAGACCTGGACCACGCTCGGCCAGCACGGCGACTGGATGTTCAACCTCGTGCGCACCAGCAACGAAGGCAAGCCCCAGACCGGCATCAGCTTCCTGCTGCTGGACATGAAGTCGCCCGGCGTCACCGTGCGCCCGATCAAACTGATCGACGGCGGCGTCGAGGTGAACGAGGTGTTCTTCGACAACGTCGAAGTGCCTGCCGAAAACCTGATCGGCGAAGAGAACAAGGGCTGGACCTACGCCAAGCACCTGCTCTCGCACGAGCGCACCAACATCGCCGACGTGAACCGCGCCAAGCGCGAACTTGAGCGCCTCAAGCGCATCGCCAAGAGCGAAGGCGTGTACGACGACCTGCGCTTCCGCGACGAGATCGCCAAGCTCGAAGTCGACATCGTCGCCCTCGAGATGATGGTGCTGCGCGTGCTCTCCGCCGCCACCTCGGGCAAGAACTCGCTGGACGTGGCCGGCCTGCTCAAGATCCGCGGCAGCGAGATCCAGCAGCGCTACGCCGAGCTGATGCTGCTGGCCGGCGGCCCCTATTCGCTGCCGCTGATCCGCGAAGCCATGGAAGCCGGCTGGCAAGGCAACTTCCCCGGCGGCAACCCGGCGCTGGCACCGCTGGCATCGACCTTCTTCAACATGCGCAAGACCACGATCTACGGCGGCTCGAACGAAGTCCAGCGCAATATCGTGGCGCAAACCGTCCTGGGCTGAGGAGACACCAACATGGATTTCAATTTTTCGGAAGACCAGGACCAGCTGCGCGACGCCGTTCGCAAGTGGGTCGACAAGGGCTATGACTTCGAGCGCCGTCGCGGCATCGAGGCCAAGGGCGGCTTCTCGCGCGAGGCGTGGGACGAACTGGCCGGGCTCGGCCTGGGCGGCCTGTACATCAGCGAAGACGACGGCGGCCTGGGCATGGGCCCGGTGGCCGGCATGGTCGTGATGGAAGAACTGGGCCGCGGCATCGTGCTGGAGCCCTTCGCCCAGACGCTGATCGCCGGCGCCGTGCTCGGTGGCTACGCCGACGCGGCCACCAAGGAAAACTGGCTGCCGCGCATCGCCGGCGGCCAGGCCCTCGTGGTGCTGGCCTACCAGGAGCGCAAGGCGCGCTATCGCCTCGACGTGTGCGAGGCCACGGCCGTCAAGTCGGGCAACGGCTACTCGCTGACCGGCGCCAAGAGCGTGGTGCCCGTGGGCGACGAGGCCGATGCCTTCATCGTGCCCGCCAAGGTCGACGGCAAGATCGCCCTCTTCCTGGTCGAGCGCAGCGCCAGCGGCGTCGAAGCCCGCGGCTACGGCACGCAGGACGGCGGCCGCGCGGCCGAAGTGGTGTTCGACAAGGCCGACGCCACGCTGCTCACGGCCGACGGCCTGGCCGCGCTCGAGTACGCGGTCGATGTCGGCATTGCCGCCACCTGCGCCGAAGCGGTCGGCGTGCTCGACAAGACGCTCGACGTCACCATCGACTACATGAACCAGCGCAAGCAGTTCGGCGTGGTCATCTCCAGCTTCCAGGCGCTGCGCCACCGCGTCGCCGACATGAAGATGCAGCTGGAGCTGGCACGTTCGATGAGCTACTACGCGACGCTCAAGCTCAACGCCCCGGCCGACGAGCGCCGCCAGGCGCTGGCCCGCGCCAAGTACCAGCTGGGCACGTCGATGCGCTACGTGGCCGCGAACTCGGTGCAGCTGCACGGCGGCATCGGCGTGACCGACGAATACATCGGCAGCCACTACTTCCGCAAGCTCACGCAGCTCGAGCTGACCTTCGGCGACACCTTGCACCACCTGGGTGAAGTGTCGACACGCATGCAGGACACGGCCGGCGTCTTCGCCTGACGGCTGTTTGTCGATAGCATCCAACGCCCGCCCGCCTTGCGCCGGCGGGCGTTTTCACTTGCGGGGCCCCAGCCCCCTGCCAGGAGAGAGACAGACATGCCTTCCCGCCGCACCCTGCTTGCCTTGGCCCTTGCCGGAAGCAGCGCCGTCACCTTGCTGACCGGCTGCGCCACCTCCGCGCCCTCTTCCACCGAGCGTCCGCCCATCGTCTTCATGCACGGCAACGGCGACTCGGCCGCGCTGTGGCAGACCACGATCTGGCGCTTCGAATCGAACGGCTGGCCGCGCGAGCGGCTGTTTGCACTCGACCAGCCGAATCCCCTGGCCCGCGACGACGACGCCGTGGCCCAGCCGGGGCGCAGTTCCACCGCCGAGTCGGCGGCGTTCCTGCGCGCCGAGGTCGAGAAGGTGCTGAAGGCCACGGGCGCGCCCAAGGTGGTGCTCATCGGCAATTCGCGCGGCGGCAACACCATCCGCAACTACGTGCAGAACGGCGGCGGCGCGGCCGTGGTGAGCCATGTGGTGCTCGGCGGCAATCCGGCGCACGGCATCTGGAAGGTGAAGGGCCTGCGCGAGAACAACGAGTTCTCGGGACTCTCGGCCTTCATGCAGCAGCTCAATGCGCCCAAGGGACCGAACGGCGACGAGGTCACGCCCGGCGTGCAGTGGCTCACGCTGCGCTCGGACACCAACGACAAGTACGCCCAGCCCGACGGCCTGTGGATCGGCGCGCCGGGCCAGCCGACGAACATCGGCTTCGACGGACCGGCGCTCAAGGGCGCCACCAACCTCGTGCTGCCGCGCGTGGACCACCGCGAGACCTCGTTCTCGCCCTCTGCCTTCGCGGCGACCTGGCGCTTCCTGACCGGCCAGGCGCCGGCCGGCACGGCGGTGGCGCCGGAATCGAAGGTGGTGCTCGACGGCCGCGCGACCGGCGCGGACAACCTGGCGCTGGCCGGCGCGCGCGTCACGGTCTTTGCCGTCGACCCGGCCTCGGGTGCACGGCGCGGCGAGGCGGCGCACCAGCAGACGGTCGGCGCCGACGGTCGCTGGGGCCCGTTCAGCGCGCAGCCCACCGCGCGCTACGAGTTCGTGCTCGACGTGCCCGGCCAGGGCACCACGCACATCTACCGCAGCCCGTTCGTGCGCAGCAGCGGCGTCGTCAACCTGCGGACCGAGCGCCTGGCGCCGGCCGAGAGCGGCGCGGGTGCGGTGGTCGTCTTCACGCGCCCGCGCGGCTACTTCGATGCGCAGCGCGACACGATGAACTTCGACGGCCAGAGCCCGCCGCCCGGCGTGCCGGCCCAGGGCGCGGGGCAGTCGAGCTCGCGGCTGCGCATCGCGGCCGGCGCGCCGCAGCGCACGGTCAGCGCCGAGTTCAACGGCGAGCGCCTCACCGGCCAGAGCTGGCCCGCCGCGCAAGGGCACACGACGGTGCTCGAGCTGACGTACTGAACGGTCATGAACGACACGGCCCCCTTCGTCCTGACGGCCCGCGACGCGCGCGGCGTGGTCACGCTCACGCTGAACCGCCCCGCCGCCTTCAACGCGTTGTCCGAGGGCATGCTCGGCGCGCTCGAGCAGGCGCTCGCCGCCATCGCCGCCGATGACACGGTGCGCGCCGTCGTCATCGCCGCGGCGGGCAAGGCCTTCTGCGCGGGCCACGACCTGAAGGAGATGCGCGCCGACCCTTCGCTCGGCTACTACCAGCAGCTGTTCGACCGGTGCGGCGCGATGATGCTGTCGATCCAGCGGCTGCCCGTGCCGGTGATCGCGCGCGTGCACGGCATCGCGACCGCGGCAGGCTGCCAGCTGGTGGCGGTGTGCGACCTCGCGGTGGCCGCCAGCGACGCGCGCTTTGCGGTCAGCGGCGTCAACGTCGGCCTCTTTTGCGCCACGCCTGGCGTCACGCTGTCGCGCAACCTGGGTCGCAAGGAAGCCTTCGAGATGCTGGTGACGGGTGAATTCATCAGCGCCGAGGAAGCGCGCGAGAAAGGCCTGGTCAACCGGGTCGCGCCGCCCGAAGGGCTCGATGCCGCCGTCGAGGCACTGGTCGCCAGCATCGTCGCCAAGCCCCGCACGGCGCTCGCGCTGGGCAAGACGCTGTTCTATCGCCAGCTCGAGACCGGCATCGAGGCCGCACTGGCCGACGCCAGCCGGACCATGGCCTGCAACATGATGGACGAGAGCGCGCTGGAAGGCGTGCAGGCCTTCATCGAGAAACGGCCGCCGGCCTGGAAGGGCTGAAATGACAAAGGAGGCCGAGGCCTCCTTTTTTCTTGCGTGTCGGGTGTCAGATGTCGTGCAACCGGGACGACTGCGGCAGGTGCGCCATCAAAAACTCCATCTGGTCCGCCAGGATGCGGCGGTTGCGCAGGATGAAGTCTTCCCACAGGCTGGGCACATAGGGCGCGTACAGCAGCGGCATGTTCGCCTGCTCGGGCGTGCGGCTGCTCTTGCGGTGGTTGCAGGGCTTGCAGGCCGTGACCACGTTCATCCAGGTGTCGATGCCGCGCTGCGCGAACGGAATGATGTGCTCGCGCGTGAGTTCGTCTTCGTGGAAATGGCCGCCGCAGTAGGCGCAGATGTTGCGGTCGCGCGAGAACAGCTTGCTGTTGGTCAGGCCCGGGCGCTGCGCGAAGGGGTTGATGCGCGGCACGCCCTTGGTGCCGATGATGCTGTTGATCGCGATCTGCGACTGCTCACCCGTGATCGCGTTGTGGCCGCCACGGAACACGGCCACCTGCGCGCCCACTTCCCAGCGGACTTCGTCCGCCGCGTAGTGGATCACCGCCTGTTCCAGCGATATCCATGACTGGGGCAGCCCTTGGGCCGACAGCTTCAAGACCTTCACACACGCCTCCTCGAAACGAGAAAAACACGCAGAGACCAGAGACTCGGAATGCGTTGGCGACTCACGCCAACCCACCCACTGCGTCACAATATACCGGCTTTGTGACAAATCGGCCTGATTTGCCCATACGACGGGCATCAGGCGCTATCAAAAAGATACTCTCCCATGCAGGTTTTCCGCGGCTTCCGACACCCGGGCGTAGCTCCGGCCTGCGCCCTCACGATCGGCAATTTCGACGGCGTCCACCGCGGCCACCAGGCCATGCTGGCGCTGTTGCAGACCGAGGCCCGCCATCGCGGGCTGCCCAGCTGCGTGCTGACCTTCGAGCCGCACCCGCGCGACTACTTCGCCGCCGTCACCAAGAAACCCGACCTGGCTCCGGCCCGCATCGGCACGCTGCGCGACAAGCTGACCGAGCTGGCGGCCTGCGGCGTCGACCAGACCATCGTGCTGCCTTTCGACGGCCGGCTGGCGTCCCAGTCGCCCGAGGCGTTCATCCAGAACGTGCTGATCGACGGCCTGGGCGCGCGCTACGTGCTGGTGGGCGACGACTTCCGCTTCGGCGCCAAACGCGCGGGCGACTACGCCATGCTCGATGCCGCCGGCGAAGCGCAGGGTTTCGACGTCGCGCGCATGAACAGCTACGAGGTGCACGGCCTGCGCGTGTCCAGCTCGGCCGTGCGCGAGGCGCTGGCCGAAGGCCGCATGGCCGACGCCCACACGCTGCTGGGCCGCCCGTACACCATCTCGGGCCACGTGGTCCACGGCCGCAAGCTGGGCCGGGCGCTGGGCGCGTCGTCACCGGGCAAGGACGACGGTTTTCGCACCCTCAACCTGCGCTTCAAGCACTGGAAACCGGCCGCCAGCGGCATCTTCGCGGTGCTGGTGCACGGCCTGGCCGACCAGCCGCTGCCCGGCGTGGCCAACCTCGGCGTGCGGCCCTCGCTGGACGCCAACGACGTCAACGCGGGGCGCGTGCTGCTCGAGACGCATTGCCTGGAGTGGCCCTCGCATCTGGGGGCCGAAGGGGCCTACGGTAAAATCGTGCGCGTGGAACTCCTGCACAAACTGCACGACGAATTGCGCTACACCAGCCTCGAAGCCCTCACTGCGGGCATCGCGAAGGATGGCCGCGACGCACGCGCGTTCTTCGCATCGACCCACGCCGAGACCCACCGCCAGACCACGCGCGACCGAATTTAGCCCTGCACGCCCCGTGCTGCCGCCCTTCGACAAGCTCAGGGCGAACGGCTATATCTTCCGCACCGACCGCTCAATGCAGTTCGGGCTGAGCCTGTCGAAGCCCCTCTGTTTCGCCGCACCCCAACATGTCTGACGCTGCTTCCCCCAAAGATTACCGTTCCACGCTGAACCTGCCCGACACCCCCTTCCCGATGCGCGGCGACCTGCCCAAGCGCGAGCCGGGCTGGGTGAAGGAATGGAACGACGAAGGCCGCTACCACCGCCTGCGCGACGCCCGCCACGGCGCGCCCAAGTTCATCCTGCACGACGGCCCGCCGTACGCCAACGGCCAGATCCACATGGGCCACGCGGTGAACAAGATCCTCAAGGACATGATCACCAAGGCGCGCCAGCTCGAAGGCTTCGACGCGCTGTACGTGCCCGGCTGGGACTGCCACGGCCTGCCGATCGAGAACGCCATCGAAAAGCAGTTCGGCCGCAACCTCAGCCGCGACGAGATGCAGGCCAAGAGTCGCGCCTACGCCACGGAGCAGATCGCCCAGCAGATGGTCGACTTCCAGCGCCTGGGCGTGCTGGGCGAATGGGACCATCCCTACAAGACGATGGACTTCGCCAATGAAGCCGGCGAGCTGCGCGCGTTCAAGCGCGTGATCGAGCGCGGCTTCGTGTACCGGGGCCTCAAGCCCGTGTACTGGTGCTTCGACTGCGGCTCCTCGCTGGCCGAGTTCGAGATCGAATACGCCGACAAGAAGAGCCAGACCATCGACGTGGCCTTCAAGGCGCACGAGCGCGAGAAGGTGCTCAAGGCCTTCGGCACCGACCACACGATCCTGGGCGACATCTTCGCCGTGATCTGGACCACCACCGCGTGGACGATCCCCGCCAACCAGGCGATCAACCTCAACCCCGAGCTCGAGTACTCGCTGGTCGACACCGAGCGCGGCCTGCTGATCCTGGCCAACTCGCTGGTCGAGATGTGCATGACGCGCTACGCACTCGACGGCAAAGTGCTGGCCACGGTCAAGGGCGAGGCGCTCGGCGGGCTCGAGTTCGAGCACCCGCTGTACGACGTCGATGCGGGCTACCAGCGCCTGTCGCCCATCTACCTGGCCGACTACGCCACCGCCACCGACGGCACCGGCCTCGTGCACTCCTCGCCTGCCTACGGCGTGGACGACTTCAACTCCTGCATCGCCCACGGCGTGGCGTACGACGACATCCTGAACCCGGTGCAGGGCAACGGCAGCTACGCGCCCGACTTCCCGCTGTTCGGCGGCCAGAACATCTGGAAGGCCGTGCCGGTCATCATCGCCGCGCTGCGCGACGCCAACCGCCTGCTGACCACCGAGACCATCACCCACAGCTACCCGCACTGCTGGCGCCACAAGACGCCGGTGATCTACCGCGCGGCCGCGCAGTGGTTCGTTCGCATGGACGAGGGCGAAGGCGTGTTCACGAAGGACAAGGCGCCCAAGACGCTGCGCCAGACCGCGCTCGACGCGATCGAACAGACCAGCTTCTACCCCGAGAACGGCAAGGCCCGCCTGCACGACATGATCGCCGGCCGGCCCGACTGGTGCATCAGCCGCCAGCGCAGCTGGGGCGTGCCGATCCCGTTCTTCCTGCACAAGGATTCGGGCGAGCTGCACCCGCGCACCATGGAGATCCTCGACCAGGCCGCCGACATCGTCGAGAAGGGCGGCATCGAGGCCTGGAGCCGCGTCACGGTCGAAGACATCCTCGGCGCCGAAGACGCACCGAGCTACACCAAGAGCACCGACATCCTCGAGGTGTGGTTCGACTCGGGCTCGACCTTCTCGCACGTGCTGCGCGGCACGCACCCCAACGTGCACCACGAGACCGGCCCCGAGGCCGACCTGTACCTCGAAGGCCACGACCAGCACCGCGGCTGGTTCCACTCGTCGCTGCTGATCGCCTGTATGCTGGAAGACCGCGCACCGTACAAGGGCCTGCTCACGCACGGCTTCACGGTGGATGCCAAGGGCATCAAGATGAGCAAGTCGCTCAAGAACGGCATCGACCCGCAGGAAATCAGCAACAAGCTGGGCTCGGAAATCATCCGCCTGTGGGTGGCCGCGAGCGACTACTCGGGCGACATCGCGGGCGACGACAAGATCCTCGCGCGCGTCGTCGATGCCTACCGCCGCATCCGCAACACGCTGCGCTTCCTGCTCGCGAACACCAGCGACTTCGACATCGCGAAAGACGCGGTGCCGCTCGACCAGCTGTTCGAGATCGACCGCTACGCGATGTCGCGCGCGGCGCAGTTCCAGGCCGAGATCCTTGCGCACTACCAGGTGTACGAGTTCCATCCGGTGGTGGCCAAGCTGCAGATCTACTGCTCGGAAGACCTGGGCGGCTTCTACCTCGACATCCTGAAGGACCGCCTCTACACGACGGCCCCGGGCTCACTCGCGCGCCGCAGTGCACAGACGGCGCTGTGGCACATCTCGCAAGCCATGCTGCGCTGGATGGCGCCGTTCCTGAGCTTCACGGCCGAAGAGGCCTGGAAGATCGTGGGCACCGGCAAGGCCGGCGAGTCGATCTTCACGCAGACCTACAGCCAGTTCGCCGCACCCGACGAGGCGCTGCTCGCCAAGTGGGGCCGCATCCGCGAGATCCGCGACGGCGTCAACAAGGACATCGAGGCGGTGCGCGCCGAAGGCAAGGTCGGCTCGTCGCTGCAGGCCAACCTGCAGCTGAACGCACCGGCCGACGACCTCGCGTTGCTGGGTTCGCTGGGCGACGACCTGAAGTTCGTGTTCATCGCATCGGCGGTGGCACTGGCGGCGGGCGACACGCTGTCGACCGTGGTCACGCCGAGCACCGCGCAAAAGTGCGAACGCTGCTGGCACTACCGCGAGGACGTGGGCCACGACCCGGCGCACCCGACCATCTGCGGCCGCTGCACGAGCAACCTGTTCGGCGCGGGCGAATCGCGCAGCGTGGCCTGATGGCGACCGCACGCTCCGCCTCGTCGGCCTCGCGCTCGCGCGGGGCCAGCATCTGGCCCTGGCTCGGGCTGGCGACGATCATCGTGATCATCGACCAGTTCACCAAGACGCTGATCCTGGGCTACTACAAGCTCGGCGACGCGACCTACGTGACGAGCTTCTTCAACGTCGTGCGCGCGCACAACACGGGCGCCGCCTTCTCGTTCCTGGCCGACCACTCGGGCTGGCAGCGCTGGTTCTTCACGGCGATCGGCGTGGCAGCGGCGATCTTCATCGTCTGGATGCTGCGGTCGCACGCGGGCCAGAAGCTCTTCTCGTTCGCCATGGCCTGCATCCTGGGCGGCGCCATCGGCAACGTGGTCGACCGCATGATGCACGGCTACGTGGTCGACTTCCTGAGCTTCCACTGGGGCAACTGGTACTTCCCGGCGTTCAACGCAGCGGACAGCGCGATCACGCTCGGGGCGATCTGCCTGATCGTCGACGAGATCCGGCGGGTGCGCCGGGGCAAGTAAGCCAAGTTCTCGACCAAAGGGGCCCACGGGCCCCTTTTTCTTTGGGCCGCCTTCTGCGCCGGCGGCCCCGGGGTTCTCCCCACTTCCCTGCCCTGTCATCGCGAAGTCATACTGCGCCGGTCCAATGTAATCGATTACATGACCCCCACCACAGACCCCGCACGATGAGCATCCACGCAGTAGCCGCCCAGGCCGGGGTTTCCGTGGCCACGGTCTCGCGCGCCTTCAATTTCCCCGACAAGGTGACGCCGACCACGCGCGAACTGGTCGAGCGCGTGGCGCGCGAACTCAACTACCTGCCCAACGCCAGCGCCCGCACCCTGCGCACCCAGCGCAGCCGCACGCTCGGCGTGGTGCTGCCCACGCTGCTGAACCCGACCTTCGCCGAATGCCTGCAGGGCATTGCGCGCGCGGCCGTCGCGGGGGGCTACGCGATCCTGCCGGTCACCACGGGCTACCGGCTCGACGAGGAAGAACGCGCCGTCCAGCTGCTGCTGGCGGGCAACGTCGACGGGCTGATCCTCGTGGTGTCGAACCCGTCCACCTCGGCCGCGCTGCAGCGCCTGCAGGCCGCCGGCGTGCCCTACGTGCTGGCCTACAACCGGCACGCCGACCATCCCTGCGTGTCGGTCGACAGCGAAGGCGCGGTGGCCGACGCGGTCACGCGCCTCGTGCTGCTGGGCCACCGGCGGATCGCGATGGTCAGCGGCACGCTGGCCGCGTCGGACCGCGCGCAGCAGCGCTACCGCGGCTACCAGCGCGGCATGGCCGAAGCAGGCCTTGCCGCGCCGCCGCTGGTCGAAGTGCCCTTCGTCGAGACCGCCGTCGATGCGCTGTGCGCCGAGCTGCGCCCGCGCAGCCGCCCCACGGCGCTGGTCTGCTCGAACGACCTGCTCGCCATCCGCAGCATCCGCGCCGCGCATTTGAGCGGCCTGGCGGTGCCCGACGACCTCAGCGTGGTCGGCTTCGACGGCATCGCGCTGGGCGAAGACCTCACGCCCGCGCTCACCACCATCGCACAGCCCAACAGCGACATCGGCCGCCACAGCGTCGAGCTGCTGGCGCAGGCGATCGCCGGCGGCCGCGCGCTGCAGGCCGACGCGAGCCTGCTGCTGCCCCATGCCTTCCGAGACGGCGAGTCGTGCGCGAATGCGCGCGAAGACAACGACGCCGCACTGTCCTGACCTCACCACCCCTCCCAGGAGTTTTTCCATGTCCCTGCGCTTTCACCGCCTCGCCCGCCTCGGCGTGCTGGCCGCCGCCCTCGTCGCCGCCGGCGGCGCCATGGCCCAGACCGCCATCTGCTACAACTGCCCGACCGAATGGGCCGACTGGGGCACCCAGCTCAAGGCCATCAAGGCCAAGACGGGTATCACCGTGCCGGCCGACAACAAGAACTCGGGCCAGTCGCTCGCGCAGCTGGTCGCCGAAAAGGCCAGCCCGGTGGCCGACGTGACCTACCTCGGCGTGACCTTCGCGGTGCAGGCCGCGAAAGACGGCGTGGTCGAGCCCTACAAGCCGGCCGCCTGGAAAGACATTCCCGACGGCCTGAAGGACCCCGCAGGCAACTGGTTCACCATCCACTCGGGCACGCTCGGCTTCATGGTCAACGTCGACGCGCTCAAGGGCAAGCCGGTGCCCAAGTCGTGGGCCGACCTGCTCAAGCCCGAATACAAGGGCCTCATCGGTTATCTCGACCCCGCCTCGGCCTTCGTGGGCTACGTGGGCGCCGTGGCGGTGAACCAGGCGCGCGGCGGCACGCTCGACAACTTCAAGCCGGCCATCGACTACTTCAAGGCGCTGCAGAAGAACGAGCCCATCGTGCCCAAGCAGACCTCGTACGCGCGCGTGCTGTCGGGCGAGATCGCGATCCTGCTCGACTACGACTTCAACGCCTACCGCGCCAAGTACAAGGACAAGGCCAACGTCGCCTTCGTCATCCCGAGCGAAGGCACGCTGGCCGTGCCCTACGTGATGAGCCTGGTGGCCAAGGCGCCGCACGCGGCCGACGCCAAGAAGGTGCTCGACTTCACGCTGTCCGACGAAGGCCAGGCGATCTGGGCCAAGGCTTACCTGCGCCCGGTGCGCGCCAGCGCCATGCCCAAGGAGATCGAGGCGCAGTTCCTGCCCGCCAGCGACTACGCCCGTGCCAAGACCGTCGACTACGCCCGCATGGCCGACGCGCAGCGTGGCTTCTCCGACCAGTACCTGAAGGAAGTGCGCTGACCCGGCGCCGCGCGCGATGACACGCAGCACCACCACCTCCTCCAACGCCTGGAACCCGCGCTGGCGACTGCTGGCCTGCGTCGCGCCGGCGGCCGTCTTCTTCGCGGCCTTCTGGCTGCTGCCGGTGGTGCGCCTGCTCGCGCTGCCGGCCGACAAGGGCGCCGCCACCTACTTCGCGGTGCTGACCGATGCGCGCTACCTGCACAGCATGGCCAACACCGTCGCGCTGTCGGTGGCGGTGACGCTGGCCACGCTGGTGCTGGGCGCGGCGGTGGGCATCTACCTCGCGCGCCATGCCTTCCCGGGCAAGCGCATGCTGCTGTCGCTGCTCACGCTGCCGCTGTCGTTCCCGGGCGTGATCATCGGCTTCTTCGTGATCCTGCTCGGCGGGCGCCAGGGCGTGGTGGCCGACCTGAGCGACGCGCTGGTCGGCGAGCGCATCACCTTCGCCTACGGCCTGCTCGGCCTCTTTTTGGCGTACCTGTATTTCTCGCTGCCGCGCGCCATCGCCACCTACGCCGCGGCGGCCGAATCGATGAACACGCAGCTCGAGGAAGCGGCGCGTTCGCTCGGCGCCTCGAAGCTGCGCGTGGCGCGCGACGTGTGGATGCCCGAGCTCGCGCCCACCACGCTGGCCTGCGGCGCCATCCTGTTCGCCACCTCGATGGGCGCCTTCGGCACGGCCTTCACGCTGGCCAGCAAGTTCGAGGTGATCCCCATCACCATCTACAACGAGTTCACCAACTACGCCAACTTCGCGCTCGCCGCGTCGCTGTCGATCTCGCTGGGCGTCGTGACCTGGCTGGTGCTCTTCGTGGCGCGCCGCTTCGGCGCCAACCCGGTCGCCCGATGATGAAGACCCCTTCGCAACCCCGCGCCCCTTTCCTGCTCGCCATCACGGTGATCGTGAGCCTCTTCATGATCGCGCCGATGCTGCTGTCGGTGATGGCCGGCCTCGTCAACAACTACAGCACCGGCCTGAAGAGTGGCCTCACGCTGCGCTGGCTCGGCGAGGTGTGGGAGAACTACGGCGGCACCGTCGGCTGGTCGCTCGCGCTGGCCGTGGCCTGCGTCGTGTGCACCGTGCTGATCGGCGTGCCCTGCGCCTACACGCTGGCGCGCAGCCGCTCGCGCGCGGCGCGCATCTTCGAGGAGCTGCTGACCTTGCCCGTCGCGGTGCCGGGCCTGGCGACGGCGCTCGCGCTCATCCTCGCCTACGGCCAGCTCACGGCCTTCCGCCAGAGCTTCGCCTTCATCCTCGTGGGCCACATCGTCTTCACGCTGCCCTTCATGGTGCGCACCGTGAGCTCGGCCTTCCAGCGCGACGACCTGCTCGCGCTGGAAGAGGCCGCGCGCTCGCTGGGCGCGAACTTCCGCCAGCGCTTCATGGGCATCCTCGTGCCGGCCGTGTTCCCCGCCATCGTGGCCGGCAGCCTGATGGTGTTCACGCTGTCGGTGGGCGAGTTCAACCTCACCTGGATGCTGCACACGCCGCTCACGCGCACGCTGCCCGTGGGCCTGGCCGACAGCTACGCCTCGATGCGCATCGAGATCGGATCGGCCTACACGCTGGTCTTTTTCGCCGTCATTCTTCCGGTGCTGTGGGGCCTGCAGTACCTTGCCAACCTGATGCAGAAACGCCATGGAACTTGAACGCATCCCCGTCGACATCTCGAACTGCGCGAAAACGTATGCCGACGGCACGCGCGGCCTGCAGCCCACCAACCTCAAGGTCGAGGCCGGCGAAGTGCTGGCGCTGCTCGGCCCCTCGGGCTGCGGCAAGACCACGCTGCTGCGCCTCATCGCCGGACTCGAAGCACCCGACGACGGCAGCCGCATCGTCTTCGGCGATCAGGACGTCACGCAGCGCCCGGTCGAGCACCGCGGCGTGGGCATGGTGTTCCAGAGCTACGCGCTCTTTCCGCAGATGACGGTGGCAGCCAACATCGGCTACGGCCTGCGCATCCGCGGTGTGTCGCCCGAGGAAGAGAAACGTGCCGTGGGCGAACTGGTCGACCTCGTGCGCCTGGGCGGCCTGGAGAACAAGCGCCCCGCCGAACTCTCGGGCGGCCAGCGCCAGCGCGTGGCCCTGGCGCGCGCCGTGGCCGTGCGCCCGCGCGTGCTGCTGCTCGACGAGCCGCTGGCCGCGCTCGACGCCAAGCTCAAGGAATCGCTGCGCGACGAACTGGCCGAGCTGCTGCGCCGCCTGCACATCACGGCCATCCACGTCACGCACGACCAGCAGGAAGCGCTGGCCATCGCCGACCGGCTCGCGGTGATGCGCGCCGGGCGCATCGTGCAGGTCGGGCGCGGCGAAGACCTGTACCGCGCGCCCGCGCACCCCTTCGTGGCCGAGTTCCTGGGCCGGGTCAACCGGCTGGAGCGCGCGCCCGACGCCATCGCGCAGGGCGTTGTCCGACTCGGAGGGTCGTCGCTGCCCTGCCCCGCGCCCTGGCAGCAGCATGCGACGCTGCTGGTGCGGCCCGAAGACATCGAGGTCGGCGCGCCCCCGCCCGGCGAGGCGCCCGGCTGGGGCCGCGCCACGGTCGAACGCCGCACCTTCCTCGGCGACCGCGTGCAGCTGCACCTGCGCCTGCAGGACCAGCCCGTGCTGGTGGCCGACGTGGGGCGCGACAACCCCTTCGGACCGGGCGATGCGGTAGGCCTGCGCATCCCGGCCGACCGCCTGATGACCTCGCAGGAAACCCGCGCATGACCACGACCACGACGACGACCCCCAACACCTTCCTGGTCCAGCTGACCGACCTGCACATCCGCGAGCCCGGCCGGCTGGCCTATGGCCGCATCGACACGGCGCCGTACCTCGCGCGCGCCGTGCAGTCGGTGCTCGCGCTGCGCCAGCCGCCCGATGCGGTGGTGATCACCGGCGACCTGACCGACTTCGGCCGCGCCGCCGAGTACGAACACCTGGCCGCCCTGCTCGCGCCGCTGACGATGCCCGTCTACCTGCTGCCCGGCAACCACGACGACCGCGACCAGCTGCGCCGCAGCTTCCCCGGCCACGCCTACCTGGGCACGGGCGCCGACACGCACGGCTTCGTGCAGTACTCGGTGCGCGTGGGCGCGCTGCGGCTGCTCACGCTCGACACCTGCGTGCCCGGCGCCAGCCACGGCACGCTGTGCGAGCGGCGCCTGGCCTGGCTCGAAGCCCAGCTCGACGTCTGCCGCCACGAGCCCGTGGTGGTCGCCATGCACCACCCGCCCTTCGAGACGCTGATCGGCCACATGGACGAGATCGGCCTGCTCGAAGGCGCCGACGCGCTCGAAGCCCTGCTGCGCCGCTACACGAACGTCGAGCGCGTGATCTGCGGCCACCTGCACCGCGCCATCGACGTGCGCTTCGGCGGCACCATCGCCTCGACCTCGCCGGCGCAGGCGCACCAGGTCTGCCTCGACCTGGCACCCGACGCCGCCTCGGCCTGGACGCTGGAGCCGCCCTCGTTCCGGGTGCACGCCTGGTCCGCAGCCGGGCGCCGGCTCGTCACCCACCTGGCGGCCTCCGGCAGCTTCGAAGGGCCTTATCCTTTCCACGACAACGGAGCCCTGATCGACTGAAGCGTCTACTTGTGGAAAATGGGGCTGAAACGAATCAAAACGAAAACAAGAGAAAGGTCAGACCCCGCCCTCCATGAAGCACCTTCTGAATCTGCTTGCGGCCGTCGCCCTGCTGGTGTGGGGCACGCACCTCGTGCGCACCGGCGTGCTGCGCGTCTTCGGCGCCAACCTGCGCAAGATCCTCGTGCAGAGCATGCGCAACCGCTTCACGGCCGCGCTCTCGGGCATCGGCGTCACGGCGCTCGTGCAGTCGAGCACGGCCACCTCGCTCATGACCTCCTCGTTCGTGGGGCAGGGCCTGGTCACGCTGCCGGCGGCGCTGGCGGTGATGCGGGGCGCCGACGTGGGCACGGCGCTGATCTCGGTGCTGTTCTCGGCCGACCTCTCTTGGCTCTCGCCGATGTTCATCTTCGTGGGGGTGGTGCTGTTCATCACGCGCTCGGCCACCGTGGCGGGGCGCGTAGGGCGGGTGCTGATCGGGCTGGGGCTGATGCTGCTGGCGCTGCAGCTGGTGGTGGCGGCCACCGAGCCGCTGTTCTCGTCGCCGGCCGTGCGGGCGCTGCTGGCGTCCATCACCAGCGATGTGCTGCTGGAGATCACCCTCGGTGCCGCACTTGCCATCGTGGCCTATTCGAGCCTGGCGGTGGTGCTGCTGGTGGCGGCCATGGCGAGCTCGAACGTGGTGCCGCTCGACGTGGCGCTGGGCCTGGTGCTCGGCGCCAACCTGGGCAGCGGCCTGCTGGCGGTGCTGACCACGGCGCGCTCGGCGGTGTCGGTGCGGCAGGTGACGGTGGGCAACCTGCTGTTCAAGGCGCTGGGCGTGGCGCTGGTCACGCCGTTCGTGGGGCTGTGGGTGCGCTACGTGCAGCCCCAGCTGCCGAACCAGACGCATGGCGTGGTGCTGTTCCACCTGGCGTTCAACATCGTGATCAGCGTCGGCTTCATCGGCCTCACGCAGTGGGTCGCCAAGCTGGTGACGCGCATGCTGCCCGTGCCGCCGCAGCCGGTGGGCACGAGCCGGCCGCACCACCTCGATCCTTCGGCGCTGTCGACGCCTTCTCTCGCTATTTCTAACGCGGCGCGCGAGGCGCTGCACCAGGCGGACATCGTGGAGACGATGCTGATCGGCACGCTCGATGTGATCCGCAACAACGACCTGCGGCTGGCGCAGGAGCTGCGGCAGCTGGACGACACGGTGGACGAGCTGTACTCGGCGATCAAGTACTACATGACGCGCATCTCGCGCGAGGCGCTGGGCGAAGAGGAAAGCCGGCGCTGGACGGACATCATCAGCTTCACGATCAACATGGAGCAGATCGGGGACATCATCGAGCGGGTGATCATTGATATCGAGGACAAGAAGATCAAGCCGCAGCGCAACTTCTCGGAAGCGGGGATGGCGGAGATCGTCGAGTTGCACCAGCGGCTGGTTGCCAATCTGCGGTTGAGCATGAGCGTGTTCTTGAATGGCAATGTTCGTGACGCGCAGAAGCTGCTGGAAGAGAAGGCGCGGTTTCGGGATCTGGAGCGGGCCTACGCCACTACCCATCTGGATCGGTTGTCGGATCGGACTACTTTGAGCATCGAGACGAGTTCGCTGCACATCGATCTGATCAGCGATTTGAAGCGGATCAATTCGCATATCTGTTCTATTGCTTATCCGATTCTTGAGTCTGCGGGGGCTTTGGCGCCTAGCCGGCTTCGGGAGTCTCGGTTGGGGAAGATCGAGGGTTAGTCGTTTGGGGGGCTGAGGCCGGGTCTCGCCCCGGCGGGCGACTCACTTTCTTTGCTTCGCCAAAGAAAGTAAGCAAAGAAAGGCGACCCTGCTGTCTGCGTCCCTCCGCTTCGCTGCGGGCAACCTGCGGTGCTCACGTTTCGCGGGGTCTCGCCCAAACTCGCTTCGCTCAAACAAGGGCGAGCCCTGATCCGCGAAACGCTCCGCTCCTCGGCGCATACAGAAGGGGTGGGGAACCTCACAGGCCTTTGCTTCGCTCGGCCTGGGGGCGGGGGCGGCGCGCTTACCAGAAATCTCCTAAAAGCCCGGCAATGCTCGGGGCTCCGAAGGAGTTCGACATGACCATTGTTCTTCAGCAAAGCGCGGTCGCCGCGTCGCTCGGGGTGCAGCAGCTCGCC
This sequence comes from Variovorax sp. GW822-FHT04A09, assembly GCF_058801005.1. Classification (NCBI taxonomy): domain Bacteria; kingdom Pseudomonadati; phylum Pseudomonadota; class Betaproteobacteria; order Burkholderiales; family Comamonadaceae; genus Variovorax; species Variovorax sp. GW822-FHT04A09. The sequence goes on along the minus strand of NZ_JBXAMV010000002.1, from coordinate 250,364 downwards.
ACCGCGTTCAGTCCGGCGTTTTCGCACCTGCGCATTCTTCGCAACCTCATCATCCCGATGCCCTCCGGTTGCGCGGTGCCCACGGCGCGCATCGATGCGGTGATCGTGTGCGAGACGGGTGTCTACCTGTTCGAGATCAAGGCGTGGCGCAATGCGTTCGTCTACCGCAAGAAATCCGACGAGGCGCCGCCGCGCTGGTTCCTGCGGCTGCATGGCTGCACGCAGGCGCGTGAAGTGAAAGACCCGGCCTGGCAGGGCGGGCGCAAGACGACGCAGTTGCGCAGCCTGCTGCCGGACGACCTGCGGCTGCAGTACTTCGTGCTGCTGCCGTGCGAAGGCGTGGAACTGGAGGGCGTGATGCCGGCTGCGGTGATCACGCAGCAGGACCTGCCGTACATCGCACGCCTGGTGCGCAACAACGGACGCACGGCGCGCACGTATCCGCTGCTCGACGCGCAGGCGGTCGATCGCACGGTGCAGCGGCTGCTGGAGATCCAGGGCGATCTGTCGCTGGAAACGCATGCGCAGAACTGCCGCGAACGCATCGAACGGCCTGCGGTGGCCTGGCCGGCAGTGAACGCGATGGGGTTGCAGTAACGACTGCTCACCAACCGGCCCTGCGCGCGGGAGGGCGTCCCACATTCCTCCGACATTGGTGAAGACCATGCGGTGATGATGATTCCTCCCAAGTCCCTCGCGGCCCTTGCCGCGCTGTGCCTCGCGATGGTGGCCTGCCCGGCACAGGCCGCCGACCCGTTCACCGTGCAGGACATCCGCCTCGAAGGCCTGCAGCGCGTCGAAGCGGGCACGGTGTTCGCAACCCTCGGCCTGAAGGCCGGCGACATGTACAGCGACGACCGCGGCAGCGCGGCGATCCGCGCGCTGTTCGACCTCGGACTGTTCAAGGACGTGCGCATCGACGTGAACGGCCGGGTGCTCGTCGTCATCGTCGAAGAGCGCCCCACGGTGGCCGATGTCGACTTCGCGGGCACCAAGGAGTTCGACAAGGCGGCGCTGCAGAAGGCGCTGCGCGACATCGGGCTGGCCGAAGGCCGGCCTTACGACAAGGCGCTGGCCGACCGCGCGGAGCAGGAGCTCAAGCGCCAGTACATCGGCCGCAGCCTCTACAACGCACAGGTGGTCACCACCGTCACGCCGCTGGAGCGCAACCGCGTCAACCTCACGTTCAGCGTGACCGAGGGCGAGCCGGCGCGCATCACGCGGGTGCGCGTGGTCGGGCAGCAGGCTTTCGACGAACGCACGCTGCTCGACCTGTTCGACCAGGACAGCGGCGGCTGGCTGGCCTGGTACACGAAGTCGAACCAGTACGCGCGCGCCAAGTTCGACGCCGACCTGGAAACGCTGCGCGCGTTCTACCTGACGCGCGGGTACCTCGAGTTCCGCATCGAGTCGACGCAGGTCGCGATCTCGCCCGACCGGCAGACACTCGAACTCACCGTCAACATCAGCGAGGGCGAGAAGTTCGCGGTGGCCGGCGTGAAGCTGGCGGGCAACTACCTGGGGCGCGAGGACGAGTTCAAGTCGCTCGTCACCGTGCGCCCCGGCGCGCCCTACAACGGCGAGGACGTGGCGGCCACCACCAAGGCCTTCGCCGACCACTTCGGCACCTTCGGCTACGCCTTCGCGCGCGTGAAAGCCGAGCCCGAGATCGACCGGGCCCAACGCCGCGTCGTGATGGTGCTGAACGCCGAGCCCGGGCGGCGCGCCTATGTGCGGCGGCTGAACATCGGTGGCAATGCGCGCACGCGCGACGAGGTGATCCGGCGCGAGTTCCGCCAGTACGAAGGCGCCTGGTACGACGGCACGAAGATCAAGCTGTCGCGCGACCGTGTGGACCGCCTGGGCTTCTTCACCGAGGTGAACGTCGAGACCGCCGAAGTGCCGGGCAGCAACGACCAGGTCGACCTGAACGTCACCGTGGCCGAGAAGCCCACCGGCTCGCTGCAACTCGGCGCGGGCTACTCGTCGACCGACAAGATCTCGCTGAGCTTCGGCATCACGCAGGAGAACGTGTTCGGCTCGGGCAACTACCTGGGGTTGCAGGTCAACACCAGCTCGTACAACCGCTCGGTGTCGCTCACGGCCACCGACCCGTACTTCACGAAGGACGGCATCTCGCGCACCTTCAACCTGTTCCACACCACCACGCGGCCCTACTACGAGGCCGACGGCAACTACAAGCTCGCGAGCGACGGCGGCTCGGTGCGCTTCGGGCTGCCGGTGAACGAGCTGGACACGGTGTACCTGGGCATCGGCGTCGAACGTTACTCGTTCACGCCGGGCACCAACGGTTCGTACACGCTGGTCAACGGCTCGTATGTCTACACGGCCACGCCACAGGCCTACCTCGACTACTTCCAGTGCACCGGCACGGCGCCGAGCGTGGTGTGCGCGGGCAGGAACGTGGTGGGCATCCCGGCCACCGTCGGCTGGTCGCGCGACGACCGCGACAGCGCGCTGGTGCCCACGCGCGGGCGCCTGCAGAGCGCCAACCTCGAGCTGGGCGTGGGCAGCGAACTGCGCTACCTGAAGACCAACTACCAGTACCAGCAGTACGTGCCGCTGTCCAAGCAGTACACGCTGGCCTTCAACGGCCAGCTCGGCTATGCGAAGGCGCTGGGCGGCAGCAGCTTCCCGATCTTCAAGAACTTCTATGCGGGCGGACTCGGCTCGATCCGCGGCTTCGAGCAGAACTCGCTGGGCCCGACCGACGCGGTCACCGGCGGCTCGCTGGGCGGCACGCGCAAGGCGATCTTCAACATGGAGCTGACCACGCCCTTCCCCGGCGCGGGCAACGACAAGTCGCTGCGCCTGTACACCTTCTTCGACGCGGGCAACGTGTTCGCCGAACGCACGGCGAGCATGACCGACGCGCAGTGGAAGGCGCAGAACCGCCTGCGCGCCTCAGCCGGCCTGGGCATCAGCTGGATCTCACCGCTGGGCCCGCTGCGCCTGGCGTATGCGGTACCGATCGTCTATCAGAAGGAAGACACGGCCAATGGCATCGCGGCCGACCGCACGCAGCGCTTCCAGTTCCAGATCGGCACGTCCTTCTGAACCGGCCCGCACGCGCCATGAGCCGCATCCTGCTGGTGGAAGACGGACGCGAGATCGCGTCGCTGCTGCTGGGCCCGCTGCAGCGCGCGGGCCACGAGGTGGAGCAGCTCGGCGATGGCGCCGCCGCGCTCGATCGCATCCTGCATGCGCCGCCCGCGCTCACGCTGCTCGACGTGGTGCTGCCGCGCATCGACGGGCTGCAGGTGATCGCGCAGGTGCGCGCGCGCAGCGACCACCCGATCATCGTGCTGACGGCGCGCGCGCACGAGGCCGACCGGCTGCGCGGCTTCGACCTGGGCGCCGACGACTATGTCTGCAAGCCCTTCTCGCCGCGCGAGGTGGTGGCGCGCGTGCACACGGTGCTGCGCCGGCGCGCGCCGCCCGACCCGGACGTGGGCATGGCCTCGCCGGCCGTGGCCTTCGACAGCGCGATGGGCCATGCCTGGCTGGAGGGCCGGGCCCTGGCGCTCACGCGCCGCGAGCTGCTGTTGCTGCGTGCGCTGTCGCGCGAACCGGGGCGTGTGTTCACGCGCGCCAGGCTGCTCGAAGCGGCCTTCCCCGAGGCGCTGGACGTGAACGAGCGCGCGGTCGACGGGCACATCAAGAACCTGCGGCGCAAGCTCGCGGCCGTGTCGCCCTCGCACGGCTGGATCCGTTCGGTCTACGGCGTGGGGTTCAGCTTCGCGCAGCGGCCGGGCTGAGGGCCGGCCTGGCCTTGCATGCGCCGTGGTCGCGCGGCGTGCGGCCTTCGCTGCCCCTTTGCATGATCGGCGCGAGCGTCGCCAGGCGGGAGTTGCGCACCTCGGCCTGCCGTACCTCCGCGCAGGCGCCGCGTGCGGCGACGCCGATGCCCAGCGCCAGGCTGCACAAGGCCAGGCCGCCCGCGCAGGCGTGAGCCAGCGCGCGCGCCGCGGCGCGCGGCGTCATCCGCCAATCGGCAGGCGCAGCGGACGCGGCGGGCGGGAGCGGCATGCGCAACACCGCTCAGCCTTCCGTGCGCGGCGGCACCAGCGCGCGGATGCGGGCGAGGCCCTCGGGCGTGCGCGGCCGCATCGGCCGCACGCCGCCCACTGGTGCCGGCCCTGTGCGGGGCTGCGGCGGGCGCTCGGTCACCGGGCGCGCGGCGGGGTCGACCACCAGTGTGAGCAGCGCGACGTAGCGCCGGCCCTCCTCGCGCACCGCACCCAGCACCGTGTCGCCGGCCCGCAGCGCGATGCCGTCGGCGCTGTTGAGCGTGTCGCGCAGCCGCGCGCGCTGGTAGCTGGAGACCTGCGTGTAGAGGAACTCGCTGAGCGCATCGGGCAAAAAGAACTGCGTCGTGAGCACGGCGCGCTCGCGGTGGTGCACCTTGACGTGGATGTGCGTGGTGCGCCCCGCATACCAGCCCGGGTAGAGCGTGGCGAACGTGGCTTGCCCGTCGAGGTCGGTGCGCTGGCTGCCGCGCAGGAAGGCCTGGCCCTCGAAGCCGCGCGTGCGGTCGTCGCCCTGCCCGCCGAAGCCCGAGTAGTTGCCCTGCGCGTCGCAGTGCCACAGGTCGGTGCGCAGGCCGCGCAGCGGTCGCCCGGCGGCATCGAGCACCCGCAGGCGCACATCGAGCGGCACGCCCTCGCGGCCGTCGGTCAGATCGGTGCGGAAGTTCGCGAGGTCCAGGTAGTACGGGCCCTCGGTGGTCTGGGCGGTCAGCGGGAGCTTCTGCGCTGCGGCGGCCTCGGGGGCGGACGCGGCCAGCCCGGCCGCGCCCATCGCAGCCAGCAGGCCCCGGCGCCCGATCGCTTCACCGGCCATGGGCCACCTCCCCCGTCTTGGCCGGTGCCTGCACGCCGGAGGCCCGGGCCTCGGCCCAGACCACGAGCAGCGTCCACACATGCGCGACGCCCCAGAACAGCGCCGCCAGCAGGAACAGCAGCAGGTCGATGTCGGTGTCGCCCGGGGGCGTGGACGGCGGCGCCGCGTGCCCCGGCGGGCCCCAGGCGAGCGCGGCGACGGCCAGTGCGCGAAAGGCGGAGGTGGAAGGGGCGCGGTGCGTGTCCGGTGTCATGGCGGGCATCGTGCGATCCGAATCGGGAGAAATGTGGGAGAGGCACGCAAGGACGCGTCTCCCAGATTCCTCCCCAATCGGGCGCCATGATCGGCGGCTTGCCCATGCCATCCCCGCCCCCGAAACGCATGCCGCAGAATGCGGCCATGCCCCCGCCGCCGAGCCCATGCCGCGCCTGACCCTCTCCCGCAAGATCTTCCTGGCCCTGGCCGCCCTGCTGATCGTGCTGCTGCTGAGCTTCGTGGGCTTCTCGATCGTCGCGCTGCAGCGGGGCCTGGGCGCCTACGTGGCCGAGATCGAGATCCGCCGCATGGACTGGCTCTCGCAGCTCCTGCTGAAGCACTACACCGCCAACGGCGACTGGAAGAAACTGCGCGACAACGACGACGCCTGGCACCGCCTGCAGCTGGGCCAGTCGGCGATGGTGATCGACGGCGCCGCCACGCCCGACGACCGGCGGCTGCCGCCCTGGTACGAGCGCCGTGCGCCCGGCACACAGGGCGACGGCGCGCCGCCGGCAGAACCGTCCAGCGGGCTCTCGCCCACCGCCTCGCCCCCGCCGCCGCAGCTCGACCTGCTGCCCCGCCGCTTCCTGATGCCGCCCCCGGGCTTCTTCCCCGGCCTGGCCGGCCCGCCCGACTCGATCTTTCGCCGCCTCGCCGTGCTCGATGCCCACGGCGCGCTCGTGGTCGGCGCGACCATCGACCCGGAGAACGCCGCGCGCCGGCCGATCCGCCACGGGCGCACCGTCGTCGGCTACCTCGCGCTCGCGCCGATGCAGGGCCTGGAGAGCGAGGCCGACCGCGCCTTTCTCGCGCGGCAGTCCGGCGTGATCGCGCTCACCGGGCTGTGCGGCCTGGCCTTTGCGCTGGTGCTGTCGTGGCTGCTGGCGCGGCGCTGGTTCCAGCCGATCGATGCGCTCACGCAGGCCGCGCAGGACGTGGCGCGCGGGCGGCTCTCGACGCGCGTCGCAGTCCACGGCTCGGACGAACTCGCGCTGCTGGGCAAGACCTTCAACGACATGGCGCAGCGCCTGGACACGGCCGAGGCCTCGCGCCGCGCCTGGCTGGCCGATGCGGCGCACGAACTGCGCACGCCGCTGGCCGCCATGCGCGCGGAGATCGAAGCGCTGCAGGACGGCGTGCGCAGCTTCGACGAACGCACCGCGCTGCGCATGCACCGGCAGGTGATCCGCCTCGGCCAGCTGGTCGACGACCTGCGCAGCAGCATGCGCGAGCCCCAGAGCGACCTGCTGAAGGCGCCGGTGTATCCGCTGTCGCTGCTGAAGGAGGCGCTCGACCACACGCGCGACCGCTTCGCGCAGCGCGGCATCGCGCTCGACCGCGACGCCCTCGACCGCATCGCCGCCTCGGCCCAGCCGGTGATCGACGGCGACGCGCACCGGCTGCACCAGGTCTTCATGAACCTGCTGGAGAACACGCTGGCCTATACCGACGCCGGCGGCCAGCTGCGCATCGGCGTGAGCGTCGAAGGCGCATGGACCGGCAATTGCCTCACGCTGGTGTTCGACGACAGCGCACCGGGCGTGCCCGAAGAAGAGATTCCGCGCCTCTTCGACCGCCTGTTCCGCGGCGAGACCTCGCGCAGCCGCGCGCTGGGCGGCTCGGGCCTGGGCCTGTCGATCTGCCGCGCGACCCTCGAGGCGCACGGCGGCAGCATCGAGGCGGCGCCCTCGCCGCTGGGCGGGCTGCGCATGACCCTCACCCTGCCGCTGGCAGCTTCCGCATGACACGCATCGTGATCGTCGAGGACGAACTCGACATCGCCTCCGTGGTGCAGGACTACCTGCGCCACGCCGGCTACGACACCGAACATTTCGCCGACGGGCAGAGCGCACTCGAACGCATCGTCACCGCACCGCCCGACCTCACGCTGCTCGACATCATGCTGCCGCGCCTCGATGGCATCGAGGTGCTGCGCCGCGCGCGCGAGCACACGGCACACCCGATCATCATGCTCACCGCGCGCATCGAGGAGGTCGACCGCCTGCTCGGTCTGGAGCTGGGCGCCGACGACTACGTGTGCAAGCCCTTCTCGCCGCGCGAGCTGGTGGCACGCGTGCGCGCCGTGCTGCGCCGCACCGCGCCGGCCGTGGCCGCACAGGGCGCGCCGGACGATGCGCCCGGCCTCGTGCTCGACGACGTGCACTGGCGCGCCTCGCTCGACGGCACGCCGCTGAACCTCACGCGCCGCGAGTTCGGGCTGCTGCAGGTGCTGTCGCGGCACCCGGGCCGCATCTTCTCGCGCGCCCGGCTGCTGGAGCTGGCCTACGACGACACTGTGGACGTGACCGAACGCGCCATCGACAGCCACGTGAAGAACCTGCGCCGCAAGCTCGGCGCGGTGACGCCCGCGCACGACTGGATTCGGTCGGTGTATGGCGTCGGCTTCGCATGGGAAGCGCCGCCGCCGGCCTGAGCGGCCAGGCTAGTTTTGTCGAGGGGCTGCCGCGCGAATTTGCGTCGCCGTCTTCGCCCAGGTCTTCTCCAGCATCCGGGAAAGATAGGACGCCGACTCCCAGCCGACCTGCAGCGCGATGGACAGCACCGAGTCCCGCGTGGTCTGCAACAGGTACACGGCCCGTTCGATGCGCTGGCGCTGCAAGAACTCCAGCGGCGAGATGCCGTGCTTCGCGCGGAAGATCCGCTCCACCTGCCGGCGCGACAGCCGGTGCTGCTGGGCAAAGGCGTCGAGCGACAGGGGCTGCGCCAGATCGCGCAGCATCGTTTCGGCCAGCAGCTCGGCCACCCACAACGCCGGCGAGGCGTCGCCCTCCGACAACGGGTTGGCGCTCAGGCGCGCGGCCTCCATCACGAGCGCGCCGCACAGCACGTAGTTCTCGCTGTCGCCGGCACGGGTCGATTCGAACATCCGCTGCGACAGGGCGCCCAGCGCGGTGCTGCCCGCGCGCATGCCTTGCGGGGGCCGCACGACGCCCTGCGCCTGCAAGGCCGTGGCCCACAGCGCCGGATCGACGTAGACCGCGACATGGCGCTGGCCGGCGGTGAGCGTGGTCGTCGAATGCGCGCTGCCCGCGGCGAACCAGACGAAGTGGCCGGGCCCGAGGCGCTGCGCCTCGCCCTGCGCATCGCCCACGCTGAAGCGGCCTGCGATGGGCACGAACAGCATGTCGCAATCGTGCACGTGCGCGTCGGTGGCGTAGTGGTCGCGGGTGTTGGCGACCATCGTCGCCTGGTGAGACAGCCGTTCGACGAACAGCGATTGGCGGGGCGGCGGGTGGCTGGAAGTCAGTGGCATGGCCGTTCCTTGTCGCATTCGAAGCCGCGCATGTCGCAATCGGGCGCACGCGTTGGCGCGCGCTCCACAGAATCGGAAGGACCACTCCTGCAAGAAGACCCCATGACTACTCAACCTCTGCGCCGCGCGCTCCTGGGCCTGGCTGTCGCCGGTGCCCTGTACGGGCCGACCGCCTCGTGGTCGGCCTCCGATCCGGCCTACCCGGTGAAGCCGATCACCATCATCGTACCCTTCCCCGCAGGCGGCGGAACGGACGTGATCTTCCGTTCGGTGCAGCTGCGGCTGCAGGCCGCGCTCGGCGTGTCGGTCATCATCGACAACCGCTCGGGCGCGGGCGGCACCGTCGGCACGGGCTTCGGCGCGAAGGCGAACCCCGACGGCTACACGCTGGTGGCCAGCACCACGACCACCATCGCCTCGGCCGATGCGGTGTACCCCAAGCTCCCGTACGACCCGCTCAAGGACCTGGTGCCGATCGGCACCATCGGCACCACGCCCTTCGTGCTGGTGGTCACGCCCGCGCTGGCGGCGCGCACCGTGAAGGACTTCGTCGGCTACGCCAAGGCCAACCCGCAGGCGCTCAACTACGGCAGCATCGGCAACGGCAGCCTGAGCCACCTGGCGGGCGAACTCTTCAAGCAGCGCACCGGCATCGAGATGACACACGTGCCCTACCGCGGCGCCGCGCCCGCGCAGGCCGACCTGATGGCAGGCCAGATCCAGGCACTGTTCGACAACCCGCCCGCGCTGCTGGCGCAGGTGCGCGGCGGCCGCATGCGGGCGCTGGCCATCAGTGAACCGTCGGCGGGTTTCGCCGACCTGCCGACTTTCGAGGCAGCCGGCATCAAGGACTTCAAGCCGCAACTCTGGTATGGCCTGATGGCACCGGCCGCCACGCCGCAGCCGGTGGTGCAGCGCCTGCGTGCCGCACTCGACACCGCGATGAAAGACCCGGCCCTGCGCACCGACATGCTGGCCAAGGGCGTGACGCCGTGGAGCGTGCGACCCGAGGTGTTCGAGGAACAGATCCGCGGCGACATCAAGCTCTGGGGCGGCATCGCGCGCTCGGTCAACGCGAGGGCTGATTGACGATGGCTGCGATTTTTTCTGCGCCCGGTTGCCGGAACATCCGCGTGTTCGTCGGCCCCGACAAGGCCGCCGGCGGCAACCCCGCGCCGGTCTGGCTCGATGCCGACGCGCTCTCCACCGCACAGATGCAGGAGCACACCCGGCTCAGCGGCCATGAGTCCGTCTTCGTGCTGAAGCCGACCACACCGGCGCACCGGCTGCGCATGCGCTACTTCGTGCCGAAGCACGAGATGGAAATGTGCGGCCACGCCACGGTCGGCGCGCTGTGGCTGCTGCACCGGCGCGGCGAATGGGACGGTGCGCCCGTCGCGATCGAAACGCTCAGCGGCACCGTCACGGGCCGGCGGGTCGATGGCACGGTGCAGATCAGCCAGCCGCGCGCCACGGTGGAAGAGGTGACGCAACAGCGGCTGGTCGAAGACATCGCGCAGTGCCTGGGCATCGAGGTCGGGCAGATCGTGGGGCCGGTGCTCAACGCCGCCACCAGCCGGGTCAAGACGCTGGTTCGCCTGGCCGACACCGCGCAGCTGCACGCCTTGCGCGTCGACTTCGCACGCGTCGAATCGCTGTGCGAACGTCTCGGGTCCACCGGGCTGTATCCCTATGCCATGTCACGGGACGAAACCGACACGGTCAGCGCACGGCAATTTCCCAAATCTTCCGGCTACCCGGAAGACGCCGCCACGGGCATCGCCGCCGCCGCGCTGGCCTGGGGCCTGCGCCACCTGGGGCTGGTCGGCCACGAGGCGCTGTCGGTGACCGTGCGGCAAGGAGAAGCAATGGGTTCGCCCTCCGCGATCCACGTGGGATTGCCATGGGATGCGAACACGCAGGAAGGCTGCTGGGTCGGCGGCGAGGCCTGCGATGCGCAACCCGAAGATTTCTTGCTCGACCAGCTGTGCCCACCTGAAGTGGCGCGGGCCAAGCCATCGGGTACTTACGCCACATTCGCGAGGGCCGGCAGTCTGCTGCACACGAGCGGCGTGGTGGCGCGCGAGAACGGCCAGGTGATCACAGGCCGGCTCGAAGGCCTCGACGATGTGCCGCGCGGCCAGCGGGCCGCAGTGGCGGCTGTCGGCGCCCTGCTGCGCGCGGCACAGGACGAGCTCGGCAGCCTCTCGCGCGTCGTTCGCGTCGTGGCACTGAACGGCTACCTCCAGGCTTGCGGCGACTTCAAGGACCACGCCCAGGTGATGGACGCAGCCTCGGCGGCCCTGCAACGGATCTTCCCCGAGACCCCCCTGCCGGTTCGCACCACCGTGGGCGTCGCGTCGTTGCCTCGCGGCGGCGTGGTCGAGGTGTCGATGGTGCTCGAGACGCGCGACTAGGCCCGCTCCTTCCCGGCTTTTTCCACGGGAGGCAGCGCAGCGTGCCCGCTCGTCACCACCGCCGAGGTGGCGGGCCGCCTCAGCCCCAGCGCGCCTTCGAGCATCCGCAGGATGGTCTCGCGGGCCAGGTCGAAGTCGGCCGGCTCCAGCGCCTGCTTGCCCAGCAGCATGCGCATCTGCCAGGCGAAGTCGGCGTAGGTCTGCGTCATGGCCCACAGCGTGAACAGCAGGTGCGGCACCGGCAGCGGTGCCACGTCGCCATTCGCCATCCAGCGGTTCAGCACGGCGGCTTCGGCGCGGAAGGCGGGCACCAGCTTGGCCTCGATGTCGTCGGCGCATTGCGGCGCCTGCGAAATGATTTCCTGCGCGAACAGCCGCGAGCCCGAAGGGTGGTCGTACGAGAACTGCAGCTTCTGCGTGACGTAGCGCTCCAGCGCGGCATGCGGGTCGAGGTCGGCATCGGCCAGGCTGTTGAGGTTCGACAGCCACGAGTCGAGCACGTCGTTGAACACGCGGCTGTACAGCGCCTTCTTCGAGGGGAAGTAGTACAGCAGGCTCTGCTTGGAGATGCCCGCGTCGGCCGCGATGTCGTCGACCGACACGCCGCCGTAGCCGTGCAGCGCGAAGCGTTCCTGCGCCACCGCGAGGATGGCGCTCTCGAGGTTCTGGCGGCGGGCCTGGCGCTTCACGGCGGGAGGACGCGCCGCAGTTCGCAGGGGTGGCGCAGCACTCATGGGTTCTTCATCCGCGCCAGGAAGCGCACCAGTCGCTCGTCGCCGCAGTGCGCGACGTTGAAGCGATACCAGGCAAAGGGCTGCGGCATGTCGCCGAAATCGGTCGCGGCCGCGAGCGGCAAGCCCTGCTTGCGCGCCTCCTGCAGCACCGCATCGCTCGATGGACGAGGCTCACAGCCGGGCGGCCAGCCTGCGCAGAGAAAGGGGCCGCCATCGGGCACGCACAGCGCCTGCAGGCCCGCGCCGGTCAGCAGCGACAGCGTGCGCTCGCCGGCGATCTTCAGCGCGGTGTTGAGCTTCTGCAGGAAGCGCGGATAGCCGGCATCGGCCAGCACCTCGCAGGCCACACGCTCTTCGAACTCGCTCGGCCCGAGCGTGGTGTGCAGACAGCGCAAGGCCGCATCGTCGACCCAGTGCTGCGGCAGCAGCACATGTGCAAGCCGCAACTTGGCCGAGAGCGTGGTCGACACGCCACCGACCTGCGCCACGCGCTGCAGCCCGTCCATCGCGGCAAGGCTGGGCGCCTGCAACGGCGAGAGCCCGCGCCAGGTGTCGAGCTCGATCACGCGCAGGTCGTGCCGCTCGGCCGCCTGCAGCGCCTGGTGCGCGCCCTGCGGGCTCATGCACACGCCCAGCGGATTGGAAACTGCCGTCGACAGGAACAGCAGGCGCTGGCGGCTTGCCGCAGGCAACAGCACGGCATGGCTGTCGAGCGCGGCGATGTCGAGGCAGCCGCCGCGCCGTGGCACTTCGAGCATGCGACGGCCCAGCGTGCGGATCAGGCTGCGCAGCTGGCGCGGTGCGGGCGACTCGACCAGCACCGCGTCGCCGGGCTCGGTCCAGGCCTGCAGCAGGCACATCGTGGCGCCGAGGCTGCCGGCAGCCGTCATGACCTGCTGCGGGCCCAGCGCGGGCAGCTCGGCGCGATGGCGCGCGGCGATCAGTTCGCGCAGGCGCGGCAGGCCGAAACCCTGGCGCGTGCCGCTGTCCCATTCGGGGGCCGAGCGCGCCACGCGGCGCATGGCTTCGCGCACCAGGTCATCGCCCCGGTATTCGGGGGGTGGCGGGCGGTCGTGGGCCGTGGCGGTGTCGGTCATGCGCGGCACCGCATCGGCGTCGTCGGGTGCCAAGCGCGAAGGCCGATGCAGCACGTAGTAGCCGCTGCCCGGCCGCGAGGCCAGCACCGAGCGCGCGCGCAAGGCGCTGTACGACTCGGTGACGGTGAAGGTGCTGATGCCCAGCTTGCCGGCCAGCGCGCGCACCGAAGGCATCTTGGTGCCGGGCGCCAAGCGCCCGTCGATGACGCGCAACTCGACCCCCACCACGAGGCGCTGCGCCAGCCCGAGGCCGGGCGCGGCTTCGTCCATGTCGCCCATCAGGCCCTGCATCCAACCGGCACCGGCGGGCGCCGGCTGGCGCAGCGCCGACGCGTTGCTTGAACTCTGCATCACCGGGTCTCCTTGAGAAACGCATGCGGCCTGTCTGGACAGGGTTTGCCCTGGGCAACTGTGCTGGGGAGTGCACCAAACAGCATGGTCGGCAGCGGCAAACACTTTCTCGTTCGCCGCGCCAACTGTGTATGGGCGGCACCCCTCGTTTGCTGAATCATCGCGACATTCGACCACTTGGTCAAACTTCATGAGGGCTCGATCTCTCATGTCGCACACGGTTACCCCACCACGACCTGGAGCTTGAAAGCCCATGAGCAGCACGATGAACCCCGTCGCGCCCAGCGCGCACATTGCCTCCGATGTGCGCGCCGGCCGTCTCGACCCCGCGCAGTACGCCAAGAACTTCTGCGACGCCCACCCGCCGCTGAACGTGGTGCAGGCCAACATCGAAGCCGAGCGTTGCTACTACTGCTTCGACGCGCCCTGCCAGACGGCCTGCCCCACGGGCATCGACATCCCGACCTTCATCCGCCGCATCGCCGACGGCAACCTGCGCGGCGCCGCGCGCACCATCCTCGAAGAGAACCCGCTGGGCGGCATGTGCGCCCGCGTGTGCCCGACCGAGGTGCTGTGCGAGCAGGCCTGCGTGCGCAACAGCAACGAGAGCAAGCCTGTCGAAATCGGCCTGCTGCAGCGCCATGCGACCGACGCCTTCTTCGACGCACCCGGTGCACCGCTGTTCGTGCGCGCCGCCGACACGGGCCAGCGCATTGCCGTCGTCGGCGCGGGCCCGGCCGGCCTGGCCTGCGCGCACCGCCTGGCGGTGCTGGGCCACCAGGTGACGCTGTTCGACGCGCGCCCCAAGCTGGGCGGCCTGAACGAATACGGCCTGGCCAGCTACAAGACGGTGAACGACTTCGCGCAACGCGAGATCGAGTGGCTGCTGTCGGTCGGCGGCATCGAGGTGCGCAACAACCAGGCGCTGGGCCGCGAGCTGCACCTGGACGCGCTCGCCACCGACTACGACGCGGTGTTCCTCGGCCTCGGCCTGGCCGGCGTGAACACGCTGGGCCTGGGCGAGCAGAGCGGCGTGCGCGACGCGGTGGACTTCATCGCCGAGCTGCGCCAGGCGGCCTCGCCGGCCGATGTGGCCATCGGCCGCCACATGGTAGTGATCGGCGGCGGCATGACGGCCGTGGATGCGGCCGTGCAGTCGCGCAAGCTCGGCGCGGAAGACGTGAGCATCGTCTACCGGCGCGGCGCGGACGCCATGGGGGCCTCGGCCGACGAGCAGAGCTGGGCCAAGGAGAACGGCGTGCGCATCATCCACTGGGCCGCGCCCAAGGCCCTGCGCGCCAAGGGCGGCGTGCTGCGCGGCATCGACTTCGCACGCACCGCGCTGGTCGACGGCAAGCTGGTCGAGACCGGCGAAGCGCTCGCACTGCAGGCCGACATGGTGCTGTGCGCCATCGGCCAGAGCTTTGTCGCGACCGCGCTGGAAGACAGCGGCGTGCAGCTGCAGGGCGGGCGCATCAGCACCGATGCGGAATGCCGCAGCTCGCTCCCCAAGGTCTGGGCCGGCGGCGACGCGCGCTTCGGCGGGCGCGACCTCACGGTCGAGGCGGTGGAAGACGGCAAGCAGGCCGCGCTGTCCATCGACCGCCACCTGCGCGCGGCCTGACGCGACAGCGCCCTCTCTTCCTTTCTCACCTCTCATCCGAGCGCGCCGCGGCGCGACAGGAGCAATTCACATGGCAGACCTGAGCATCGACTTCGTGGGCATCCGCAGCCCCAACCCTTTCTGGCTGGCCTCGGCGCCACCGACCGACAAGGAGATCAACGTGGTCCGCGCCTTCGAGGCCGGCTGGGGCGGCGTGGTCTGGAAGACCGTGGGCGAAGACCCGAACGTGGTCAACGTGCACGGGCCGCGCTATGCCGTGTCGTATGCGGCCGACCGCCGCGTGACGGGCTTCAACAACATCGAGCTGATCTCCGACCGCCCGCTGCGCACCAACCTCGAAGAGATGACGCGTGTCAAGCGCAACTGGCCCGACCGCGCGCTGGTGGCCTCGATCATGGTGCCCTGCACCGAAGAGGCCTGGAAGAACATCCTGCCGATGGTGGAAGACACCGGCTGCGACGGCATCGAGCTGAACTTCGGCTGCCCGCACGGCATGAGCGAACGCGGCATGGGCGCAGCCGTGGGCCAGGTGCCCGAGTACATCCAGATGGTGGCCGAGTGGTGCAAGCACTACTCGAAGCTGCCGGTGATCGTGAAGCTCACGCCCAACGTGGCCGACATCCGGCCCGCCGCTCGCGCGGCCAAGAAGGGCGGCGCCGACGCGGTGAGCCTCATCAACACCATCAACTCGATCATGGGCGTCGACCTGGACGCGATGGCGATGTTTCCGCACACCGACGGCAAGGGCTCGCACGGCGGCTACTGCGGCCCCGGCGCCAAGCCCATTGCGCTGCACATGGTGGCCGAGATCGCGCGCGACCCGCAGACCGCCGGCCTGCCGATCTCGGGCATCGGCGGCGTCTCGACCTGGCGCGATGCGGCCGAGTTCATCGCGCTGGGCAGCGGCTCGGTGCAGGTGTGCACTGCTGCCATGGTCTACGGCTTCAAGATCGTGCAGGACCTGTGCGACGGCCTCTCCAACTTCATGGACCAGAAGGGCTACGCCAACCTGGAACAGCTGCGCGGCCGTGCGGTCGGCAGCATCACCGACTGGCAGCAGCTCAACCTGAACCACGTCGACAAGGCCGTGATCCACCAGGACCTGTGCATCCAGTGCGGCCGCTGTCACGTGGTGTGCGAAGACACCTCGCACCAGGCCATCAGCGCCACCAAGGACGGCATGCGCTTCTTCGAGGTGAAGGAAGAAGAGTGCGTGGGCTGCAACCTGTGCGTGTCGATCTGCCCGGTGCCCGGCGCGCTGTCGATGCGCACGCTGAAGGCCGGCGAGACGGACGCGCGCACCGGCCACCCGGTGGTCGGGCACTACGCCAACTGGACCACGCATCCCAACAACCCGATGCGCACCGGCAGCCCCGCCTGAACGGGATATCGAACAAGCGAGTGAGTGAGTAAGTGAATGACCAAGCCCGGCGCAGACCGGGCGGCGGCGGGAGGGGAACGACCACACGGCCAGAAGCACGACACACGTGCAGGAGAAAACCCACATGACGACCCCACAGCACGGCGGCGCACCCGCCGCAAACCTCTGGAACGAGGACCTGGCGCCCACCACGCTGGCGCAGCGAACGTGGCGCTGGTACCACTTCGCCGCGCTCTGGGTGGGCATGGTGATGTGCATCCCCGCCTACATGCTGGCGGCCAGCCTGATCGAGGGCGGCATGTCGTGGGGGCAGGCGGTGCTGACCGTGTTCCTCGGCAACGCCATCGTGCTGGTGCCGATGCTGCTCATCGGCCACGCGGGCGCGAAGTACGGCATTCCGTATGCGGTGATGGCGCGCGCCTCGTTCGGCACGCGCGGGGCGCGGCTGCCGGCGCTGCTGCGCGCCGTCGTGGCCTGCGGCTGGTACGGCATCCAGACCTGGTTCGGCGGCCAGATGATCTACACGCTCGTCGGCGTGCTCATGGGCCAGCCGCTGGGCGGCGACAAGCTGCCGATGCTCGGCATCAATGGCGCGCAGCTGGTGTGCTTCCTGATCTTCTGGGCCATCCAGCTGTACTTCGTGGTGCACGGCATCGAGTCGATCCGCCGTCTCGAAACCTACACCGCGCCGCTCAAGATCATCGTGTGCATCGCCCTGCTCTACTGGGCCGTGCAGCGCGCGGGCGGCCTGGGCCCGATCTTCGACCAACCGTCGCAGTTCGAGGCCGGCGGCAAGAAGGCCGGCATGTTCTGGGCGGTGTTCTGGCCGTCGCTCACGGCCATGGTCGGCTTCTGGGCCACGCTGGCGCTGAACATCCCCGACTTCACGCGCTTCTCGCGTTCGCAGCGCGACCAGGTGGTGGGCCAGGTCATCGGCCTGCCCGCACCCATGGGCCTGCTCGCGATGATGGCCGTGATGGTCACCTCGGCCACGGTGGTCATCTACGGCAAGGCGCTGTGGGACCCGGTGGACCTGGCCAGCCGCATGACCGGCGCCGCGGTGCTGCTCGCGCTCATCATCCTGCTGATCGACACCGTGAGCGTGAACCTGGCGGCCAACCTCGTGGGCCCGGCCTACGACTTCTCTGCCCTCAACCCGAAGAAGATCTCGTACCGCACGGGCGGCTACATCACGGCCGGCATCGCCATCGTGATGATGCCGTGGAAGGTGTTGGAGACCACGCAGGGCTACATCTTCACCTGGCTCATCGGCTACTCGGCGCTGCTGGGGCCGGTGGCCGGCATCCTGATTGCCGACTACTACCTGATTCGCCGCAAGGAGTTGGACGTCGACGCGCTCTACCGCGAGACCGGCGCCTACAGCTACGGCAACGGCTGGAACATGGCGGCCATCGTCGCTTTCATCGTCGGCGTGCTGCCGAACATCCCCGGCTTCCTCAACGCCGCCTTTCCGTCGGCCGTGCCGTCGATGCCCGAGTTCTTCAAGACGATCTACACCTACGCCTGGTTCGTCGGCGTGGTGCTGTCGGCCGTGGTCTACATGGGGCTGATGAAGGCGCGCGCGCCACAGCTTCAGGGCATGACCCCGCCCCTCAAAAACCCCAGCTGAGACAAAACAGAAAAGGAACCCACGCCATGACCGTTCTCATTCGCGGTGGCACGGTGGTCAACGCCGATGCCGAGCACCGTGCCGACGTGCTCTGCCAGGGGGACAAGATCCTCCAGGTCGGCACCGACCTGCAGGTGCCGGCGGGCGCCGAAGTCGTCGACGCCGGCGGCGCCTACGTCATGCCCGGCGGCATCGACCCGCACACCCACATGCAGCTTCCCTTCATGGGCACCGTGGCGGCCGACGACTTCTTCAGCGGCACGGCGGCCGGCCTGGCCGGTGGCACCACCAGCATCATCGACTTCGTGATTCCCGATCCGCAGCAGTCGCTGATGGACGCCTTTCGCATGTGGCGCGGCTGGGCCGAGAAATCCGCAGGCGACTACAGCTTTCACGTGGCCGTGACCTGGTGGAACGACAGCGTGCACAAGGACATGGGCACGCTGGTGCACGAGCACGGCGTGAACAGCTTCAAGCACTTCATGGCCTACAAGAACGCGATCATGGCCGACGACGAGATCCTGGTGAAGAGCTTCCAGCGCTCGTTGGAACTCGGCGCCATGCCCACGGTGCATGCGGAGAACGGCGAGCTGGTCGCGATGCTGCAGCAGCAGCTGCTGGCGCAGGGCATTCGCGGACCCGAGGGCCATCCGCTGTCGCGCCCACCGATGGTCGAGGCCGAGGCGGCCAACCGCGCCATCGCCATCGCGGACGTGCTGGGCGTGCCGATCTACGTGGTGCACGTGTCGTGCGGCGAAGCGCTCGACGCCATCACCCGCGCCCGCGCGCGCGGCCAGCGCGTGTACGGCGAGGTGCTGGCCGGTCACCTCGTGGTCGACGAGAGCGCCTACCGCGACCCCGACTTTGCGCGTGCTGCCGCCCACGTGATGAGCCCGCCCTTCCGCTCGCGCGAGAACCAGGCCATGCTGTGGCGCGGTCTGCAGGGCGGCAACCTGCACACCACGGCCACCGACCATTGCACCTTCTGCGCCGAGCAGAAGGCGGCCGGCCACGACGACTTCACGAAGATTCCCAACGGCTGCGGCGGCGTCGAAGAGCGCATGGCCGTGCTGTGGGATGCGGGCGTCAACGCCGGCCGGCTCACGCCGTCGGAGTTCGTGCGCGTCACCTCGACCAACGCGGCGCAGCTGTTCAACCTGTACCCGCGCAAGGGCGTGATCCAGCCCGGGGCCGACGCCGACATCGTGGTGTGGGACCCGAAGGCCACCAAGACGCTGTCGGTGAAGACGCAGCATTCGAAGAGCGACTTCAACATCTTCGAAGGCCGCGAAGTGACGGGTGTGCCCAGGCACACGGTGAGCGCCGGCCGCTGGGTCTACCGCAACGGCGACCTGCGCGCCGAGCCCGGCACCGGCCGCTACCTCAAGCGCCCGCCCTTCGCGCCGATGTTCACCGCACTCGAACGCTTCAAGCAGCAGCACGCGCCCACGGCCGTGGCGCGCTGAACCCCCAAGGAGTCATACATGAATGCAGCAGTGGACACGCAGGTGCTGACGATCAACGGCGAGCGCCTGTGGAACTCGCTGATGGAACTGGCACGCATCGGCGCCACCCCCAAGGGCGGCGTCAAGCGCCTGGCGCTGACCGACCTCGACAAGCAGGGCCGCGACCTCGTGGTGTCGTGGGGCAAGGAGGCCGGCCTGAGCATCACCGTCGACAAGATCGGCAACGTCTTCATGCGCCGCGAAGGCACCAACCCCGCGCTGCCGCCCATCGTGTCGGGCAGCCACATCGACACGCAACCCACCGGCGGCAAGTTCGACGGCAACTACGGCGTGCTGTCGGCGCTGGAGGTGGTGCGCACACTGAACGACCAGGGCATTCGCACCGAAGCGCCCATCGAGGTCGCGTTCTGGACCAACGAGGAAGGCTCGCGCTTCGTGCCGGTGATGATGGGCTCGGGCGTCTTCTGCGGCGCCTTCAGCCTCGAGCACGCCTACGCCGCGAAAGACACCGAGGGCAAGACGGTGCGCGAAGAGCTGGAGCGCATCGGCTACATCGGCGACCAGACGCCGGGCGACCACCCCATCGGCGCCTACTTCGAGGCGCACATCGAGCAGGGGCCGGTGCTGGAAGATGCGGACAAGGTCATCGGCGTGGTGCCGGCGGTGCTCGGCCTCTCCTGGTACGACTGCGTCGTCACCGGCATGGAGGCGCATGCGGGCCCCACGCCGATGCATCTGCGCCGCGATGCGCTGCAGGTGGCGACGCGGATCATGCAGGAGGTGGTGGCCATCGGGCTGCGCTACCCGCCCTACGGGCGCGGCACGGTCGGCATGGTGCAGGTGCACCCGAACAGCCGCAACGTGATTCCGGGCGAGGTGAAGTTCTCGATCGACCTGCGCAACGTGAGCGGCGAACTGCTCGACCGCATGCACGGCGAGATCCTCGCCTTCGTCGAACGCACGGGGCGCGAGACCGGGTTGGGCGTGACGATCGAGCGCGTGTCGTACTTTCCACCCTGCCCGTTTCACCCCGATTGCGTGGATACGGTGCGCCGCGCGACCGAACGGCTCGGCTACTCGACCATGGACGTGGTGTCGGGCGCGGGCCACGACGCGATCTATGCCGCGCGGCTCGCACCGGCCGGCATGATCTTCGTGCCCTGCAAGGACGGCATCAGCCACAACGAGATCGAGGACGCGCAGCCCGACCATCTGACGGCCGGCTGCAACGTCTTGCTGCACGCCATGCTGGAGCGCGCGAAGCGCGTCGACTGACGCGCTCGCGGCGGCGCTGCCGTTACTGGTACGCCGCCAGCTCCTGCTTCGCGATCGCGTTGCGGTGCACCTCGTCGGGACCGTCGGCCACGCGCAGGTGGCGCTCGTAGGCGTAGAAGTGCGTGAGCAGCGTGTCCTGGCTCAGGCCCATCGCGCCGAAGGCCTGCATGGCCCAGTCGATCACCTTCACGCAGTTGTTGGGCGTGAGCACCTTGATCATGGCGATCTCCTTGGCCGCCACCTTGTTGCCCACGGTGTCCATGCGGTAGGCCGCATTCAGCACCATCCAGCGCGACTGCTCGATGAGCATGCGCGACTCGGCAATGCGCTCGCGCCACACGCCCTGCTCCGACAGTGGCTTGTGGAAGGCCACGCGCGACACGAGGCGCTGGCACATCATCTCCAGCGCGGCCTCGGCCATGCCGATGGCGCGCATGCAGTGGTGGATGCGGCCCGGGCCGAGGCGGCCCTGCGCGATCTCGAAGCCGCGGCCCTCGCCCAGCAGGATGTTCTCGACCGGCACGCGCACGTTGTCGAACACGATCTCGGGGTGGCCGAAGGGCGGGTCGTACATGCCCAGCAGCTGCATGTCGCGCACGATGGTGATGCCGGGCGTGTTCTTGGGCACGAGCACCATCGACTGCTGCTTGTGGCGATCGGCGTTGTCGGGGTCGGTCTTG
Source organism: Variovorax sp. GW822-FHT04A09 (assembly GCF_058801005.1). Classification (NCBI taxonomy): domain Bacteria; kingdom Pseudomonadati; phylum Pseudomonadota; class Betaproteobacteria; order Burkholderiales; family Comamonadaceae; genus Variovorax; species Variovorax sp. GW822-FHT04A09. The sequence goes on along the minus strand of NZ_JBXAMV010000002.1, from coordinate 229,314 downwards.
CCCATCAGCACGAAGATCTCGCAGCGCTCGTTCATGGCGCCGGTGATGTACCACTTGCGCCCGTTGATGACGTACTCGTCACCCTCGCGGCGGATGCTGCAGCGGATGTTGGTGGCGTCGCTGGAGGCCACCTCGGGCTCGGTCATGGCGAACGACGAGCGGATCTCGCCGGCCAGCAGCGGCGTGAGCCAGCGTTCCTGCTGTGCCTTGGTGCCGTAGCGCGCCAGCACTTCCATGTTGCCGGTGTCGGGCGCGGAGCAGTTGAAGATCTCGGCGCACCAGTAGCGCCGACCCATGATCTCGCACAGCGGCGCGTACTCGACATTGCTCAGGCCCGGGCCGTGCTCCGACTCGGGCAGGAACAGGTTCCACAGGCCGCGCTCGCGCGCCTTGGCCTTCAGGCCGGCCATCATCGGCAGCTCGGCATACGGGCGGCCGGCGCGGGCGTTGGCGGCCAGCTCTTCCTCGCGGCGCTTCTCGTTCGGATAGACGTGCTCGTCCATGAACTTGAGCAGCTCGGCGCGCAGCGCGAGCACCCGGGGCGTGAATTCGAATTGCATGTCGTCTCGTCCTTCTTCCAATGTGCGGTCGAAGATACGTCGCGATGCGGATCGGGACGGTCGTTCGCGCGACAGCACGAACGCCGCCCTGGGCGGGTCAGCGTGGCGTGGGCAGCGCGGTCGCGAGCGCGGCCAGCGCCGCCACCACCTTCTGCACCGACTGCGCGGCGCGCGCGTCCTTCAGCGTGCCGTCGGCCTCGAAGGCCTCGTTCGCGCGCCCGAGCGCGAACTGCTGCGGCGCCACCAGCATGGCGAAGGCCATCTGCAGGTACTGGCGCAGGAAGTTCATCGAGCGCAGCGCGCCCAGCGGCCCGGGCGAGGCCGACAGCAGTGCGGCCGGCTTGTTGGCCGTGGCGGCCAGCCCGCCCGCGTGGCCGTCGCCCGGCGGAATGCGCGAGAGCCAGCTGAAGGCGTTGATGACCAGCGGCGTGGGAAAGCCGTTGTACTCGGGCGTGACGATCAGCACGCCGTCGCTCGCCGCGATGGCGCTGCGCAGTTCGTGCGCGCCGGCCGGCACGCCCGAGGCGGCCTCGAGGTCGCCGTCGTACACGGGCAGCGCCAGCGCGCGCAGGTCCATCTCCGTCACCTGCAGGCCCGCCGCGCGCGCGGTGGCCGCGGCCACGGCCGCCAGCCGGCGGTTGAGCGAGCCGTCGCGGGCGCTGCCGGGAATGATCAGGATGCGGGGACTGTCCATGCGGGGCTCCTTGCCGTGCGTTGAAAGAAGAAGGAAAGCCGCGCCGCACGTTTCGCGTGCGGCGCGGCGTTCTTCAGTGTCGCATCGGGATGATCAGGCGCGCTGCGAATCCAGCTGCTCGCTGTTCGTCACGACCTCCTGCGCCTTCATGTAGCTCTCGATCAGCAGCTGGTAGGGCGGGAACACGGCGCTGTAGGCCTCGGCCCATTGCGCGGCGTCGTCGCGGTGCCAGGTCTTCTGCACTTCGGAGCACACGCCCGCGGTGTCGATCGGCACCACGCCGGCCTGCACCACGCGCGCCAGCGTGATCTCCTGCGCCATCTTCGAGTAGGTGCCCGAGGCGTCGATCACCGCAAACACGCGGTAGCCCTCATGCACCGCCGCGATGCTCGGGAAGGCCATGCACACGCTGGTGATGGTGCCCGCGATGATCAGCGTGCCGCGCCCGGTGGCCTTCACGGCGGCCACGAACTCGGGGTTGTCCCAGGCGTTGATCTCGCCCTTGCGCGCCACGTACTGCGCATGCGGCGCGTACTTGTGCACTTCGGGAATCAGCGGCCCGTTCGGACCCTGCGGCACCGAGGCGGTGGTGATGACCGGGATCTTCGCCAGCGTCGCGACCTTGGCCAGCGTGGTGACGTTGGAGCGCAGCTCGGTCATCGGCATGTCCTTCACGGTCTGGAACAGGCCGCTCTGGTGGTCGATGAGCAGCATCACGGCGTCGTCGGGGTCGATGACGGGCTTGGCGCCGTTGAAGTTGGCAACGTTGTTGGGGATGGTCATGGCGTGCTCACTTTCCTTGGGTCAGCTGCGTGTAGCTGGTGATCAGGTTGCGGTAGTCGGGGATGTGGTTGGAGAACAGCGTCCCCAGGCCCTCGATGTCGTTGCGCCAGTCGCGGTGCAGCTCGCAGGCCACGCCGAACCACGACATCAGCTGCGCGCCGGCGGCCGACATGCGGTCCCACGCGGCCTGGCGCGTCACGTCGTTGAAGGTGCCCGAGGCATCGGTGACCACGAACACGTCGAAGCCCTCGGCCAGCGCCGACAGCGCCGGGAAGGCCACGCAGACCTCGGTGACGACGCCGGCGATCAGCAGTTGCTTCTTGCCCGTGGCCTTCACGGCCTTGACGAAGTCCTCGTTGTCCCAGGCGTTGATCTGGCCGGGGCGGGGAATGTAGGGCGCGTCGAGGAACTGGGCCTTCAGCTCGGGCACCAGCGGGCCGTTGGGGCCGTTCTCGAAGCTGGTGGTCAGCACCGTGGGCAGCTTGAAGTAGCTGGCGATGTCGGCCAGGGCCAGCACGTTGTTCTTGAACTTGTCGGGGTCGATGTCGCGCACCAGCGAGAGCAGGCCGGTCTGGTGGTCGACCAGCAGCACGGCGACATCGTTCTTGTCGAGACGGGTGTAAGGCTTGGACATGGGAGGCTTCCTTTGTGAGGTTGAATGCCGGGGAAAAAAGGGGCCCCGATGCATGTCCGTCAGCGTAAAAGCGCGCCCGAAAGTCCGGTAGTCGGCGAAATTTGCCTGCAGCGTTCCACCCGATGGACGATGGCAACACCCGTGCGCCGTGGTCGGATGAATTCGCGCCCGCCGGAGCCGATCCGTGGCGGCGGGTAAAATACCCCTACATGTCCCGCTGGTTTGCCGCTACCGTCCTCGCTTTCATGCTGTCCTGCTACGGCTTCGCCGTGCTCGCGCACGGGCTGGTCGGCGGCCACCATGTGACGTCGTCGTCCGGCGAACGCCAGACCGTCGCGACGCTCGCCGCCTCGCTGGCCGATGGCGGCGACAAGGACATCGGCAAGACCTCGTCCGAAGACCCGTCCGCCATGGACGAAGCGGGCTCCGAGCACGCCGAACTGGTCGATGCGCGTCCCCACGCACGCAATCTGCTGGTGCTCTCCGCGCAACCGCCGCGGCTGGGCTCCACCTCGGTGCTCTCGCCGCTGCTCGACCGGCCCAAGCGGCCACCCCGGCCCCACGCCCTCCTCGCCGCCTGAGGCCGCGCGGCGGCGAGCGAACGCCTGAGGACTGAAACAGTCCGGGCGTTTGCGCTCATCCGATCCGGCCCGTCGCCTGTTTAGCGCGACGCCCCTGCCCCTTCTTTTCAGCCGTTCGACGGCCCCGCCGCACGTGTCATGCGACCCGTCCGGCCCTCTCTCTTTTTTCAGGATTTTTCGATGAACTCCAGCCAATCGGCCTACCCCTCCAGCTTCGGCGCACCGTTGGCCTCGGTCCAGGAACGCAACCGCGTTCTGCGCAACACCTACTGGCTGCTCGCGCTGTCGATGGTGCCCACCGTGCTGGGCGCCTGGCTCGGCGTGGCCACCGGCCTCACACGCGCCATGTCGCCGGGCATCGGCATCATGGTGTTCCTCGGCGGCGCCTTCGGTTTCATGTACGCCATCGAGAAGACCAAGAACTCCGCCGCCGGCGTGCCCGTGCTGCTGGCCTTCACCTTCTTCATGGGTCTGATGCTGTCGCGCCTGGTCGGCAGCGTGCTCGGCCTGTCCAACGGCGCCAGCCTGGTGATGACCGCCTTCGCCGGCACCGGCGGCATCTTCCTGGGCATGGCCATGCTCTCGACGGTCATCAAGCGCGACATCTCGGCCATGGGCAAGTGGCTCTTCGTGGGCGCCATCGGCCTGCTGGTGGTGGGCATCGCCAACGTCTTCATCCAGTCGAGCGCGCTGATGATGACGCTGTCGGTCGCCGCCATCGGCATCTTCTCGGCCTTCATCCTGCACGACCTGAAGCGCGTGAAGGACGGCCTCGAGACCAACTACATCTCGGCCACGCTGGGCGTGTACCTGAGCCTCTACAACGTGTTCCAGTCGCTGCTGGCCCTGCTGGGCATCGCCGGCGGCCGCGACGAGTAAGCGCACACAGAACGACAAGCAAGGAAGGAAGGAAACACCATGCGCCTCACCACCAAGGGCCGCTTCGCGGTCACCGCGATGATCGACATCGCCCTGCACGGCCGCTCGGGCCCCGTCACGCTGGCCTCGATCAGCCTGCGCCAGCAGGTCTCGCTCTCGTACCTGGAACTGCTGTTCGCCAAGCTGCGCCGCAACGGGCTGGTCGAATCCACCCGCGGCCCCGGCGGCGGCTACTCGCTCAGCCGCAAGGCCGCGGAGATCACGGTGGCCGACATCGTGCTCACCATCGAAGACCTGGGCGCCAGCAAGATCCGCCCGCGCGCCGCCGGCTCGGCCGACGAACCCGGCCGCTGCGAGATCGACGACCTCTGGGCCTCCGTGAACCTGCGCGCCGTCGAGTTCCTGCGCTCGATCTCGCTGCAGAGCCTGGTCGACGAACAGAAGGCCAAGGGTGTGCAGCCCGCCACCAGCGCGGCCGCCCGCCGCACCACGGCCGTCGTCGGCTCGCCGGTGCGCAAGCCCTTCGTGGTCGACGCGCCGAACTCGGTGTTCGCACTGGGCCGGCGCCACAGCACGAGCAGCTGACGGCGATCGGCGCGGCCGCTGCGCCGCGCCTTGAAAGACCGGGCCGCGCGACCTAGACTGGGCAGTGAGGGCACCCGCGGTGCCGGGGGCCAAGGAGCCTGCCATGTACAAGCGTGTTCTCGTCGCCACCGACGGCTCTTCGCTGTCGGACAAGGCGGTGGCCGCGGCCATCGACCTCGCGTTGCTCACCGGCGCCGAGCTGGTGAGCGTCAACGTCGCGCACATCCAGCCCTATGGCTATTTCGAAGGCTCGATGCTGCTGAACCAGACGGACTTCGAAGCCAACCAGAAACACGTCGAGCAGGCGGCCCAGCGCGTGGCCGATGCGGTGCGCGACACCGCCCTGGCCAAGGGCGTGCGCCGCGCCGACGCGGTGGTCATGAAGTCGAACCAGGTGGCCGAAGCCATCATCCACGCCGCCAAGAATCAGGACTGCGACCTGATCGTGATGGCCTCGCACGGGCGCCGCAGCCTCGCACGGCTGCTGCTGGGCAGCGAGACGCTGCACGTGCTGACGCATTCGCACATTCCGGTGCTGGTGCTGCGCTGAACTGAACGAATAAGGCACCGCGCACGCGGTGCGCGGGGTTATCTCGTCGCGGCGGACTCGACGGTCTCGACGACCGTGCGACCGGCCGGCGGGCACGACGGCCCGGCATCGCGGCCGAAGCAGCGCGCGGCCTGCGTGCGCGCCTGGGCTTCCTGCGCGTGGCGCGCCTGCGCGGCATCGACCTGGTAGTCGAGCAGCCACTTCATGAGCAACAGCATCGCAATGACCAACCCAAGCGCCACACCCAGCAGGGTCGTGCGCCAGTTGCGCGGTCGCGCCGCAGACGGCGCGCGGGCCGGTGCGCTGCTCTCCATCGCGGTGAAGCCCGCAAGGCTGCGGGACGCACCACCGTCATGGATGCGGCGGCGGGGTGGTTCGGGGGTCGCGGAACGCGCGGACACCGAGGTCTGCGCGCGCTTCACGCGCGGCGCATGGGCAGTGTCCGAAGGCAGGTGGCGGGCAGGCATGACGGGGGCGATTATGAACGGCCCGCGCCTCAGCTTCCCACGCCGAACGCCGGGTCGTAGCGCACCTCGCCCGCCGGCCATGCGCCGTGGAACGACACGGCCTGGAAATATTCCGGCGGCACGCCCGGCAGCACCAGGCCGGGCCGCACCGCGAAGCCGAAGCGGCCGTAGAAGGCCGGATCGCCCAGCAGCACGCAGCCTTGCGCGCCGGCCGCGCGCAGGCCCGCCAGCGCGGCCTCCATGAGCAGCCGGCCGATGCCCTGCCCCTGGCGCGCGGGCGCCACCGAGATCGGCCCCAGCCCGTGCCAGCCGGCCGTGCCGTCGGAAACTGCCACCGGCGACACCGCGACGTGGCCGACGATCTCGCCGCCGTCTTCGGCCACGAGCGACAGCGTGAGCTGGCCGGCGGCACGCAGGGCGTCGACGATGAGGTGCTCGGTCCCGTCGGCATGCGCCGCGCCGGCAAAGGCCGCCACCGTCAGTTGCCGGATCGCGGCCTCGTCGCCCGGTTGCTCGGGGCGAACCACCGGCCCCGCCTGCGCCCGCCGCGCGGCCTCCACCTTCTTCTGCGTGTCAGCATCCACCAGCGCCCGCATGGCGCGAAACAGCGGCCGGCTGCCGGTGTGCTTCTGGCCGTAGCCGAGGTTGAATTCGTAGTCGAAGTCGGGCGGGTTCGCGCCCTGGTTGTGCTGCAGCAGCGTCTCGAGCTTGTCCAGCGCCTTCACCGCGCGGGCCTCGGGCGTCTCGGCCTTTTCGTACTCGTCCCACAGCGCCAGGATGCCCGCGCGCAGCGGTGCGTCGAGCGTGCGCGTGAGCACCTGCAGGTCCTCGCGCTCCTGCGCGCTCTTGTCGGGGTGCGCGGCCTGCACGATGGCGGGGATGTCGCCGTGGATCGCCTCGCCCAGGTCGTGCACCACGCACATCTTCAGCACCTTGAGCAGGTCCAGGTCGGCCAGCTCGTCCTCGAAGGCCATGGCCATCAGGCACAGGCGCCAGCTGTGCTCTGCCGTGCTCTCGGTGCGGCCCGAGGCGGTGTGCGCGCTGCGCAGCACGCTCTTGAGGCGCTCGGCCTCGCGAAGGAAGTCCAGCCTTCCCCTGATCTGATCGATGTCCATCTCGCCGTCTCGTTCGTCCTGAAGGGTGTCAGGCCGAGCCTACGCGATCCGGACGCAGGCCGTCGTTACAGCGCCGACCCCAGCCCGATCGGCGCGGGCACCGCGTTGACGATGCGCGTGAAGAGCGACGCATACACCTCGTCGGGCGCGGGGTGGTTGGAGAACAGGTCGCGGTTTTCGCCGAAGGCCGCGTCGAGCTCGCGCCAGTCGTCGGCGCTGAGCACGCGCTCGGCCAGCGGCAGGATCTCGCGTTCCTCGTGCGCCATGTGCTCCAGGTAGAAGCTCACGTACTCGTTCATCGCCTGCTCGAAGGCCAGGCGGCGCGGCTCGCCGAGCATCTCGAAGGCGAGCAGCGCGTGCTCGACGTGACGGATCTTGCGCTCGCCCCAGGCGTGGTCGTTGTCGAGCTTGTCCATCAGGTCGCGCGAGATCGGCGTGCAGGCGCGCAGCCGGGGAAAGAGCAGCTCGGTCTCTTTCGGGTGGTGGCGCTTCTCGGGAAACTCGTCCACGTAGAACAGCATGGCGCGCAGCGTCGCGAAGTCGGGCATCGTGCCCTTGCGGCGGTGCTGGTCGAGCAGCATCACGATGGAACGCAGCATGGCCGCCAGCGCGGCGTGCTCCTGGCGAATGATCCGGACGGCGGCATGGGTCATGAGGGTCTCCTTCTTTCGAAGGCCCCAAGGGTCGCAAGCCCGAGGCGGCCCAGGCTTGTTCCAGATCAAGGCCCGTGCATGCAGCCAGGCACAGACTGGCACGGCATCTCCTGTCTTTTTCTTCAACGCACCCTGGAGGTTCCACACCATGTACCAACGCATCCTGGTTCCCGTCGACGGCAGTTCCACCTCCGCCGAAGGCCTGGCCGAAGCCATCCGCCTGGCAAAGCTCACCGGTGGCCGCCTGCGCATCGTCCACATCCTGGACGAGCTCTCGTTCGCGCTCGGCATGGACGTCTACGTCGGCCATTCGGGCGACTGGCTCGGGGCGCTGCGCGCCAACGCCGTGACGCTGCTCGAGAAGGCCCGCGCCCAGGCGCAGGACGCGGGCGTCGAGGCCGAGGTCGTGCTGCGCGACGGCTTCAAGGCCGGCGCGGTCCACGACCAGGTGGTGACCGAAGCCGTCGATTCGAAGGCCGACCTGATCGTGCTCGGCACGCACGGCCGGCGCGGCCTGAGCCGCTGGGCCATGGGCAGCAGCGCGGAACACATCCTGCGGGTGGCGCCCGTGCCGGTGCTGCTGATCCGCGCGCCCGAAGCCGCGGCCAAGGTGGAGTCCGAGCGCTTCAGCCTGCCGGACGGGCAGGTCGCGAACCAGTAGGCCGCCCGCCCGCCGCCGGTTTGACGGGGCCCGGCACCGCGCCCAGAATGGCCTGCTCCGCTCGCGGCTTCTTTCGCGCAAGAACCGCCCGCCCGTTCCCCGTTTCAAGGAGCAGCGCCATGAGCTCACCCCAGCACATCCGGCAGTCCATGGACACCCTCGCGAGCCACTTCGCGACGCATCCCCAGGACGCACTGACCCAGGACAAGCCGGCCACGGCCACGCTGGTGTCGGGCCTGCACTTTCGCGTGACCGGGCCCACGGGGGAATCCATCGCGACCGACATGCCGAAGGCCATCGGAGGCAAGGCTGAAGCGCCGTCGCCCGGCTGGTTCATGCGCGCCGCCCTGGCGAGTTGCGAAACAACCGTGATCGCCATGCGGGCCGCGCAGCTCGGCATCGCGTTGACGACCCTCGAAGTGGTCGTCGGCAGCCAGTCGGACAGCCGCGGCCTGCTCGGCGAGCCGGCCTCCGTGCCCGCCGGCCCCAGCCGCATGCACGTCGCGGTGCGGATCGCCGCGGACGGCGTGCCGGAGCAGGAACTGCGCGACCTCGTGCACTGGGCCGAGGCCCACTCCCCGGTGGGCAGCGCGCTGCGCCGGGCCGTGCCGCTCGATGTGGCGGTGCAGGTCGGGCAGCCCTGACGGCACCCGCGAAGGCCGTCCTCAGGCGTAGGAACGCAGCCGCACGGCAAAGGCCGCCAGCGGCGCAATGCCGCTGGCTTCGGCGCGCTCGCACCAGTCCTGCAGCCGCTTCACGAGCTGTTCGCCGGTGGCGCCCGAGCGGCTCCACAGCGCCGTCAGCTCGCGCCGCATGGCGTACATCGTTTCCAGTGCCTGCGAAGCCACCAGCGCTTGCGTGAGCTGCGCATGGCGCGTGGCGTCGAGCGCCTTCTCTTCCTTGCCGAGCCAGGGCCGCGCGGCGCGCAGTGCGCGGGCCTTGTTCGGCGCAAGCGCATGCACCCGCGCCAGCTCCTCGGTGCAGGCCTGCTTCAGCGAGCGCGAGTAGTTCGACAGCACGTCGTAGTGGTGCCGGATCACCGCCTGCACCGTGAGCAGGTCGACGGTGGCGCGCGGCGTGGTGAGGCGCGGCTTCGGCGCCAGGTGCTTCACCTTCGCCAGCCCCAGCGCCTGCAGCGCGCGGATGTAGACCCAGCCGATGTCGAACTCGAACCACTTGTTCGACAGCTTGGCCGAGGTCGGGAACGCGTGGTGGTTGTTGTGCAGCTCCTCGCCGCCGATCAAAAGGCCGATGGGAAAGATGTTCGTGCTCGCGTCCGACGCGGGCCAGTTGCGGTAGCCCCAGAAGTGGCCGATGCCGTTGACCACGCCGGCGGCCCAGAACGGAATCCACGCGATCTGCACGAGCAGCACCAGCGCGCCCGGCAGCACGCCGAACAGCGTCATGTCGATCAGGCCCATGCAGGTGATGCCCAGCGTCTGGTAGCGCGTGTACAGCCGGCGCTCGAGCCAGTCGTCGGGCGTGCCGTGGCCGTAGCGGCTGAGCGTCTCGGGGTTGCGCGCCTCGGCCACGTACAGCAGCACGCCGCCCCACAGCACGCGCTTCAGGCCCACCACCTGCGGGCTGTGCGGGTCGTCGGGCGTGTCGCACTTGGCGTGGTGCTTGCGGTGCACCGCGGCCCATTGCTTCGTGACCATGCCCGTGGTCATCCAGAGCCAGAAGCGGAAGAAGTGGCTGGCAATGGGGTGCAGGTCGAGCGCGCGGTGCGCCTGGTGGCGGTGCAGGAAGATGGTGACCGAGGCGATGGTGACGTGCGTCAGCGCCAGCGCGGCCAGCAGCACGCCCCACCACGGAAGATCGAGCGCGCCCGAGAAAAGAAAAGATGCCATTCGTTCGTACCTTCTGGACCCTGTGGACAACGGGCGCGATTCTCGGAAGCGCCCCGCCCGCGCGCCTTGCGCCAGATCAACGGCGGGTGCTGCGGCTGCCACAGCCGCGCCTTGCGTGCTACGCTTCCCGGCCCCCTGCGCCCTTCCCCGTGGCGCCGGCGTTTTTTCTCCCAGCCCCCGCATGACTTCTGCCCCCCACATCGCGGTGCTCGACGACGAGGTCGACATCACGCTGCTGCTGGCCAACTACCTCCAGGGCCACGGCTATCGCGTCACCCAGATCCACGACGGCGCGGCGCTGCGCTCGCTCATGGCCGCCGACCCGGCCGACCTCGTGCTGCTGGACCTCGGCCTGCCCGGCGAAGACGGCTTTTCCATCGCCCGCCACATGCGCGAGAACTGGCGCTGCGGCCTCGTGATCGTCACCGGCCGCGGCGACCCGGTGGACAAGGTGGTGGGCCTCGAAGTGGGCGCCGACGACTACGTGACCAAGCCCTTCGACCTGCGCGAGCTGGCGGCGCGCGTCAAGGCCGTGCTGCGGCGCCTCACGCCCGACGCGTCGGCAGCGGCCGCCGCGCCCACGCCGCCCGAGCGCCTGCGCTTCGCCGGCTGGCACCTGGACACCGCCGCGCGCAGCCTCAGCAACGCGCAAGGCGAGGCCGTGGCGCTGACCACCGGCGAGTTCGACCTGCTGTGCGCCTTCGCGCGGCACCCGGGCCGCGTGCTCTCGCGCGACTTCCTGCTCGAGCAGACGCGCGGTCGCGAGGCCGCGCCCTTCGACCGCACGATCGACGTGCAGGTCGGCCGGCTGCGCAAGAAGATCGAGGCCAACGCCGACGATCCGCAGCTCATCAAGTCGGTGCGCGGCGCGGGCTACATCCTGGTGCCGCCGGTCACCCATGGCTGACGGCAACGCACCCTCGATTCCCGGCCTGCCCTCGGGCGTCGAGGAAGGCAGTGTGTTCCGCTCGCTGTTCGCCGCCTACCCCGATTCGCTGCTGGTGGTCGACCAGTCGGGCCGCATCGTGCTGGCCAACCCCTCGGCCGCCGCCATGCTCGGCTACGCGGCCGACGAGCTCGTGGGCCTGAGCGTGGAAGCGCTGGTGCCCGACAGCATCCGCCCGCGCCACGCGGCGTTCCGCGAAGCCTACGGCCGCGCGCCGCGCCCGCGCCCGATGGGCACCGACATGGAGCTGGTCGCCAAGCGCAAGGACGGCAGCGAGGTGATGGTCGAGATCGCGCTGAGCCCGCTGCAGAACCAGGGCCTGCCCTTCGTGGTGGCCGCGATCCGCGACATCGGCGCCTACCCGCGCGTGAAACAGGCGCTGCAGCGCGCGCGCTACAGCGAACACCTCGCGCAGTTGGGCCGGCTGGCGGTCGACACGCGCGACCTGCAGGTGGTGCTGGCGCAGGTGCCCGAGATCGTCGCGACCGCATTGCAGGTCGAGGTCGCGATGGTGTGGCTGCTCGACGGCAGCCAGCGCGAGTTCCGCCTGGCCAGCGGCGTGGGCCTGGTCGCCGACGAGAGCGTGGGCCTGCGCATCGCCAACCGGCCCGACACGCAACCCGGCTACGTGCTCTCGCAAGGCTGCCCGGTCGTGGTCACCGACTACCGCGAAGAACGCCGCTTCACCGTGCCGCCCGCCTACCTCGAGGCCGGGCTGATCAGCGCGCTGGCCGTGCCGCTGTCCGACCGGGGCCGCGTGACCGGCATGCTGTCGGTGCGCGCCACGGCCGCGCGGCGTTTCGGCGACGAGGAAATCCGCTTTCTCGAATCGGTGGCCAGCCTGCTCGCCACCAGCCTGCAGCGCGTGCAGACCGAAGAAGCGCTGAACCACGCGCAGCGCCTGGAGAGCGTGGGCCAGCTCACCGGCGGCATCGCGCACGACTTCAACAACCTGCTCACCATCATCCAGGGCAACCTGCAGGTGCTCGAAGAGCTGCCGCAGCTCGCGGCCGACGGCTACGCGCAGCAGCTCGTGGCCGCCGCCGCGCGCGCCAGCCGGCGCGGCGCCGAACTCACGGGCAAGCTGCTGGCCTTCTCGCGGCGCCAGATGCTGCAGCCCGACGCGGTCGACGTGCGGCAGATGCTGCACTCGCTCACCGACATGCTGCGCCGCACGCTCGACCAGCGCATCCAGATCGAGATCGACGCCGACGACCCCTGCCCCGCCGTGCGTGCCGACCCGGGCCAGCTCGAATCGGCGCTGCTGAACATCGCCATCAACGCGCGCGACGCCATGCCCGAGGGCGGCCGCCTGCACTTCCGCGCCGAGGCCTGCGACGCCCTGCCCGCCACCGTGCGCCAGGAACTGAGCGACGCCGACGCCGGCCGCCGCTTCGTCGCGCTCTCCATCGCCGACAGCGGCACCGGCATGACCGACGCGGTCATGGAGCACCTCTTCGAGCCCTTCTTCACCACCAAGGAAGCCGGGCGCGGCACCGGCCTGGGCCTGAGCACGGTGTACGGTTTCGTGAAGCAGTCGCGCGGCGCCATCGCCATCGACAGCAAGCTCAACGCCGGCACCACCGTGACGCTCTACCTGCCGCAGGTCGAGGCCGACGCGGCGAGCACTGCGGCACCTGCCGACGAAGAGCCCATGGAGATCGAAGCCGAAGCCACGCTGGCACCGGGCCTGCGCGTGATGCTCGTTGAAGACGACGCCGAGGTGCGCCAGGTGGTCCACACCTTCCTGACCACGCTGGGCTGCGAGGTCGCGACCGCCGCCAATGCGGAGCAAGCCCTGCCCGCCATGGCGGCCGAGGCCACGCCCTTCGACCTGCTGCTGAGCGACATCGCGCTCGGCCCCGGCATGCGCGGCACGCGGCTGGCCGCCGAGGCGGTGCAACGCCAACCGCGGCTGGCGGTGCTGCTGATGTCGGGGTTCTCGGCCGAGCTGCTCGACGCCGACCGCGAAGCGCCCCCGGGCTGGGAGCTGCTGCGCAAACCGTATTCGCGCAGCGAACTCGCGCGGGCGATGGCGCGGGCGCTGTTGGCTGCGCGCGAGTGAACGACGTCGCTTCTTACTGAAGCATCGCGGGCGCCGGCGCCAGGCAGCGCTGCACGAAGGCCGAGAGCGCGCCCACGTCGGGAATCTGCACCTCGCGCCGGCCCTTGGTGGCAAAGCCGATGACCTTGTCGCGCGCCAGCCGCGAGAGTGCGCGGCTCACGCTTTCGAGCGTCATGCCCAGGTAGTTGCCGATCTCGGCGCGCGTCATGCGCAGCGTGATCTCGTCGGTGCGCATGCCGCGGTCGGCCAGCGACTCGGCCCAGTAGCGCAGGAAGTCAGCCACGCGCGCGTCGGCCGGCAGCGTGCACACCGACATCAGCGAATCGCGGTCGTGCGCGATCTCGCGGCTCATCGCGGCGTGCAGCATCTGCAGCAGCGCGGGGTGCGTGGCGCAGGCGGCCAGCAGCGACTCGTAGGGCACGACCCAGACCTCGCCGGTGTCCATCGCCACCGCGTCGCACACGTAGCGCTGGCCCGCGATGCCGTCGAAGCCCAGCCAGTCGCCGCGGAACTTGAGGCCCACCACCTGCTCGCGGCCGTCGGCCGAGAGGTTCACGATCTTGAAGAAGCCCGAGTTCAGGATGTAGAGGTTGCCGAAGCGTTCGCCGGCCTGGTAGATCACGTCGCCCGTGTGCACCATGCGGCGCTGCGGTTGCAGCTGCTCGGCCAGCAGGCGCAGGCGCTCGGCCGTGCGGCGGCCCGCGTCTTCCTTGTGCACCGCTGCCGGCAGCGGCCGAAGCGGGAGGATGGGGTTGGGGCGGGCACTCGTGAGCATGGGGATTCCTCGGCGTTCTGTCTTGTGTAGCTTTTTCGCCTGCGATCAGGCGATGTCTCGATGCTAGGAAGCGCGAGGCCCCGCAGTGACAACGGCCCGCATCGGTGCGTAACGTCGGGTGAATGCTCTGTGTCCGGCGTGTAACAGCGGGGCGCTCCTTGATGTGCGTCAAGGCCGGCGCGGCGTGGGTGGCTAGCCTCCGCGAGACACATGTCGAACCTTGCCATGCACCCTTCCACCGCTGCGCTGTCGCCCCAGAGAGAGGCCAGCCTGCTGGGCCGCGCCCGGCTGCTCCAGCGCGCCGCGCTCGACGGCACCGCACCGCCGCGGCTGCTGCGCGGCAAGAACCTCGGCCTGCTCAGCGAGACCGGCGACAGCGCCGCGCTCGCCCTGCTGCGCCAGGCCGCCGAGGAACTGGGCGCGCAGGTCGCGACCATGCGCTCCAGCCTGTCGACCGACACGCCGGTGCAGGAGCTGCAGCACACGGCGCGCATGCTCGGACGGCTCTACGACGCGGTCGCCTGCGAGGGCATCGATGCCGCGCTGGTGCGCCAGATCGGCCAGCACGCGGGCATTCCGGTGCACGACGGCGCCGCAGCCGACAGCCACCCCACGGCCGCGCTCGCGGGCCTGCTCGGCGAGCGCACGGCGGCGGCAGACAACCGGCGGTTCGTGCTGCAGGCGTTGCTGATCGAGAGCATCGCCTGACGAGTTAGCGCGGCAGCGCCTCAGCCGCACCAGTCGGCGATGCGGTGGCTCAGGTCCATCCACAGCGCCTGCAGCGCCACCGCCGCCAGCACCACCCCCGCCAGCCGCGCGCCCCAGGCCTGGCGCGTGCCGCTGTCGCCCCACCCGCGCAGGCGCTGCCACAGCCACGGCGCGGCGAGCAGCGACACGCTGCTGCCCAGCGCGAACAGCGCCATCGTCGAGGCACCTTGGAGCGGACCATTGCCCAGCGCGGCCAGCATGAGCGCCGAATAGAGCAGGCCGCAGGGCATCGCGACCCACAGCGTGCCCGTGGCCAGCACGCCCAGCAGCGAGCCGCCGGCCATCGGCCGCAGGCGCGCTTCGAGCGCACGCCCGGCGCGCTGCGCCCACAACGGCTGGCGGCCCGCGACGGCGAGCACCACGCCCCAGGCGAGCACGAACACATGCAGCATGACCCACAGCGGGCGCCAGGCCGCGACCTGCGCACTCGCTGCGCCCAGGCCATGCAGGCTCGCGGCGGCGATGGCACCGGCGGCTGCGTAGCTCGCCATGCGGCCGAGATGGAAGGCGACCGGTGCCATGGGATGCACGGGCTGCGAGGGCCCGCCCGCCGGCACGATGCGGATCACCGCGGACGACACCGCGCCGCACATCGCCACGCAGTGCGGCCCGCCCGCGAGCCCCATCAGCAATGCGGCGCCGGCGAGTGCGGGGGAACTCATGCCTTCCTAGACCACGCGCGAGAAGCGCGTGCGCGTCGCGGCGCAGTAGCGGTCGAACACCATCGCCACCGCACGCACGAGGAACCAGCCGGCCTCGGTGACCTCGATGGCGCGCGGTGACAGGCGCACCAGCCCTTGTTCGGCCATCGGCAGCAGCGCGGCACGCTCGGGGGCGAAATAGTCCGCAAAGGCGATGCCGTGCACCGCCTCGACGGCGTCGAAGTCCACGCGGCCCCGGCACATCAGCGCCATGATCACGTCGCGACGCAGCACGTCGTCGTCCGACAGCGCGAGCCCCTTGACCACGGGCAGGCGGCCCTGGTCGAGCAGCGCGTAGTAGTCCTCCAGCGTCTTCGCGTTCTGGCTGTAGGTCGCGCCCACGCGGCCGATGGCCGACACGCCGAGCGCGACGAGGTCGCCGTCGGGCTGCGTGCTGTAGCCCTGGAAGTCGCGGTGCAGCCGGCCTTCGCGCTTGGCCACGGCCAGCGGGTCGTCGGGCAGCGCGAAGTGGTCCATGCCGATGTAGACGTAGCCGGCCTCGCTGAGCGCCGCAATCGCGCGCCCGAGCATGCGCACGCGCGTGGGCGCGTCGGGCAGCTCGTCGGCCGCGATGCGCCGCTGCGGCTTGAAGCGCTCTGGCAGGTGGGCGTAGGCATACAGCGCGATGCGGTCGGGCCGCAGTTCGCGGATCTGCGCGAGCGTGCGCTCGAACGAAGCATCGTTCTGGCGCGGCAGACCGTAGATCAGATCGACGTTGATCGATTTGAAACCCAGCGTGCGCGCCGCGTCCATGAGCGCGAAGACCTGCGCCGCCGGCTGGATGCGGTGCACGGCCTCTTGCACGGCGGGGTCGAAGTCCTGCACGCCGAAGCTCAGGCGGTTGAAGCCGAGCGCGGCCAGCGCCGCGAGCCGCTGTGCATCGACGGTGCGCGGATCGATCTCGATCGACTGCTCGCCGCCCGGCACGAAGGCGAACGCGCGGCGCAGCAGGGCCACCAGTTCGCCCAGCTCTTCGTCGTCCAGGAAGGTCGGCGTGCCGCCGCCCAGGTGCAGCTGGCCGACCGGCGCACCGGACCCGAGCTGCGCGACCTGCAGCGCCACTTCGCGTGCGAGGTAGTCGAGGTACTGCCGCCCGCGCTCGCGGTGCTTCGTCACGACCTTGTTGCAGGCGCAGTAGTAGCACAGCGATTCGCAGAACGGGATGTGCACGTACAACGACAGCGGCTCGCCGGCCGTGTCCGCATCGCGCCGCAGGTGCAGCGCCTGCGCGTAGTCGTCGGCGCCGAAGGTCTCGACGAAGCGGTCGGCCGTGGGGTACGAGGTGTAGCGCGGGCCGGGCACGTCGAAGCGGCGCAGCAGCTCGACGGGCAGCACGGACGGGGTCTCGGGAACGCAGGCCAGGGGCAGGCTCATGACGCAGTCTCTTTCTCGGACGGCAGCGCCAGCAGCGTGGTGCACGCGCTCGAGGCCGCCGCCATCAGCCAGAACACGAAGAAGGACACGGTGTAGATGCCCTGGCGCGACATGCGCAGCGCATCGGCGCCGCAGTACGAATGGATCGGATCGATCATCGCGAACACCAGCACTTCCATGCCGCAGGCCACGAGGAACGACGGCCAGAGGATGCCGGCGATGCGGCGCATGGCACTCATGGGGCCGCCCTCTTGGGCACCGGCACATCGTCCTCGGGCGTGGCCGCGTGGTTGCGCCCGGCCTGCGCCGGCATGCGCTTCTTGTCGGCCAGCGTGCGGTTGATCTCGATGCCTTCGCGGTAGTAGTCCTCCGACACCAGCACCTCGGGGGTGCGCAGCGCCAGCCACACGGTCGCGATGCTCGCCAGCACCACGGCCGCGGGCCCCGCGATCACCAGCCAGACCAGCGGGTAGCGCCACCAGGGGCCGGAGGTCGCGGGGGCGTTCATCGGCAGGGCATCGTTCATGGGAAGACCTTTCAGCGCGGCACCAGGAAGACCGCTTTTTCGGAAACCTGCGCCGCGCCATCCGCCTGCCGGATGTCGAAGTGCACCGTGTGCGAACCGGCCGGCGCGGCGCCGTAGGGCACCTGCAGCCGCACCGCCACCCAGCGCGCCTGCGCGGGCTCGACCTCGATGGCCTCGTCGGGCGAGGCCACGCTCAACCCGTCGATGCCGCGCGCGGCGACGCGGTAGTGCTGCGTGCGCTCGGTCGCATTCATGATCTGCAGCCGGTAGACGTTCTCCAGCCGCCCGCCTTCGACGATGCGCGCCAGCGAGGCGCGGTCGCGCACCACGTCGACCTTCAGCGGCGTGCGCGCGACCAGGCTGGCGAGCAGGCCCGCCACCAGCAGCGCGAGCAATGCGGTGTAGACCAGCACGCGCGGGCGCAGCACGCGGCGCCACAGCTGGCGGCGCGACCAGCCGGCCTCCATGCCGTTCTGCGTGTCGTAGCGGATGAGGCGCGGCGCGTAGCCCATCTTGTCCATCACGCTGTCGCAGGCGTCCACGCACAGGCCGCAGCCGATGCACTCGTACTGCAGGCCCTGGCGGATGTCGATGCCGGTGGGGCACACCTGCACGCACAGGCTGCAGTCGATGCAGTCGCCCAAGGCGGCGCTGCGCGGGTCGACGTTCTTGCGGCGCGGTGCGCGCGGCTCGCCGCGCCGCGGGTCGTAGCTGACGATGAGCGTGTCGCGGTCGAACATCGCGCTCTGGAAGCGCGCATAGGGGCACATGTACTTGCACACCTGCTCGCGCATGAAACCGGCGTTGCCGTAGGTGGCAAAGCCGTAGAAGAACACCCAGAACACCTCCCACGAGCCCATCTGCGTCTGCAGGAAGGCCATGCCCAACTCGCGGATGGGCGTGAAGTAGCCCACGAAGGTGAAGCCGGTCCACAGCGCGATGCCGATCCAGACGAGGTGCTTGAAGGCCTTCTTCACCAGCTTCTCGAGCGAGAACGCGCCGGCGTCGAGCCGGATGCGCGCGCTGCGGTTGCCTTCGATGCGCTGCTCCACCCACAGGAACATCTCGGTGTAGACGGTCTGCGGGCAGGCGTAGCCGCACCACAGGCGGCCGGCCACGGCCGTGAAGAGAAAGAGGGAGAGCGCGCTGATCACCAGCAGGCCCGACAGGTAGATCAGGTCCTGCGGGTACAGCACCAAGCCGAAGATGTAGAAGCGCCGCGCGGCCAGGTCGAACAGCACCATCTGCCGCTCGCCCCACTCCACCCAGGGCATGCCGTAGAACACCAGCTGGGTGAGAAAGACCATGGCCCAGCGCCAGCGCGCGAACAGGCCCTGCACGCTGCGCGGGTAGATCTTCTTCGTCGCCTCGTACAGGCCGACCTCCGGTGCGGCGGCGGGCGGCGCGCTCGCGATCGGAATGACCGTCTTTCGCGTCATGGCGTCCCGGTCGCAGGGTTGGACATGCCCCACACGTAGGAGGCCAGCAGCTTGATCTGCGCCTCGGTCAGGCGGCCTTCCTGCGCGGGCATGGCGCTGTGCTTGCCCTCGTTGATGATCTGCACGATGGCGGCCTCGCCGTAGCCGTGCAGCCAGATGCGGTCGTTCAGGCGCGGGGCGCCCAGCGCCGGGTTGCCCACGCCACCGATGCCGTGGCAGGCCGCGCAGGCGGCGAACTTGGGCTTGCCCAGGCCCGCGCGCAGCGAGTCGTGCGGCTCCCCCGACAGGCTCAGTACATAGTTGGCGACGTTCTTCACGTCGTCGGGCGTGCCGACCATCGCGGCGGCCGGCGGCATGGTGCCGATGCGGCCCTTGGTGATCGATTCGACGATCTTGTCGGGCGTGCCGCCGTGCAGCCAGTCGGCGTCGGTGAGGTTGGGAAAGCCCTTGCTGCCGCGCGCGTCGGAGCCGTGGCACTGCGCGCAGTTGTTCATGAACAGGCGCTCGCCGATGGCGCGGGCCTGCGGGTCGCGCGCGGCTTCTTCGATGGGCATGGGCGCGTAGCGCGCGTACACAGGTTCCAGCGCCTGCGTGGCCTTGGCCACGTCCTGCTGGTACTCGGCGCGCGAGCTCCAGTCGTTCGTGCCGCGGAAGCTGCCCAGGCCCGGGAACACGGCCAGGTAGCCGAGCGAGAAGACGATGGTCAGCACGAACAGGCCCACCCACCACAGCGGCAGCGGGTTGTTGGCTTCGCGCAGGTCTTCGTCCCACACATGGCCGGTGGTGTTGTCGGCGTCGGAAGGCACGCGCTTGCGCGCCGTGAGCCACAAGAGCAGCACGCAGCCCAGGATGCTCAGCAGCGAGGCCACGGCCACGTAGCTGGACCAGAAGTTACTAATGAAGTCGCTCATCGTGTGTGTCCCTTCAGTCCTGCTCGAACGGCAACCGGGCCGCTTCGGCGAAGCGCTGCGTGTTGCGGCGCGAACAGGCCCAGGCCACGATGCCGATGAAGACGACGAAGCAGGCGATGGTGGCGGCGATGCGCAGGGTGGTGATGTCGGTCATGGGGCGTTGCCTGTTCTTTCTTCTTACTTGAGCGCCAGGCCCAGCGACTGCAGGTAGGCCACGGTGGCGTCCATGTCGGTCTTGCCGGCGACCTCGTCGGCGGCCTTGGCAATCTCTTCGTCGGTGTAGGGCACGCCCACCGTGCGCAGCGCGCGCATGCGGGTGGCGATGCTGCCGGCGTCGACCAGCCCCTTCTCCAGCCACGGGTAGGCCGGCATGTTCGACTCGGGCACGAGGTCGCGCGGGTTGTTCAGGTGGATGCGGTGCCACTCGTCGCTGTACTTGCCGCCCACGCGGTGCAGGTCGGGGCCGGTGCGCTTGCTGCCCCACTGGAAGGGGTGGTCGTACACGAACTCGCCGGCCACCGAGTAGTGGCCGTAGCGCAGCGTCTCCGAGCGGAAGGGGCGGATCATCTGCGAGTGGCAGTTGTAGCAACCCTCGCGCAGGTACACGTCGCGGCCCGCGAGCTGCAGCGGCGTGAGCGGCTTCACGCCCTCCACGGCCTCGGTGGTCGACTTCTGGAAGAACAGCGGCACGATCTCCACGAGGCCGCCGATGGCCACCACCAGCAGGATCAGCACGATCATCAGCAGGTTGTTGGTCTCGACCTTCTCGTGCGTGAAGCCGGTGGCGGCGGGCGCGGAGTTCTTGTTGTCTGGTGCGTTCATCGTGCGTCCTCAGTGGCTTCAGGCGTGGGCGGCGGCAACGGCCGGGATCTCGGCGCGCACCGAGCGCCCGGTGATCACGGTCATCCAGACGTTCCAGGCCATGACCAGCATGCCGCCCAGGTAAAGCACGCCGCCGATCACGCGCACCAGGTAGTAGGGGAAAGTGGCCTTCACGCTTTCGACGAAGGTGTAGGTCAGCGTGCCGTCGGCATTGATCTCGCGCCACATGAGGCCCTGCATCACGCCGGCGATCCACATCGCGGCGATGTACAGCACGATGCCGATGGTGGCCATCCAGAAGTGCACGTCGATGGCGCGCACGCTGTACATGGCGAGGCGGCCGTACATGCGCGGGATCAGGTAGTACAGCGAGCCCATGGTGATGAAGCCCACCCAGCCCAGCGCGCCGGAGTGCACGTGGCCGACGGTCCAGTCGGTGTAGTGGCTCAGGGCGTTGACGGTCTTGATGGACATCATCGGGCCCTCGAAGGTCGACATGCCGTAGAACGACAGCG
The DNA here is from genome assembly GCF_058801005.1 of Variovorax sp. GW822-FHT04A09. Classification (NCBI taxonomy): domain Bacteria; kingdom Pseudomonadati; phylum Pseudomonadota; class Betaproteobacteria; order Burkholderiales; family Comamonadaceae; genus Variovorax; species Variovorax sp. GW822-FHT04A09. The sequence goes on along the minus strand of NZ_JBXAMV010000002.1, from coordinate 208,460 downwards.
CGACGATCAAGAAGCGCAGGATCGGGTCGGTGCGCAGCTTGTGCCAGGCGCCCGAGAGCGTCATCACGCCGTTGATCATGCCGCCCCAGCTGGGCGCGAGAAGGATCAGAGAGAACACCATGCCCAGCGACTGCGTCCAGTCGGGCAGCGCGGTGTAGTGCAGGTGGTGCGGGCCGGCCCACATGTAGGTGAAGATCAGCGCCCAGAAGTGCACGATCGACAGCCGGTACGAGTACACCGGGCGCCCCGCCTGCTTGGGGATGTAGTAGTACATCATTCCCAGGAAGCCGGCCGTGAGGAAGAAGCCCACGGCGTTGTGGCCGTACCACCACTGCACCATCGCGTCCTGCACGCCGGCGTAGGCCGAGTAGCTCTTCATCCAGCCGGCCGGAATGGCCGCGCTATTGACGATGTGCAGCAGCGCCACCGCGATGATGAAGGCGCCGTAGAACCAGTTGGCCACGTAGATGTGGCGCACCTTGCGCAGGCCGATGGTGCCGAAGAACACGATGGCGTAGGCCACCCAGACCACGGCGATCAGGATGTCGATGGGCCATTCGAGCTCGGCGTATTCCTTGCCGCTGGTGTAGCCCAGCGGCAGGCTGATGGCCGCGGCGACGATCACCAGCTGCCAGCCCCAGAACACGAACGAGGCCAGTGCCGGTGCGAACAGCCGCACCTGGCAGGTGCGCTGCACCACATGGAAGCTCGTGGCCATGAGCGCGCAGCCGCCGAAGGCGAAGATCACCGCGTTGGTGTGCAGCGGGCGCAGGCGGCCGTAGCTGAGCCAGGGAATGCCGAGGTTGAGTTCGGGCCAGGTCAGCTGCGACGCGATGATCACGCCGACCAGCATGCCGACCACCCCCCAGACCACCGACATGAGTGCGAACTGCCGCACGACGGTGTCGTCGTAGATGGCCGCGGGAGGGTGCGTGGTCTGCTGCATCGTGGTGCCCGTGAATGTGATTTGCGGGCAGTGTCTGCCCGCGCCGTCCGGGCAGGCTTGATGCAGATCAAGCCATCAATCGCTGTGTCAGTCGTTGTTCAGAATGCGGTCGCCTTCGACCTCGATGTCCTCGAACTGGCCGCACTCGATGGCCCACCAGAGCCCGCCCAAAATCGCGAGCACCAGCACCACCGACAGCGGCACGAGCAGGAACAGCACGTCCATCTCAGGCCACCGCCGCCTTGCCCGGCGCAGCCAGGCGCGCCGCGTTGAGCACCACCAGCAGCGAACTCGCCGCCATGCCCAGCCCCGCGAGCCAGGGCGGCAGCCAGCCGGCCACGGCCAGCGGCACGCACACGGCGTTGTAGGCTGCGGCCCAGAACAGGTTCTGGCGCACCACGCGCAGCGTGCGGCGCGCCTGCGCCACGGCGGCGGGAATGGCCTGCAGTGCGTCACCCAGCACCACGAAGTCCGAACGTGCGCGCGACAGCGGCACAGCCCGGCCGAAAGCGAAGGAGGCGTTGGCGCGCGCCAGGCTCGGGCCGTCGTTGAGGCCGTCGCCGACCATCGCCACCTCGCGCCCGGCCGCCTGCAATTGCCACAGCACCTCGAGCTTGTCTTCGGGTGCGCAGTCGCCCTGCACCGCCGCGATGCCGGCCTGCGCGCCGATGGCACGCGCCGCGTTCTCGCGGTCGCCCGACAGCAGGCGCACCGACAAGCCCTGCGCCTGCAGTGCCGCCACGGCCTGCGTGGCGTCGGGACGCAGCTCCTCGGCGAGCACGAAGCTGGCGAGCCAGCCTTCGTCGTCGCTCAGGTGGATCTGCGCCGCATCGACCTGCAGCGGCGGCACCTCGCAGAAGGCCGCCGAGCCCAATCGCACGGGGCGCGCGCCGTGGTCGTCCACGGCATCGCGCCGGTGCAGCGAGGCCGCCACGCCCTGCCCCACCGTCTCGCGCAGCTGCGTCGCCGACCAGGCCGGCGGCGCGCGGAACTGCGCCTGCCAGGCGTTGACGAGCGCGCGCGCCGCCGGGTGCAGCGACAGCGCGGCGAGCGCCGCGCCGATCTCCAGCGCGTCGCCCGGGCGCAGGCCCTGGCGGCAGTACACGCGCTCCAGGCGCGGCGTGTCGCCCGTGAGCGTGCCGGTCTTGTCGAACACCACGGTGTCGACGCCGGCCAGCGCTTCGAGCGCCTGCAGGTTCGAGGTGAGCACGCCGCCGCGCGCCAGCGCACCCGCGCTCGCGAGCATCGCGGCCGGCGTGGCCAGCGACAACGCGCACGGGCAGGTGACGATCAGCACCGCCACCGCGACCATCAGCGCCTTGCCGGGATCGACCGCCCACCACAACGCGCCCGCGCCGATCGCGCAGGCCAGCACCGCGATGAGAAAGGGCCGCGCCACGCGGTCGGCGAGCCGGGCCAGGCGCGGTTTGTCGAGCGCGGCGTTTTCCATGAGCCGCACGATCTGCGCGAAGCGCGTGCCCTCGCCCACCGAGGCGATGCGCACCTGCACCACGGCCGAGAGGTTGTGGCTGCCCGCGAGCACGCGGTCGCCGCAGGGGCGCGGCACGGGGCGCGACTCGCCGGTGAGCAGCGCCTCGTCGGCGGTGGTGTCGCCGTCGATCACCGTGCCGTCGGCCGGAAAGGCCTCGCCGGGGCGCACGCGCACCACGTCGCCCGCGCCGAGCCGGCGCACCGCCACGCGCGTCCATGCGCCGTCGGGCCCGAGGCGTTCGACGCTGTCGGGCAGCCGGTGCATCAGCGCCTCGAGCGCGCCGGCCGTGCGGTCGCGCAGCCGTGCCTCGAGCCAGCGGCCGGTGAGCAGGAAGAAGACGAACATCGTCAGCGAGTCGAAGTAGACCTCGTGCCCCAGCGGCCCGGTGGGGTCGAAGGTGGCGGCCGTGCTCACCACGAAGGTGATGAGCACGCCGAAGGTCACGGGCAGGTCCATGCCCACGCGCCCGATGCGCAGGTCGCGCCAGGCGCTGCGAAAGAAGGGCCCGCACGAGAACAGCACCACGGGCAGGCTGAGCACCCACGAGGCCCAGCGCAGCAGCTGCGCCGCATCGGCCGTCATGTCGCCGGGGCGCGCGACGTAGGCCGGGTAGGCGTACATCATCACCTGCATCATGCAAAAGCCCGCGACCAGCCAGCGCCACAGCGCCATGCGCAACTCGCGCGTGCGCGTCTCGCGGGCGCTGCGGCTGCCGGCCGGCAGCAAGGGGTAGCCCGCGCGCGCGCTGGCCTCGAACCAGCGCGAAGGCCGCGTGGCCGTGGCCGACCACACGACGCGCGCGCGCCGGCTCGCGGCATTCACCTGCACCTCGGCCACGCCGGGCACCTGCGCCAGCGCGGCCTCGACGGTGAAGGCGCAGCCCGCGCAGTGCATGCCTTCGACCGCCACCTGCGATTCCCAGCGGCCCGTGCCTGCCTCCAGCGGGCGGCCGAACGCGGCCCACTCGGCGGGGTCGTCGAGCAGCTGCCAGGCGTCGGCGCGGGCGTCGGCCCCCGCAGACGACGGAACGGACGGAAACGGCGCGAGCGCGGCGGAAGCTTGCATCGGGGCAGGCTAAATGCCGGGCCGATGCAAGCGTTTGATCTGCATCAAGGTTCGTCGCGGCGGCCGGGGCCGCGCAGGACCGTCAGTCAGCCAGTCAAGCGGGCGTCTTCGCGAGCTCCACCGGCGGCGTGCCGGCCTTGAACATGCTCGCCAGCTGCTTGCGCAGTTCGGGCGTGTCGGTGTGGCCGTGAACGGCCACGGCGTGCTGGACGGCGGCATCGAGCAGTTCGCCTTCGGAATCGGCGCAGAGCGCGACACTGCAGTTCATCGTGCTCGGGTACTCGCGGCAGTCGATGTATTGGCGGGACATGGCGCCTCCTTTGTCCTTACGGACGTGCTTCGAAGATCAGGTTGAAAGGCGTCTCGCTGGCGCGGCGGAAGTGCGAGAAGCCGCCCTGCGAGACGACGTCGCGCAGGCGCGCTTCGCCGGCCTGCGCCCCCAGGCACAGGCCCACTTCCTGCGAACGCGAGGCCGGCGTGCAGATGAAGCTGGAGGCCGAATAGAACACGCGCCCCACCGGGTTGATGTTGTCTTCCAGCCGGTCGTTGGCAAAGGGCTCGACGATCATCCACGTGCCCTGCGGCTTGAGGGTGCGCCGCACGTGCGCGGCCGCGCCGACGGGATCGCCCATGTCGTGCAGGCAGTCGAAGACGGCGACCAGGTCGTAGTCTTCGCCGGGGAAATCCTTGGCGCTCGCGACCTCGAAGCGCAGACGCTTTTCATCGTCGACGCCGGCCTTGCGCGCGGTTTCGCGCGCACGCTCGATCGACGGCGCGTGGTAGTCGAAGCCGACGAAGCTGGATTGGGGATAGGCCTGCGCCATCAGCAGCGTCGAGGCGCCGTGCCCGCAGCCCACGTCGGCCACGCGCGCGCCGCTTTTCAGCAGCGGCTCGATGCCTTCGAGCGCCGGAATCCACTGGCTCACCAGGTTGGCCGCGTAGCCGGGCCGGAAGAAGCGCTCGGTGCCATGGAACAGGGCCGCGTCGTGCTCGTGCCAGCCGATGCCCAGGCCCGTGCGCATGGCCTGGACCATCTTGGGAATGATCTTGAACTGCGCCACGGCGATCTGGAACGCGCCGGGCACGAAGGCCGGGCTGCCTTCCTCGGCCAGCGCGAAGGCCTGTTCCTCGGTCAGCGAGAACAGCTCGCCCTTCGGGTCGTACTCGACATAGCCGCTGGCGGCCTGGGCCGAGAGCCATTCGCGCAGGTAGCGCGGGTCGGTCTCGGTGCGGCGGGCCAGCTGCTCCGCGGTGGCGGGGCCTTCGGCCAGCGCCTTGTACAGGCCGAGCTGGTCGCCCACGACGATGGTGGCCGCATGCATCACGGCCCCGATGTCGTGGACGAAGTTACCCATGAACGCGTTAAGCCGTGTTTCGTCGATGGCCATGTGTATCCCCTTCGTCGACAAGCGACTGGCGCGCCCGCTGCCTGCCTATACTGAATTCGAGGCAAAGGGCCTGCGAGCATCCTGTCTCTCGATGCGTGCGGGCGCCATACGCAGCAATGCGTATGCACCGTGAAAGGGCATGCCATGACGCACCTGTCGCGCAACGATTGGGCGAGCGCACTTCGCCTGCTGGACAAACTGGAGTCCGGCCATGTGCCCGTGCGGCATCGCAGCGCCGACGCGCATCCCACGCGCACCACCCGCCGCATCGCCAAGGCGCCGGGCCGGCGCGAATTGCGCCGCGCCGCCCAGCAGGCCGACTACTGCCGGCGCGTGGGGCTGGAGCATGCGATGGCGGTGGCCTTCCTGTACCGGCTGGCCTGCCGCGCCCCGATGCCGTTGCCGGATGCGCAGCCTGCCGGCCTCACGCCGCGCGAGGGCGATGTCATGCACTGGCTCTCGCAAGGCAAGACCGACGCCGAAATCGCCGCCCTGCTGACGATCAGCCCCCGCACCGTGCACAAGCACCTGGAGCATGTCTACGTGAAGCTGGGCGTGGAGACGCGCACGGCCGCCGTGATGCGCGCGCTCGCCATGGGCCGATCTGTCTGAAGAAGACAGATCGGCTCCTTCCCCCTACTCGATGCGGAAGACGAACTCCTGCGTCGCCAGCACCTCGGCATCGCCCGTGGTCTGGCATTCGTAGCGCATCACCGCGGCGCGCACGGCCGAGTGGTACACGCGCGGCCCCGACAGGAAGCGCACTTCCTGCACATGGCCGCCCTTGATGCGCACCTCGGCCTTGACCACGCCGCCGATGCCTTCGTCCATCGCCTTGCGCGGCATCTCGGGCTTGACCTGCCGCGGGCAGGCCACCGCGATGTCGGTGGTGGTCGCCTTCGGCGGGGCCGGCGGCGCGGGGGGCGCCGGCGGTGCGGCCGGCGGCGGCGGCACGGGCTCGGTGTTCTGCACGGCGGTGATCGCGGGCGCCGACGTGGCCGGCGGTGTCACGGCCGGCGGCGGCACGTAGGCCGGGCGCGGCGGCGGCGGGGCCTTGGGCGTTTCCTGGCGCACGATCTTCTTCGGCGGCGGGGGCGGCGGGGGTGGAGGCGGCGGCGGCTTGATCTCGCTAATGATGGTCGCGTCCATCGGCTTCTTGATCAGCTCGACCGTCTGGCGCGCGAGCCCCGACACGAGCGCGTAGCCCACGCCGACGTGGAACAGCACCATCACGGCGATGCCCACGGGCCCGAAGCGTGATTTCGGGTTGAAGTCCTTGCGGGAGCGCTTCATGGGATGAACTGCTCCGCGCCCACGATGCCCAGCTTGCTCACGCCCGTGCGCTGCGCCGAGGCCATCACGCCGGCCACCACCTCGTACTTCGCGCGGCGGTCGGGCCGCAGGTGCACCTCGGGCTGCACCGCCTGCGCGGCGACCTGCTCGAAGCGCCGTTCCATCTCGCTGCGGTCGGCCAGCGGTTCGCCGTTCCACTGCACGACGCTGAGCGCGTCGATGTCGATGCGCAGCACCTCGGGCTTGAGTTCGCTGGGCGGCGGGTTGCCCGTGGGCATGTTCAGGTTCACCGAATGCAGCTGGATCGGGATGGTGATGATCAGCATGATCAGCAGCACCAGCATCACGTCGATGAGCGGCGTGGTGTTGATGTCCATCATCGGCTCGTCGGAAGGCGTGCTGCTGCGCCGCCCCTGCTTCTGTTTTCTTGGCATGGCTTGCTTGTCTCGCTGTCTGCTCGTCTCAGTTGCGCGCGGGCGGCTCGGTGATGAAGCCCACCTTGGCGATCCCGGCCGCCTGGCAGGCGTAGATGATCCGGCCCACCGGCTCGTAGTCGGAATGCCAGTCGCCGCGGATGTGCACCTCGGGCTGCGGGCTCAGGGCCGCCACCTTGGTGAGCCGCGCCACCAGCGCGGGCGTGCCCTGCACCGGCGTGTCGTACCAGTAGGTGCGGCCGGCGGCGTCCACCGAGATCACGACGGTCTCGGGCTTGCTCTCGCGCACCTCGTTGCGCTCCTTCGGCACCGCGACGGGCACCGAGTAATTGACCACCGGGATGGTGATGAGGAAGATGATCAGCAGCACCAGCATCACGTCGACCAGCGGCGTGGTGTTGATGGCCGCGATGGCCTGTTCCTCGTCTCCCCCGGAGGCCGGGATGTTCATCGCCATGGCGCGATCCGCTTGCGTGCGTGCGCGCGCGTCAGGCCGCGGCGCTGCCGGCCAGGATCACGGAGTGCAGCTCGCCACTGAACTCGCGCACGTCGTCCATCACGGTGATGTTGCGGCGCAGGAGCCAGTTGTAGCCCAGCACCGCGGGCACGGCCACGGCCAGGCCGATGGCGGTCATGATGAGCGCCTCGCCCACCGGGCCGGCCACCTTGTCGATCGAGGCCTGGCCCGCCACGCCGATGGCGGTGAGCGCGTGGTAGATGCCCCAGACGGTGCCGAACAGGCCGACGAAGGGCGCGGTCGAGCCCACGGTGGCCAGCAGCGACATGCCGTTGCCCAGGCGCCGCTGCACGCGCTCGGTGGCGCGGTGGATGCACAGGTCGACGAAGTCGGCGAAGTCGACCTTGCCGCGCAGGCCGTCGTGCTTCTGCGTGGCCTGCATGCCGGCGTCGGCGATGAAGCGGAACGGGCTGCCCTCGGCCAGCCGCGCGGTGCCGGCCTGCACGGTGCCCGCGTTCCAGAACTCGTTGTCGACCGCGCGGGCCTGGCGGCCCATGCGCATCTGCTCGAGCAGCTTGGTGACGATCACGTACCAGCTGCCCATCGACATGATCGCCAGGATGGCGAGCACGGCCTTGGCGACGGCATCGCTCTGCGACCAGAGCGCGCCCACGCCGTAGGGGTTGTCGACCTTGGCCGTGGCGGCCGGCGCGGCAACCGGGGCTGCGGGTTTTTCGGGCACCGCCACGGGCGCCGGCGCGGCAGCAGCCGCGCTGGCTGCGGCCTGCGGTGCGGCCGGCGTCTGGGCGCCTGCGAGTTGCGGCGCGCTGCCCAGGCCGAGGGCCAGAACAAAGGGCGCGGCCACGGCCGTCAGCCGTGCAAGGAATGTCTTCGTCATCGTTGTCTTCTCCAGAAAAATTGATTGGCTTCAGGCGCCGGCCTGCCAGCCGTGCGCCTTGTCCCAGACCGCCTGCACGCCGCTGCCCGCGCCGTCCACCACGTGGTAGCGGTCGTAGGGCGCGGCCGTCATGCAGGCGTGGTGCGGCAGCACGCGCACGCGGGCGCCCAGGGGCAGCGCGCGGAACATGGCCTGTGCGTCGTCATCGCCTTCGCAGGCGATCAGCCCGTGCTCCTGGTGCAGCTCGGCCACGCACAGGCCGGGCAGCGGCACCGTGCCGTCGGCCCGGCACACCAGCCCGAAGCCCAGGCCGGCGCGGAACTCGGCCGCCGACTGGTCTTTCGACAGCGCGAGCGCGCCGGCGTCGATCAGCACGCGGCGCGAGCGCGGGTTGTGGCCGATCACCGTGGCCAGCACCGACAGCGCGATCTCGTCCACGCCGCAGATGCCGCGCGCCGCCTGGTCCAGGTCGAAGAAGGTGTAGACGCCGGGGCGCATCTCGGTGACGCCCTCGAGCGTCTGCGCGCACACGGCCGTGGGCGTGGAGCCCACGCTCACCACCTCGACCGGGATGCCGACCGCGCGCAGCCGCTCGGCCGCATGCACGGCGCCGGCGCGCTCGGCCTCGGCGATGGCGCGGATCGCCGTGCCGCCCTGCACGTGGTAGCTGTGGCCCGCATGCGTGAGCACGCCGGCCAGCGCCAGCGATTCGCTGCGCTGCACCTCGCGCGCGAGCGACAGCAGGCCGTCGTCGCGCGGACCGACGCCGCCGCGGCCGCCACCCGTGTCGATCTCCAGCAGCACACGGAAGCTCGCGCCCAACGCCCGCGCGCGGGTGCCGGCCGCCTGCACGGCCTCGACCGAATCGGCCAGCAGCGTCACGCGCGCGCCGTGCGCGCGCTGGATGTCGTGCAGCGCCTCGATCTTGTTCGCGTCGATGCCGACGGCGTAGGTCAGGTCGGTGAAGCCGTGGCGCGCGAAGTAGGCGGCCTCGGCCACGGTCGACACCGTGAGCCCACCGGCCTGCCCGCGCGTGGCGCGCCGCGCCACCTCCGCCGACTTGGCGGTCTTCAGGTGCGGACGCAGCGCCACGCCGTGGCGCGCCGCGCGCTGCGCCATCGCCTCGCAGTTGCGTTCGAGCACGCCGACGTCGAGCAGCAGCGCGGGCGTGGTGAGTTCGGCCAGGGGCGTCATCGGCCGGTTCCGGAGGCGATCTGCGCCATCACGCCGTCGATTTCCTCGGCCACGCGCTGCACCAGCGGCGGCAGCAGCACCAGCGTCATGTGCGCGGCGCCTTCGATGCACGCCAGGCGACGTTGCGTCGACAGCGTCGCATGCGCTTCCTGGAACTCGGGCCAGCGCTGCTGCACCGCGGCAATGGCCGGGTCGGCGCCGGCCGGCAGCGGCTGCTGCCTGGCCCACAGCACGGCCAGCGGACGCGAGCCGAAGTCGGGCGACGCGGCCGCCTGGCGCGCGACGTGCGGCAGGCCGCGCACCTCGGCCACCATGGTGTCGAGCGCTTCGGGCGTGTAGGTCGCCTTCATCTGCCGCAGCACCTGCGGCATGTCGGCGAACAGGGCCTCGATGGGCGCCTGCTCCGGCGGCGGCGGGCCGCCGGCCTGGAAGTCCGCGCGCTTGACGCGCTCGGCCGCGAACTGCGATTCGGGCGGGTGCTCGTACATCGCGAACTGGTCGGGGTGGCTGGCGTCGAGCATCACCACGCCGGCCACCTGCTGCGGGTACAGGCCCGCGTAGATGCGGTTCAGCAGGCCGCCGAGCGAATGGCCGACGAGCACGATCGGGCCCGTCACGCCGGCGGCTGCGAGCAGCGCGTGCAGGCGGTGCGCGGTGCGCTCGCCGTCGAAGGGCGCGTCGTCGGCTTCGCTCCAACCCATGCCGGCGCGGTCGTAGCTGATCACCGGGTGCTTCGCCGCCAGCGCCTGCTGCAGGCGCGCGTAGGTCGGCGAGGCACAGCCGCCGCCGGCTTCGATCACGAGCGTGGGCTGCATCGGGCTGGCGGGCACGGGACCGCTGCGCTGCAGATGCATCGCGCGGCCGTCGATGGTGTAGAGCTCGCCGGGCGCGGCCATGTGGTACGGGCGACCGGGCTGTTCCACGCGCGGCCAGTAGTCCAGGTCGCGCACGCGGTACGGCAGGTTGGCGAAGTCGGTGCTCAGCGAGGCCGGCGTCGACACGTACAGCACCGACTTGGCGAGGGGCCCGAACTCCGCGTGGAAGTGCTGCGCCGACTTCACGATGACCAGCTTCTTGCCCGCCAGGTCGATGCCCAGGCCCGTAAAGAGATCGGCGCCGATGACCTGGTTGCGCTTGCTGATGAGCACGATGTCCACGCCGTCGGCCGCCTGCACCCACACGCACGGGCCCATGGGCGTGCGCACGCCCGAGAGGCCGCCCTGCGAATGCGCCTCCACCACGTTCATCACGGTCACGTGCAGGTCGATCGGGTCGCCCGAGGCCGGGCCGCACTTGCCGCCCAGGCGCAGCTCGAAGCTCGCGCCCACGCCCGCGTCGCGGCACAGCTGCACCGCGCCCAGGTCCCACACGCCGCCGAAGGCCACGTCGCCGATGCCGCGCTCGACCACGGCGCGCAGCATGAAGGTGCTGTCGCTGGTGGCGCCGCCGCCGGGGTTGTCGGCGGTGTCGGCAATGACCACGGGGCCGCCCTGCACGGCCATGGCTTTGGCCAGCGTCTCCTCGATCGAGAGCGAGGGCACGCCGGTCTCGTGGCGCAGGTCCCAGAAGCCGCGGCCGAGTTCTTCGGCGAGCTTCGCGGCCAGCGCGGGGTCGTTGTCGGTCACTACCCACAGCTTGGCGCCCGACTCGGGCACGTCGGCCCAGGGGAAGCCATGGCCCAGCGACACCGAGAGCACGCCCGGCAGCTTCTCGGCGTCCTGCATGCGGCGCACGAAACCGGCCATCGGTTCGCGCGTGGTGTGCCACTTGCCGACCATGCGGCAGTCGTGCACGGCCGTCACGGGCTTCACGCGGCCCTGCGCGGTGTCGACCACGATGCGGATCAGCTCGGTCAGGCGCTCGAAGGCGTCGGTGTGCGGATATTCCTTGTAGCAAATGATCGCGTCGGCCGTGTTCACCATCTTCTGCGTGAAGTGGCAGTGCAGGTCGAGCGACACGCCGATGGGCACGTTCGGCCCGACGATCTCGCGCACGCGCGAGATCACGTCGCCTTCGCAGTCGTCGTAGCCGTCGGCCACCATCGCGCCGTGCAGCACGAGGATCACACCGTCGACCGGGCCGGCCTTGCGCAGGTCGTCCAGGATCTCGTCGCGCAGGCGCTCGTACACGCTGCGCACGGTGCGCCCCAGCGGCTGCGCGAAGGCCAGCAGGCTCTCGACGGTTTCATGGCCTTCGGCGGCCAGCTGCCGGCGCACTTCCACCGCGTACAGGCCGTAGCCGGTGGCGTCGCGCGTGCTGGCGTCGCCGCGGAAGATGCCGTATTCCTCGTAGCTGCCCAGGCCGGTGGGGGCCGAGACGAAGGTGTTGGTTTCGGTGGCGAACAGGGTGGTGAAGAACTTCATGCGCGGGGCTCCTGGCGGGCAAGGTGGATGTTTCGCGAGCGCGTGGTGGCGAACAGCAGTCCCACGACCCGGCCGCCCTTGCGCTCCACGTTGAGAACCGATTTGCCCAGCTGGGACAGCACCGGGTCGACCGAGGCGAGCGTCGCCACGTCGGCCGACAGCGGCGTCAGCACGCACGCGTGCTGGCCGTGGCGGCCCTGCACCGTGAGCTGCAACCTGCCGTCCACCAGCACCATCCGCGCGGTGGCGTCGAGGTCGGGGCTGGTGTAGTCGCCGCACAGTTCGTCGGCAAGCGACGCGGCATCGGGCGCGGTCTCGGGCAGGCGCTCGAAGCGGCGCGGCTGGCCGCCTTCGTGCAGCACGAAGGCATCGGGTGCGCGTTGCGGGTCGATGTCGGCGGTGTCGATCACGAGGTCGTTCGTCGGCAGGTCCTGCAGGCCCAGCCACAGCTTGCCGTCGCCCTGGTTCAGAGGCCTGGCCTCGCCGGCCTGCCACGACAGCGCCAGCTTGCCGGCCACGTCCGCAAAGCCCAGCAGGCCGCCGGTGGAGGGGGCGTGGTAGCGCTGGCCGGGCAGCGCGGGGAAGGCGCTGGCCAGCGGGCGCACCTCGGGCGGCGCGAGCGCGTCGCCCAGCAGCAGCTCGATCACCTTGAGGGCCAACGCCGACGGCGACACGGGCGCCCCGTTCACCATGGCGATGATGTCCAGCCCGTGGCTGGGCACGCTGATCATCTGCGACTGCGCGCCGAGCACGGCGCCCGCGTGGTGGACGATCTCGACGCCGCGGTACGGGTGGCGCGCGAGGCCGAAGCCGTAGTTCACCTGGGAGCCCGACGACAGCGTGGTGGGCGCCGACAGCAGCGCCCAGCTCTTCGCGCTGCCCACGATCTTCTCGCTGCCGTGCATGTGGGCGAGCCAGCGCAGCATGTCGTCCGCCGTCGACACCAGCGAGCCGCCGCCGTCGAGTTCGCACGGGTACAGGCCGCGGCGCCAGCCGCCGCCGGGCGCGGGCATGTACAGGCCGGCCATGCCGGGGACCACGTCCAGGTCGGTCACCACCGACGAGGTGTCGGCCATGCCCAGCGGGTCGAACAGGCGCGCCTTCAGGAAGTCGTTGAAGCTGCGGCCGCTCACGCGCTCGACGATCTTCGCCAGCAGGAAGTAGCCGCCGTTGCTGTAGACCATGTGCGTGCCGGGCTCGAAGTTCAGCTCGCTCTGGCGCGCCATGGCCGGCAGGCCCGGGCCGGGCAGCGTGAACGTGAGGCCGTGCGCAATGGCCCACAGCTCGTCGTGGCCGCGCCAGCCGCTGGTGTGCGTGAGCAGGTGGCGCAGCGTGGGGCCGTTGGCGCTCAGTTGCGGCAGCTCGGGCAGGTATTTCTGCACCGGGTCTTCCACGTCGAGCAGGCCGTCTTCGGCCAGCAGCAGCACGGCCATGGCGGTGAAGTGCTTGCTGGTGGAGGCGATGCGCATGCGCGTGGTCGGCGTGAGCGCCACGCCCATCTCCAGGCTGGCCATGCCGACGGCGCGGCGGTACAGCAGGCGGCCATGCTGCGCGACGGCCAGCACCAGGCCAGGCGCGTCGCTGCGGTTCAGGGGCGCCACCAGCGCGTCGATGGCGGCCAGCGCGGAGGCGGTGTCGGGAAGAGAGGCTGAAGGGTGTGGTTGTGACATGGAGGAACAACGAACGATGAAAGGGGGGAGCGGAATCTCGACGAAGCCGGCTCAGTTCGGCTTCGCCTCGCGCATCAGGCGAACGAACGGGCCTTCGGCGGCGCGCAGCACCATGGCGCCCAGGCTGCCGCCGACCAGCGTGGTCACGACGATGGACACCGCCAGCCCGTTGGGCATCGACTTGAGGGCGTCCGACAACATGCCGACCACCAGCGGCCCCACCACGCCGAAGGGCAGGCTGGCCAGCGTGAGCATGGCGATGGTGCGGGCGCGCAGGTGCGGCGGCGCCGCGTCCTGCAGCACGTTGGGCAGCAGCACCGCGCTGCCGATGAGCGGCACCACCAGCAGGCCCAGCAGCGCGAAGTTGTGGTTGGCCGAACTCGTGAACAGCAGCAGCGTCGACATCAGCGCCGCCGAGAGATTGCCCAGCATGATCAGGCGCAGCGCCGCGGCCGGCCCCATGCGCGGCTGCACGTAGCGCATCGACAGCACGCCCAGCAGGCCGCCGGCCACCGTGCCGCACAGGAAGGCCAGGCCCATGCCCTGCCCCATCTGCACCGGCGTGACGCCGTAGGTGCGCGCCGTGAGGATCGGCAGCCAGGTGCCCAGCGAGCTCAGGCCCACGCTGGTCAGGCCCACGCCGACCACCAGGCCCGCGAAGGTGCGCCAGTGCAGGCGCAGGTGCTGGCGCAGGGTCGTGGCGCCCGGTGCGTCGGCGGCCGGTGCACCCGGCGTTGCTTTGACTTCCTGTACGCCGCCGCGCGGCGTGCGCCGGATCGACAGCACCAGCAGCGTCACCGGAATGCCGGCGCTGGCCAGCACGAAGAAGGTCAGGCGCCAGGCTTCGAGCTGCTGCATCGCGACCGGCAGCCAGGGCCGCAGGTCGTCGGTGAGGTGCACGATGGTGCCGCCCAGCAGCGCGCCCAGCGCACTGCCGAAGATGGCCGACAGCGCGAACACCGCATTCGCCAGCACCCGCTGCGCCCGCGGGAACAGGTCGGGGATCATGCTGTTGGTGATGGGCGTGAGGCCCGCCTCGCCCACGCCCAGGCCGACGGAGGCGACGAACAGCACGCCGTAGTCCATGGCCGTGCCGCGCATGGCCGTGGCGGCGCTCCACAGCACCACGCAGGCCGCGAGCACCACGCGCCGGTCGTAGCGGTCGCTGAGCCAGCCCAGAGGCAAGGTGGCGATGCCGGTGAACAGCACGATGCCCGCGCCCTGCAGCAGCCCGAGCTGCGTGTCGGAGAGCGACAGCGTCTGGCGGATCGGCTCCGTCAGCAGCGTGAGGATGACCTTGTCGATCGAGCCCAGCACCGTCGCGATGATGAGCACCGCCAGCGCATACCAGGCGCTGGTGGGCGCCTTGCGGGTCGTTTCCAGGGCCGCAGGGGCGGCCGCATCCAGCGGCATCGGTGCCGCGAACGGTGGGAGGCCCGACATGTCAGAACGGAACGTTGACGTTCACGCCGATGGTGCGCGCGGGCACGAGCGCCGCGGTCACCAGGTTCGGGTTCGCGTTGAGTCCGGTTTCGATCGACACGATGCCGCGCTTGTTCGTCAGGTTGCGCACGTAGGCCGAGACGCTGAAGCGCTTGAAGTCGATGCCCGCCTGCAGGTCGACCAGCGTGTAGGCCGGCATGTTGATGCTCGGAATGGCCGTGCTGCCGCGGTAGCCCGCATCGCGCTTGCCGGTGTAGCGCGCGCTGATGCCGACGTAGGCCGGGTGGTCGGCGAGGCTGAAGTTGCGCGTCACGCCCAGCGTGGCGGCAAAGCGCGGCGTGTGCGGCAGGCGCGCGCCGGCCTTGGCGCCCAGGCCCTTGGCATCCTCGGTCAGGCGCGCATCGACGGCCGCGGCATTGGCGGTGAAGCGCCATTCCTTGCTGGGCTTCCAGTTGAGCGTGATCTCGCTGCCCTTGATGCGGGCCGCGCCCGCGTTGGTGACGAACACGAAGGCGCCGCTGCGCGTGGGCTGCTGCACGCCGGTCCACTCGATGTCGTACAGCGCCGCCTCCAGCGACAGCGTGCGGTCCAGCAGGTCGGCCTTGTAGCCCAGCTCGTAGCTCCACAGCGAGTCGGAGTTGTACATCGGCTGCACCACGTTGCGGTCGGTGTCGGCCTTGAGCACGTTGGGACCGCCGGGGCGGTAGCCGCTGGCCGCGCGGAAGTACATGGTGCTCGTGTCCGACAGCGTGTACTTGGCCGCAGCCAGGTAGGTGGTCGGGCTTTCCGACGAGGTGCCGGCGGCACTGGCGGCGACCGACCCGACGAGCTGGCCGGTCTGGCGGCTGGCGTACTTCTGGTTGTTGCGCGCCAGGCGCACGCCGCCGGTGAGCGAGAACCTGGGCGTCACGTTCCAGGTGACGTCGCCGTAGGCCGCCTCTTCGCGGTAGCGCGAGGACTGCGTCGACGTCAGCAGGCCGAGGCTGCGGCCCCCGATCAGGTTGGCGTCCATGACGCCGTTGTTGCTGCCGCGCTCACGGTTCAGGTACAGGCCCGCCAGCCACTCGATGGTGGTGCCCGAGCGCGAGGTCAGGCGGAACTCCTGGCTGATGCGGTGCTGCTCCACGGCGCTGTTCACCGGCACCGAGGCCACCGGCAGGCGCAGCGCGCTCAGCATCGGCCCGTAGCGGCCGGTGACGTCGACGGTGTTGTTGATCTTCACGTCCTGCGCGGAGGTGATCGAGTTCAGGCGGGCCCAGCCGAAGTCGTATTCCACGTCCAACCCGAACAGCTGCGTGAGGTTGCTGTACGACTCGTTGGCCGACAGCTGGCGCGTGCGCTCCCGCGTCCAGGGGCGCAGCGTGCGCTGGTCCATGTCCTCGAAGCCCAGGCCCTTGCGATGCACGTCCTGCACGGTGCCCGTGAGGCGCACCGTGAGTTCGCGCGTGGGTGTGAGCAGCAGCGAGACGCGGCCGCCATCGGTGTGGCCGCGGTCGATGTTGCGCCCGCGCGCCAGGCCCGTGGCGTCGTAGCTGCCGCCGAACTGGTCGGTGAAGGCAGCGAAGCGCACGGCCGCCACGTCTTCCTTGAGCGGCACGTTGAGCACCGCGCCGGTCGTGAAGCCCGGGCCGCCGCCCTGCGTCCACGAGGTGCCCAGCTTCACCGAGCCCGCGAACTCCATGGTGTCGGGCTGGTTGGTCACGTACTTGAGCACGCCGCTCATGGCGCCGGCGCCGTACAGCGTGCCCTGCGGGCCGCGCAGCACCTCGATGTGGCTCAGGTCGAGCATGCCCATGTCCAGCGGCGTGTTACCGCCGCTCGCGCCGGCCGAGCTCATGCCGGTGGCCACGTCGTCCACGTACACGCCCACGGTCGCGATGCCCTGCACCGGGCCGGTGGTCAGCCCGCGCATGGTGAGCGTGCCGCCGACGCTGCCGCTGCTGGTGAGGTTCACGCCCGGCTGCTCGGCCACGTAGTCGGCCAGGTTCTTGGCGCCCGCGCGCTCCAGCGCCTGGGCCTTCATCACGTTGACCTGCATCGGGATCTCGCGCACCGGCTCGCGGCGGCGCGTGGCGGTGATGGTGACGCTGTCGAGCGACTGCGGCGCCTCGTCGGCCTGCGGCTTGGCTGCGGCGGCCGTGTAGATCACGATGGCGCCGTCGTCACCGCGGCGCGTCTGCAGCGGCGTGCCTTCGAGCAGCCGCGCCAGCGCGTCCTGCGGCGAGAGCGCGCCCTTCACGCCGCGCGTGGCCACGCCCTTCACGTCGTCGACCTTGTAGAGCAGCTGCACGCCACCCTGCGCGATGTAGGCGTCGAGCGCGGTCTTGAGATCGCCGCCGCTCACGTCGAAGCCCTGCGGCGGGGTCTGCGTCTGCGCGTGCGCGGCCATGCCGCTGGCCAGCGCCCACGCGCCGCCGATGACCCACGGGCGCAGTGCGCCGTACGTTCGCTTCTTCTGGGGCGGCAGGCCGGTGCGGGGCGCGGTGCGATTCATTGTGTGTGTCTCCAGCGTGGTTATTTGTTTGGGTACCCACTGAGACGAATGCCCCGTCACATTCCGGTAATTTACGGATTCGAAATTCTGATTTCGTTGCCGCTCTCATGCGCGGCAAGGCCGAAGCCCTGCTTCAGAAGCCCCACGAAGCCGCTCATGTTGTTCGCATCGAAGCTGCCGCCGATGCGCACCTGCGCGATGACCGGGTCGGCGATCACCAGCTTGCGCAGGTTGTAGCGGTTGAACTGCGCAGCCGCGTCGCCCAGCGTGGTCTGGTCGAACACGAGCTTGCCTTCGCGCCAGCTGAGTTCGTCGTCGACCTGCTTGGGTGCCTTCGACATCACGAGCACGTTGTCGGCATGCGTGACCGCCGCCTGGTTGCGCGTGAGCACGGTGGGCTCGGCGCTTCGGGCATCGGGCTTGGCCGCGGCGATCTGTACGCGCCCTTCCTCCACCGTCACGTTCACCTGCTCGCCCTGGCGCCGCACGAGAAAGCGCGTGCCCAGCACGGTGATGCGGCGGTCGCCGGCGATCACGACGAAGGGATGGTTCTTGTCGTGCGCGATGTCGAAGTAGGCCTCGCCCGCGTCCAGCCACACCTTGCGCCCGCTGTCGTTCACGGCCGTGCGCACCTGCGTGGCGGTGTTCAGCGTGAGCTTCGAGCCGTCGGACAGCGCGACCGACTGGCGCGCACCCACGGCCGTGGCGTAGTGCTGGCCGCGTTCTTCCTGCGTGTACTGCCAGCCGAGCCAGGCGGTGCCCGCGGCGGCCACGAGCACGCCGGCGGCGATGCGTTGCAGCGAGAAGCGCGACAGGCGTTGAGGCGGACGCGCCGTCTGCGGCTGTGGTGCAGGCGTCGGCGCGGGGATCGGGATCGCCGGCGTGCGCAGCGCGCCCAGCCGGTCGCCGCGCTCCCACGCGCTGGACAGCCGCAGCCACGCCACGCGGTGGGCGATGGAGGCGGCGATCCAGGCGTCCAGCTGCTGCTGGTCGGTGTCGGTCCAGTCGCCGCTGTCGCGGCGGGCCAGCCAGTCGGCGGCCAACGATTCGATGCGCTGCGATTCGCTCATGGTGAGAGCCTCCGCTCGTTCTGCGCTCGCCCGAAGGCCTTGGTGTCCAGCTGCACGCCGCCCGACAGCAGGGCGTCGGCCAGGGCGCGCACGCCGCGCGAGACCTGGCGCTCGACCGTGTCCTCGGTGATGCCCAGCTGCGTGGCGACCTCGCGCTGCGAGAGCCCGTCGATCTTGCGCATCTCGACCACGCGGCGGCACTTGGAGGGCAGCGCGTCGAGCGCCGTCTGCAGCAGCCGCAGCTCGCCGCGGCCGGCGGCATGGCGTTCGGGCGTGAGCTCGTCGGCGGAGAAATCGAGCGCGTCGAGGTCGGCAATGATCTCGATGGACACGATCTGCGCGCGCCGGGCGCGGTCGATCAGCAGGTTGCGCGCGGTGGCAAAAACGAAAGGCTTGACCTGGTCGGGCATGGATCTGGAGGCGGACTCGTAAATGCGCACGTAGACGTCCTGCCGCAGGTCGGGCACTTCGGCGTCGTCGCGCCAGTTGCGGCGAAGGAAGCGCGTGAGCGCGGCTTCCATCGGCAGCACCTCGCTGACGAACCAGGCATCCAAGTCACTGAGAACCACGAAGCGCTCCTGGAAATTGAAGGGCCGACACACAAAGCGGCAGGTCGCCGGGATTGGCGACAGACAGTGAGACGAACGGCCCGAAGATTTCCGGTAACGCGCGAAGGCCCGCCGGCGAAATTTCCTTGAATTCCCATGCCCGGCGGCGGACCCGGAAATTCTAGAAGGCCGGGCCCGAGGGCTTTTCCCCCTTGCCCCGTTACCGGAAAGTGCGCTCGAACTCGTCTCACCGGGGGCAGAAGAAAAACCAATTCGCGGAAAACAGACCGACATGATTCGAATCCGGAGGCAGCCCCCCACCTTCCTTGCCCTCTTGCTCACCCGCCCCCGCCTTGCCCTCGTGGCCGCCGCCGGCCTGCTGGCGACGGGGCTGGCCCTCGCCCACGCGCGGGAGTTCGACGTGAAGGGCGGCGAGCTGCGGCCCGCGCTCGACGCCTACATCGCGCAGTCGGGCGTGCAGCTCATCTACAAGATGGAAGACGTCAAGGACCTCTCGACCCGGGGCATCAGGGGAAAGATCGCCGCCGACGCGGCGCTGGAGCGCCTGCTCGACGGCACGCGCCTGCGCGTGCGGCGCGGGCAGGACGGCGCGATGGTGCTCATCGCGCCGGCCCGCTCGCCCGCGGCCGCCCGATCGGAGCCGCCGCCGCGCGTCGAGTAATACGATTGGTTTCTCTCGCGCACCTGCGCAACAGTCCGGCCCCCGGGAACCCCGCGAGATGCACCGCAATGGCGCGCATTTCTCGCACTTTCTGACACACTAGCTGCGCAACGCGCGAAGGGTGTGTGCCGTGCCCCCATGGCCGGCCCGGCCGGTGGTCCCCGCCGCTTCGCTGCACCGCCTGCACGACGCCCATGAAACTCTTCGCGACCGCGAAACGCCGCATCAGCCTGAACACGCGCCTCAGCGTCGGCGTTGCGGCCGTCGTGCTGGCCACCACCTTCATCATCGCCACGGTGGCGCTGCACCTGGTCAAGAGCCGCATGCAGGCCTCGATCGCCAACGAGGAGTTCGCGCGGCTGTCGGCCATCGCGAGCGCGGTAGAGCAGAAGTTCGCCAGCCGGCGCATCCTGCTGAAGACGATCGCCGAGAGCGTGGGCTCGCACGGCATCACGAACGCCGCGCCGCTGCAGGCCTTTCTGGAAAAGCACCAGTCCCTGCGGGCGGCGTTCGACAACGTCGCCTTCCTGGACACGGATGGCGAGCTGGTCGCCAACCTGAACGGCGCGCGACAGATCGGCAAGGTGAACGTGAAGGACCGCGCGTACTTCAAGGACACGGTCGCCGCGCGCACGGGCGTGATCTCCGAGCCTTACCGCAACCGGCTCAACGGCCTGGCGCAGGTCGCCATCACCGAGCCGGTGCTCGATGCGGCCGGCCGGGTGCTGTTCGTGATCTCGGGCTCCATCAACCTGAAGGACCGCAACATCCTGGGCGAGCTGGCCGACGTGCGCTTCGGCCAGACGGGCTACGTGTTCATCACCACCGCCGACGGCATCGTGATCGACCACCCGCTGGCCGACCGCGTGCTCAAGCAGGCCAACATGGCCATGGCCGACGACGCGCCCGACCTGGACCGCGCGATCGGCGGCTTCGAAGGCACCATCGAAGGCGTGAACCATGCGGGCGTGCCCGGCCTGTACGCCTTCAAGCGCATCCGCCAGGCCGACTGGATCATGGGCTCGATGTACCCGCGTCACGAGGCCTTTGCCCGCATCGAAGCCATCGAGCGCACCGCGTGGATCGGCGCCATCGTGCTGGCGCTGCTGGCCGGCGCGCTGGCGCTGGCCGTGGTGCGCCAGCAGCTGCGCCCGCTCACCGGGCTGCACCGCCACATGCTCGACGCCCACGCGGCGCCCGCGCAGGCGGCCGTGGCGCGCACCTACCCGGACGACGAGATCGGCGACCTCTCGCGCACCTTCGACCGGCTCATGCAGCAGCACCAGGCCAGCGAGAAGTTCCTGCGCGACATCACCGACAACCTGCCGGCCATGATCTCGCACGCCGACGCGCAGGGCCGCTACACCTTCGTGAATGCGCGGCTGTGCGAGGAGCTGGGCTACAGCGCCGAGGAGCTGGTGGGCCAGCCCGTGCAGAGCATGAGCGGCCTGCACGACGACCCGACGCTCGAGCACAACCTGCGGCGCGTGCTGGCCGGCGAGGCCGTGTCCTTCGAGCGGCGCGGCGCCGCGCACCGCGACGAGGAAGAGCACTTCTTCCAGACCGACTTCATCCCCGAGCTCGACGCGCAGGGGCGGGTCTGCGGCTACTACGCGATGACCTTCGACATCACGCAGCGCAAGCACATCGAGCTCGAGCTGGCGCACAGCGAGGCGCAGATCCGCACCATCGCCGACAACATTCCCGCGCTGGTCTCGCACGTCGACGCCGCGCTGTACTACACCTTCGTCAATGCCAAGGTGCGCACGCTGCACCACG
Organism: Variovorax sp. GW822-FHT04A09; assembly: GCF_058801005.1. Classification (NCBI taxonomy): domain Bacteria; kingdom Pseudomonadati; phylum Pseudomonadota; class Betaproteobacteria; order Burkholderiales; family Comamonadaceae; genus Variovorax; species Variovorax sp. GW822-FHT04A09. The sequence continues at coordinate 187,244 of NZ_JBXAMV010000002.1, read as the reverse complement.
GCCAGCCGCTGGTGGGCCAGTGGATGCCGGCCGTGCGGGGCGCGGCCGATTTTGCGGTGGTGCGGCCCCACATGGAGCGCGCGCTGGCGGGCGAGACGGTGATCGTCGAGAAGGCCGGCGACGCGGCGCTGGGCATCGGCGACCGCACCTTCAAGGCCCACTACATCCCCGACCAGGACGCCGAGGGCATGGTGCACGGCGTGTTCGCGATGACCTTCGACATCACCGACGAAGTGAACATCCGCCGCGCCCTCACGCAGCAGGAAAAGCGCCTGCGCGACGTGACCGACAACATCCCCGCGCTGGTCGCCTACTTCGACCGCGACGAGAACTGCCTGTACGGCAACAGCCGCGCGCGGCGCATGGCGGGCCTGGACGAGCGCGCGCCGCTGGACGGCGTGACGCTGCGCTCGGCCGTGGGCGAGGCGGTGTACGTGCAGCACACGCCCCACCTGCCCACGGTGCTCGCCGGCAGGGCGACGCAGTACCCGGTGCAGGTGCCGATCGATGACCGGGAGGCGCACTTCCAGGTGAACCTGATTCCCGACAAGGACCTGGCGGGCCACACGGCGGGCTTCTACCTCATGACCTTCAACGTCACGGCGCTGAAGGAGGCCGAGCGCAAGCTCATCGAGCTGGCGCGCATGGACGTGCTGACCGGCCTGCCGAACCGCCTGGCCTTCAACGAGCAGCTGCCCGCGGCGATGTCGCGCGTGCGCCGCGCCGAAGGCGGCATGGCGCTGATGTTCCTGGACATCGACCACTTCAAGGCCATCAACGACACGCTCGGCCACTCCACCGGCGACGGCGTGCTGGCCGAGTACGCGCGCCGCCTGCGCGCCAGCGTGCGCGAGACCGACACCGTGGTGCGCCTGGCCGGCGACGAGTTCGTGATCGTGCTGGAGAACGTGCACTCGCAGGACGCGGTGGCGGGCGTGGCGCACAAGATCGTCTCGCAGATCGCGGCGCCGGCGTTCCCCGTGGAAGGCCGGCGGCTGGACGTCACGACCAGCATCGGCATCGTGTTCGTCGAGACGGTCGATGCCACCGTCGGTGCCGGCGAACTGCTCGCGCGGGCGGACACGGCGCTCTACGCGGCCAAGTCGCAGGGCCGCAACCGTTTCGCGTTTTACCGTTAGCGTCGGCACACCCGCCGCACCCCCACAACCACCAGGAGATCGATCCATGGCAGCCACCGAAGTCGTCATGCCCGAACAGCTCGTGCAGGAGCTCGACCTGCAAAGCCGCATGCCGATCGCGCGCATCGGCCAGGCGCTGATGTCGCTGGGCATGATCACGCAGGCGCAACTCGACGCGGCGCTCCAGCAGCAGCAGCGCGAGCCCACGGTGCCGCTGGGCGAGACGCTGGTGCGCATGGGCGTCGTGAGCCGCGGCCAGCTGCAGACCGCGCTGGTGCGCAAGATGGGCTACCCGCTGGTGAACCTGCATGTGTTTCCAGCCGCGGCCGACGCGCTGCGCAAGGTGGGCCACGAAGCCGCGCGGCGCCTGCAGGTGATGCCGCTCATGCTGCACGGCGGGCGCCTGGTGGTGGCGCTCGACGACCCGGTCAACCGGCACGCGGTGATCGACGAGGTGGAGTTCATCGCGCAGACGAAGATCATTCCCGTGCTGGGCCAGTGCCTGGACCTGGACGGCGTGTTGCACAAGGCCTACGAGAAGGTCGGCCAGGTGGCGGCCGAGCGCCCGGTGATCGACATGAACGACCCGATGCGTCCGCTCGAGTTCGACATGACGGGCACCAGCACGCTGCTGAAGACGCTCGAGAAGGAAGAATCGGCCGCCGCGCCCGCGGCTGGCGAGCCGCCCGTGGAGCAGTCGGACAACTCGCTGGTGCGCATGATCAACAGCATGATCCTCGAAGCGCACCGCGAGGGCGCCTCCGACATCCACATCGAGAGCGACCCCGGGCAGGAAAAGACGCGCATCCGCTTTCGCCGCGACGGCCGGCTCTACACCTACCTGGAGCTGCCGCCCAGCTACCGCAACGCGGTGGTGGCGCGCGTGAAGATCATGTGCGACCTGGACATCAGCGAAAAGCGCAAGCCGCAGGACGGCAAGATCAACTTCTCGAAGTACTCGCCGCAGCACCGCATCGAGCTGCGCGTGGCCACCATCCCGACCAACAACGGCCTGGAAGACGTGGTGATGCGCATCCTGGCCTCGGCCAAGCCCATCGCGCTCGATGCGCTGGGCCTGTCCGAGCGCAACCTGGCGCAGTTTTCGCAGGCGGTCGACCGGCCCTACGGCATGGTGCTGTGCGTGGGCCCCACCGGCTCGGGCAAGACCACCACGCTGCACTCGGCGCTCATGCGCATCAACACGCCCGAGCGCAAGATCTGGACCGCCGAAGACCCGATCGAGATCACCCAGCCTGGCCTGCGCCAGGTGCAGGTCAACCCGCGCATCGACTGGACCTTTGCCAAGGCGCTGCGCGCCTTCGTGCGCGCCGACCCCGACGTGATCATGGTCGGCGAGATCCGCGACGCCGAGACCGCCAGGACCGCCATCGAGGCCTCGCTCACCGGTCACCTCGTGCTGTCGACGCTGCACACCAACAGCGCGCCCGAAACCGTGACGCGCCTGCTCGACATGGGCATGGACCCGTTCAACTTCGCCGACTCGCTGCTGGCCGTGCTGGCGCAGCGGCTGGTGCGCTGCCTGTGCCCGCAGTGCGTGCAAAGCCGCCCGGCCACGCGCGAGGCGGTCGAGGAACTGCTGGCCGATTACATGCATGCCTTCGGCGCGCAGGACACGCCGGCCGCGCGCGACGCCGTGCGCGCCGAGTGGGTGCAGCGCCACGGGCGCGACGGCCAGCTGCAGACCTACACGAGCACCGGCTGCAAGCACTGCAACGACACCGGCTTCCGGGGCCGCGTGGGCATCCACGAACTCATGGTGATGTCGAGGGAACTGCGCCGGCTGGTGCAGGGCGGCGCGCGCGCCGAGGAACTGCAGGACGCCGCGATGCGCGAGGGCATGCGCACGCTGCGTCAGGACGGCATCGAGAAGGTGCTGGCGGGCCGGACCACGCTCGAGGAAGTGCGCGCGACCAGCAACGTCTGACGCACAACGTCCGAGGTCAGGTCAGGGCAGGCTCAGGCGGCGGCGTCCCACGCCACCGCCGGCAGCGTGGCGATGGCCGGCCGCGCGAACAGGTAGCCCTGGAACAGTTCCACGCCGATCTCGCGCAAGGCGCGCACCTCTTCGGGCGCCTCCACGCCTTCGGCGATCACGCGGATGCGCAGCTCGTCGCAGGTGGCGACGAAGCCCCGCACGATGGTCAGCCGCACCGGGTCGGCATGGATGCCACGGATCAGGCTCAGGTCGATCTTCACCACGTCGGGCTGGAACGCGGCCAGCAGCTCGAAGCCCGCGTAGGCCGCGCCGAAATCGTCGATGGCCGAGGTGAAGCCGTGGCGCTTGAAGGCGCGGAAGGTGTCGGCCAGGCCGTGCAGGTCGCGCACGCGCTCGCCTTCGGTGATCTCGAACATCAGCTGGCGCACGGGGAACTTGCAGCGCTTGGCGGCGGCCATGGCGGTGCGGAAGCACTCGGCCTGCCCCGCGACGTCGTTGGGCATGACGTTGAGGCTCAGGCGCGACTTCATGCCCAGGCGCGAGGCGATCTCGATGGCCTTGACGCGGCAGGCTTCGTGGAAGGCGAAGCGGTCGACCGGATCGACGCGCCCCAGCACCTCGGCGGCGCCTTCGCCCGACAGGCCGCGCACCAGCGCCTCGTGCGCATAGATCTCGTGCCGGCCCAGGTCCACGATGGGCTGGAACGCCATGGTGAACCCCGAGGCGAGGCCAGCAGGCGCGGCATCAGCATGTATTTCGGCGATCACGTTGGATGGACCTCGCGGGCAAGGTTGCAATGGCGTTGGATGGCGACTCCCAAGAGCGTAAATGTAAACGGTTCTATACACCGCACGCACCACCCCCCTCCGACAAGAGGTCGCGCCCCATGAAGACATCCGACCTAGGCCCGGCCCGGGCTGTAGACCGAAATCACTCATGAGCCCTCCCGGCCTCGGAAAAATCTGTAGCAAGCTGTCGACGACAGGGCTGCGTCCTATGTCCCATCGGGGAGAGATTGGTTAGAAAGGGGGCGCCCACTACTGGAAACGGTGGGTGGGTTTTCACTGTCGTTCCTGGGTTTCCAGTCACCGATGAAAGGTCCCGTCCGATGCGCCACCAGCCTCGCTCCCTCCTTCGCACACTGGCCCGTACCGTGCTGCCCGTCGGTGCCTTGTTGACATTGCTGCCCGCGCAGGCGGTCACGACGACCACGACCTTCCAGGTCACGGCCACGGTGCTCAAGGCCTGCCTGATGACCACGCCGGCCACGCTGGCGTTCGGGCCGTACGACCCGGCGTCAGCCACCGCGCTGGCCGGCACCACCAGCCTCAACGTGACCTGCACCTTCGGCACGCCCTACTCGCTCGGCCTGAGCGCGGGCGGCGGTTCGGGCGCGACGATCACGAACCGCCTGATGACCAGCCCCACGGCGGCCGCCGGCAACAACACGCTGGGCTACGGCCTCTTCAAGGACAGCGCGCACCAGACCAACTGGGACAACAGCGTCGCCGGCACCGGCTACGTCGGCAACGGGACGCCCCAGACGCAGACGATCTACGGCCTGATTCCCACGGGGCAGTACACCGCGGCGCCGGCCATCGACTACACGGACACGATCACGGTCTCGCTGACCTATTGAGGGCGCCGTTGACCGCCTTCACCGCAGGCCGCCACGGCATGCGTCGCGCCCTGCTGCCAGTCGCATGGGGGGCCGGCCTGCTGCTGGCCGCCCTTGCCCCCGCCCCCGCCGCGGCCACCAGCCTCAGCGTGGCGCCGCTGCGCATCGTGCTCACGCCGCAGCGCCCGGTCGCTTCGCTCACCATGGGCAACGCCGAGGACACCGAGGTCGCCGTGCAGGCCGAGGTGGTGGCGTGGTCGCAGCAGGACGGACGCGATGCCTACGAACCCACGCGCGACGTGCTGGTCAATCCGGCCATCTTCCGCCTGCCGCCGGGCGGGCGGCAGATCGTGCGCCTCGGGCTGCAGGTGCCGGCCGACGCCGGCGAGCGCAGCTACCGCATCTTCCTGCGCCAGCTGCCGCGCGACCAGGCCCTGCCGGCGGACGGCACCGAGGGCGCGAAGGTGCAGACGCTGCTGCGCATCGGCGTGCCGATCTTCGTGCCGCCGCTGCAGCTGCGCCGCGCGCTGCAATGGTCGCTGCAGCCTTCGGGGCGCGCCACCGGCACGGCAGGCACCGCCTGGCGCCTGGTGTTCGACAACCAGGGCAGCGAGCACATCCAGGTCACGCAGCTCGTGGTGCGCCGCGAGGACGGCACCGAGCTGCTGCGCAAGAGCCTGTCGCAGTACGCGCTGGCCGGGCAGTCGGCCGGCATCGACATCGAACTGCCCGCCCTGCCGCCCGACACCCGGCTGCAGGTCGAGGCCGCCACCGATGCCCCCGAGGCGTCGTCCAGCGCCACCGTGCGCGTGCCCCGTGCGCCCGCCACGCCACGCTAGCTTGTGGGTCTGCTGCGGCTGGCTGGGCCTGCGCGTGGCCTGCGCACAGACGTCACCCGCTGACATGGCGGGCGAGGTGCAGCCCGCGATCCTCGACGTGCGCATCAACGGCCTGAGCCAGCCCGCGCCACGGCCGCTCTTGCGGCGCGGCGCGCAGCTGCTGGCGTCGGCGCCCGACTTCGCGGCCTGGCGCCTGGTGCGGCCCGCCACCGCGGCGTTGCAGCGCGACGGCACCGACTACTACGACCTGCGCGCACTGCCGGGCGCGCAGCTGCAACTCGACGAAGGCGCGCAGAGCGTGGACCTGAGCGTGCCCGCCGAGGCGTTCACGCTGGGCACCGTGCATGCGCACGCCGGCGACCGCCCGCCGCTGTCGGCCTCGGCCTTCGGGGCCTTTCTCAACTACGACCTGGCCTTGCAGCACGACCGCGAGGGCACGCGCGCCTCGGGCTACTTCGATGCGGCGGCCTCGGGTGACTGGGGCCTGGTGGGCACGAGCGTCGTCGCGGGGCAGTCCGCATTCGGCGGACGCGGCACGACGCGGCTCGACAGCTACTTCCGCCGCGACGACCCCGCGCGGCTCACGCGCCTCACGGTGGGCGACACGATCACGCAGGCCGCCGCATGGTCCACGCCCTTTCGCTTCGGCGGCGTGCAGTTCGGCACCCGCTTCGGCTTGCAGCCCGGCTTCATCAGCTACCCGATGCCAACCCTGCGCGGCGGTGCGGCCGTGCCGTCGGCGGTGGAGGTGTATGTGAACGACACGCTGCGCTATCAACGGCGTGTGGACGCCGGCCCCTTCGCGCTCAGCGACGTGCCCGTGCTCACCGGCGCGGGCGAGATGCGCTTCGCCGTCACCGACGCGCTGGGCGTGCAGCGCACCGTGACCACGCCCTACTACGTGAGCTCGAACCTGCTGCGCGCCGGCCTGTCCGACTACTCGCTCGAAGCCGGCTGGACGCGCCTGCGCTACGGCGAGCGCAGCTTCGACTACGGCCCGCCCTTCGTCGCCGGCACGTGGCGGTACGGCGTGAACGACGGCGTGACCGTCGAGGCGCGCGGCGAAGCCAGTGCGCGCAGCCAGACCGCGGGCGCCGGCGTGACCTGGGTCTGGGGCACGCTCGGCGAACTCTCGCTGCACGGCGCCGCGAGCCGCAGCAAGGACGGCGACAGCGGCCGCCTCTGGCGCGCCGCCTACACGCGCACCAGCGACGAATGGAATTTCTCGGTGAGCCGCCAGGTGGCCAGCCGCGGCTTCACGCAGATCGCCTGGCACGACAGCCCCGTGCACATCGACGCACAGACCCAACTCTTCGCAGGCCGCTCGCTGGGCCGCTACGGCACGCTGGGCGCGAGCCACACGCGGCTGCGCTACAACACCGGCGAGCACATCGGCGTGACCACCGCCAGCTGGTCGATCGGCCTGGGCGGCAACGCCTGGCTCGGCACCTCGGTGGCCCACACGCGCCAGGACGGCAAGCGTTCCATCACCTCGGTGAACGTCAGCCTCAGCTTCACGCTCGGCGATCGCCAGCACGCCACACTCTCGGTGCAGCATCAGAAGCCGGGCGGCCACTCGGCCGTGGCCGAGTGGGTGCAGCAGCCGCCCAACGACACCGGCTGGGGCTACCGGCTGCGCGCCGCCGACGGCGAGAACGCGCGCAGCGAGGCTGCGGTCGATTGGCGCGGTCGCTACGGCATGCTGACGGCCGAAGCCGCGCGCGCCCAGGGCCAGACCGCCGTGCGCCTGCGCGCCAGCGGCGCCGTGGGATTCGCGGGCGGCGTGGGCTTTGCCACCCGCCAGTCGGACGACGCCTTCGCGCTCGTGACCGTGCCCGGCGCCGCCGGCGTGAAGGTCTACCGCGAGAACCAGCCCTGGACCACCACCGACAGCGAAGGCCGCGCCGTCGTCTCGGGCCTGCGCGCCTACGAGCCCAACCACATCAGCATCGACAACGGCGACCTGCCGATCGAGGCACAGGTGCGCAGCGACGTGCTGCGCGTGGTGCCGCGCTACAAGGGCGTGGCGCAGGCCAGCTTCGACATCGCGCGCGACGCGATCGCGAACGTCACCGTGCTGTTGCCTGACGGCAGCCCGCTGCCGCCGGGCATCGACGTGATGCGACCGGCGCGCGGCACCTCGCTGCTGTCGGGCTTTCATGGCCTCGTGTCGGTCGACGACCCGCAGCCGAACGAGCGCTTCGAGGCGCAATGGAAGCGCGGCCATTGCCGCTTCACGCTGGGCGAACCCGACCGCGCCGCCGGCGCACTGCCTTCGATGGGACCTTACCGATGCGAACCCGTGCCGTCGTCCCCGCGCTGACCGCCGTGCTGGCGCTGGCGGGGCTGCTGGCCCCGGGCACGTCGATGGCTGCGTGCTCGGGCGTGGGCGTGTTCAGCTGCAGCGCCACCGTCAGCGCGACAGCGCTGGCCTTCGGCAACTACGACCCGGCCGCCGCGACGCCCAAGGACAACACCTCGACCGTCACCGTCGCCGGCACGGTCACGGGCCTGGGCATCCTGGTGACGCTGTCGTTCACGATCAGCCTGGACGCGGGCTCGGCCGGCAACATCGCCAGCCGGCAGATGGTGGGCCCGGTCGGTGCCACGCCGCTGGGCTACAACCTCTACACCACCAACGCGCGCAGCACCGTCTGGGGCCTCAACAGCGTCAGCGACAGCTACAGCGCGCTGGCAACCCTCGGTGGCGTCACCACGCTGCGCCCCCACACCGTCTACGGCCGCATTCCGGCCGCTCAGTACGTGGCGCCAGGCGCCTACAGCAGCACCATCACGGTGACGGTGACGTACTGAAAGCTCAGCCCTTCAGCATGCCCGCCAGGCGCTTGGCGATGAGTTCATCGGCCTGCGCCATGATGCGGTCGATGAGCTCCGCGCAGCTGGGCACGTCGTGGATCAGCCCGGCCACCATGCCGCAGCTCCAGGCGCCGGCGTCCATGTGGCCCTCGGTCATCACCTTCGGGTAGATGCCCGCGACCTGGTCCATGATGTCGTCGATCTTCAGCGCGTCGCCCTTGATGCGCTCGATCTCCATGAGGCGCTCCACGCCCGCGTTGTTGATCACGCGCTCGGTGTTGCGCAGCGAACGCATGATCAGGCGCGTGTCGAGTTCGGAGGCGTTGACGATGGCCTGCTTCACGTTGGCGTGCACCGGCGCTTCCTTGGTGGCGATGAAGCGCGTGCCCATGTTCATGCCCTCGGCGCCCAGCGCGAGCGCGGCCACGAGGCTGCGGCCGTCGGCCATGCCGCCCGAGGCGACGAACGGGATCTTCAGTTCTTCGGCCGCGCGCGGCAGCAGGATCATGTTGGGCACGTCGTCCTCGCCGGGGTGGCCGCCGCACTCGAAGCCGTCGACGCTCACGGCGTCGCAGCCGATGCGCTCGGCCTTGAGCGCGTGGCGCACCGAGGTGCACTTGTGGATCACCTTGATGCCCGCGGCCTTCAGCGCCGGCATGTAGGCCTCGGGGCTGCGGCCCGCGGTTTCCACGGCCTTGATGCCGCCTTCGACGATGGCCGCGATGTACTCGGGGTACGGCGGCGACGCAAAGGTCGGCAGGAAGGTGAGGTTCACGCCGAAGGGCTTGTCGGTCATCTCGTGGCAGCGCGCGATCTCGCGGGCCAGCAGCTCGGGCGTCTTCTGCGTGAGGCCCGTGATGATCCCCAGGCCGCCGGCGTTGGAGACGGCCGCGGCCAGCTCGGCGAAGCCGACGTAGTGCATGCCGCCCTGGATGATGGGGTGGCGGATGCCGAAGAGTTCGGTGATGCGGGTTTTCAAGAGAACGTCCTTTGGTCGGGGTTGCTGGGAGAGAAAGAAAAAATCAGGGCGGCGAGATGACGCGCAGCACATCGCGCGCCATCGCCTTCATCCAGGCCGTGTCGCTCTTCAGCGCGGGCTCTGCGAAGGTCTTGGCAAAGGTGGGCCGTGCCATCTTGGCGTAGTTGAGCGTGCCGAAGATGAGCGTGAGCACCACCACGGCCGACAGGTCGTCGCGCACGAGGCCGGCCGCCTGCGCCGCGGCCACCAGACCCAGGCTGGCCTGCAGGAAGCCTTCGAGCGGCCGGGTCTGCGCATGCTGGATGCGCTCGGCGTTGTCGAGCAGTTCGCGCGTGACGAGCTTGAAGCCCGTGGGCCGCGCGTGCATCCACTCGACCTGCAGCGCGACGAACGCCTGCAGCCGCGCAGGCAGGTCGGGGGCCGCCTCGACGCGCTTGCAGATGCGTGCCGTCAGGTCCTCGGCCTGCTTCTCGAGCACGGCGCGGTACAGCACCTCCTTGCTCGGGAAGTGGTGCAGCAGCCCCGGGTTGCCGACCTCGCAGTCGCGCGCGATGGCCGACAGCGACGCGCCCTGGAAGCCGTGGTCGGCAAAGTGCTGCTCGGCGCGCGCGAGGATCGTTTCTTTACGGGAAGGGGCAAGGGTGGCCATCGGGCGGTTCTGGAAGGCGTCACGCGCAAGAGCGCATGCCGCGAAGACGCGACCGGCGATCAGACGCGACGCGCGCCATTCTTTCTTGTGTCTTGGGGTCTGGTTGTTGCACGCGCGACACCCTCGCGCGTCAGCGTGCGGCCGGCATGGCCGCCACCTGCTGCGCGAGTTGCGCATGGAAGCGCGGCGCGCTGTACTCGAAGGTGCCGAAGCTGAGTGCATCGTTCGCGCCCGACGCCAGCCCGGCCTGGATCGATTCGGCCAGCGCATAGTCTTCCGCGAGCGTGCGCCGGTACAACGCCACGTTCGCGTCCCAGTGCGCCGTGGCCTTCTCCGACGCCGGTGCCTCGGGAATCAGCGTGAGCTCGTGCACGCGCGTGCGCGTGGCGCCCAGCGGCTCCAGCATGCTGAGCTGCGCGTGGTCGGGCTGCACCAGGATGGTCGTGTTGGGAAAGAAGAAGTAGGTCAGGTTGCCGTAGCGGCGCGGGTCGAAACCGGCAACCTCGGGCCGGTGTTCCTGGAACTTCGACTTGAGCAGGTACAGGCGCCGGTTCAGGTCGAACTCGTCGATGACCTGCAGGTTGTGCAGGAACATGTGGGCGATGGTCTCGCGGTGCGCCACCTTGAAGTGATAGGCCTCGAAGGAACCGTCGACCAGCAGCTTCCAGTTGGCTTCGACCTCGTACGTGCGCGGCGCATAGGCCACGGGCGTGCGCAGCCCGGCCAGCGACTCGAGGTTGTCCATGAGCACGCCCAGGTGCGCGCCGGGGTCGCTGTCCGCCCGCGACGGATCGCACACGACCCAGACCACGCCCGCGCGCTCGACCGTGGCCAGCCGGCGCAGGCCCGACTCGTCCTGCTTCAGGCAGGGAAAGCCGAAGGATTCGGGCACGCCGCGCAAGGCGCCATCGGGCTTGTAGGTCCACGCGTGGTACGGGCAGACGAAGGCACGCGCCTCGCTGCCGCTGCCCTCGGGCACCACGCGCGCGCCGCGGTGGCGACACACGTTGAGAAAAGCCTGCACCTGCCCGCTCTCCTGGCGCACCAGCAGCAGCGGCACGCCGGTGTGCGTGAGCGACAGCCACGCGCCCGGCGAGGCGAGCGACGCGCTGGCGGCCACCGGCTGCGGATGCCGCTGCAGCAGCCGCCGCTCTTCGCGTGCGATGGCCTCGTCGGTGTACTGACCGACCGGCACGCGGTCGCCCTCCCCTTGCGCGTCGGCGCGCCCGGCCTGCAGGGCGGTGGTCGCTCGGCGATGGAGTTCGGCTGCGAAGTTCTCGCTCATCGGGGGCTTTCTGTGCGATGCGATGCAGCCCGGTGAGCTGCGCGATCGGCCCAGTCTACCGACTGACCAGTCGGTACGTCAACCGCCCCCGAGACGGCGGTGGTATCAGGCCGGCTTGCGCAGGAAGCCCTGCTGCGCCCCATTGCGGTTGGGCGCGAAGCCGTTGGCCTGCAGCGTCTCTTCGGTGGTCTCGTAGAACACGCCGATCTGCATGATCTCGCGCGCCTGCTGCGCGGTGGCAATGGGGCGGCCGAACTCGGTCGCGATGCGCACGAGCTGTTTGATCTGCTCGACCGAGCTCATCTTGCCGGTGCGGGTCTGGTTCCACAGCACGTCCTCGATGCCGCAGCGCACGTGCAGGCCCAGGGCGATGCCGATCATGTTCACGGGCAGCACGTTGAGCACCGAGCTCTCGACCGTGACCACCGCGCCGTCGGGTGCGGCGCGCAGGAAGTTGGCCAGGTTGTAGATGTTCGCCTGGTCCATGCCGCCGCTGATCGCCACCCAGTTCATCACCAGCGGGCCCTTGTAGACGCCGCGGCGGATCATGCGTTCGATGGTCTCGAAGCTGTTGATGTTGTAGCACTGGAACTCGCTCTGGATGCCCGCAGCCGTGAGGCGGCGGATGTGCTCTTCCACCCAGCTGGGGTTCGAGGGCACGATCATGTCCCTGTAGGTCGAGTACAGCCGCGGGTCGCCGCGCGACAGGCCCTTGAAGTCGTCCAGCCCCGCGTGCTCGGTCACGTTCATCTGCGTGGTGTTGACGGTCACCGTGACCTGGTCGGGCCTGGGCGTGAGCTCGGCCAGCATGTGGCGCGTGTCGTCGCTGAGCCACTTGGCGGCGGCGCCGTCGTCCTCGGGCGCGAAGCTGATCGAGCCGCCCACCTGGATGACCATCTCGGGCACGCGCGCACGCACGCCGGCGATCAGCTCGTTGAACATCGACAGGCGCTTGCTGCCCTTGCCGTTGGCCTCGCGCACATGCAGGTGCAGCACGGTGGCGCCGGCCTCGTAGCAGTCGACCGCCTTCTGGATCTGCTCTTCCATCGTGACCGGAATGTCTTCCGGAAAGTCCGCGGGAATCCAGCCCGGCGCATAGGGCGCGGCCGTGATGATCAGGGGCTGCTGGTTCTCGGGATACAGGTGGCCGTCGAGGAAGTTCATGGGGTTGTCTCCGGTGAAAAAGGTTGCGCTTGCAGCCAAAGTTTCTGGCGCAGCTGCGAAAACTTCTTGCTCATCGGGGGCGCGGTTTTGCCTTTTTGGGGCATTGGAACGGCGCGTGCAAAGACGGGTGTCGCTGTCGCGATCCGGTAAGTGGCCGACGCGTGGCGCCAAGCATTCAGCAGAGGTGGCGCCACAGAATCCGCACGCCCTTCTTGTCTCTTCCACCTGAGGACGAACCATGTGTGTGCATCTGCTGCGAGCCTCCCTTCTCTTCCTGGCTGCGCTGTGCTGCGGCACGGCCTCGGCTCAGGCCTGGCCCGACAAGCCCATTCGGCTGATCGTTCCCGCGCCGCCGGGCGGCATCTCCGACGCGGCGGCGCGGCTGCTCGCCGAACAGCTGCGCACGAACCTCGGCCAGACCGTGCTGGTGGACAACAAGCCGGGCGGCTCCGCCGTCATCGCCGAGCGCGCGCTGATGGCCGCGCCCGCCGACGGCTACACGCTGATGGTCGGGCCGTCGAGCGTGCTGTCCGACATTCCGCTCACGGTGAAGACGCCCTTCGACCCGCTCAAGACCTTCACCTACGTCAGCGAGGTGACGGGCATGTTCCATGTGCTGGTGGCCAACGCCGGCTTCCCGCCGAACACGGTGAACGACCTGCTGGCGCATGCCAAACAACATCCGCGCTCGGTCAGCGTGGCCAACCTGAGCACGGGCACGCGCTCCAACCTGCTGGGCGAGATGCTGCGCGCGCGCAGCGGCAACGACATCCTCGTGGTGCCGTACAAGGGCTCGGCGCCGGCGCTGGTCGACCTCATGGGCAACCAGGTGCAGCTGACCTTCGAGGTGGTGAGCAACGTCACTTCGCTGATCCGCAGCGGCAAGATCAAGGCGCTGGCCGTGGCGTCGTCGAAGCGCTCGCGCTTCCTGCCCGACGTGCCCACCTTCGGCGAGCTGGGCCTGCCCGACTTCGTGATGCCCGACGCGAGCGTGGGCGTGTTCGTGCTCAGCAGCATGCCGCCGGCGCTGCAGGAGAAAATCCGCGCCGAGGTGGCCCGGGCCGTGCAGGCGCCGAAGTTCCGCGAGGCGCTGCTCGCGCAGAATTACGATCCGCCGCGCGAGGCGACGCTGGTGCAGCTGCGCCAGACGCTGGACGCCACGACCGCCCACAATCGGGCCATCATCGAGAAACTGCAACTCAAGATCAGCCCCGAGTGAACGCGGGGCCCTTCCCACAGCCACCATGAAGCACCTCGGTCGACTGATGCGCAGCGCGAGCCTCAGCGGCTACGTGGAGCTGGTGCAGTCGCTCGGCCGCGACCCGCATGCCTTCATGCGCACCGTGGGGCTGAAGGCACAGCTGCTCGAGCACCCCGAGACGCTGATCCCCGGCGACGCCGTGCGCGAACTGCTCGAGATCACCGCGCGCGCCACGCGCACCGAAGATTTCGCGCTGCGGCTGGCGGCGCAGCGCAAGCTGTCGGCCCTCGGCCCCATCAGCGTCGTGCTCAAAGAAGAGCCCACGCCGCGCGACGCGCTCGACACGCTGGGCCGCTACCTGAAGCTGGTGAACGCCTCGCTGAGCTTTCGCCTGGAGGACACGGGCGACATGGTCATCATCCAGGAAGACCTGCTGCCCAGCCCCGGGCTGCCGATGCGCCAGTCGATGGAGTTGGCCGTGGGCATCATGTTCCGCATCCTCGGCGAGCTCATCGATCCGCAGTGGCGCCCGCAGCAGGTGTGCTTCACGCACCGCCCGCCGGCGGACATGGCGGCGCACCGCGCCTTCTTCGGTCGCAACGTCAAGTTCAACCAGGATTTCAACGGCCTCGTGTGCCTGGCGGCCGACCTGCGCAAGCCACGCGAATCGGGCGACCAGGGCGTGGCACGTTTCGCGCGCGAGTACCTCGAAGCCGCGCTGAAAGACCGTGGCGAGAGCACGCGCGAAGCCTGCCGCGAACTCATCCTGGCGCTCATGCCCGGCGGCGGCTGCACGGCGCAGGAAGTGGCGCGGCACCTGCGCGTGGACCGCCGCACGCTGCACCGCCGGCTCGAGGCCGAAGGCCTCACCTTCAGCCGCCTGCTCGACGACGTGCGCTCCGACCTCGTGAAGCGCCACCTGCGCGACAGCGACCTGCCGCTGAGCGAGGTGGCCGAGCTGCTGGGGTTTTCGGGGCCCAGCAGCTTCAGCCACTGGTTCCGCCACCACTTCGGCTGCAGCGCCTCGCAGTGGAGCAAGCAGACGGCCGGCGCGGTGGCTCAGGGTGCGGTGCGCGCGTTCTGAACCAGGTCTTCGTGGCGCAGGGCATGCGCGATGCCCTCCAGCAGGCGCCAGGCGGCATGCGTGAAACGCCTCGTCATCGCCATCGTCCTTCTTCTCAGGCCGCCTTGCGCAGGAAGCCCTGGTTGCCTCCGTTGCGGTTCGGCGCGAAGCCGTTGGCCGCGAGCGATTCTTCGGCCGTCTCGTAGAACACGCCGATCTTCGAGATCTCGCGCGCCTGCTGCGCCGTGGCGATGGGGCGGCCGAACTGGCGCGAGATGGCCACCAGCTGCTCGATCTGCGCCACGGTGCCGATCTTGGCGGTGCGCGTCTGGTTCCACAGCACGTCCTCGGTGCCGCAGCGCACGTGCAGGCCCATCGCGATGCCCATCATGTTCACGGGCAGCACGTTGCGCACCGAGCTTTCCACCGTGAGCACGGCGCCGTCGGGCACGGCGCGCACGAAGTTGGCCAGGTTGTAGATGTTCGGCGCGTCCATGCCGCCGCTGATGGCCACCCAGTTCATCACCAGCGGGCCCTTGTAGACACCGCGCCGCATGAGCCGTTCGACCGACTCGAAGCTGTTGATGTTGTAGCACTGGAAGGCGCTCTGGATGCCCGCCTTCGTGAGGCGGCGGATGTGCTCCTCGACCCAGCCCGGCTGCGCCGGCACCGTCATCTCCTTGTAGGCCTCGAAGATGGCCGGGATCTCGCGCGAGGTGCCCTTGAAGTCGGCCAGCTCGGCGTGCTCCGTGACGTTCATCTGCGAGGTGTTGACCGTCACCGTCACCTGGTCGGGCGTGGGCTCCAGCTCGGCCAGCATGTGGCGCGTGTCGTCGCTCAGCCACTTGGCGGCCGCGCCTTCACTCTCGGGTGCGAAGCTGATCGAGCCGCCCACCTGGATGATCATTTCGGGCACGCGCGCACGCACGCCGGCGATCAGCTCGTTGAACTTGGACAGCCGCTTGCTGCCCTTGCCGTCGAGCTCGCGCACATGCAGGTGCAGCACCGTGGCACCGGCGTTGTAGCAATCGACCGCCTTCTGGATCTGCTCTTCCATCGTGACCGGGATCTCGCCCGGGAAGTCGGAAGGAAGCCAGCCCGGTGCATAGGGCGCGGCGGTGATGATCAGCGGTTGCTGGTTTTCGGGAAAGAGGTGGCCGTCGAGGAAGTTCATGGCGTGCGTCTGTCAGGTGGCGAGGCGGGGGGCGGATGCGGCGGCGGTGTTCAGTACGGCACGTCGCCGACGATGCCGGCGCGTTCCATCTTTCGTGGCGCGGGCCAGTAGTCGTTCAGCGCGTAGTGCTGCGTGCTGCGGTTGTCCCAGACGACCACGTCGCCCGGCTGCCACGACCAGCGCACCTGGTACTCGGGGATGGTGGCGCGACTGAGCAGGTAGTTCAGCAGCAGCGCCGCGCCCGGTGTCTTGTCGATGCCGTGGCGCACGTTCTCGGGGGTGCTGTAGTTCACGAAGTGCGTGGTGAAGCTGCCCACGTAGAGCACCTTCTCGCCGGTCTCGGGGTGCGTGCGCACCACGGGGTGCTCCACGGGCGGATGGTCCTGGCCCAGCTTGAGGCGCGCTTCCATCGGCATCACGGCGCCGAACGAATGCTCGATGCTGGCCTTGGCGCGCAGCTTGCCGATCTTCTGCTTGATCTCGTCGGGCAGCTCGTCGTGCGCCTGCACCATGTTCACCCAGATGGTGTCGCCGCCGACCTCGGGGCATTCGATGCAGCGCAGCACCGCGCCCATGGCGGGGCTCTGGCGCCACAGGCCGTCGCAGTGGTAGGTGTTCTCGTAGCTGTGCTTGTTGTCGCTGCGGTAGATGCGCACGAGGCCCGGGTGCTCGGGGTCGCTGCCGACCACGGGGTGGTCTTCCAGTTCGCCGAAGCAGCGTGCGAAGGCGACGTGCTCGGCGCGCTCGATGTCCTGGCCGCGAAAGAAAAGCACCTTGTGCTTGAGCAGCGCGGCGCGGATCGACGCGAAGCACTCGGGGTCGCGCGAGGCCTCGCCCAAATGGACGTCCGAGATTTCGGCGCCGATGGACGGCGTGATGGGTCTGATCTTCATGAGAGGTCTCCGATGGAATGGCGAGCGACGCTCAGTTCGCCTGGATGCGGTACTTCTTGACGATGGCCGCATTTCGCTCGGACAGCGCCTTCGTCTCGGCGATGAGCGCGGGCGTGTCGACGCTGAGCTCGGGCTCCAGACCCACGTCGAGCAGCTTCTGCTGCACGGCGGGCGCCTGGCCGGCCTTCTCGATCGCGGCATGCAGCCTGGCCATCACGTCGGCCGGCAGCTTGGCGGAACCGATGAAGCCGACCCAGCCGCGGAACTGCAGGTCGGGGTAGCCCAGCTCGGTGGTGGTGGGCAAGTCGGGCAGGAAGCGCGAGCGGGTCTTGCCGGTGAAGGCATAGGGGCGCAGCTTGCCGGCCTTGATGAGCGGCATCGAGGTGAGCATGCCGTCGAACATCAGGTCGACCTGGCCGCCCAGCAGGTCCTGCAGCGCCGGCGGCGAGCCGGGGTAGCCGATGTGCTGCAGGTCGAGCCCGGCGCGGTCACTGAGGATGAGGCCCGCGTACTGCGACACCGTGCCGGGGCTGTAGCTGGCGAAGCTGGCCTTGCCCTTGCGCGTCTTCAGTTCGGCGACGAGGCCCTGGAAGTCCTTGGCCGGGAAGTTCGCGGCCGTGACGAGCACCACGCCCGAGCGCGCCACCGAGCCGATGGGCACCACGTCCTTCAGCGGATCGAAGGGCATCTTCACGACCTGCGGCGTCTCGGCCAGCACGTTGCTGGCGGCCATCACGATGGTGTTGCCGTCGGCCGGCGCCTGCAGCATGGCCTGCAGGCCGATGGAGCCGCCCGCGCCGGGGCGGTTCTCGACGATCACGGGACGGCCGATGTCCAGCGCCATCTGCTGCCCGACGACGCGGGCCACGATGTCCATCGTGCCGCCCGGCGGCGCGGGAACGATGAGCTTGACGGGCTTGTCGCCCAGCGCCCAGGCCCCGAGGGCCATCGAGCATCCGACCAGCGCCACAGCGGCGGCGCGTGCAAATTGCAGCAGTTTCATGGGGTGTCTCCGGTTGTTGTCTTGCAGGCCTCGGTGGGCCGATGCCGCCAGTATCCGGCGCACCCCGCCCGCATTTCTTGCTTTATTGGGGCATCGATTTGCCAATTTGGGACATCGCCAAGACCACGCTTCCCGCCGCCGCCACGCGCCGCAAGAATCCGTTCCATCCAGCCCCCACACACCCCAGGAGACGCACCATGAACCAGGCCATCCGCTTTCACGAGACCGGCAGCGCCGACGTGCTCAAGCTCGAACACGTCGAGGTCGGCGAGCCCGGCCCGGGGCAGGCGCGCGTGCGCCACAGCCTCATTGCCGTCAACTTCATCGACATCTATTTCCGTACGGGACGCTATCCGCTTGCGCTGCCCAATGGCCTCGGTTCCGATGCCGTGGGCGTGGTCGAGGCCGTGGGGTCGGGCGTGACCGACATCCGCGTGGGTGATCGCGTGGGCTACCTCATCGGGCCGCAGGGTGCGTACTCGCAGGTGCGTGTGATGCCCGCCGATGTGCTCATTCCGCTGCCCGATGGCATCTCGGACCGCACCGCTGCCACATTGATGATGAAGGGCATGACGGCGCAGTACCTGTTCCGGCAGGTCTATCCGCTCAAGGGCGGCGAGACGATCCTGTACCACGCAGCCGCTGGCGGCGTGGGCCTCATCGCCTGCCAGTGGGCGCGTGCGATGGGCGTCACGATGATCGGCACCGTGAGCACCGACGAGAAGGCTGCGGTTGCCAAGGCCAACGGCTGCACCCACACCATCGTGACCTCGCGCGAGAACATCGCCCAGCGCGTGCGCGAGATCACCGAGGGCAAGGGCGTGCCCGTCGTGTACGACTCGGTGGGCAAGGACACGCTGGAAGCCTCGCTCGATTGCCTGCAGCCGCGCGGCACGCTGGTGAGCAATGGCACGTCTTCTGGCGCCGTGGTCCTCGACACCAAGCTGCTGGCGGCGAAGGGCTCGATCTGGCTCACACGGCCCGCGATGGTTCACTACATCCACCCGCGCCCGCACATGCTGTCGATGGCCGACGAACTCTTCGACCACGTGCTGGCCGGCCGCATCGTGAGCGAGCCCCAGCAGAGCTTCGCACTGGCCGATGCCGCCGAAGCGCACCGCGCGCTCGAAGGCCGCAAGACCACCGGCGCCACCGTGCTCGTCCCCTGAGATCTGCCACGTGCGGACTTGCGATGTCCTCCCTGGTCCGCGCGGCAAGCCTCACCCACTACCGCGAGGTCGCCCGCGCCAGCGGCCTCGACCCGGCGCGCATGCTCCTGGACGCCGGCCTGAGCCCTCGCGTGCTGGACGAGCCCGACCTGATGATCCCGGTCGACCGTGTCGCCGCGCTGCTGCAGGCCTCGGCCGAGCGTTCGGGCAACGACAGCTTCGGGCTGTGCATGGCCGAGGGGCGGCGGCTGTCGAACCTCGGGGCCGTCGGCCTGCTGGTGCGCGAACAGCCGACGCTGCGCGATTCGCTCGACGTGCTGATGCGCTACCAGCCGCTGCTCAACGGCTCGCTGTCGCTGATGGTCGAGGCCTTCGGCCAGGTGGTGGTCATCCGCGAGGAAGTGCAGCCCGGCAAGGCGCACCGCGCCACGCGCCAGCGCATCGAACTCGCGCTGGGCGTGATGCTGCGCCTGCTGCGACAGTTTCTCGGCGCCGACTGGCAGCCCCGGCGCGTGTGCCTGGCGCACCCCGCGCCGCGCGACCTGCGCACGCACCACCGCGTGCTGGGCGCGGCCGTCGCCTTCGACCAGGACTTCCACGGCATCGTCTGCGCGCGCCACGACCTGGACGCGCCCAACCCCTCGGCCGACCCGGCCATGGCGCGCTATGCGCGGCAGCTGCTCGACGCGGCAGCGCCTGCGCCCGGCGACGCGCTGCCGGGCGACGTGCGGCGCGCGGTGCTGCTGCTCCTGCCCAGCGGGCGCTGCAGCATCGCGCAGGTGTCGGCGCACGTGGGCGTGGAATGCCGCACGATCCAGCGCCGGCTCGCGCACGACGGGCAGAGCTTCTCGGCCATCGTCAACGACGTGCGCAAGGAACTCGCCGTGCGCCATGTGCTGGAGGGCGACCGCCCGCTGGCCGAGGTCGCGGGCCTGCTCGGCTTCTGCGCGCCCAGCGGACTGTCGCGCTGGTTCCATGCGCAGTACGGCCGCAGCGCGAAGGCCAGCCGCGCGCGGCGGGGGGCGCCGCGCCGCGCTTCGGCCTCGCGCGATTGACGTGGAGAATCGGGCCCGTTCTTCTTCTCACGAGCACGAACGAGCCTTGGCCACTTTCCCGCCCCCCGATGCGAGCGGCGCCCCGCGCGACCTGCTGCTCAAGGTGACGCCGCCCCGTGTCCCGCGTCACCTCGTTTCGCGCGCGCGGCTCCTGTCGAGCGCCGACGCGCTGCGCGACCACGCCGTGTGCGTGGTGCAGGCGCCCTCGGGCTTCGGCAAGACCTCGCTGCTGGCGCAGTGGCGGCTGGAGTACCTGGGCCTGGGCGTGCCGGTCGGCTGGGTCTCGGCGCAGAACCAGGACGACCCGGGCCGGCTGGTGCAGAGCCTGGCGCTGGCGCTGCGCGTCGCCATGGGCCGCCCCGCGTTCGGGCGCAGCCTGTTCCAGGACGACCGGCCCGGCACGCTCGGCAGCGTCACCGCGCTGCTGGCCGAGCTGGCGCAGGCGGCCTTGAACGTGGTGCTGGTCATCGACGAGGCCGACCGCCTGCCGCCCGCCTCGCGCGAGGCGCTGGCCTACCTGCTGCGCAACGCGCCGCCCAACGTGCGCACGCTGATTGCCACGCGCCCCGACGGCCGGCTCGACATCGAGGACCTCGTGGCCTACGGGCAGTGCGTGGAGATCGGCCCGGCACTGCTGAAGTTCAGCCTCGACGAGACGCTGCAGCTGGTGCAGGCGCGCTTCGGCGCGCGCGTCGACCGCAACACCGCCGCCCGGCTGCACGAGCTGACCGAAGGCTGGCCGCTGGGCCTGCAGCTGGCCACGACCATCATCGCGCGCGGGGCCGACGCGCACGCCGCGCACACGGTGCTGGGCGACATGACGGCCGCCGCCGGCGAGCTGCAGGGCGAGCTGGTGCGGCTGCTGCTGGTCAACCTCGACCCCCAGGATCGCGACTTCCTGGCCCGCATCGCCGTGCTCGACCTGCTGCACCCCGAGCTGTGCCGCGCGGTCTCCGGCGTCGACGACGCCGCGGCGCGGCTGGCGCGGCTGAGCAACGACACGCCGGTGTTCGCCGCCGCCGAAGGGGGCGAGTGGCTGCGCATGCATGCGCTGGCGCGCGACGTGCTGCGCCAGCGTTTTGCCGCGCTCGACGCCGCCGAGCAGGTGGCGGCGCATGCGCGCGCGGCGCAGTGGCTGGCCGCGCACGAACTGCTCGACGAGGCCGCCCACCACGCGCTCAGCGCGGGCCAGCACCAGACCGCCTACGAGCTCGCGGAGCGCAGTCTGTACGAATCGCTCATGCGGCGCGGCCGGCAGGCCACGGTGCTCGAATGGATGGCGCAGATGCCGGCCGACGAACTCGACCGCCGCCCGCGCCTGCTGCTGGCCGCGGCATGGACGCTCGCATCGAGCGAGCGGCACGAAGAAGCCGGCCGCTTCGTGGCGCGCATCCTGGCGCAGCCCGATGTGAGCGATGCGCTGCGCTGCGAATGCGCGCTGATCCTCGGCGGCGCCGCCGTGTTCGCGGACGACCCCGACCGCTTCGTCGAACTGCACGCGCCCTGGACCGAGGCCGTGCCGCTGACCGACCCGCTGCTGCTGCAGTCGCACGCCAACCGCATGGCCTACCGCGCGCTGCTCGAGGGCGAGCCCGCGCTCGCGCGCCTGCGCCAGCAGCAGGCCCTGCGCGGGCACCCGGGCCACGGCGTCGACTACATCCGGCGCTGGAGCGAACTGGTCATCGGCCTGAGCTATGCGTGGGAAGGCCAGGTGCTGCTGGCCGAACAGCTGCTGCGGCCCGCCGTGGCCGGCGCCGAGGCCGAGATGGGCCGGCGCCACCGCTTCAGTTGCAACCTGGCCGCGCTGCTCGCATCGGTGGCCTGGGAGCGCGACCTGCCGGGCGACGCCGCCACGCTGCTGGCCGACCGCCTCGACGTGCTGGAGCACAGCGGCCTGCCCGAATCGCTGCTGCAGGCCTACCGCACGGCGGCGCGCATCGCGGCGGCCGAAGGCGCCGAGCACCGCGCGCTGGAACTGCTGGACGCGCTGGACGCGGCCGGTGCCGCGCGGCGCCTGCCGCGGCTGCGCATCGCCAGCCTGGCCGAGCAGGTGCGCCTGCACGCGCAGCGCCACCGCGCCCAGACCTGCCGCGAACTGTGCGAGCGCATCGACGCGCAGCTGGCCGACCCCACGCTGCCGCAGGGCCCGCTGTGGCGGCGCAGCGTGGAAGCGCTGCGCGACGTGGCGCGCGCCCACGCAGCCATCGCCGCGCGCGACTGGCCCGACGCCCTCGCGAAGCTGGCGCGGGCCGACGAACAGGCGCGCCAGCGCAAGCAGGGCGGCCTGCACATCGAGCTGCTGGGCCTGCGCGCACTGGCGCTGGAGCGCTGCGGCCAGCCGGCGCAGGCGCTGCTGCGCGAGGCCATGGACCTGGCGCGCGCCTACGGGCTGCAGCGCGTGTTCTCCGACGCGCACCCCGAGCTGGGCGCCTGGGTCGGCACGCTCGCGGCCGAGGGCGCGCAGGCCGAGATCGCGGTGGCGCCGCTCGCGCCCGCCGTGCCGCCTGCGCCCGCGCCTGCGGCACCCGCATCGCCCGGCACCGTGCTCACGCCCAAGGAGGGCGAGGTGCTGGTGCTGCTGGCGCGCAACCTGTCGAACAAGGAAATCGGGCGCGCCATGCAGGTGGGCGAAACCACCGTCAAGTGGCACGTGAAGAACCTGTTCGCCAAGCTCGACGCCGGCACGCGCACGCAGGTGGTGCAGCGCGCGCGCATCCTGGGGCTGCTCGCCGCGGGGCACTGAGGGCTCGCCGCCAGGCACTGAGGGTTTCTCCCTCCCCTCCAGGGCCGCCTCCCCCTCCTGCAAGGAGGGGGCGCGCGCAGGGGCCCCGACCTATTCTTGCTTCCAGCACGGTCACCGCCGCACAGCGGCCCTCCTCGACCGGCACAGGAGACAAGACAATGGGTTCCACGATCCAGCCAGGCCTCTCGAACGGGGCCCCCGCCGTGCACACGCGCGGCATCCAGGTCCACCCCGTGACCTGCGCCATCGGCGCCGAGCTGCGCCACGTGTCGCTGGCCGAAGCCTCGCGCGACGCCGGCCTGGCGGCCGAGATCCGCGCACTGCTGGTGCAGCACAAGGTGCTGTTCTTCCGCCAGCAGGAGCTCACGCGCGCCGAGCACGTCGCCTTCGCCCGCCACTTCGGCGAGCTGGAAGACCACCCCGTGGTCGGCAGCGACCCCGAGCACCCGGGCCTGGTGCGCATCTACAAGAACCCCGAGACGCCGGTCGACCGCTACGAGAACAGCTGGCACACCGACGCCACCTGGCGCGAGAAGCCGCCCTTCGGCTGCGTGCTGCGTTGCGTCGAATGCCCGCCGGTGGGCGGCGACACCATGTGGGCCAACATGGCGCTGGCCTTCGAGAAGCTGCCCGCGCACATCCAGCAACAGATTGCGGGGCTGCGCGCGCGCCACAGCATCGAGGCCACCTTCGGTGCCGCGATGCCGATCGAGAAGCGCCTGGCGCTGAAGGCCCAGTTTCCCGACGCCGAGCACCCGGTGGTGCGCACGCACCCCGACACGGGCGAGAAGATTTTGTTCGTCAACGGCTTCACGACCCACTTCACCAACTTCCACACGCCGGCCAACGTGCGCTACGGGCAGGACTACCAGCCCGGCGCCGCCCTGCTGCTGGCCTACCTCGTGAGCCAGGTGCAGATCCCCGAGTACCAGGTGCGCTGGCGCTGGCAGCCGGGCGACGTGGCCATGTGGGACAACCGTTCGACCCAGCACTACGCGGTCATGGACTACCCGCCCTGCCATCGAAAGATGGAACGCGCCGGCATCGTCGGCGACGCGGTCTTCTGAGCGGGCACGTCCTGCGCCCTCTCCCTTCCTTCTTCCTTTCTCCCGAGGTCCTGCCATGAACTTTCTCGACGGCCATCTGTTCCCCGAAAACCAGCAGCCGCTGGTCATCACCGCCGCGCCCTACGCACCGTCGTGGGTGCCCGCCGACTTTCCGGAAGACATCCCCGTCACGATGGCGCAGCAGATCCAGAAGGCGGTCGACTGCTACAACGCCGGCGCCACGGTGCTGCACCTGCATGTGCGCGAGCTCGACGGCAAGGGCAGCAAGCGGCTGTCGAAGTTCAACGAGCTGATCGCCGGCGTGCGCAAGGCCGTGCCCGAAATGATCATCCAGGTGGGCGGCTCGATCAGCTTCGCGCCCGAGAGCGAAGGCGCCGCAGCCAAGTGGCTCAGCGACGACACACGCCACATGCTGGCCGAGCTGGAGCCCACGCCCGACCAGGTGACGGTGACCATCAACACCTCGCAGATGAACGTGGTCGAGCACTGGGACGACGCCGACACCCGGGGCACCTCGATGGAAGACCCCGAGGTCTACCGCGCCTACAAGGAAATGACCGTGCCCGCGCAACCGGGCTGGGCCGAAGAACACATCCGCCGCCTCACCAAGGCCGGCATCCAGAGCGCCTTCCAGTGCTACAACATCAACAGCTTCGACTCGGTCGAGCGGCTGATGCGCCGTGGCGTCTACAAGGGCCCGCTGGTCATGAACTGGGTGGCCATCGGCGGCGGCATGGACGTGCCCAACATCTACAGCCTGGCCAACTTCGTGCGCGCCGTGCCCGACGGCGCCGTGCTCACGGTGGAGAGCTCCATGCGCAACGTGCTGCCCGTGAACATGATGGGCATCGCCATGGGCCTGCACGTGCGCTGCGGCATCGAGGACAACCTCTGGAACCAGTCGCGCTCCGCCAAGATGGGCACGGTGGCGCAGGTCGAGCAGCTGGTCGCCATCTCGCGCCAGTTCGGCCGCCCCATCGCCACCGCGAAGCAGGCGCGCGAGATTTCCAAGATCGGCGTGTTCTACGACACCGTCGAGGAATCGCTGGCGGCCAACGGCTTCGCGCCGAACCGCAACGGCGCGCAGCAGGGCTTCCTGCGCAAGGCGGCCTGAGCCCCCCCACCACTGGCACCACCGGCACCAGAACCCCTGGAGACATCGCGATGAAAAAAACCCACAACATCCTTCGCCGCCTGAAGCCCTGGGCAGCCGCCCTGGCCGCCGCGCCCCTGCTCGCCCATGCCTGGACCACCAAGCCGGTGCGGATCGTGGTGCCGGCGCCCGCGGGCGGCACCATGGACGTCGTGGCCCGCGTGTTGTCCGACGCGATCTCGGCCGAGATCGGGCAACCGGTGATCGTCGACAACAAGCCGGGCGCCGGTGGCGCCATCGGGGTGCAGGCGCTCAACAGCGCGCCGCCCGACGGGCAGACCATCATGTTCATGGTCAGCAACATCCTGACCGAGATTCCCCTGGTGATGAAGACCAGCTTCGACCCGGTCAAGGACGTGAAGCCGGTGACCATGGTGGCGCGCTCGGCGATGGTGCTGGTGAGTGCGCCGTCGGTGCCGGCCAACGACCTGAAGGGACTCATCGCCTACCTGAAGACCGGCAAGGGCAGCCCGGGCAGCTACGCCTCGTACTCCGCGGGCACCAGCTCGCACTACGCCGGCGCCATCTTTGCCCGCAAGGCGGGGCTGGACCTGCAGCACGTGCCGTTCCCGGGCTCGCCGCCGGCACTGCAGAACCTGATGGGCAGCCAGGTCGACATCCTGTTCGACGGCATCGTCACCTCGCTGCCGCTGATCAAGGCCGGCAAGGTGAAGGTCTTCGGGGTCGGGGCCAAGACCCGGCTGGCCCAGCTGCCGGATGTGCCCACGATGGCCGAGCAGGGCTTCGACGAGATCGACTTCTCGAACTGGGCCGGCGCCATCGTGTCGGCCAAGATGCCCGACGACCTCGTCAAGCGGATCAATGCGGTCCTCACGAAGGCCGCCTCCTCGCCGAAGGTGCGGGAGCGGCTCATCGCGCAGAACTTCGTGCCGATGACCAGCGAGAGCCCCGAGCAGCTCGCGAAGATCACGCATGACGAGTACGAGCGCAACGCGCGGATCGTCAAGACCTACAACATCCAACTCAACCAGTGAGGGCGCGGGCCGACATGACTGCTCCCACCGTCCTCATCGTTCCGGGCTTGCGCGACGCCGTCGCCAGCCACTGGCAGACCCTGCTCGCCGCACGCCTGCCGCGCGTGCGCGCCGTGCCGCCCATGGGCCGCGACGACCTCGACTGCGCCGCGCGCGTGGCAGCCATCGAGCGCGAGGCGCAGGCGGTCGAGGGGCCGCTGGTCATCGTGGCGCACAGCGGCGGCGTGGTGATGCTGGCGCACTGGGCGCAGCGCACGCGCCGGCCAGTGCGCGGCGCCCTGCTGGCCACGCCGCCCGACTTCGAACGGCCGATGCCCGAGGGCTACCCCAGCGTCGCAGCCCTGCGCGCCGGCGGCTGGCTGCCGGTGCCCGGCGGGCCGCTGCCGTTCCCGAGCATCGTGGCGGCGAGCCGCAACGACCCGCTGGCGCCCTTCGATCGCGTGGTGCAGATGGCGCAGGGCTGGGGCAGCCGCCTGGTCGACCTCGGCGAGGTCGGCCACCTCAACCCCGCCTCGGGCTACGGCGAATGGCCGGGCGCGCAGGCCTTCATCGACGAACTCTCGGCGGACTGAGCCCTTTCTGCCCGCCTGCCCTTCCTACCGAAAGAAATTCCCATGGTCCAAGCCATCCGCTTTCACGAGACCGGCAGCGCCGACGTGCTCCAACTCGAACACGTCGAAGTCGGTGAACCCGGCCCGGGCCAGGCGCGCGTGCGCCACAGCCTCATCGCCGTCAACTTCATCGACATCTACTTCCGCACCGGGCGCTATCCGCTCGCACTGCCCAATGGCCTCGGTTCCGACGCCGTGGGCGTGGTCGAGGCCGTGGGGCCGGGCGTGACCGACATCCGCGTGGGTGATCGTGTGGGCTACCTCATCGGGCCGCAGGGGGCGTACTCGCAAGTACGCGTGATGCCCGCTGATGTGCTCATTCCGCTGCCCGATGGCATCTCCGATCGCACGGCCGCCACATTGATGATGAAGGGCATGACGGCGCAGTACCTGTTCCGCCAGGTCTATCCGCTCAAGGGTGGCGAGACGATCCTGTATCACGCAGCCGCCGGCGGCGTGGGCCTCATCGCCTGCCAGTGGGCGCGCGCGATGGGCGTCACCATGATCGGCACTGTCAGCACCGACGAGAAGGCTGCGGTCGCAAAAGCCAACGGCTGCACGCACACCATCGTGACTTCGCGCGAGAACATCGCCCAGCGTGTGCGCGAGATCACCGAGGGCAAGGGCGTGCCGGTCGTGTACGACTCGGTGGGGAAAGACACGCTCGAGGCTTCGCTCGATTGCCTGCAGCCGCGCGGCACGCTGGTGAGCAACGGCACGTCGTCGGGCGCCGTGGTCGTCGATTCGCAGGTGCTGGCCGCCAAGGGTTCGATCTGGCTCACGCGGCCCGCGATGGTTCACTACATCCATCCGCGCCCGCACATGCTGTCGATGGCCGACGAGCTGTTCAGCCACGTGCTGGCCGGCCGCATCGTGAGCGAGCCCCAGCAGAGCTTCGCACTGGCCGACGCCGCCGAGGCGCACCGCGCCCTCGAAGGCCGCAAGACCACCGGCGCCACCGTGCTCGTGCCCTGAGGTTTTCATGACCGCTCTGTCTGTCGCCGCATGGCCGGCGCGCGGCCGCCTGCTCTTTCCCGGCGTGCTCGCCTGCGCGGTGGTCGCCGCCGCGTCCACCTTCCTGTCGCAGCACTACGGTGCGCCCGTGATGCTGTTCGCGCTCATCCTCGGCATGGCGATGAACTTTCTTTCGGCCGAGGGCCCGTGCAAGCCCGGCATCGAGTTCACCGCGCGCCACGTGCTGCGCTGGGGCGTGGCGCTGCTGGGGTTGCGCATCACGGCCGCGCAGGTGGTGGCGCTGGGCTGGCACCCGGTGCTGCTGGTGGCGGTGTCGCTGGTGCTGACCATCGGCGTGTCGATGGTCGTGGCACGGCTGATGGGCTTCAACGTGCTGTTCGGCCTGCTCAGTGGCGGCGCCACCGCGATCTGCGGCGCCTCGGCCGCGCTGGCGCTGGCCGCGGCGCTGCCGCCGCATCCGCTGAAGGAACGCGCCACGCTGTTCACGGTGGTGGGCGTGTCGGCGCTGTCGACGCTCACGATGATCGCCTACCCCCTGATCGCGCGCGCCCTGGGCATGGACGCGCACACGGCCGGCGTGTTCCTGGGCGCCACCATCCACGACGTGGCGCAGGTGGTGGGCGCGGGCTATGGCATGTCGCAGGCCACGGGCGACACGGCCACGCTGGTCAAGCTGATGCGCGTGGCGGCGCTGCTGCCGGTGATCCTGTTCGCCGTGATGTTCACGCGCGCCACCGGCAAGGCCGTGGGCGGCCAGCGTCCGCCGCTGTTGCCGTGGTTCGCGGTGGCCTTCGCCGCGCTGGTGGCGCTCAACAGCACGGGCTGGCTGCCGTCCTCCCTCGCCACCGCGGGCAGCGACCTGTCGCGCTGGTTCCTGGTGGCGGCCATGGCCGGCATCGGCATGAAGACGCAGCTGCGCGAGCTGGTCGACGTGGGCCTCAAGCCGGTGGTGCTGATGGTCGGCGAGACCGTCTTCATCGCCGCGCTGGTGCTCGCGCTGCTGCGCTGGGCGCCCTGACACGCAGCCCCCACGACGACAGAGACGACAACACACACAACAACCAGGAGACAAGACCATGAAGAAGAAGACCCTCATCGCCGCCGCGGCCGCGACCCTCGCTGCCGGCGCTTCCCTCGCCCAGTCCTCGCTCACGCTGTTCGGCGTGATGGACGCGGGCGTGAGCCACTACCGCACCACCAGCAGTTCGTACAACCCGCTGCGCCCGGCCGAGCTGCGCCAGAGCCAGACCGTGCTGTCGCCCTCGGGCAATGCGTCCAGCCGCATCGGCTTTCGCGGCACCGAGGACCTGGGCGGCGGGCTGGCCGCGAGCTTCTGGCTGGAGGCGCCGCTGAGCAACGACACGGGCAGCGGCATCACCAACTTCGGACGCCGCTCCACACTCAGCCTCAGCGGGCCCTTCGGCGAAGTGCGCCTGGGCCGCGACTACACGGCCTCGTTCTGGAACGACGCGGTGTTCGACCCCTTCAGCGTCAACGGCGTGGGCACCAACCTGATCGCCGTGGTCAACAGCAACATCGCGGCCTCGCGCGCGCTGGCCACGGGAGGCCTGCTGGGCGGAGGGCTCTCGGCCGGCACCGACAGCTACCTGCGCACCAGCAACGCCATCAGCTACTTCCTGCCGCCGAACCTGGGCGGCTTCTACGGCCAGGTGCAGTACGCGCTGCACGAGAACACCAAGGTCAGCAACACGCCCGACAGCCCTTCGCAGCGCGGGCGCTACGTGGGCGGGCGCATCGGCTGGGCCAGCGGCCCGGCCGACGTGGCGCTGGGCTACGGCGAGAGCACGCTGGCCAGTGCCGCCGCGCAGAGCGAGAAGATCAAGAGCCTGAACCTCGGCGCCTCGTACGACTTCGGCGTGGTGAAGGTGTTCGGCGAATGGTCGCGTGTGCGTGACGTTCGCCACAGCGCCACGCCCTTCGCCAACAGCGCGCTGCATCTGAGCGACCGCTACGACGGCCTCATGGCCGGCGTGAACGTGCCGCTGGGCGCGGGCGTGGTGCGCGCCTCGTATGCGCGCGTGCGCTTCGTCAACGGGCTGGGCCTGCCCGACGGCAATTCGTCGGTGAACAAGCTGGCGCTGGGCTACGTGCACAACCTCTCCAAGCGCACGGCGCTGTATGCCTCGGTGGCGCGCATCCACATCGCCAACGGCCGCAACAACCCGACGGTGATGGGCGTGACGCCGCTGGTGCTGAGCCTGCCGGCGATCTTCCCGCAGCCGGCCTACGCGACCACCAACGGCATGCAGCCGCACCGCGCGCTGGGCTACGACGTTGGCATTCGCATGGCGTTCTGAGCGCCTGACAACAGCGGCGGCGCCCCCGCGCCGTCGCCTCGGTGTGGCACGATCCACGGATGCTTCAACCGTCCCGCCGCATCCCGTACCGCACCTGGCCGGGCGCGCTCGCGATCCTCCTAGCCATTGCCGCGTACGTCGGCGGCCTGACCTTCTGGAACAACCACACGCCCGGCAGCCGGCCGCTGCCCGCGGGCGAGACGGTGTCGGTCGCCCACGCGCGCTTCGAGCCCGCACCGGGCTGGCAGATGGACGTGTCGCGCTCCAAGGCCGGCCAGTCGCTCATGCTCTTCAAGGGCGGCCACAAGTTCCTCGTGACCACGCGCCTGTGGATGGGCGGACCCGACGGCCCCATGGTGCGCCAGCAGCGGCTCATGGAGCGCGGCCAGGGCCTGACCGTCGAAGGCGACGTGTCCGACTTCGTCACCGGCTGGGGCCTGCAGGGCAAGACTTTTGCCTACTACGGCGCCAAGCTCGCCGGCCGTTTCTGGCAGGTGGTCGACACGCCGCGCCGCTCGCTGGTGCAGATCGACGTGTACGGCCCCACCGACGGCTTCAACGAAGCGCTGGCCGACGCCCGCAGGATGCTGGACTCGATGGACCTGGAGGCACCGCTGTGAGCACGACCACCGAAGCCGCCGTTGCCACGCAGGAAGACGCCGACTGGCCCATCGGCACCGACTCGTTCTTCCAGCCGCAGCGCGCCGCCTTCTGGCTGCTGGCGGCGCTGATCCTCAACGGCCTGTTCTACACGGTGTCGATGTTCTCGCTGGGCTTTCGCGTGGTGCCCGTCACCGCGCTGCTGGGCCTGCTGGTGTGGGGCGGCTACACGGCGGCCTTCGTGCTGTTTTTCCGCACGCTCGACCTGCTGGAGCAGCACCCGCCCGAAGCCTACGTGCTGGCCTTTGCGTGGGGCGGGCTGGGCGCGGTGTACTTCGCGGCGCCGGCCAACATCGCCATCCAGAGCCTGTGCGCCAAGCTGGTGTCGCCGGAGTTCGTGGCGGCGTGGGGGCCGGCCATCGCGGGGCCGATCACCGAAGAATTCCTGAAGCTCGCGGGCGTGATCCTGCTGGTGCTGATCGCGCGCAACCAGTTCGAAACGTATCTGTCGGTGCTGATCGTCGGCGCCATGGCCGGGCTGGGCTTCCAGGTGATCGAGAACCTGAGCTACACGGTGAACAGCGCCGTGAACTTCCCGCTCGAGAACCAGGTGTACCCGGTGCTCTACCACCTGCTGATGCGCGGGCTGCTCAGCGGGCTGTGGAGCCACGCGGCCTACACGACCATCGCCTCGTTCGGCGTGGCGTGGTTCCTGCTGAACCCGCAGCGCTCGATGGCGGCGCGCATCGGCTGCGCCCTCTTCTACTTCGCGCTGGCGTGGGCCATGCATTTCATCTGGAACTCGCCGCTGCTCGAAGACCGCTTCGACGACGGCTTTGTCGGCATCGCGCTGCTGCTGATCGTCAAGGGCATCCCGGTGGTGATCGCCGCAGCCTTCGTCTGGCGCGCCGCCGCGCGCGAGAACGGCACCTACCTGCATGCGCTGGCAGCCTACTTCGTGCCCGAGCGCGAACTGATCCGCGACGACGAATGGGTGCGCCTGGGCGCGCCGCTGCTGCGCTACCGCGTGCGCCGCGACATGGGCAAGGAATTCGGCAAGCGCGCCCGGCGCCTGAAGGCACAGCTGCAGCGCGAGCAGCTGCGGCTCATCCTGAAGGCCGGCACGCACGGGCGCGGGCCGCAGACGCGGCGCCATGAAGTGGCGGTGCGCCGCCTGCGGGCCGAGCTCGACCTGCTCACCCGGCCGCAAGGCTGAGGGCCCGTTCCGCTTACTTCGCCGGCAGGTACAGGCGCGGATCGACCGCCTTGCCGCGGTAGCGGATCTCGAAGTGCAGCTTGGCACGGCCGCCTTCCGCCGGGCCGATCTCGGCGATCTTCTGGCCGCGCTGCACGCGCTGGCCCTGCTTCACGCCCATGGTGCCCACGTTGGTGTAGATCGACATGTAGGAGCCGCCGTGGTCGACCATGATGACGCTGCCGTAGCCCCGCATCGTCTCCGTCGCGGCCACCGAGCCGGCGCCGATCGCGTGCACGGGCTCGCCGCTGCTGCCGCCGATGTCCAGGCCCTTGTTGCTGTTGCCGTTGAAGCCGGCGATGACCGGGCCCTGCGTCGGCCAGCCCCAGTCGCTGCGCCGCGAGGCGGGCGGCACCACGGGGTCGCGCTCGCGGGGTGCGGGCGCGGGCTTGGCTTTTTCTGCACTGCCGCCGCTGCCGCTGCTGCGCGGCGGGGGCGTGGCAGCGCCCGTCGCGGCGCCGCCCGGCGGCACCACGCGCAGCACCTGCCCGGCTTCGAGCTGGTCGGGGTCCTTGATCTGGTTCCAGCGGGCAATCTCGGCCGTCGTCCGGCCGTGCCGCTGCGCGATGCGGTAGAGCGTGTCGCCCGTCTGCACGACGTACTCGCCGGGGCCCGCCACCGGCGTGCTGGGCGTGGTGGAGCATGCGCCCACCAGCAATGCCGCCGTCAACGCGGCGCACGCGCCCCATCTTCTACCTGTCACAACCACGCGCTGAGTCCTTTCTGATTCATCCGGATCGCGCGACCTCGCGGGGCGAGGCGCGCCTGAACAATCCGGCAAGGCTACCAGCAGTCGTTGTGCGGACATTGCGTCCGCGGGAGCGCCCCTATTTCTTCGGCTGCAGCAGCTGCTGCAGATTCGCCATGTTCTCGTTCAGGCGGTCCTGCACCACCTTCCAGCTGTTGCTGCGCGCCTGCGCTTCCAGCTGCGCCAGTTCGCGGAAGTTGTCGACCGCCTGCTGCACGCCGCGCTGCGCGACCTCGGCCTGTTTGGAGATGGCGTCCTTGCCGGTGGCGTCCTTCAGTGCGTCCTGCCACTGGGCCAGCGTGTCGCGCAGGATCTCGCCGCGCCGCTGCGCCAGCGACTGGATGCCCTCGTAGGCCTGCCGGTTGGCCTCGGCCAGCGCCTCCATGTCCTTGCGCTGCCACTCCACGAGCGCGCCGACGTCCACGCCGGGCAGCTTGAGCTGCTCGATCAGCTTGCTGAAATCTTCCATCGACGGCAGCGCCGTCGGAAAGAGCGGGTTGGCGTTGGCTGCGGTCTTGCTGGTTGCCATGAATTGAATCTCCTTGGTGAGTGAAATAGCAGGTAACGAAAAAATCAGGCCGTCGCGAGCTGCGAGCGGCGCGCGGCGGCGGGCCGCATGACGAGCAGCAGGACCACGCCGGACGACAGCCACAGCCCGATCGCAAGGAACATGCTGTTGTCCGAGCTGCCCGAGGCGGTAGTGATCCATGCGGTGATCACCGGCATCACGGCGGGCCCGAGGTTGCCCAGGCTGCTGATCAGCGCGATGCCGCCGGCCGCCGACTTGCGCGGCAGGTACTCGCTGATGGCCGCGAAGAAGATCGGCGTGTTGGCCGACTGGCCGATGCTCATGACCGCGAGGCCCGCCAGCGCCAACACCAGGTTGCCGCCGCTGAAGACGGCCACCAGCAGGCCCGCCGAGGCCAGCGCCACGCAGAAGAAGAAATGCTTGCGCCGCTCCAGGTGCTTGTCGGAGCTGCGGCCCACGAACACCATGCCCACGGCGCCGAAGA
This sequence comes from Variovorax sp. GW822-FHT04A09, assembly GCF_058801005.1. NCBI lineage: Bacteria > Pseudomonadati > Pseudomonadota > Betaproteobacteria > Burkholderiales > Comamonadaceae > Variovorax > Variovorax sp. GW822-FHT04A09. The sequence goes on along the minus strand of NZ_JBXAMV010000002.1, from coordinate 153,761 downwards.
CCGCCGGAATGGCCGACAGCAGGCCGACCATGAACACGTCGCCCACGCCCCAGTTCTTGATGAGCGTGGGCACCAGGAACACCAGCGTGTAGTTGGCGCCCAGGAACAGGAAGTACACGAAGGCCATCGTGAACACCTTGGGGTCGCGCAGCAGCGCCCAGAACGAACCGTGCGAGGCGGTTTCCACGGCATGCGGCTCGTTGTCCAGGTGGTGGCGCAGCGCGACCTTCTCCGAAGGCGTGAGCCAGCCGGCCTGCTCGGGCTTGTCCTTCAGGTAGAAGAACGCGACGATGCCCAGCACCGAGGCCGGCAGGCCCTGCACCACGAACAGCCACTGCCAGCCGTGGTGGCCGCCCAGGCCGTTCATGTACTTCATGATCCAGCCCGACAGCGGGCCGGCCAGCAGGTAGCCGATGGCCGTGGCCGTCATGAAGATCGAGATCACCTTGCAGCGCCGCGCCGAGGGGTACCAGTAGGTGAGGTACAGGATGATCCCCGGGAAGAAGCCCGCCTCGAACGCGCCCAGCAGGAAGCGCAGCACGTAGAACTGCGTGGTGGTCTCCACGAACATCATGGCCGAGGCCACGAGCCCCCAGCAGAACATGATGCGCAGCAGCGTCTTGCGCGCGCCGATCTTCTCGAGCATGAGGTTGCTGGGCACCTCGAAGAGGAAGTAGCCGATGAAGAAGATGCCCGCGCCCAGCGCATAGGCCTCGTTGCTGAAGGCCAGCGTCTGCTTCATCTGCAGTTGCGCGAAGCCGATGTTGATGCGGTCGATGAAGGCGACGATGTAGCAGAGGATCAACAGCGGCAGCAGGTGCCAGCTGACCTTCGAAAACAAAGCCTCGTCCGCCGCGTTGTACGGCGCGCGGGCGGGGGCCTGCGCAGAAGTGGGGGTCATGGTCTTGCTTTCCTTTGAGGGTCGGTCGGTGAAGGAATCGGCGGGAAGGCTAGGCCGCGGCGGCGGCGCGCTTGCCCTTGGCAGGAGCGGCCGGCTTGCGCGGCGCGCGGGGCTTCTTGCTGGCGGGTGCGGCAGCAGTGGCAGCCGCACGCGGCTTGGCGGCGGCCGGCGCCTTCGCGCGGCGCGGGGCCTTGGCGGGCACGGCCTCGGCCTGCGCCTCTTTCGCGACTGCCGGCTTGGCCGCGCCCTCGACGCTGGGCAGCCGCTCGATCTGCCGCAGCGCCGCGCGCAGGTGGCCGATCAGCTCGTACGACTCTTCCTGCGACAGGATGCGGCGGCAGGCCGTGAGGCCGAAGTCGAGCGAGCCCGCGTAGCTCTGCACCGTGATGTTCAGCGCACTGCCGTGGTACGGGATCGACACCGGGTAGAAGTGCATCATCCGCGCGCCCGCCACGTAGAGCGTGGCACCCGGCCCCGGCACGTTCGAGATCAGCACGTTGGCCGCGGGCGGCACGCGGCGCGCCAGGTTGGAGCGGCCGTAGAGCGACGCCAGGCTGGTCATGAGCCATGGCGAGCCGGTGATCGGCATGTCCACGCCGAGCACGGGCTTGAGCTCGCGCACCACGGCCTTGGCCGCCTCCGACGAGGCATGGATCGCCTTGAAGCGCTCGGCCGCGTCGCCGATGTCGGTCGCCAGGTCGACGCGCACCATCGACACCTGGTTGTTCATCGAGTCGTCGCCCTCCGCGCGCAGGCTCACGGGCACGCCGGCGATCAGCGCTTCTTTCGGCAGCAGGTTGCGCTCCTTCAGGAAGCGGGCCAGCGCTTCGCTGCACATCGCCATCACGATGGTGTTGACGGTGCCGCCCACGCGCTTGCCCAGCGCCTTGAGTTCGTCGAAGGGCAGCGACATCGTGCTGTACGAGCGCTGGTTGGTGATGGCGTCGTTGAACATGCTCTTGGGCGCCATGCCCAGGCTCAGGCGGCGCTCGCCCTTGCCGGTCTGCTGGCTCGCCAGCACGCTGCCGGCCGCCGTGAGGGCGCGCGCGGCCGCCGGCAGCAGCTCGGCGAGCTTGCGGTACTGGCGCGCCGAGTTCGACACCGCCGCCTGCAGCAGCTCGGCCACGCCGAGCTGGTAGTGGCTGCCGCTGCCGCGCTTGCGGCGCGCGGGCGGCACCTCGCGCATCTGCGCCGTGGTGTCGTAGAGCACCTTGGCCAGCTCGGTGCCGGCCTTGCCGTCGACGCCGCTGTGGTGGGCCTTGGTGTAGAAGGCCACCTGGCCGTTCTCCAGGCCTTCGATGACGTACATCTCCCACAGCGGACGGCTGCGGTCGAGCAGGCTGGAATGCAGGCGCGCCACGAGGTGATGCAGCTGCTCCATGGTGCCGGGGCGGCGCAGCGTGAGGCTGCGCACGTGGTAGTCCAGGTCGATGTCGTCGTCGTCGATCCACACCGGCTCGGCCAGCTCGAAGGGCATCTGCGCGAGCTTGCGCGTGAGCACCGACGCCAGGTGCAGCCGCTTGCCCAGCATGCCCTTCACGTCTTCGTAGTAGTCGCCCCGGTAGCCCTCGGGCAGGTCCAGGAGCATGAGGCTGCCGACGTGCATCGGCGTCTCGGGGGTTTCAAGGTGCAGGAACGACGCGTCCATGCTGCTCAGGTGGTCCATGGCGTGGCCTCTTTCGTCGGTGGGATCGGTGGGAATTGGGGAATGCGCGCTCAGGCGGTGGCCGCCGCGACGGCCTGCTTGCGCAGCTCTTCGTCCACGAGGTCTTTCTTGGAGAGCTTGCCCACCGCCGTCTTGGGCAGCGTGGCGCGGATCTCCAGGGCCTGCACCATCTCGTGCTTGCCCACGCGCTCCTTAAGAAAGCTCTGCAGGGCCTTGATGTCGAAGGCCTCGGCGCCGGGTTTGAGCGTGATGAAGGCCTTGGGCGACTGGCCGCGGTATTCGTCGGGCACGCCGATCACCGCCACCTCGTGCACGGCCGGGTGCTGGTAGATGGCCTCTTCGAGCACGCGCGGATAGACGTTGTAGCCGCTGCACAGCAGCATGTCCTTGCAGCGGTCGACGATGAAGACGAAGCCGTCCTCGTCCATGTAGCCCACGTCGCCGGTGCGGAAGAAGCCGTCGAAGGTGGTGCTGTCGGCCGTGGCCTCGGGCTTGTTCCAGTAGCCCTTCATCACGTTGGGGCCCTGGATGCACATCTCGCCCTTCTCGCCCAGCGGCACGTAGCGCGTGGGGTCCTCGAGGTCGAGCATCTTGATGACCACGCCCGGGTGCGGAATGCCGCACGAGCCCGCCTTGCGCTGGCCGTGCGCGGGCGAGAAGGTGCCGGTGGGCGATGTTTCGGTCATGCCCCAGCCCTCGGCCAGCCAGGTGCCGGTGATGGCGCGGAAGCGCTCGCCGACCTCCATCGGCAGCGGCGCGCCGCCCGAGTTGCACAGCTTGAGCGAGTGCAGGTCGTACTGCGGCGTGTCGGGGTCGCCGATCACTGCGGTGAACATGGTGGGCACGCCGCAGAAGGTGGTGAGCTTCTTCTCGGCGATGTCGCGCAGCGCGGCCTTGGGGTCGAAGCGCAGGTGCTGCACGATCTCGGCCGCCAGGCGCACGCCCAGCAGCAGGTTGACCGTGAGCGCGTAGATGTGAAACGGCGGCAGCACCGCGAGCAGCCGCTCGGTGCCCATCTGCAGCACGGGCGGCGTGCCCGACTGCGTGATCACCACCTGCTCGCAGGCCGACGACAGGTTGGCGTGCGTGAGCATCGCGCCCTTGGGCAGGCCGGTGGTGCCGCCCGTGTACTGCAGGATGGCCAGCGCCTCGCGCGGATCGCCGATGGGGTGCGGCGTGTAGCGGCCGTCGTTGTCGAGCAGGTCGGAAAAACGCAGGTGGTGCTCGTCGCCGGAAATCTCGACCGTCTCGTTCTTCGCCTTCATCTGCGCGGCCACCTGCTCGGGCGCGCCCGTCATCTCGGCGAGGTTGCCGACGATGAGCTTCTTCAGCCGTGTCTTGCCGAGCATGGCGGCCATCTGCGGGTACAGCGCGGCCAGGTCGAGCGTGATGAGGAAGTCGGTCTGGCTGTCCTCGATCTTGTGCTCGAGCACCTTCGCCGCATCGAGCGGCGAGTAGTTCACCACCGTGCCGCCCGCCTGCAGCACGCCGAACAGCGCGACCAGGTAGTGCGGCGTGTTGGGCAGGAACAGGCCCACGTGCACGCCGGGGCGCACGCCCAGGGCCTGCAGCCCCTTGGCGGCGCGGTCGACCAGCGCACCGAGCTCGCGGTAGTTCAGGCGCTTGCCCATGAAGTCGATGGCCGGCCGGTCGGGAAAACCGGCCACGGCGTCGGTCAGGATCTGCTGGACCGAGGTGGGCGTGATCGCGTGGTCCCACGCCACGCCTTCGGGGTAGGAAGCCAGCCAGGGCTTGCTGTTCATGTGCGTCTCCAGGAAGTGAGTGAGTGAGTTGGTGATGCGACGCGTCAGGCGGCCTTGCGCACGTCGCGGTGCGGATCGAGGTACAGCAGGCGGCGCAGGCCTTCTCGGCGGAACGGCTTCCACTGGCCCTCGGGCTGCGCGAGCCGGTCGGCGATGGCATAGAGCACCACCGGGTTGTGGCCGAGGCCGCAGTGGCTGCCCTCGACCTCGATGTTTTCCGAGGTCGCGGTCTCGCGTTCGCGGCAGCCCTGCCAGGCCACGATGCCGTCGCTGCGGCTGTAGATGGCGCTGGCCGGCACGGGCGGCGGCGTGCGCATGCGTTCGCGCTCGGGCCAGTCTTCGACCTTGCGCTCGCTCACCATCTCGTACAGCCGCCACGCGTTGCTCGCGCGCGGCTCACCCGCAAAGGGGCTGCCGAGCGTGATGACGCTGCGCACCTGCGAAGGCGCGCGCCGCGCCAGCTCGCGTGCGAACACGCCGCCCAGGCTCCAGCCGACGATGCTCACCTTGCGCTGGTAGCGTTCGTGCAGCTCGGCCAGGCGCTCCTGCATCTGGTCTTCCACGCCGGGGCGCGGGCCGAAGTTGGGACCGAGCTTCCATCCGTGCGCGCGGTAGCCGCGGTCGCGCAGGAAGGCGCGCAGCGGCTGCGTCGAGGCATCGCTCGCCGAGAGGCCGGGCAGCACGAGCACGGGATGCCCGTCGCCCGCGGGCGCCATGCGCAGCATCGGGGCCATGGTGAAGAACGCGGACAGCTCCGCCACGGCGCGCCACTCGAGCATCAGCAGGCGGCGGGACGGCGGGGCCATCGAAGAAGATTCGGTCATGGTCATCTCGGGAGTGGAGGGAAAGGGAAAAGAAAAAAAAGAGAGGCGAAGAAAAAGCCCGACGTGCAGACGCGATGCACACGGCTACCCGGTCGGGCGGTCGTTCGAGAGAGGATCGAGGTCGGGGAAAAGGGTTGACGGCGCCGCGCAACGGCGGCGCCCGGCCTGTGCGGCGGCACGCATGCATGGTGTGAACCCGCCGCGTACGTCCAGTCCGTGCCGGGCATGCCGGCACGCGCGAGGTGCATCCATGTTGTTGTCTCCTGTCGGCCTCGTCCGGGCCTTCAGCGAGGCTCGGATCGGGCACTTTGTTGTCGTTGCTCTGGGCGCCATCTTTTCGCGGCGACGTCGACAAGGAAAGGTGCGATGCGACCACTTCGCGGTGATTTCGGGACGCGTGTTCGAACGCCGCGCAGGCGCGACTCACAACTGCGAACAGATGTGCGGATCGACGGCCACGCGAACGCTGCACGCAGGCGCGCGCGTGCGAATCAGCTGTGGTTCACGATGCCCGATGCGGCATCGCGCAGGCGTGGCTCAGGCCTTCGCCGCGCGGTAGTCCTGCGGGCTGCGACCGGTCCAGCGCACGAAGGCGTGGCGGAAGTTCGAGGCGTCGCTGTAGCCCAACCGCTCGGCGATTTCCTCGGTGGTCATGCGCGTGGTGCGCAGGTACTCGATGGCCAGCACGCGGCGCACGTCGGCCAGGATGCCGCGGTAGGTCGTGCCTTCGGTCTCGAGGCGTCGGCGCAAGGTGCGCGGATGGATCGACAGCTCCGAAGCCATCGGCTCGATGGTCGGAAAGCGCCACGGCATGTGGTCGATCAGCGTGCGCCGCACCACCGACGAGACACCGCCCGAGCGCGGCAGGTCGGCCAGCACCTGTTGGCACATCTCGCTCACCATCGCATGCGTGACCGAGTCGGGCAGCCGCGAGGGATGGCCCACCCACGGCGATCCCACATGCAGTTCATCGCGCGGCTGGCCGAACGCCACGGGGCAGCAGAACAGCGTGCGGTAGGCGCTCAAATCTTCGGGCTCGGCGAAGCGCACGTGCAGTGCGGAAAGACCGAACGACGGACCGAAGAGATCGCGCCCCAACCGCAGGTGCACCGCGAAGGCGAACTCGAGCGCGAAGCGGTACAGCGGGTCTTGCGGGTCGGACGACAGCAGCACCTCGTAGGGCAGCACCGCCGTGCCGCCGCTGCAGGTGTACGACACCGGCCCGGCCACGGGGCCCATGACGCGGTTGTACTTGATGGTGAAGTCCATCAGGTCGGCATGCGTGGGGCTGCTCAGCAGCCCGTAGCCGTACATGCCGTAGGCCGTGAGGTGCATGCGGATGCCCGCGCGAAAGGCGATGCTGGGACCGGGCGCCAGACGCACCGCGTTGCGGAAGACCACGGCCGCCTGCTCGTAGGAAATCCGCGTCGCCGGTGCGCGCAGCTGGTCTTCCGTCAGGCCACTTCCGCTCAGGGTTTGTTCCGGTGCGATGCCTTCTTCGACCAGGGTGGTGACGATGGCTGCGACGCGCTGGGGTCCGTAGACGCGTGACGCGAAGTCGGGTGGCGAACGATGCACGACGATTCAATCCCTTCAGAACACATGCCTTCGATGGCGGGCCGCCACTGGCCTCGCACTCCAAGGTCGTCGCAGGATATCGAAGCGTTCTGCACGCGCAGACTCGGAGTTTCCCGATAGCGCCAAATTGTCCCGAAGTCACTCCCGGTTGGTCTGAACGAACCTTTCTCGCTGCGGGGCCCCACGGAAAGATCGTCCACGAAACACCGTCCCGGCCGCAGGGCACAAAGCGCAACGCGCGACGGTTGCCTTTCGCTTCTCTTGCTTTCTCTCCCCTTCCTTTTCACCGCCACGCCCCATGCAACGCGACCCCTCCTCCCCTTCGTTCGCTTCGTCCAACGGCATCGAGCTGGCCTACGACTGCTTCGGCGATCCGGCGGCGCCACCGCTGCTGCTCATCATGGGTCTGGGCACGCAGATGATTGCGTGGGACGAAGCCTTCTGCGAGCGCCTGGCCGGTCGCGGCTACCGCGTCATCCGTTTCGACAACCGCGACATCGGACAGTCCACGCGCCTGAGCGCCGCGGGTATTCCCGACGTGGCCAAGCTGCTCGGGCAGGCACTGGCCGGCGTGCCGGTGAGCGCGAGCCAGGTGCCGTACACGCTGGCCCATATGGCCGACGATGCGGTCGGCCTGCTCGATGCGCTGGGCATCAGCAGCGCCCACATCGTCGGCGCGTCGATGGGCGGCGCCATCGGCCAGGAGATCGCGCTGCGCCATCCGGCGCGCGTGCGCACGCTGGTGTCGATCATGGCCACCAGCGGCGCGCCCGACCTGCCGCCGCCTCAACCGCAGGCGCTGCAGGTGCTGCTCACGCCCACGCCGCTGGACCGCGACGGCTACATCGCGCGTCAGCAGCAGGTGATGAAGGTGCTGCGCGCCGGTTCGCATCCGGACGAAGAGGCGCTCGACGCCGCGCGCGCGGAACGCAGTTTCGAACGCGGCCTGCACCCCGCCGGCTACGCGCGCCAGCTCGCGGCCATCATCGCGTCAGGCAGCCGCAGGGAGCGTCTGGCGTCGCTGAAGGCGCCGACGCTGGTGATCCACGGCGATGTCGATCCGCTGGTGCCGATCGAATGCGGGAAGGACGTGGCGCGCCACGTGCCCGGCGCGCGGATGGTGACCATCGAGGGCATGGGGCACGCGCTGCCGAAGGTGACGTGGGCGCCGGTGATCGATGCGATTGCGGGGCACGCGGTCGAGAGCCGCTGATTTCTTTCGGGCCTCGGGCTGCCCGGCCCGTCAGCGCATCCGCGCCCGGTGCGCCGCGCCGGCGCGCTCGACGAGGTCGAGGTCGAACGCCGTCAGCTCGGCGATGCGCACGTCGGCCAGGGCAAGCACGTCGGGACCGAGCGGGAACTCCGGCCCGGGCACCGCGATGATGCCCATGCCGGCCGCACGCAGCGAGCGGATGCCGTTGCCGGAGTCCTCGACGCCGACGGCGTGCTCGGGCTTCACGCCGATCTTCTGCAGCACGTCGAGGTAGATGTCGGGCGCGGGCTTGCCGTGCGCGACGTCGTCGCCATACGTGGTGGCCAGGAAGACCTTGTCGAGGCCCGTCACCTTCATCACGTGCGCCGCCAATTCGTTCGGTGAGCCGGAGGCCAGCGCGACCTTGTAGCGGGTCGCCGCCAGGCGCACCGCAGCGATGGCGCCTTCGCGCTCGGGCAGGTGCACCTCGTACTTCGCCAGCAGGCGCGCCTTGATCTCGCGGGCGATCGCGGCCTCGTCCATGCCGAGCCTGGCGCGCAGGTCGAGCCGCTCGACCATGAGGCGCGACCACATGCGGGTGTTGCAGCCCATGGTGGCTTCCTGGTCCTCGGCGCTCCAGGTCATGCCGTGGTCTGCGGCGAACTCCTCGCGGGCCTGGCGCCAGAGCACTTCCGAATCGATCAGGATGCCGTCCATGTCGAAGACGACGGCTTGAATGGTGGTCATGAAAAAGGCTTTCCTTGCGTGTGACAGTCGAATTCAGGGGGCCAGCCGGCGCTGCAGCGAAGCCACCAGCGTCTGCAGGATCAGGCAGCACGAGGTGGCGCCGGCGTCGAGCACGCCGATCGAGCGCGCACCCAGCCGCGCCGAACGGCCGATGCGGGCCTGCAGGTCCTTGGTGGCGTCGCGCCCCTGCTGCGCGGCAGCACTCATGGCCTGCAGGCAGGCAGCGAAGCCTGCGCCGGCGGCTAGTGCGGCGGCGTAGGCATCGCGCGCCGGCACGAGCGTGTCGATCAGCGTCTTGTCGCCGACCTGGGCATTGCCCATTGCCTGCACGTTGGCAACCGCCACGGCCAGCGCCTCGCCGAACAGCGCCGCGTCGAGTTGTTCATGCGGCGCGAGGGTGTCGACGAAGCCGAGAAAGAAGCGGCCATAGAGCGGCCCCATCGAGCCGCCGATGTCGTCCATCAGCGCCTGCGACAGCTGCTCGAGCGCAGCGGGCAGCGACGCGGCGCGCGGGCCGAGCGCGTCCAGGCGCGTGCCGCAGCCGGTGAAGCCCTTGGCCATGTTGATGCCGTGGTCGCCGTCGCCGATCAGTCCGTCGATCTCGCTCAGGTGCTGCCGGTTCGCGACGATGGCGTCGATGAGGTCGCGCACGACGGGGCCCGCTTCCGCGAGGGCCAGCGTGGCCCCGCTCACCGTGCGTGCGCGCGCGCCGGCGCCCGAAGACGCGGGCGCCGTGGCCACGGCAGGGTTCATGCGGGCGCTCCCGCTGTAGGTGCGGCCCTGCGCGGCGTCGCCGGGCACGCTCAGCCCGACGCTGCGGCAGGGGTGCTTCAGGCAGGCCTCGAGTTCGTCGTCGAGCTTCATGAGGGTCAGCGTCACACCCATCATCTCGAGCGAGGTGAAGAGGTTGCCGACCTGGTTGAACGCCACCGTGATGCCCCGGGCCAGCAGACGCTGCGCGATCTCTCCGTAGAGGATGTACTGCTCCATCACCGGCGTGGCGCCGAGCCCCGAGATCAGCACCGCGACCCGGTCGCCGGCGCTGAACGGCAGGTCGGGCAGCACGACGTCGAGCATGAGCTGCGCCATCTCGGCGGCGCTCGCCGTCGCCCGCACGTCGATGCCGGGTTCGCCGTGGTGGCCGATGCCGACTTCCATCGTGCCCGGCTCGATGTGGAAGTTGGCCTTGCCGACTGCGGGGATCACGCAGGCGGACAGGCCCACGCCGATGCTGCGCGTGTTCGCGATGGCCTTCTGCGCCGCGGCGATCACCTCGTCGAGGGAGGCGCCGAGCGCGGCCTTGGCGGCACCGACCTTCCACATGAAGATCTCTCCCGCGACACCGCGGCGCCGTGCCTCGTCGCCCTTGGCGGCCGAGGGCACGTCGTCGTTCGCGACCACGGTCCTGACCACGATGCCCTCGCGCTCGGCCATCTGGCGGGCCATGCCGACGTTCATGTTGTCGCCGGCGTAGTTGCCGTAGAGGCAGGCCACGCCCGCGCCGCCGTCGGCGATGCGGATCGCGTCCAGGAAGCTCTTGGCCGTGGGCGAGGAAAAAATCTCTCCGACGGCCACGGCATCGACCATGCCGTCTCCCACGTAGCCGAGGAACGCCGGCTCGTGCCCCGACCCGCCGCCGGTCACGACACCGACCTTGCCGCGCTCGGGCGCCCGGGCGCGCTTGACGACACGCGGGTTGGCGGGCAGTGCCTCGACGCTGTCGCCGTGGGCCAGCAGCCAGCCCCCGAGCATGTCCTCGACGACGCGATCGGGGTGGTTGACGACACGGTTCATGGACATAAAGCAGGTCTCCTGGGTAAGGGCGGGGCCGGACGCGGCCCGCGGGGTGTGCGCGAAGGGATGGCTCTACAGGGCCGCGGCGAGCGGGACAGGGGCAGCGGCAGGCGACGCGGCCGGCGGCACGGCAACGCCGGGGCCCAGCGCCGCACGCTCCGCCGCGATGAGTTCGCGGTAAGCCGCTAGCTGCCGGCGGGTGTCGTCGGTCGACCAGCCCAGGTACGGCGCGATGCACCCGGCCACGAAGGGGGCCAGGGCCAGCCCGCCATCGGCGAGTTCGATCGACAGGTGGGTGCGGCGCGTCATCACGTCGGTCAGCGTGTGCGCGCCCTCGGCGACGACGGCATGCACGAGTTCGGCGACCAGGTAGTGCGGGGCACCGGGCAGCGTCGCGCGCAGTGCGGGCCTGGCCCGCGCGAGCGCCCGCAGGTCGCGCACCCGGTCGCCGTGCCGCTGCAGCAGGCGACCCGCATCGCCGATGCCCATGCCGAAGTGCCGCGCCAGGTCGCCGGCGCTGTCGCGCACCGCGGCCCAGTCGCCGGCCCCGACCAGCGGCAGCGAGGCCGTGGACGATGGCGTGCCCACCCCCAGGGGCCGCACCGCGGCATCGACCGCGTCGGCCGCCATGCGGCGGTAGGTCGTGTACTTGCCGCCGACGACGGTGGTGAGGCCGGGCGGCCCGTCGATCACCGCGTGGTCGCGCAGCAGTGCCGATGTCGAATCGGTGGCACCGACCGACTTCAGCAGCGGACGCAGGCCGGCGAAGGTGCCGAGCACGTCGGCGCGGCCGACCTTGCGTTCGAGGTAGGCGTTGAGGTTGTCGAGCAGGTAGTCGACATCGGCCGCTTCGGCGACCGGCTGCGACTTGTCGCCGTGCCACGGCGTGTCGGTGGTGCCGACGAGCCAGTAGCCGTACCAGCGGCGCGCGATGATGACGGAATCGGTGGCGCGGGCGAGGATGCCGGTGTCGGACTGCAGCGCTTCCGGCCGTAGCAGGATGTGCACGCCCTTCGCGGGTTGCACCCGGAAGCTGTTGGCGCCCGCGCGCTGCTGGATGTCGTCGGCCCAGATGCCGGTGGCGCTGATCACCGCGCGGGCAGCCAGGCGATGGCGTTCGCCGGTGAGGGTGTCTTGCACCACGACGCCCGCGACGCGCTCGCCGTCCTTGATGAACTCGACCATGGGCGCCCGCGTGATGACCCGGGCGCCGCGACCGGCCGCCGTGCGCACGACCGCGAGCGTGTGGCGCGCGTCGTCCATCAGCGCGTCATGGAACTGGACACCGCCGACCACGCGCTGCGCATCGATCGAGGGGACGTGCCGCTTGAGCGCCGCCCGGCCGAAATGGCGCTGGCGCGGGACAGCGCCGCCCTTCAGGCCGAAGAGGTCGTAGAGCAGCACGCCGGCCGCGACATAGGGCCGCTCCCACCAGGCGCGGGTGAGCGGATAGAGAAAAGACTCCGGGCGGGCAATGTGCGGGCACAGGACCTTGACCATCAGGTCGCGCTCTTCGATCGCGTGCGCCACCAACTTGAAGTTGAGCTGCTCGAGGTAGCGCAGGCCGCCGTGAAAGGTCTTGCCCGAACGCGACGAGGTGCCGGTGGCAATGTCGCCCGCCTCGACCAGCACCACCGAGAGTCCGCGCGCGACGGCATCGAGCGCGGCGCCCGCGCCGGTCACGCCCGCGCCGATCACGAGCACGTCGGCCACGCTGCGCGAGGCTTCGGCCAGGTCGCGCCGCCGCTGCGCGGGATGGAGCCAGGTCGCGTCGGCCGGCTCGAAGGCCCGCGCCAGCACGGCGGGCGGGACGAAGTCGTTCATCGGATCTCCTGCACGGCGGCATCGAGGTGGGCACGCCGGATGTCGGCCAGGGCCTGCCAGGGCGCCCTCGCCCGCTGTGCGGTCTCGCAGTACTGCCCGTAGATCTGGTCGTAGAGCGCGGTCTGGCCCGGGTCCGGCAAGGTGACCGCCTCGTCGAGGTAGGCATCGACCCACTGGGGCAGCATCTGGTGAATGCTGGCGTGGCTGTCGATCGACAGCGCGGCGGTGATGGCCGCGCCTGCGGCGCCGCACTCCTCGCGGTTCGACACGCGCACCGGGCGCCCGGTGACCGACGCGATCATCTGTCGCAGCGCCAGGCTGCGTGCGGCGCCGCCGGACAGGCGGATCTCCTCGGGCAGCGTGCCGAGCGCGGTGTAGCAGTCGCGCGTGGCCATCGCGATGCCTTCGAAGACCGCCCGCGACAGGCCGGCCACGCCCAGCGTGGCGCTGAAGCCGCTGAGCTGCGCACGGGCGCTCGCATCGACAAAGGGGCCGCGCTCGCCGCTTTGCGCGATGTAGGGGTGGTAGACCGCCTGTGCGGGTGCCGTGGACAGCACCAGCGCATCGAGCCGCTCCAGCATCTGCGCGTGCGGCAACGCCGCGCCGCCGGCCAGTTCGGCCGCGCTGCCGAGCAGCCGGAGCAGCCAGTCGATGTTCAGCGTCGCCGCCATGTGCGAGACCAGGCGGACCCGCAGGCCCGGCGCGGGCATCGCGATGGTGTAGCCGGCTTCGGCGCTCGGTTCGATGGCCGCCGTGTTGTCGGTGACCCAGCCGTGCATCCCGGTGCTGCCAAGCACCGAGCAGCCGACGTACCGCAGCCCGCCCTGCGCATCGAACGCCATGCCGCCGGCGCCGAGCACGCACAGCGGCACGTCCATGAGCGGCAGCACCACCGGCAGGCCTTCGGGCAATCCTGTTTCGGCGGCGGCGCTGCGGGTCAGCGGCGCATGGCTGCGGGTGCCGTCGACAATCGACGGCAGGAGGTGCTTGATGGCCTCCAGGCCGAGCAGTGCCAGGGTCTCGTCGTCGTAGGCCAGGCTTCGGAAGTTGCCGAAGGTGTAGACGCCTTCGCAGGGGCTGGTCGCACGCACGCCCGTGGCCTTGAAGAAGAGCCAGTCCTTGCAATGCATGGCCGATGCGGCCCGTGCCAGGCGCTCGGGCTGGTGCGCCTGCAGCCACAGCAGCTGGCCGCTTTGCATCGACGGGTTGAGCGCGTTGCCGGTGCGCGCGGCGACGAGCCGCGAGGCCGGCGTCTCCCGCAGCGCCTGCACGTGACGGCCGGCGCGCGCGTCGAGCCACAGCATCGCGGGCCCGACCGGGCGGCCGTCGGCATCGACGAGCCAGGTCCCGTCGCCCTGGCCGGTGGCCGCCAGGGCCACCACGCGCGCGGCGAGGCCGGGAACGCGCCCGGCCAGCGCGCGCAGCGTGGCTGCGGTGTCGGTCCAGGTTCCGTCGAGGTCCTGCTCGGCCGCGCCGTCGGGGCCGAGCAGCACGCGGTTCGGCGTGCTGGCCACCGCCACCTGCCGGCCCTGCAGGTCGAAGGCCACGGCCTTGATGACCGAGGTTCCGGCGTCCACGCCGATGATGAGGTCGCGTGCCATGCGCGTCAGTGCCGGCCGTCGAACGAACGGGTTGCGCTCATCGGTGTTTCGCGTGGTACTTCTCGTCCAGCGCATCGATGGCGCGGACGTTGCGCGCCGACGTGCCGTGGGGGTCGAAGTGCGAGGACAGGTAGGCCTGCGCCACCGCCTTGGCCAGTTCGGCCCCGATCACCCGCGCCCCCATGGTGATGACCTGCGCGTTGTTGGAGAGCGCGGCGCGCTCTGCCGAGTAGGTGTCGTGCGTCTGCGCCGCGCGGATGCCGGGCACCTTGTTGGCCGAGAGGCAGACACCGATGCCGGTTCCGCACACGAGGATCGCGCGGTCGTAGAGGCCGCTGAGGATGCCCTGGCAGACCCGGTCGGAGAGGTCGGCATAGAAGAAGTCGGCGTCCTCCTCGGGCAGGCCGATGTGGGTCACCTCGAGGCCCTCACGGCCAGTGAAGTGCCTGGCAAGAACCTCGGCAAGGGGCGCGCCCGCGGTGTCCGCGGCAATGGCGATCTTCATGTGCTTTCCATTTCTTCGAACCGGCCGTGCAACCGGCGGCGTCGCGTGGCGAGCGCCGCCGGAACTTTGCGGTACCGGGGTGGCGTGACGTTCCGCGGGCTTACTTGTCCAGGACGAACGGCGAGGAGTACTTGGCGGCATTACCCTTGGTGATCAGCAGGCAGTCGAACAGCTGCTTCTCGGTCTTGGCACCGGTCTTGCCGGTTCGGATGAACGAGTCGGCCTGCTGCACGGCAGCGGCGGCGAACACCGCGACGGGCTGGAGCACCGTGTAGGCCAGCTCGCCGGCCTTGACCGAGGCCACCGAGTCCGGCGAACCGTCGAACCCGCCGACGACGACCCCGTTGAACTTGCCTGCCTTCTTGAGCGCGGCGATCGCGCCGAGGGCCATCTCGTCGTTGCCGCTGATGACGCCCTTGATGTCGGGGTGCGCCTGCATCAGCGACTGCATCTTGTTGTGCCCTTGCGTCCGGTTCCAGTTGGCGACTTCCGAGCCGGCCTTGGCCAGGTCCGGGTACTGGCTCAGCACGGTCTTGAAGCCGTTCGACCGGGTCGCGGCGTTGTTGTCGGAAGGAGCGCCGACGAGCTCGACGTACTTGCCCTTGTTGCCCATCAGCTCGGCCCAGTGCTGGGCCCCGAGCGCGGCGCCCTGGGCGTTGTTCGACACGAGCTGCGCCTGCGCCAGGCCCTCCTTGTTGATCTCGGCATTGACGAGGATCACGGGGATCTTCGCGGCCACCGCCTTCTGCACCGCGCCCACCGAGCCGCTCGCGTTCGCGGGGTCGAGGATGATGGCGACCGACTTGTTGGTGATGGCCGTGTCGATCAGCCGGCTCTCGGTGTTGGTGTCGCCGGTGTGCGCGGCGACGACCGCGGTGTAGCCCAGTTTCTGCGCCGTGGCCTTGGCCACTTCGCCTTCGGTGAACCAGTAGGGGTTGGCGGGGTCGTTCACGATGATCGTGATCAGCCCCTTGCCCTTGCCTTGGGCCCATGCCGGGCTGGCCATCAGGGGCGTGAGCGAGAGTGCAGCAAGCAGCGTGCGGCGGGTGGTGTTCAACATGACTTCGTCTCCTTGGTGGTTTCTTCTGGACAGATGCCGCGGCTGCGGCGGACGGGAATCTTTCAGGCCGTGGGCCGTGGCTGGGCGGGTACGGCCGGGGTCGCGGCACGCGCGGGCCGACGGCCGTACCGGATGGCGTTCAGCAGCACCGCGAGCACGATCACGGCGCCGGTGAAGACGGTCTGCCAGTAGGAGGACACGCCGATGATCACGAGCCCATCGGACAGGAAGCCGATGACGAAGGCGCCGAGCAGCGTGCCGCGCACGTTGCCGCGCCCGCCGGTGAGCGCTGCGCCGCCCACCACGACGGCGGCGATCGCGGTGAGTTCGTAAGTGCTGCCCGCCGTCGGGCCGGCCGAGGTCAGTTGCGACGACAGGACCAGGCCTGCAATGGCGGCGCAGACACCGGACAGCACGTAGACGGTGACGGTCGTGAATCGCACGGGCACGCCCGACAACTCGGCCGCCCGCGCGTTGCCGCCGCTCGCATACACCCAGCGCCCGAAGGCCGTGCGGTTCAGCAGCACGGCCGCCACCACCGCGACCATGGCAAGCACCAGCACGCCGACCGGCATGCCCAGGACCTGGTCGAAGCCGAGCCAGTTGAAGCCCGTGTTGCCCAACTCGGGCAGGCCGCCGAGGTTGTTGAAGGTCAGCCCGTTGGTGATCAGCAGCGCCACGCCGCGCGCGACGTACAGCACGCCCAGCGTGGCCACGAAAGCCGGCACCTTGAAGAAAGCGATCAGCACGCCGTTGACGGCCCCGACGAAGGCACCCAGTGCGCAGGTCAGCACCACCACGACCCAGACCGGCGGGTAGAGCACCAGGCCGAGCGCGTCGATCGTCACGCCCTGCATCAGGTAGCCGGCGACGACCCCGCACAGGCCGAGGGTCGATCCGACCGACAGGTCGATGCCACCGGTGAGGATCACGATCAGCATGCCGATGGCCAGCAGCCCGAAGATGGCGACGTGCGACGACATGATGAGGAAGTTGCCGGTCGAGAAGTACACGGGCGACAGCAACGAGAACACGGCCACGATCGCGATGAGCGCGAAGAAGGCGCGCCCTTCGAGCAGGAGGCGGACGATGTCGATGCCGCCGCCTCCGCCGTTGGCAGGACCGGAAGGCAGGGCTGGGGATGGGGCTTCGCTCATGGTGATGTCCACTCGAAGGGCTTCATTCAGGCAACCATGGCTTCGCCCGAGGCGGCCATGATCATTTCTTTGGTGGCGTCGGCGCCGAACTGGGCCGAGATCCGCCCCCGTCGCATGACGACGATCCGGTGCGCGACACCCAGGCATTCGCTCACCTCCGAGGTCGAGAACACGACCGCGAGGCCCTGCCGCGCGCGCTCGGCGAGCAGGCGGAACACCTCGGCCTTGGCGCCGACGTCGATGCCTCGACTCGGCTCATCGAGCAGCAAGACCTTCGGGTGAGTGGCCAGCATCTTCCCGATGACCACCTTCTGCTGGTTCCCGCCCGACAGCGATCCGATGGCCGCCTGGCCACCGCTGGTCTTGACGGTGACGCGCCGGATCGACTCGTCGACGCATGCACGTTCCCGGGCCGGCGATGTGAAGCACCCGCGAACGAAGGCGCCGATGCTGGCCAGCGAGAGGTTCTGGCCGACGCTCATCGTCTGCACGAGGCCGTCGCGCTGGCGGTCTTCGGGCACCAGCGCCAGGCCCTTGGCGATGCGCTGCGCGATGCTCAGCTTCGACACGTCCTGCCCTTCGAGCAGCACGCGCCCGCCGTCGAGTGCGCAACGGCCGGCCACGGCCTCCAGCAACTCGGTGCGCCCCGCGCCCATCAACCCGTAGATGCAGACGATTTCGCCCGACCGCACGTCGAGCGACACATGGTCGACGACGTCGGCGCCGGAGCTTTCGGTGAGGACGGCGTCCTCGATGGCCAGCGCGACCGGGCCGAAGTCGTAGCCGCCGGGCGGGCTGCCCAGATCGAAGTTCTCGCCGACCATGTGGCGCACGATCCATTCGAGATCGATCTCGGCGCGCGGCGCCTTGGCGGTCATGGCACCGTCGCGCAGCACCACCGCATGGTCGGTGATCTGCAGCGCCTCCTCCAGGTGGTGCGAGATGTAGACGATGGACACCCCTCGCGCCGTGAGGTCGCGGATCACCTTGAACAGTGCCTCCACCTCCGTCGCCGAGAGCGCCGACGTGGGCTCGTCCATGATCAGGATGCGGCTGTTGACCGACAGCGCACGCGCGATCTCGACGATCTGCTGCTGCCCGAGGCGCAGGTCTTCGACCAAGGTCAACGGATCGATCGCTTCCTCGAGCTCTGCCATCAGCGCCCGCGTGCGCCGCGCCTCTTCGGCAAAGTCGACGCCGGTGGCGCTGCGCAGCTCGCGGCCCATGAAGACGTTATCGCGCACCGAGAGGTTCGGTGCCAGGCTCAGCTCCTGGTGGATGATCGAGATGCCGCGTTCGCGTGCGTCGGCGGCCGACGCCAGGACCACCGGCACGCCGTCGAGCACGATGTCGCCCGACGTGGGCGTGACCACGCCCGAGAGGATCTTCATCAGCGTGGACTTGCCGGCGCCGTTTTCACCGAACAGCGTCGTGACCTGTCCGCGGTGGATGTCGAAGTTCACGCCCTTGAGCGCCTGCACGCTGCCGTACGACTTGGCGATGCTTTGTGCCGACAGCACGATCGCGCTGTCGGGATGACGGGCGATGCCAGCGGCGCTCATTGCACGCCCAGCCGCACGGGCGTGACGAGCCAGCTCGACGGATTGATGAGCTGGAACACACCGACGACGTCGACCTTCCTGCCGGTGAGCGTGTCGCGGTCGAGCGTGCCGAGCACCTGCGCCTTGACCTCGTTGTTCAGTGCCGAGCCCGCGTCCTGGTAGTCGATCTGGTTGGTGAACTGGCCGAAGGCCACGGTGCCCGTGGCGTCCCGCACCTCGGTGCCGTTGAGGGCCGGCCCGGTTTGCACGCGAAGCTGCAACCCTTGCGGCAGGCCGTCGACCGCCACAGTGAAGATGCCCGCACGGCCCTCGCCGACCGTCCCGGTGAACCGGACCGGGAAGATCGGCCCGACGCTCCCGGGCTTGCCGTAGGTCTCGCCCGCGGCCGCCTTGTCCGCCGCGAGGGCCTGCGCCAGCACCGGGGCGTCGACGGCCGCCTTTTCGATCAGGGCCCGAATGGGTGCGAATGCCTTCTTGCCGTAGGCCTCGGCCGAGAACGCGTCGACCCGTGCGTCCTCGGAGGAGCCGATACGGACCGCCTTGGTGTCCAGCGCCATCGCCACGAACAGCAGCAGGAGCACCGCGGTCCACACGCAGGCCGACGTCCGCAGACGGAACGGTCTGCGCGCGGAAATTTCGAGCTGGGCGCCCATGCGAACCTCCTCCCTGTTGATCCTCTTGAACCTGTGTGTTCCGGTCGACGTTGGCGCTCTAGGGGCACCGACTCCGACGGCCGGAAGATGGCGGCTCGGTCAGCCGCGCTGACCGGCCTGATGGCGCAGGCACAGCTGCGCGGTCGCCTCGTCGACGATCAGCTCGGTGATCAGGCCGGTGTTGAGCACCGCGCAGATCGCCTCGGCCTTGTACGTGCCACCGGCCACCGCGAGCACGTCGCGCCCGCGCAGGTCGTCCAGCGACGCACCGACCGCGCGTTCGTTCATCTCGCACTTCACCGGTTCGCCGTTCGACGCCACGAAACAGCCGGCGAGCTCGCCCACCGCCCCCGCCTTGCGCAGCGCCGCCAGCTCCTTGGCCGTGACCGACTGGGTGCGCAGCAGATGGGTGTCCGGGCCCAGGTCACCGACACCGACGACGCAGAGCTGGCACTCGCGCACGAGCTCAAGCACGTGCTGCACGCCACGCTGGGCGCGCAGCACCTGAGCGTCGGCCCGGCTGTCGGCCAGGAACGGCACCGGCATGAAGTAGCACTCGCCGCCCGTGCGCTCGGCCAGCTTGGCAATCAGGTCGAACGGGTTGGCGGCGGAGCGGCGCGTCAGGCTGCCCAGGAGCGAAATGAAGCGCGTGTCCTTGCGATTCGCCGCGGGCATCCGCTCGACCATCGCAGCCAGCGTGCGACCGTGGCCCACACCGATGGTGCGCACCTCGCCGGCGTCGAGCACACGGGTCAGCTGGCGTGCGGCTGCCACTGCCAGCGCGGGGATCGCATCGGTCGCATCGTCCAGGTCGGCCTGGGTGGTCGGGACGACCACGCAGCGCTTCAGGCCGAAGGCTTCCACCAGCTTGTCTTCGAGTGCCATGCACTCGGCAGGCACGCCTTCCACGAAGAACTTGATCAGCCCGCTCTGCATGGCCGAGGCGATCAGCCGCTGCACCTTGACGCGCGACACGCCGAGCCGCTCGGCGATCTGCTCCTGCGTGTGGCCGCCCACATAGGCCAGCCATGCGGCGCGGATGGAAAGACTCAGTTCGGGGTCCATGTCGTGTATTTTGCGAACATTTGATCTTCAACTGCTCAATTGATCAGATGGATGAACTTTAGGGATTGCGGGTGGGCCAGTCAACGAACGCGCTCTCGGTGTTTTCCCGCGCCATCGCACATGCCGTGCCTTGACCGGGCTGGGCAATGGATGGGGAGGATGAGACCCCGCGCGAAGTGAATCGCCCGGGGCTTGCAGCTACTCGCTCGAGACGCCAGTCCGTCTCCAGGCCTGCGCATGGCCCAGGAAGGCGCGAAGCTGCGAAGGCCGCACCGGCTTGACGAGCACCGGCAGGCCGGCCTCGCGTGCCGCCGCCAGCGAATCGCCGCCGACGTCGCCGGTCACGATCAACGCAGGCAGGTCGGCTTCGTTCAACGCAAGGCGCAGGTCCGCGATGGCCTGGAGGCCACTCGCCTGCAGGCCGAGCCGCAGGTCCACCACCAGCGCATCGGGCCGGAAGCCCGCCTGCAGGCACGCCAGTGCGCTCGCCATGTCGCTCGCGGCGCGGACCTCCGCGCCCCAGGAAGCCAGCAGCCCTTGCAGCGCCAGCAACGAACTCTGGTCGTCATCGAGCACGAGCACGCGCGCGGCCAATGCGGCCGTCGATGACGCGGCGAGCCGCTCGACGTCCTCCGTCCGGCCGCTCTCGGCCGCATCGGCCAACGGCACCTGCACGTCGAACACGCTGCCCAGCCCCGGCTGCGAGCGCACGGTCACGCGCAGGTCGAGCAGCTCGCTCAATCGCTTGACCGTCGCAAGGCCCAGGCCGTAGCCCAGGCGGCGGTCGCGCGCCGGGTTATCGATTTGATAGAACTCGTCGAAGACGTGCGGCAGGTGCTCGGGCGCGATGCCGATGCCCGTGTCTTCGATGGCCAGCCGCAGCCGGCCGTTCTCGACCCGGCCGCCGATCCGCACCGTGCCCTTGTGCGTGTAGCGGATGGCGTTCGCCAGCAGGTTGGTGACGACGCGCGTGAGCAAGGCGCGGTCGCTGCGGACGGTGGCGGGGTCGATGGCCAGCTCGAACGTCAGCCCCTTGGCCGCGGCCACGGCCTGGTGCGGCCGGCAGCAGTCGCGCAGCAACTCGTCGATGGCGAAGAGCGACCATTGCGGGCTGATCGATCCGGCATCGGCGCGCGTGATGTCGAGCAGGTCGTCCACCACGTCGGTCATGCCGTCGGCGCAGGCCACCAGCTGCTCGGAGAGCGCCTGCACCTGCGGCTGCGTGCTGACCGTGTGCAGGGTCTGCGCCAGCAGCGCCATCGCGTTGAGCGGCTGGCGCAGGTCGTGGTTGGCCGAGGCGAAGAAACGCATGCGCGCGGCGACGGCTTCTTCGGCGGTCTGGCGGGCCGAGCGGCTGCGCTCGTTTTCGGCGCTCAGCGCGGTCACCAGTTCGGCATTGCGCCGACGCTGCGCCTGGATCTCGTGCAGCGCGCGCGAGAGCTCACGGGAACTCAGCAGCGTGTAGACGCCGATGAGCGTCACGATCATTGCCATGGCCAGGTGGTAGCTGCCGCCGAACCAGATGTCGCGCAGCACCAGCGGGCCGAGGATGAGGCCCACATAGACGATGGCCGACCGCTCCATCGTCGAGAGCCGGATCGCGCCGCCGAGCGAGACGGTGACCATCGTGATGTGAAGGATGGCCTCGGCCTGCGCCGGTCCGTCGTTCTGCAGCAGGACGCACAAGACGCCCCACGACAGGGCCAGGCTCTGGCTGCTGGCCATGAGGGGCAACGCCATCGCCGCGAGGTTCGACCGAAGGCCCGGCCGCAGCGCCCATGCCACCCAGATGCCGCCCCGCACGGCCACGAGAACGCAGTAGACGGTGAACCACGCCTGCACCCGCGCGCCGTCCGCGCCCGTCGCGTATTCGCGGTAGCACAGGTACCCGCCGAGCGCGGCCAGCATCCACGCCCACGGCGTGGTGCGGATCATCTGCTCGACCTGCTGGAGCTGGAGGTCCGAGAAGCGCAGGCACACGGCGATGAGGCCACGCACACCGGCAACGCGCGGCGCTTTCAGCGGAGGTGCGAGAGCGGCAGGCACCGAAGGCTTCATCGCGGCTCCAGCAGCAGCCCCGCGCGCCGCGCCTGGACCAGCAGGTGGGTGCGGTTGCGCGCGTCCATCGTGTCGAGCAGCGCCGTGATGTGGAGCTTGACCGTGCGCTCCGCGATCGCCAGCTCGGCGGCGATCTGCTTGTTCTGACGACCTTGCGCCACCAGCAGCAGCACTTCGAGCTGGCGCGGCGTGAGGCTCGCGACCGGCAGGCCGGTGCGCGAGACCAGCACGTCGAAAGACTCGCCACCCGCGGCCACCTCGTCCAGCGCCGCTGCGATGTGCGCCACCGAACGCGACTTGCCGATGAAGCCGGCCGCACCCGCGGCGCGTGCGCGTGCGGCGAGTGCCGGCTCTTCGTCGCCCGAGATCATCAGGCGCGACACAAGCGGATGCCGGGCACCGAAGAGACGCAGGCCTTCGAGGCCGTCTTCACCGCCCAGGCGGTAGTCGATCAGCACGATGTCGGGCGCACATTGCGAGGCCCGCGCTACGCCCTCGGCCAGCGAGAGCGCGGTCTGCACTTCGAAGTCGGGGCGAGCGTGCGTCAGCGCGTGCGCAAAGCCGACACCGAACAGCGGGTGATCGTCGACAAGCAGGAGTTTCATGGTGCCGTGATCCTCAGGTGCGGGCCCGGCCCGCGCCCTCTCCTCGTAGGGCGCCATTGTTGTCTACACCGGCGCATCGGTGCCGCGCCGGCCTTCGCGAAGCCTCAGTTGCAACGGCCGGCCGCGCGCAGCAGCGCGTTGCAGGCCGGTGCGGGGCTGGTCGTCGGCCGCGTGGCGGAGCGGCGTGCGGACGCGGGGGCATCGCTCTGGCGCATCTCCTGGCAGATGGCGTCGCTGACCACCCGGCCCACGACCGACACCGAACCCTCCACGTAGCAGCTGTAGACCCGCCCGCCGTCGGTGCGCGCCTGGAAGGTCGTCTGCACGCCGCTGTCGGCCCGGTTCGAGATGGTGAACGCCTGCGGCGGGAGGCCCAGCGCCCGCGAGGTGTTCGTGACGATGGCGTCGTCGGTCACGGCATGCGAAGCGCATCCGCCTGCCAGAGCGGCAGCGATGAGAAGCAAGGGCGAGCACAGGCGCGTTCGTGAAGAGGTCATGCAGCGAGCCTATCGGGACACCTTGCGCCAGCCCATAGCACCTTCGGGCAGGTGCCCGAAGGTGCTATGGGCCGCACGCGCAGCCGTCCCTACGATCCGCCCCTCTTGAACGAACAAGCAAGCACAGAAGGCGCCGGGCCCCGGCGCCAGCGGACGAGGAGGAACACGGACATGACGAAGACGAGCAACTACGGACGGTGGATGGTGTGCGCAGGCGCGCTGGCCCTGCTGGCGGCCTGTGGCGGCGGTGGCGGCGGATCGGGCGGCGGCGCGTTGCCGCCCCTGGGCATCTTCCCGCCCGCGCCCCCGCCGGCGGCAGTGACGCATCGCCTGGAGGTCGGCATCACCGGCAACGGCCACGTCGGATCGCAGCCCGCGGGCATCGACTGCACCGACCGCTGCAGTGCCGATTTCAGCGCGGGCACCGAGGTCGTCCTCGCGGCCACGCCAGCGGCGGGGCAGGTGCTCGGCAATTGGGGCGGCGCCTGCAGCGGCAACGCCGGCACCTGCACCGTGCGGATGGACGCCGCGCTCGGCGTGACGGCCACCTTCGTGGCCGCACCGCCGGTGATCGGCTGGGGCGATGCGTCGGCGCTGTCGGCCGGCGGCGCCAGCCTGCCGAAGACCGCGATCGACGCGCAGGGGCGCGCGCTGGTCGTGTGGCGCCAGATCGAAGGCAACCCCCAGGTGGATCGGCTGTGGGGCAGCCGCTACCTGCCAGGCAGCGGCTGGACCGCACCGCAG
Source organism: Variovorax sp. GW822-FHT04A09 (assembly GCF_058801005.1). NCBI lineage: Bacteria > Pseudomonadati > Pseudomonadota > Betaproteobacteria > Burkholderiales > Comamonadaceae > Variovorax > Variovorax sp. GW822-FHT04A09. The sequence continues at coordinate 129,965 of NZ_JBXAMV010000002.1, read as the reverse complement.
CGCCTCGAGGCCAACGCCGGCGGCGTGCGCGACATCCGCGTCGCCATCGACAAGCCCAGCGGCCGTGCCGTCGTGCTGTGGACCCAGCTGAGCTCCGTGACCGGCTACGACCTGTGGGCGCTGCCCGTCGACCCCGCGAGCGGCTGGGGCAGCCCCGCACTGCTGGAGACCGGCACCGGCATCGTCGGCAACGCCAGCGTGGGCATCGACGCGAATGGCAACGCCGTCGCCGTGTGGTCGCAGATCGGCCCGGCCACGCGCTTCAGCATCTACGCCAACCGCTACACCCCGGCCGGCGGCTGGGGCACCGCCGCGCTCATCGAGACCAACGAGGTCGTGGGCAGCGTCGACGGCGACCCGGCTGTGGTGGTCGCGGGGTCTGGCGAATCGGTCGCCGTATGGAAACGCTCCGACGGCAGCAGCGCCTCGCTCTGGACCAACCGCGCCAACGCAAGCGGCACCTGGACCACGGCCACCGAACTCGTGCCCGACACCGGCACCGGCCACTCGATCGGTGCCCACGACCTGGCCATCGACGCCGCCGGCAACGCCCTGCTCGCCTGGGGCCAGGCCGACCTGCCCGGCGGCAGCAACCAGTGGGAGAGCGCCGTGTGGTTCAAGCGCTTCTCGGCGGGCGCGTGGCAGAGCGGCACCGCACGGGTGGGCGCACCGTTCGTCGCCACGCAGGCGTTGTTGAGCACGCCCGTGCTGCGCATGAATGCGGCGGGTGCGGCGGTCGTGAGCTGGGGGCGGCTGGACAACGCGCTCATGGCAGCGACGGCGGCACCGGGCGCGGCGTTCGGCGCGGACCGTGTGGTGCGGGCGGCGGCTTCGCAGGCGTTGGCGAGCTTGCCTGCATTGGGCGTGGACGACGCGACCAATGCGTTGGTGGCGTGGGCGCAGGGCAATGGGGTGGGGACCAGCGATCTCTATGCGGCCCGGCACACGCTGGCGGATGGCTGGGGGACGCCTGTGGCCCAGGAGGGCACGGACGAGATTGCGACTTCGCCGGACCTGGCGATGAATGAAGTGGGGAATGCGGTGCTGGCTTGGCAGCAGTTTGAGGCTGCGGCAGGGACGCGCATTTTGGTGCGGCGGTATGGGTCGGGGAGGTAGGTTGCGTGAGGGGCAAATGATCTACCCCGATCACGAGCCCCTTCGTTCATCTCAGCGCGGCAACGAAAATAAGGGGCATGGCCGAATACACGCCCTCCGAACTGCTGCGCAAGTCTGATCTTCTGCTGCCGCCAAGCACCTCGCGTCGAGGGTGACGTTTCGCGTGGAACGATCCCCGCAGCGAATACCTGCCTGTCACGCCGGGGTCGCGGCGGGCACGGAAAAGGGCTCAGCTAGGATCCCAGGATCCTTCAGGCAAGTGATCATGCGAACCTCAAAACCCGAATCGTTGCGGGAGCAACTGCTCAGAGAAGCTGGCGAGTTCTCGCACGGCTGGAACTGGGAACGCGTATTGCGCGACTGGCGCGATCGGCTCAATGACTTTGAGGTTGACGTCACCCAAATCTTCCGCGAGGTCTCGGTCTATGACCCCGCTGGCGAACGGAAGCCCGCCCTTTCGTGGTGGCCGAACAAAGACTTTGATATGTTGCGCGCCAACATCCACCAGCACTTCGAGCGCTGGCCAGGAACAGTTGGGCCGGTGCATCCGGAGTCGGGTATGCGGCGAGGAGAGACCGATACGCTGGCTCATCTCTGGGCCGTCAAAGATGAGCCCGACAAGGTGGCGGCCGTTCTAATTTCCGGCTCACTTTTCTCGCGGTTTGAAAGCAGCAGAAAACACAAGTCGGACAAGTGGCCCCACTACATGAGCATCGAGGCGCTTCAAGAGTGGGCGTACTCGTGCTGGCGAGCACCAGGCACTCAGTGGGGGTGGCACTACGCCAGCACATCCGTTCTGCCATACCAAAGCTGGGACTACGTGTACATGATCGACAGTATGGAAGCGCTGATTCGCTACCTCGCTGAAGAGCACGCCGCACTACTCCTGAAATACCGCCCCGTGGTCATCAACTACGTGGCCGACGCCAAGCCCGCACTGCGCACAGTCTGAGGTTGCCGGGGCCGGAATCGAACCGGCACACTTAGCTGGCGCCTCGAAGCACTTGCACCGATGCTTGAACATCAATGTGGGAGACGTGATGCGCGAATGGTTCTTTGGTCTGCTGCTGTCCTACCCTGCCCTATTCAATTGGATAGGCCGAGCATTGTTCTCCCTGGCAGGTGTGCTCGCAGTCTTAGGCCTACGTCTTGAGCGGCTCGGAGCGAGAGTCGAGCGCATTTCGGCTCGCGCTGGCATCACTCCGCCAGACTTCCTGGCGGGACTTCCCCTGTGGTTGAGGATGATGATTCCTGAAACCGTCAGTGGGTGGATCTTGCTCGGCGCGCTCGCGTTGCTCGGGATTTGGCTGGCGCACATGGGCAAGTGGGCTAGGAGACTTTAAGCTCTGCCGATTGGAATGCCTCAGGCCGGTAGTAGTTTCGCCTGTGAGGCTTTACAGCGTTTTCAGAAAGATGTTTTAGCAGCCCATATTTTTCAACTAATGGCTTGAAATACAGGTTGCCGTATTCGCTCACGCAGTTGTAGAACAACAACTGAAGCTCATAAGAGGAAAGCTGGGCGCGGACAAATGACGTGTAGCGTCGCTTGTCATCAACAGCACTTAAGTCGACGAACTTAATGATGTGATAGAGGTGGCGAAAATAGTGCCCAATTTCACTTTCATGATTCGCATAGAACGCCTTATACGACACGCGGATGTGCTCAGCCTCTGTGCTAGCTCCAGCTCGCAAATTGAGTATCTCGCCCTCAAGCCGCCGGCAGAATGTTTTGAAGCAGTCGCGCCCCCTAGTCACGCCTTTCGCTCCTTGGAGATCGATCGCATTAACGATGTCTCCATGAACGCGCAGCAGTTGAAAGAACGTGCTTTCGAACTGCTGCAATTTGAGCGTTGAGGCCTGCGACTCCATTTGTGCTCGCTGACCGGACATCTCACCGCGAGTGAGTTCCAGTTCTTTTCGCTGCAATGACAGTTCGCGTTTTTGAAGCAGGATCGTGTAAATGAGCCCTACAAATGCGAATCCGCTAAACAGCGCGTTCACTGCGCCGAACATATCCCCAAAGGTTCCGCGATCCGCACCAGTGGAAAAAAATGGCCATATCAGCACTGCACTTAGCGCCCATGCGGCGATGACCGCAATCATCATCAAGACTAGCCAGTCTTTACTCGGCTCTCCGCTTCTCTCGTCGTCCATCAACCTCTCCTCTCATTTAGTTGGCGAGACAGCATCGCAGAAATCAGCCCACGACTGCATCATCTTCAGGCGCTTGGCCAGCATGTCGCCCCGACGATAGGCGGCCTCCACAGCTGAATCGATGGTGTGCGCGAGCGCCATCTCGGCCATGTCGCCGGAGAAAGTGGTCTTCTCCAATGCCCAGTCCCGGAACGTGCTGCGGCAGCCGTGGGGTACGCAGCCCTTGCCCTTCGGGTCCTTGTAGCCCATGAGACACATGCAAGCACTCAGAGACATATCGCTGAGTGGCCGGAGTGGCTTGCAGCCCGGAAAAACGAGTTCCGAGTCGTCGACGCGGGGTAGGGCCTGCAAGAGCTGCATGTCCTGCACCAGCATCTTGCCGATCGTCGGCTTGGCGTACAGGTCGAGCGTGCTGCTCCATTGGGCGCGATCCTTGGCGTTCTGCCAATCGCTGGATTTGGCCTTAAGGTAGGCGTCGGCGCACTACTCGAAGGTCCGAGCCTTGGCTGTGGCTGCCGCGACGGCGCTACGGGCCGTCTGTCGGGCCTGGATAGGGTCTTCCCCTGCTAGATCTTTTCGCGCACAGCCCTGGCCCGCTCCCGTGCCCGCGTGAGGGTCACATCGGGAAAGCCTCCGAGCCTCATGTCACGGATCTTGCCGGCCACGGTTACGCGCAGCACCCATGACCGAGCCCCGGCGTCGTTGATCTTCAGTTTGAGGCCGGCGACGCCGCCGACAGCATGCGCGCCTAGCTCGCTCAGTCGGCTGACCTGAAGGGCGCCGAGTTCTGCCGCTTTTTTTGGCATATCAGCCTTTTCACCATCCTTGCCGCTAAAAACAAGAAGATTGTGCGAGACGAAGCAAAACCTCCCGGAACTATTTTTCGGGCTTCTCAGAGGGAAGACGGGGATTTTTGGGACTAAGCGGACCGTTACGGAACGCTCAAAATGCGGAGAGTGTGAGATTCGAACTCACGGACGCTTTCACGTCGGCAGTTTTCAAGACTGCTGGTTTAAACCACTCACCCAACTCTCCGGAACCGTCGATTTTAAGCCGACAGCGCGGCCTTACTCGTCATCGGGCAGGAACAGCGTCTGCAGGTCGCTCAGGAAGTCGAGCCCTCGCTCGGTGGGCCACACGCGGAACAGGTCGCGCGCGACGAGCCCCTTGCGCTCGGCCTCTTCCAGGCCGCGCTGGATCGACGTCATCGCCAGGCCCGTGCGTTCGCTGAACTGGGGCAGCGTGAAGCCCTGCTTCAGCCGCAGCGCGTTGAGCATGAACTCGAACGGCAGGTCGGCCAGCGCCACTTCGTCGCTCTGCGACACGGCCATGCCGGCGCGCGCGTTCTCCATGTACAGGCGCGGTTCGCGATAACGCACCTGCCGCACGATGCGGTGCGCGAAGCTCAGCTTGCTGTGCGCGCCGGCGCCGATGCCGAGGTAGTCGCCGAACTGCCAGTAGTTGAGGTTGTGCGCGCACTGGTGCCCGTCGCGCGCATAGGCCGAAACCTCGTAGCGCGACATGCCGTTCGCGCCCGTGCGCTCGGTGATGCGGTCGAGCATCGCGTAGGCGATGTCGTCCTCGGGCAGCGTGGGCGGGAACTTGGCGAACCAGGTGTTGGGCTCGATGGTGAGGTGGTAGATCGAAATGTGCGGCGGCGCAAGCGCCAAAGCCTGGGTCAGGTCGGCGTCGAGGCCTTCCATGGTCTGGCCCGGCAGGGCGTACATCAGGTCCAAATTGAAGGTATCGAAGGCGCTCGCGGCCTCTTCCACCGCGGCGATGGCCTGGGCACGATCGTGCACGCGGCCCAGCGCCGTCAGGTGTTCGTCGTTGAAGCTCTGCACGCCCACCGACAGGCGCGTGACGCCGGCCGCGCGGTAGGCGCGGAAGCGGTTGCGCTCGAAGGTGCCGGGGTTGGCCTCGAGCGTGATCTCGCACTCGGGCGCGAGCTTCAGGCGCGCGCGCACGTCGCCCAGCAACCGGTCGATGGCTTGCGGCGAGAACAGGCTGGGCGTGCCGCCGCCGATGAAGATGGTGTGGACGGTGCGGCTCCAGATCAACGGCAACGCGGCGTCGAGGTCGGCGATCAGCGCGTCGATGTAGGCGGCTTCGGGGAGGCCGTCGATGTCGGCCTCGCTCGTGGCGCGCCACTCGTGCGAGTTGAAGTCGCAGTACGGGCACTTGCGCAGGCACCACGGCAGGTGGATGTACAGCGACAGCGGCGGCAGCGCGGCGAGTTGCAGCGGGCCGGGGCGCATCCAGTGCAGCACGTCATTGGCCTGGGGGGCGCCGCCGGCTTGGGCGGGCTGGATCGGGAAGACGGTGGCCATGGGTCAGAACCAGCGCTCGCGCATCAGGGCGAGCATGGCCTGCGCGGCGCGGCCGCGGTGGCTGTTGGCGTTCTTCACGTCGGGCGGTAGCTGGGCGAAGGTCTTGCCGAAAGTCGGCAGGTACATGACGGGGTCGAAGCCGAAGCCGTTGTCGCCGATGGGCGCGGGCGCGATCTCGCCGACCACGCGGCCGACGGCAATGAGCGGCTCGGGGTCGTCGTGGCTACGCAGCGCGACCAGCGTGCTGACGAGCGCGGCGCGGCGGTTGACCACGCCATCGAGCTGTTCGAGCAGCGCCTTCACGTTGTTCGCGTCGCCCTTGGCGTAGCCGAACTGCGTGGCGTAATAGGCGGTGTCGACGCCCGGCAGGCCGCCGAAGGCATCGACGCACAGGCCCGCGTCGTCGGCAATGGCCGGCAGGCCGGTGGCGGCGCTGGCGTGGCGCGCCTTGGTGAGCGCGTTCTCGACGAAGGTGCGGAAGGGTTCTTCAGCCTCGCCCACGCCCAGTGCCGACTGCGGCACCAGGGTGACGGACAGCTCGGCAAACAGCTGCTGGAGTTCGGCGAGCTTGCCCGCGTTGTTGGAAGCCAGAACCAGTTTCATGGAAAATCAAAGATGGCTGTGATGCCCAGCGAATGGGCGCCAGTGGCTGTGGGTTGGGGTCGTCGTTCGTTCAGTTCGAAAGCAGGGCCTGCTGCTGCAGGCTCACGAGTTCGCCGATGCCCTTCTCGGCCAGGCCGAGCAGGAGGTTCATTTCTTCGCGCGTGAAGGCCACGCCTTCGGCCGTGCCCTGCACTTCGACGAAGTGGCCGGCGCCGGTCATGACGACGTTCATGTCGGTGTCGCAGGCCGAGTCTTCGGTGTATTCGAGGTCGAGCAGCGGCGTGCCGTCGACGATGCCCACCGAGATGGCGGCCACCTGGCCCTTGATGGGCGAGGTCTTGAGCGCGCCGGAGGCCAGCAGCTTGTCGACGGCGTCCTGTGCGGCCACGAAGGCGCCGGTGATGGCCGCGGTGCGCGTGCCGCCGTCGGCCTGCAGCACGTCGCAGTCGAGGTGGATGGTGCGTTCGCCCAGGGCGGCGAGGTCGAACACGGCGCGCATCGAGCGGCCGATGAGGCGCTGGATTTCCTGCGTGCGGCCGGTCTGCTTGCCCTTGGCGGCCTCGCGGCTGCTGCGGGTGTGGGTGGCGCGCGGCAGCATGCCGTATTCGGCCGTCACCCAACCTTCGCCACTGCCCTTCTTGTGCGGCGGCACTTTTTCTTCGACCGAGGCGGTGCACAGCACGCGGGTCTGGCCGAACTCGATGAGCACGGAGCCCTCGGCGTGGATGGTGAAACCGCGGGTGATGCGCACGGGGCGCAGCTGGTCGGCGGCGCGGCCGCCGCTTCGTGTGAAAGCAGTCATGTGTCTGGAGGAAACCGAAAAAGAAAAAGAAAAACCGCGAGACCCGATCAGGAGATCAGGTCTTGCGGGCGGCTGAGCGGCGGATGGCTTCGTTGATCTCGGCGATGGAGCGCTCGATGGCGTCTTCGTCGAGGTCGTCGATCTCGCTGTCGGACGGCATGCCGGCCTGGATGGTCGAGGCGAACACGCCGTCGTCGATGGTTTCGGTGGACACGCCGCGGTCGTCGCCGGGCGTCTCGGGCATTTCCCATTCGAGCGCGATCAGCGTCACGTTGTCGCTGTGGGCACCGCCCTTGCGCAGCGCCATTTCGGCGAGGTCGGGCGCGGCGTCGGACACGGGCTTGCCGGACGACAGGGTGTGCACGATCACGGCGTCGTCGAGCACGCCCCAGACGCCGTCGGAGCACAGCATGAGGCGGTCGCCGCGCTGCAGCGGCAGCGGCGCCGACACGTCGAACAGCGGCGTGGTGGGCGAGCCCAGGCAGGTCAGCAGCAGGTTGCGGTTGACGGGCGCGTCGGTGGCGCCGTGGGGCTTGGGGCGCTCGGCATGCGAGTGATCGCGCGTGCGGGTCAGCAGGCGGCCGTCGCGCACGACGTACAGACGCGAGTCGCCGCAATGCAGCCAGGTGGCGGTGGCGTTCTGCAGCACGGCCGCGACGACGGTGGTGCGGGGCGTGTCGAGCATCGCCTTGTGGCTGGCGTACCGCATGATCTGCTGGTGCGCCGACATGGCCGATTCGGCCAGGAAGGCCTTCACGTCCTTCACGGTGGGGCGGGCCTCGCGCTGGTAGAGCGCGGCGATGGTCTGCAGCGCCAGCTGGGCCGCCACTTCGCCTTCAGGATGGCCGCCCATGCCGTCGGCGAGCACGAACAGGCCCGACTCCCGCGTGTAGCAGTAGCCCATGCGGTCTTCGTTCTTGAGACGGCCGCCCTTGCGGCTGACCTGGAACACGGAGAACTTCATGTCGCTCAGGCCGGTCGGGTGGTGGGCGCGGCGGCGCGCGGCAGGCTCTTCTTGTCGAAGGAGCGGATGTTGTCGATCGACAGGCGCACCTTTTCGCCGACCGTGAGCTTGGTGTAGCGGCGCTCGCCTTCGCGGCTGAGTTCCTTTTGCAGCGCAAACACCGACTGCGGACGCGAGAGCGGATCGAGCGACATGCACCACTCGACCACCTCGATGAGGTTGTCGGAGTACACGCCGCGCAAGCGCGAGAGCGACAGGCTCAGGCGGTCTTTCTCGATGCGCCGGGGTGCGTCGTTGGGCGGATAGCCCTGCATGCAGGCGTAGATGCAGGCGCCGATGGCATAGATGTCGGTCCAGGGGCCCATCGACGAGTCGCGCCGGTACATCTCGGGGGCGGCGAAGCCGGGGGTGTACATGGGGCGGATGAAGATGCCCTCCTTGCTGAGCACTTCGCGGGCGGCGCCAAAATCGATCAGCACGGCGCGGTCGTCGTCGGTGACGAAGATGTTGGCGGGCTTGATGTCCAGGTGCAGCATCTTGTACTGGTGGACGATGCGCAGGCCGCGCAGGATTTCGTCGAACAGCGAACGGATGGTCGATTCGCGGAACACCTTCTGCCGCTTCAGATCGCGCGCCGTGACCACGAAATCCTGCAGGGTCGCGCCCTCCAGGTAGTTCATGACCATGTAGACGGTCTCGTTTTCGCGGAAGAAATTGAGCACGCTGACCACCGACGCATGCGAGATCTGCGCGAGCGAGCGGCCTTCTTCGAAGAAGCTCTTGAGCCCCAGGCGGTACAGCGACAGCTTCTCGGGCGGCACCTGCGGCGCCAGCTCGCCGGGCCCCCGGGTGGCGAGCGACGAAGGCAGGTATTCCTTGACGGCGACCTGCTGGCCGTTCGGGTCGATCGCGAGGTAGACCACGCCGAAACCGCCCGCGGAAAGCCGGCGAACAACGCGATATCCGCCAATGACCGTATCGGGCAACAGGGGCGTAGGCTTGACCTTTGACATAATCCGGGAGTTTCGCCCGAAGGCGATGGTGCGGCAAGCGAACGCTGTACCGACGCCTCGGTGCTTGCAAGCAAAACCACAGTGAGGCGCAATGCCAGTTTACAGCATGACCGGCTATGCCAGCGGCCAGAACGGCCCCGCAGGCAGCCACTCCGAAGCCGATGCACGGCCCTCCGCCGCGGGCCGGCTCGGGGTCGAAATCCGCTCGGTCAACAGCCGCTTTCTCGACCTCACCTTCAAGCTCCCCGAGGAGTTGCGCCAGCATGAGACCGCGCTGCGCGAGCTGCTCACGGCCAAGCTCAAGCGCGGCAAGGTCGAGGTGCGCGCGGCCATCGAGAACACCTCCCAGGCGGGCGTGGTCGAGCCCTCCGTCAAGCTGCTTCAGCGGCTGAACGGCGTGCAGGACGGCATCCGTGCCTGGCTGCCCGGCGCCCGCGAGCTCAGCGTGGCCGACGTGCTGCGGCTGGCCGGCGGCGACGGCGCCACGCGCGGCGACTGGGGCCCCGACCTGCTCGACGTGGCAGGCAAGGCGCTGGAGGCGCTGATGTCCGCCCGCCAGCGCGAAGGCGCCCGGCTGGCCAAGATGCTCGAGGCCCATCTCGCCCAGCTGCGCACCCTGGTGCAGCAGGCCGGCCCGCTGGTGCCACAGCTGGTCGAACAGCAACGCAACCGCTTCCTGGAGCGCTGGCAGGAGGCCATGGGCCTGACCGCCGGCACGGGCGGCACGCTGCCCGAAGCCGCCCAGGACCGCGCCCTGACCGAAGCGACCGCCTTCGCGATCCGCATCGACGTGGCGGAAGAGCTCACGCGGCTGAATTCGCACCTCGACGAGATCGAGCGGCTGCTCAAGAAGGGCGGCGACATCGGCAAGCGGCTGGATTTCCTGATCCAGGAACTGCACCGCGAAGCCAACACCCTGGGCTCCAAGTCGGCGGCCTTGGAACTCACGCGCATCGGCGTGGACATGAAGGTCCTCATCGAGCAGATGCGCGAGCAGGTGCAGAACATCGAATGACGACGAGCCTCCCCATGGACTACCCCGGCAATATCTTCGTGGTCGCTGCGCCCAGCGGCGCTGGCAAATCGAGCCTGGTCAAGGCGCTCATGGAGCTCGACTCGGCCGTTCAGCCCTCGGTCTCCCACACCACACGCCCCCCGCGCGGGCAGGAAAAGCACGGCCGGGAGTACTTTTTCGCCTCCCCGAGCGAGTTCGACGCCCTCATCGCGGCCGACGGCTTCGTCGAGTGGGCCCATGTGCACGGCCACCGCTACGGCACGTCGAAGAAGGCGGTCGAGGAGCGGGTGGCCCTGGGCACCGACGTGATCCTCGAAATCGACTTCCAGGGCGCGCTGCAGATCCGCAAGACCTTTGCCAACGCGGTCATGATCTTCATCCTCCCGCCCAGCTGGGAAGAGCTGCGCTCCCGGCTGGAGCGGCGCGGCGAAGACAGCGCGGCGGTGATCGAACTGCGCCTGAAGAACGCGGCCGAAGAGATGGCCCAGGCCGGAAAATTCGATTTCGTTATAATCAACGAGTTATTTGAGCGCGCGCTTTTCGATCTCAAGGCGATCGTCCACGCGCAGCGGCTGCGGTATTCCGCACAGCGCAGAGCCCGTGCCGATACGTTCGCCGCACTGAACATCCCTTGAAATCCCCGCTCACCGACCGAAAGAATTCATCATGGCCCGCATCACCGTCGAAGATTGTCTCGTTCAGATCCCGAACCGTTTCCAGCTCGTTCTCGCCGCCACGTACCGTGCGCGCATGCTGAGCCAAGGCCACGCGCCCAAGATCGAGAGCAAGAACAAGCCCGCCGTCACGGCCCTGCGCGAAATCGCCGAAGGCAAGATCGGCATCGAGATGCTCAAGAAAGTGCCAGGCTGATCTGACGCAGCCCCGCAACGAAAAGGCACCGCATTGCGGTGCTTTTTTTACGTCTGGACGCGTCCACAGAGCGGTCACGCTAAAGTGGTAGCCATGAGCGCGGTCGCCAAACCTCCGTCCCCCACGCCGAAACCGAGTCCGGCGGCGCTGAACGCGGCCGCCGCGAGTTTTGCCGCGCTGACGGCCCGCCTCGACTACCTGAGCCCCGAAGACACCGAGCTGGTGCGCCGGGCCTACCGCTTCGCCGACGAAGCCCACCTCGGGCAGCTGCGCAACAGCGGCGAGCCGTACATCACCCACCCCATCGCCGTGGCGGCGCAGTGCGCCGAATGGAAGCTCGACGCCCAGGCGCTCATGGCCGCGCTGCTGCACGATGCCATCGAGGACTGCGGGGTCACCAAGCCGGAACTCATCGAGCGCTTCGGCGCCCCGGTTGCCGAGCTGGTCGACGGGCTCACCAAGCTCGACAAGCTGCAGTTCAACACGCGCGAAGAGAACCAGGCCGAGTCCTTTCGCAAGATGCTGCTGGCCATGGCGCGCGATGTGCGCGTCATCCTGGTCAAGCTGGCCGACCGCACGCACAACATGCGCACGCTGGCCGATGCGCCGCGCGAAAAGTGGGCCCGCATCTCGCGTGAAACGCTCGAGATCTACGCCCCCATCGCGCACCGGCTGGGCCTGAACCAGACCTACCGCGAACTGCAGGACCTGTCGTTCCGCCACCTCAAGCCCTGGCGCTACGCCACGCTGGCCAAGGCTGTCGCCAAGGCCCGCGGACGACGACGCGACCTGATCCAGAAGGTGCAGAAAGAAGTCGAGACGGCCTTCTCCGCCGCCGGCATGACGCTGCGCATCGCGGGCCGCGAGAAAACGCTCTATTCCATCTACCGCAAGATGGAAGAAAAACACCTGAGCTTCGCGCAGGTCACCGACATCTACGGCTTCCGGCTCATCGTGCCGAACGTGATCGCCTGCTACACCGGCCTGGGCATCCTGCACCAGATGTACAAGCCGCTGCCGGGCAAGTTCAAGGACCACATCGCGATCGCCAAGCTCAACGGCTACCAGTCGCTGCACACCACGCTGGTGGGCCCTGCCGGCGTGAGCGTGGAGTTCCAGCTGCGCACCGAGGCCATGCACGTCGTGGCCGAATCGGGCGTCGCCGCGCACTGGCTCTACAAGGCTGCCGAGCCGAATGCCGCGAGCAACGACCGGCTGGGCACCAAGTGGCTGCAGTCGCTGCTCGACATCCAGGACGAGACACGCGACGCCGCCGAGTTCTGGGACCACGTCAAGGTCGACCTGTTCCCCGACGCTGTCTACGTCTTCACGCCCAAGAGCCAGATCATGGCGCTGCCGCGTGGCGCCACGGTGGTCGACTTCGCGTACGCCATCCACAGCAACATCGGCGACCACACCTCGGCCGCGCGCATCAACGGCGACCAGGTGCCGCTGCGCACCGAGCTGAAGAACGGCGACGTGGTCGAAGTGATCACCGCGCCGGTGTCCACGCCCAACCCCGCGTGGCTGGGCTTCGTGCGCACCGGCCGGGCACGCTCCAAGATCCGCCACTACCTGAAGACGCTGGCGCATGCCGAGTCCGAGGGTCTGGGCGAGAAGCTGCTGGCGCAGGCGCTGCGCGCCGAAGGCCTGGGCAAGCTGCCCGAGGAAGACGACGAACACCAGGCGCTGTGGGAGAAGCTGCTGCGCTTCACCGGCAACCGCACCCGCGCCGAACTGCTGACCGACATCGGCCTGGGCAAGCGCATCGCGAGCATCGTCGCCAAGCGGCTCATGGCGCTGCTGGCCGAGATCGGCGAGCGCCCCGACGCCCTCCTCCTGAGCCGCGAGCGCTTCACCTCACACGAGGCCGTGTCTCAAGGCGCCGTCACGCTCGATGGCAGCGAGAACTCTTCCGTGCGCTTCGCCCAGTGCTGCCGGCCCATTCCCGGTGACCAGATCGTCGGCTACCTCGGGCACGGCGAAGGGCTGGTGGTGCACACCGACGATTGCGGCGTGGGCCAGCGCCTGCGCAACAAGGACAGCGAGCGCTTCTTCGCGGTCGAATGGGCCGATGAGCCCACGCGTGCCTTCGAGACCGGCGTGGTCATCACCGTGCGCAACGACAAGGGCGTGCTGGCCCGCGTGGCGGCCACCCTGGCCGATGCCGAGGCCGACATCACGCACGTGGAAATGGCCGACGAGACCCCGCAGGACTCGACCGACCTGCGCTTCGTGATCGCGGTGCGCGACCGCACGCACCTCGACGCCGTGCTGCGCGCCGCGCGCCGGACCGCGTCGGTGCTGACCGCGGCGCGGACGATTCCGGCGCCCTGACCTTCTTCGTCAGTTCGCCGGCGTGCGCGGCGCCGGGTAGCTCACCGACAGGATCTCCACCTCGTGCGCCCCGCCAGGCGTCACGAGCTTCACCACGTCGCCTTCGCGCGCCTTGAGCAGCGCACGCGCGATCGGGGAAATCCAGCTGACCTCCGACTTGGCGCTCTCGGCCTCGTCGATGCCGAGGATGGTGACGCTGCGCTCCTCGCCGGTCTCGTCGACATAGCGGACGGTGGCGCCAAAGAAGACCTGGTCGCGGCCATGGTGCACCGACGGGTCGGTGATCTCCGCGATCTCGAGCCGCTTGCCGAGGAAACGGATGCGCCGGTCGATCTCGCGCAGGCGCTTCTTGCCGTAGAGGTAGTCGCCGTTCTCGGAACGGTCGCCGTTCTTCGCGGCCCAGTGCACGGCCTCGACGACCTTGGGGCGCTCCTCGTCCATCAGCTGCAGCAGTTCGTCGCGCAGCCGCGCGTAGCCCTCGGGCGTGATGTAGTTCTTGCTGCCGGCCGGCAGCGGGGGCGCGACGCCACCTGCGCCGTCATCGTCGTCGTCCGCATCGGCGTCCGACTCCTTGGTGAATGCCTTGTTCAATGCAGAGCCCTTCAAATCGGAAATACTGGGCGCCCTTGCCGCGCCCTACAAGCCGGTGAGTTTGCCGCAACCGCCATGCCCAGGAGACAGGAGCCCCCGTGATCGCCACCGGACATTTCCCCTGCCGTCGCCATGCCTCGGCGGGGCTTCATTTGTACGCTCTCACGGCCCTTGCTGCCGTACTGGGCTTTCTTCCTTTCGACACCCACGCCAGGACGCAGACCTGCTTCGTCGTGAGCATCCACAGCGGCGACACCCTCACCGCCCGCTGCGGCGACGCAGCCAGCGCCAGTGCGTGGCGCCGCGTGCGCCTGCAGGGCATCGAGGCGCCAAAGTCCGGGCAGCCCTTCGCAGAGCAAGCTCAGCAGAAGATGCACGACATGGTTCGCCTGAAACCGGCAGACGTCGACTGCGACGATCCCACATCCCACGCTCGCGAACGCGTCTGCCGCGTGACGGTGACGCCGGATTCAGCCCCCAATGGCCCGAGGACGCTCGACGCAGGCTTGGCACTGCTGACCGTCGGATTGGCACGCTGGCAGCCCGCGCAGGCGCAGCGCCTGTCGCCCCAGGAGCGCGGGCAGTACGAATTTGCGGAGGAAGAAGCGAAGGCCAAGCGGGCCGGCCTCTGGAAGGACGCACGACCGCCGCGTCCCTGATGCGGGCACGGTGCAATGACCGGCCAAAGAAAAAGGGTTAGCTCGAAAAACGAGCTAACCCTTGAAGAGTGGTGCGGCTGGCAGGAATTGAACCCACGACCCCTTGGTTCGTAGCCAAGTACTCTATCCAACTGAGCTACAGCCGCACAGCTTTCGATTATAGCGTGTTTTTTCGCCCGCCCCAACCTTTGTGATCGAAAGCTGAAAATACGGACGACGGCCACCCGCAATGGGGCTTGTTGCAACGCATCCGACCCATGCCGTTCCAAAGAGGCCCTTCCGACCCGGTACACTCCGCCCCGCCCGGAATAAGCCTGGGCCGCCGTAGGCAACACGGCGCCATACCATCCAAGGAATACTGAATGAACCGCATCGAACTGGTCGAGAAGATCGCCACCACCCACAACCTGAGCAAGGCCGAGGCCGCACGCGTCCTCGAAACGATCACCAGCAGCGTCGTCGCTGCCGTGAAGAAGGGCGATTCGGTCCAGCTGGTCGGCTTCGGTACTTTCAAGCAAGTCGCACGCGCTGCACGCTCGGGCTTCAACCCCCAGGCCGGCACCAAGATCAAGATCGCCGCCACCAAGGTGCCGAAGTTCGTCGCCGGCGCTGCCTTCAAGGCCGCCATCGACCCCAAGGCCGCCAAGCGCAAGGCTGAAAAGGCCGCTGCTGCACCTGCTGCCAAGAAGGCCGCCGCTCCCAAGAAGGCTGCTGTCACGAAGGCAGTCGTCGCCAAGGCTCCCGCCAAGAAGGCCGTCGCCAAGAAGAAGTAAGACGCATGGTGCGACGCTGCACAGGCCCGGCCTGGCAGTTGTCCGTATCGACGTCAAAAAGCCGCCCTCGGGCGGCTTTTTTTGTGGGCGCCTGCCGCGCAGCGAGTGCGGGCAGCGAAACCCTCTGTGCGAGGGCCCTAAACGAAAATAGCCTGGAAGAGAAACTCTTCCAGGCTATTCGAGAGATGGTGCGGCTGGCAGGAATTGAACCCACGACCCCTTGGTTCGTAGCCAAGTACTCTATCCAACTGAGCTACAGCCGCGCAGCCTTGAATTCTACCCCGCCGAAAGCGCTGTTCCGGCGAGGCCTTCAAAAAAGCTTCACGGCCTTGCGATGCGATGGCCTCAGGCCACCTGTTCGCCGCCCTCCTGTGCCTTGCGCCCCAACAGCCGTGCGGCCACGCGCTTCACCAGCAGGTAGAACAGCGGCACGAAGAAGATGCCCAGTGCCGTTGCCGCGAGCACGCCGCCGAACACACCGGTGCCGATCGCGACCTGGCTGCCCGAGCCCGCGCCGGTGGCCACCGCCAGCGGGACCACGCCCGCCAGGAAGGCCAGCGAGGTCATCAGGATCGGCCGCAGCCGCAGGCGCGCGCCTTCGGCCACCGCCTCGAGCAGCGGCACGCCACGGCGCAGCGCGGCCTCCGCGAACTCGATGATCAGGATCGCGTTCTTGGCCGACAGGCCGATGGTCGCGAGCAGGCCGACCTGGAAGTAGATGTCGTTCGACAACCCGCGCAGCGCCGCCGCGATCACCGCGCCGAGCACGCCCAGCGGAATCACCAGCATCACCGACACCGGCACCGACCAGCTCTCGTACAGCGCCGCCAGGCACAGGAAGACCACGAGGATCGACAGCGCGAACAGCAGCGGCGCCTGCCCGCCCGACAGCCGCTCCTGGTACGACAGGCCGCTCCAGGCCTGGCCCGTGCCGCTCTGCTTCTTCGCGAGGGTCTCGATGGCCGCCATGGCCGTGCCCGAGCTGGTGCCTTGCGCGGCCGCGCCCTGGATCTGCACCGCGGGCAGGCCGTTGTAGCGCTCCAGCTGCGAGGCGCCCTGCGACCAGCGCGTGGTGGCAAAGGCCGAGAACGGCGTCATCGCGCCCGTGCTGCCGCGCACGAACCACTGGCCGATGTCGTCCGGTGCCGAGCGATACGGCGCATCGGCCTGCACGTACACGCGCTTCACGCGGCCGCGGTCGATGAAGTCGTTGACGTAGCTGCCGCCCCAGGCAATGCCCAGCGTGGTGTTCACGTCGTCCAGCGACAGCCGCAGCGCCGAGGCCTTCAGCTGGTCGATGTCGACCTGCAGCTGCGGCGTGCCGGCCACGCTGTTGGCACGCACCGACTGCAGGCGCTTGTCCTTGTTGGCCTCGCGCACCAGCTTCTCGCGCGCCTGCAACAGCCGCTCGGCGCCCATGCCCGAGGTGTCCTGCAACCAGAACTCGAAGCCGTTCGATTCGCCCAGCCCTTCGATGGGCGGCGGCACCATGCCGAAGACCTCGGCGTCGCGCTGCTGCTTGGCCAGCGCCTTGCCGACACGCTCGACGATGGCGTGCGCACGCTTGTCCGCACTGGCGCGTTCGGACCAATCCTTCAGCGAGACAAACGCCATGCCCATGTTCTGCCCGGAGCCGCTGTAGCTCCAGCCGGTGAGCGTGAAGATGGTGTCGGTCGTGTCCTTCTCGGTCTCGAGAAAGTGCTTTTCGATGGCGCGGTTCACTTCGTCGGTGCGGCCCGAGGTGGCGCCGGCCGGCAGCGTCGCGATCACCATCACGCTGCCCTGGTCCTCTTCCGGCAGGAAGCCGCCGGGCAGGCTCAGGTACAGCAGGCCCATGCCGGCCACGATGGCGACATACACCGCCGTGAAGCGCAGCGGCTTGCGCAGGATGCGGCCCAGCACGCCCACGTAGCGACCCTGCGCGGCGTCGAAGCGGCGGTTGAAGGCGCCCAGGAAGCCGCGCGTGCGCGGCGGCACGCCGGCCTTCAGGAAGCGCGCGCACAGCGCCGGGATGAGCACGATGGCCACCACCACCGACAGCACCATCGACGCGATGATGGTCACCGAGAACTGCCGGTAGATCACGCCCACCGAGCCGCCGAAGAAGGCCATGGGCAGGAACACCGCCGACACCACCACCGCGATGCCGACCAGCGCGCCGGTGATCTCCTTCATCGATTTGATCGTGGCGGCCTTCGCATCGAGCCCCTCTTCGTGCATGACGCGCTCGACGTTCTCCACCACCACGATCGCGTCGTCCACCAGCAGGCCGATGGCCAGCACCATGCCGAACAGCGTGAGCACATTGATCGAATAGCCGAAGGCCGCCAGCACGCCGAAGGTGCCCAGCAGCACCACTGGCACGGTGATCGCGGGGATCACCGTGGCGCGCCAGTTCTGCAGGAAGAGGAACATCACGACCACCACCAGCGCGATGGCCTCCAGCAGCGTGCGGATGACCGACTGGATCGAGATCTTGACGAAGCGCGTGGTGTCTTCCGCGTAGGCCACGCGCAAGCCGGCAGGCAGCGAGCGTTCGAGTTCGGCGATGCGCGCCTTCACCGCGCGGGCGGTGGTGAGCGCGTTGGCGCCGGGGGCCAGCATCACGGCCGAGCCTGCGGCCGGGTGGCCGTTCAGGCGCGTGGTTTCGGCATACGACTCGCTGCCGATTTCCACCCGCGCCACGTCGCCCAACCGCACCACGGCGCCGTCGGCCTGCGTCTTGAGCACGATGGCCTTGAACTGGTCGGACGTCTGCAGCCGCGACATCGCGGTGACAGTGGCGTTCAGGTGCTGCGTCGGCGCCGACGGCCGCGCGCCGATCTCGCCCACCGACACCTGCGTGTTCTGCGCGGTGATGGCGGCCGTGACGTCGGACGGCATCAGCTGGTAGCTGGCCAGCCGGTGCGGGTCGAGCCAGATGCGCATGGCGTACGCCGCGCCGAAGGCCTGCACCGAACCCACGCCGTCGACGCGGCTGATCGGGTCGCGCAGGTTGCTGGCCATCCAGTCGGCGATGTCGGTGTCGGTGCGCTGGCCGGTCTCGTCGTAGAGCGCCACGATCAGCAGGAAGTTGTTCTGCGATTTGGCGACCGTCACGCCCTGCTGCTGCACCGCCTGCGGCAGCCGGCTGGTGGCCTGGCTGACCTTGTTCTGCACCTGCACCTGCGCGGTGTCGGGGTCGATGCCCTGGCGGAAGGTGACGTTGATCTCGGCCCAGCCGGCGGCGCTGCTGGTCGACTTGAAGTACATCAGGCCGTCGATGCCCTTGAGCTGCTGCTCGAGCACCTGCGTGACGCTGTTTTCCACCGCCTGCGCCGAGGCGCCGGGGTAGTTGGCCGACACGACCACGGTCGGCGGCGCGATGTCCGGGTACTGCGACACCGGCAGCGTGCGAATGGCCACGCCGCCGGCCAGCATGATGAGGATGGCAATGACCCAGGCGAAGACGGGCCGCTGGATGAAGAAATGAGCGATCACGGGAGGTTGCGGTTTTTCGTCAATCGGCCGGGGAAGGCGCGGCGGCGGACGATGCACCCGCCGTGGACACCGGCACCGGCTTCACTTTTTCGCCCGGGCGTGCGCGCTGCAGGCCATCGACCACCAGGCGGTCGCCCTCGCGCAGGCCCCGGGTCACGACCCAGTGCTCGCCCTCGGTGCTGCGCACTTCGAGCGCGCGCAGCTCGACCTTGTTGTCGGTCGTCACCACCAGCGCGGTCGGCTCGCCCTTCTCGTTGCGGGCCACGCCGCGCTGCGGCGCCAGGATGGCCTGGCGCTCCACGCCAGACTCGACCTGCGCGCGCACGTACATGCCCGGCAGCAGCAGCCCTTGCGGGTTCGGGAATTCCGCGCGCAACGTGACCGAGCCGGTGGCCTCGTCGACGGCCACTTCGGAGAACTTCAGCGTGCCGGCATGCGGGTAAGGCAGGCCGTCTTCCATGCGCAGGCGGACCTGGGTGCTGGCCGGCGCCATGTCGCCCGAGATGAAGCGGCGCTTGAGCTTCGTCAACGCCAGGCTCGACTGCACGACGTCGACGTAGATCGGATCGAGCCGCTGGATCGTGGCCAGCGCCATCGCCTGGCCCGGCGCCACGAGCGCGCCTTCGGTCACGGCGGAGCGGCCGATGCGTCCCGCGATGGGCGCGGTGATGCGCGTGAAGTCGAGGTTGATGCGCGCCGCCTTCACGGCCGCCTGCGCGGCCTTCACGCCGGCTTGCGCCTGCACCAGCGCCGCCTGCGCCTCTTCGTGTTCCTGCCTGCTCACGGCATTGGCCTTGACCAGTTCGCCGAAGCGATCGGCCTTGCCGCGCAGGCTGGCGATGGTGGCCTGCGACGTGGCCAGCGTGGCCTGCGCCTGCTCGTGCGCGGCCTCGAACGGGCCAGGCTCGATCTCGTACAGCACCTGGCCCGCGCGGACCATGCCGCCCTCTTCGAACAGCCGCTTGCGCACAATGCCGTTGACCTGCGGCCGCACCTCGGAGACGCGGTAGGCGGCCGTGCGGCCCGCGAGCTCGGTGTGCACAGCCACGTCGCTGGCGTGCAGCGCCACCACGCCGACTTCGGGCGGCGCGTCATCGGTGGTGGAAGCCTGCTTGGCGCCGCATGCAGCGAGCGCGAGCAGGGACATCGGAAGCAGGAGCTTGAAAAGCGGGGTCATGGCCATCGGGAATCGCAGTGCGGCGCGCGCAGGGATCACCCGGCTCGTTACATTTGCACTCAAATGGTGCATTCTGCCTTCGATGTTGCATTGCAACCTGAAGGAATCCTGTGTTTGCCGTAGGTGAAATCGGCGGCGGCCGCAGACCTCGCTCGCGCCCTCGCAACCGCAAGGAAAAAGGCCGCGCAATGCGGCCTTCGTCGGGGTGTCTACAGAGGGGGGGAATGTGTGGTGGTAGGCCGTGAGTGGCTTGAACACTCGACCAACGGATTATGAGTCCGCTGCTCTAACCAACTGAGCTAACGGCCCACGCGGGCCCGATTCTATGCGCCGCGCGCGGCCGCTTACTTGCGGTGGCTCAGCGCGTTGCTCACCAGCCGCGACGTGATGTCGACGATCTGGATCATGCGGTCGTACGGCATGCGGGTCGGGCCGATCACGCCCAGCGTGCCGACCACCTGGCCATCGACCTCGTAGTTGGCGCTGACGATGGACAGCTCTTCGAAGGGCACGACCTGGCTTTCGCCGCCGATGAAGATGCGCACGCCCTCGGCCTTGCTCGACACGTCGAGCAGCCGCATCAGCTGCGCCTTCTCCTCGAAAAGATCGAAGGCTCGCCGCAGCTGCCCCATGTCGCTGGAGAAATCGGTCACCGACAGCAGGTTGCGCTCGCCGGAGATCACGACGTCATCGGCCTGCGCATCGGTGAGCACTTCGGAGCTGACCTGCACCGCGGCCTGCATCAGCGCCGCGATTTCTCCGCGCAGCTTCTCGACCTCGGACTGCAGGCGGTCGCGCACCTGCTCGATCGTCAGGCCCGCGAAGTGCGCGTTGATGTAGTTCGAGGCTTCCACCAGTTGCGACTGCGAATAGTCGGATTCCGGGAAGATCACGCGGTTCTGCACGTCGCCGTCGGGCGACACGATGATCACCAGCAGCCGCCGCTCCGACAGGCGCAAGAATTCGATCTGCTTGAACACCGAGACGCGCCGCGGCGCCATCACGACGCCCACGAACTGCGACAGGTTCGACAGCAGGTGCGCGGCGTTGGCGATCACCTTCTGCGGCTGGTCGGCCGCCAGGCTAGGCGTGCTCATCTGCTCGCGCTGCGCGGTCAGCATGGTGTCGACGAAGAGCCGGTAGCCGCGCGTGGTCGGCACGCGTCCGGCCGAGGTGTGGGGGCTGGCAATGAGCCCCAGCGCCTCGAGGTCGGACATGACGTTGCGGATGGTCGCGGGGGAGAGATCCAGCCCTGCCGAACGCGAGAGCGTGCGCGATCCGACGGGTTGCCCATCGGCGATGTAACGCTCGACCAGCGTCTTCAACAGCAACTTGGCACGGTCGTCCAGCATTGCAAGATTTTAGTGTTGTAATTTGTGAGCTATGACCTCACGCTTTCGTCACGTCGCCCTGATCGGCAAATACCAGGCTTCCGGCGCCCGGGCGCAAGCCGATGCGCGCGACGGCGTGATGGAGGGCATTGGCGCCTTCCTCGAATCGCAGGGATGCACGGTGTTCGTGGAGCGTTCGTCCTGCGAGGACACCGACGCCCCGCCGCACCCGCGCTACCAGGCGCTGTCGGTCGAGGAAATCGGCCAGCGCTGCGACCTCGGCCTCGTGGTCGGCGGTGACGGCACCATGCTCGGCATCGGCCGGCAGCTCGCGTGCTACGGCATCCCGCTCATCGGCATCAACCGCGGCCGGCTGGGCTTCATCACCGACATCCCGCTGGACAACTACCAGGCCACGCTGATCCCGATGCTGGCCGGCGAATACGAAGAAGACCACCGCAGCCTGATGCACGCGCAGGTGCTCCGCGACGAGTCCGTGGTGTTCGACGCGCTCGCGATGAACGACGTGGTGGTCAACCGCGGCGCCACCTCGGGCATGGTCGAGATGCGCGTGTCGGTGGGCCGCCATTTCGTGGCCAACCAGCGCGCCGACGGGCTGATCATCGCGTCGCCCACGGGCTCGACGGCCTACGCGCTGTCGGCCGGCGGGCCGCTGCTGCATCCGGCGGTGCCGGGCTGGGTGATGGTGCCGATCGCGCCGCACACGCTGTCGAACCGCCCCGTGCTGCTGCCCGACGCCGACGAGATCGTGATCGAGCTGGTGAGCGGGCGTGACGCCAGCGCCAATTTCGACATGCAGTCGCTCGCCTCGCTCGCCATCGGCGACCGCGTGGTGGTGCGCCGCTCCGACTTCCGGGTGCGCTTCCTGCACCCGCGCGGCTGGAGCTATTTCGACACGCTGCGCAAGAAACTCCATTGGAACGAAGGGGGCTCCTGAATGAAGGACCACGCCCCCAGCTTGAGGACGAACTGAGATGGCTTTGCGACGCATCGCACTGCGCGACTTCGTGATCGTGCGGTCCCTTGAACTCGACCTGTCCGCCGGCTTCACGGTGCTGACCGGGGAAACCGGCGCCGGCAAGTCCATCCTGATCGACGCGCTGCAGCTGGCGCTGGGCAACCGCGCCGACGCTGGCGCCGTGCGCGAAGGCGCCGAGCGGCTCGACGTGAGCGCCGAGTTCGACGCCGACCCGGCCCTGGCCGGCTGGCTCGACGAAGGCGGCTTCGAGGCGGGCGATGGCCTGCTGCTGCGCCGCACGGTCGACCTGCAGGGACGCAGCCGCGGCTGGATCAACGGCAGCCCCGCCACCGCCACGCAACTGCGCGAACTCGGCGACCGCCTGCTCGACATCCACGGCCAGCACGCCTGGCAGAGCCTGACCCGCCCCGAGGCCGTGCGCGGCCTGCTCGACGCCTACGCCGGCGCGCGCACCGACGCGCTCGACGCCGCCTGGCAGAGCTGGCGCCAGGCGCTCTCGGCGCTCGAGCACGCACGCTCGGCGCAAGACTCGCTGCAACGCGAGCGTGAGCGGCTGCAATGGCAGATTTCCGAAGTCGCCAAGCTGGCGCCAGGCGCCGACGAGTGGGACGAACTCTCGGCCCACCACTCGCGCATCTCGAACGCGCAGGCGCTCATCGACGCCGCCCAGGGCGCGAGCCAGGCGCTCGAAGACGACGACAACGGCGCCCTCGCCGCCCTCACGCGCGCCGCGACGCTGCTGCAGAACTGCGAACACATCGAGCCCGAATTCCGCACGCTGGGCGAGGTGCTGGCGTCCTGCGTGGCGCAGGCCTCGGACGCGGCCCACTCGCTGCACGGCTACCTGCGCGACACCGACACCGATCCCAAGACCCTCGCCGAACTCGACGAGCGCATGGGCCTGTGGATGTCGCTCGCGCGCCGCTACAAGCGCACGCCCGCCGAGCTGCCCGCGCTGCTGGCCGGCTGGCAGGCGGAGCTGCAGGCGCTCGACGCGCAAAGCGACCTCGAAGGCCTGGAACGCGCCGAGCAGAACACCCAGCAGGCCTACATGAAGGAAGCCAAGGCCCTCGGCAAAATCCGCAAGCAGGCCGCGCCGCGCCTGGCCCAGGCCGTCACGCAGGCGATGCAGGGCCTGGGCATGCAGGGCGGGCGCTTCGACGTCGAACTGCAGCCGCTGGCACAGCCCGGTCGCGCCGGCCTCGAAGAAATTTCGTTCCTGGTGGCCGGCCACGCCGGCAGCACGCCGCGCGCCATCGGCAAGGTGGCCTCGGGCGGTGAGCTCTCGCGCATCGCGCTGGCCATCGCCGTGACGACCAGCGAACTGGGCGCCGCGCAGACGCTGATCTTCGACGAGGTCGATGCAGGCGTGGGCGGCGCCGTCGCCGAGACCGTGGGCCGCCTCATGAAACAGCTCGGCCGGGACCGCCAAGTGCTCGCCGTGACCCACCTGCCCCAAGTGGCGGCCTGCGCCGACCACCACCTCGTGGTCGCCAAGCGCCAGACGACGGCGGCCGGCACGGACGGCCCGCGCACCGAAAGCGGCGTGTCGCGCCTCGCCGCCGACGACCGCGCCCGCGAAATCGCCCGCATGCTGGGCGGCGAAAAGGTGTCGGCCACCTCGCTGGCCCATGCGCGCGAAATGCTGGGCCACAAGACGCCGGCGACCGCCCCATGAACATGAACCTCGACCTCGTCCTCATCACCGGCATGTCGGGCTCCGGCAAGTCGGTGGCGCTGCACGCGCTGGAAGACGCCGGCTACTACTGCGTCGACAACCTGCCGCCTGAGCTGCTCACGGCCTTCATCGCGCTGCAGCACGAGCAGCAGGCCACGCGCGTGGCAATTGCGATGGACGTGCGCAGCGGCGTGTCGCTGCCGATCGTGCCGCAGCAGCTCGAAGCACTGCGCGCCGATGGCGTCTCGCTGCGCTCGCTGTTCCTCGACGCGACCACCGATGCGCTGTTGCGCCGCTACTCGGAAACACGCCGGCGCCACCCGCTCTCGCGCCAGGAAAGCCGCACCGACGTGCCCGAGCAGCACCGCGTGCTGGTGCAGGCCATCGAACTCGAACGCGAGCTGCTGGCCGACCTGCGCGATGGCGCCGACGTGATCGACACCAGCCTCATCCGCCCCGCGCAGCTGCAGAGCTACATCAAGGGGCTGATCTCGGCGCCGCAGAACGCGCTGACGCTGGTGTTCGAATCGTTCGCCTTCAAGCGCGGCGTGCCGCTCGATGCCGACTACGTGTTCGACGTGCGCATGCTGCCCAATCCGCACTACGTGCCAGCGCTGCGCGCGCTGACAGGGCGCGACGAGCCGGTGATCGAATGGCTGCGCGAGCACGACGACGTGGCGCGCATGTTCGACGACATCGAGCAGTTCCTGACGCACTGGCTCGACGCGCTGGCGCGCGACCACCGCAGCTACGTGACGGTGGCCATCGGCTGCACGGGCGGGCAGCACCGGTCGGTGTTCCTGGTCGAGCAACTGGCACGCGCCTTCGGTGCGCGCTGGGGCGCGCTCAAGCGCCACCGCGAACTCGACGCCTGACGGCGGCGAAGCCGGCCTACCGCCGGGGGCCGTTCAGGCCTCGGCGGTTTCCAGCAGCTTGCGCATCGGGGCAGGCAGCCCCAGCCGGCTCCACTCCTGCGTCTCGACCCAGCGCGCGCCCTCGCCTTGCGGCTGGACGCCCTGGAGCAGCACGGGGTGCAGGTGCAGGTCCTTGTGGGTCAGCACGTGCACGAAGGGCGGCAGGTCTTGCACCTCGTGCGCGGCACCCGATGGCAAAGCCGCGAGCAGCGCCTCATGGCTGTCGAACACGGGCAGGCAATGCAGCCCCGCCCAGATGCCCTTGGCCGGCCGCT
Organism: Variovorax sp. GW822-FHT04A09; assembly: GCF_058801005.1. Taxonomy (NCBI): domain Bacteria; kingdom Pseudomonadati; phylum Pseudomonadota; class Betaproteobacteria; order Burkholderiales; family Comamonadaceae; genus Variovorax; species Variovorax sp. GW822-FHT04A09. The sequence continues at coordinate 104,883 of NZ_JBXAMV010000002.1, read as the reverse complement.
TCTCCAGCCACACGCGCCCTTGCGCGTCGCGCGCCAGCAGCACCCACAGCGACTGGGCGCTGCGCTTGAGCTTGCGCGTCTTCACCGGGTAGCGCTCGGGCGCGCCCTGGCGCAGGCCCACGCAGCTCGCGTTCACCGGGCAGATCATGCAGCTGGGCTTGCGCGGCAGGCAGACCGTGGCGCCCAGGTCCATCAGGCCCTGCGTGTAGTGCGCCACCGCCTCGCGCTGGCCGTCCGGCGGCAGCAGCTGCGTGGCGAGGTCCCACAGCGCGCGCTCCTGCGCCGACGACGACATGTCGCCGTCGAAGCCGAGCACGCGCGTCAGCACGCGCTTCACGTTGCCGTCGAGGATGGCCACGCGCTCGCCGAAACAGAAGGCCGCAATGGCGGCCGCCGTCGAACGACCGATGCCGGGCAGGGTCACGAGTTCGGCGGCGGTGTGCGGAAAGGCGCCGCCGAAGCGCGCAACCACCTCCTGCGCGCAGCGGTGCATGTTGCGCGCGCGGCTGTAGTAGCCCAGGCCGCTCCACAGGCCGAACACCTCGTCCTCGGTGCCGGCGGCCAGCGCCGCCACGTCGGGAAAACGTTCGAGAAAGCGTGCGAAGTAGCCCAGCACGGTCGTGACCTGCGTCTGCTGGAGCATCACCTCCGAGAGCCAGACGCGGTACGGATCGCGCGTGTTCTGCCACGGCAGTTCACTGCGTCCGTGGCTGCGCTGCCAGCGCACGATCTGTGCGGCGAAATCGGGAGGCAGCGGCGGAGGTGGGGAGACGGCCGCCCGCGCGGCGTTGCGCTCAGGCCGCACGCAGTTGCTCGCCCGCGATGGCGGCGGCCGCGGCAGCCGGCTGGCTGCCGTGCTGCGCGATCAGCGAGGTGAACTCGTGCAGCCGCTCCTGCAGCGCGGCCAGGTGGCTTTCTTGTGCGGCGATCTCGGCCAGCCGGTCGTCGAGGCTGCCCGCGGCGTTCTGGATGCGTTCGATCGCCTCGATGCGCTTGCTGAAATTGCGGCGGCGTTCCTTGAGTTGCGCATCGATCTGCGCGCTCGCGCCCTTGCTCCAGCGCTCGACCTCGGTCATGGCGGCTTCGTTGACGAGCCGCAGCCGGCTGGCCAGCGCACGCACCAGCTTGTCGCAGAAGTCGGCCTGCGCGAGCTTGATCAGGTTGCCCACGCCCAGGTAGTGGATGTGGCTGCGCTCGATCTGGCCCAGCTCCTGCTCGAAGCCGCTCAGGTCGGGTTCGGCCGGCGCCTGCAGCGTGAAGCCCTGCTCGGCGTTGAGCTGGCGGAATGTGGCGTGCAGCATCGACTGGATCTCGGCCGTGGTCGCCTGCACTTCGCGCAGGTTGTTGCGCAGCGCATCGAAGGTTTCGCCGTACACCTTGCGCACGTTGAACTTGACGCCGGGGCGCTTGAGCGCCGCGGCCAGCTTGACCATGTCGGCCTTGAGCGCCGTGCGCCCGAGCACCGCGTACACCTCGCGCAGCAGCTTGCCCTGTACCGAGCGCAGCGCCAGGATGCGGGTGTTGCTGCCCTCGAATTCAGCGTGTTCCTGGTCGATGCGCGCACGCATGTGGCGGATCACCGACACGTTCTTGCCGCGCAGGCCCTGCAGCTCGAGCGCCTGCTCCGACAGGTCGCGCTGGCGCACCTTCAGTAGGCGCTCGGCCTCGGTGCGCAGCGCGGTCATGCCGGCGTCGACCGCGAGCCGCAGCATGGTCTCTCGCTTGCCGAGCACGCCTTCGCCGAGCAGCGCCTCGAGCGCCGGCAGCCGGCTGGCGTCGAGCAGGGCCGCGTCGTGACCGATCTTGGCCTGCAGCCCCTTCTGCGCCGACACCGGCAGCACCTGCGCCAGCGGCACCTCGAGCAGCCGGGCCGCGCCTTCGCGCTGGCGTTCGATCTGTTGCGCGATCTGCGCCGGGGTGCTCAGCGTGTCCCACAGCGTGTCGATCTTGTTGAGCACCACGAAGCGCGTGTCGTGGCTGTCGTCGCCGGTGATCAGGTGCTCGCGCCAGATCGACAGGTCGGAGCGGGTCACGCCGGTTTCGGCGCCCAGGATGAAGACCACGGCATGCGCCTGCGGGATCAGGCTCACGGTGAGTTCGGGCTCGGCACCGATCGCGTTCAGGCCGGGCGTGTCGAGGATCACCAGCCCCTGCTCGAGCAGCGGGTGCGGCATGTTCAGCACCGCATGGCGCCAGCGCGGAATTTCGACGCGGCCTTCGGCGTCCTGCACGGGGTTGTCGTCGGGCGTCTCGGGGTTCCAGAAACCGAGCGCGCGGGCCTCGTCCTTGCTCACCCAGCGGACTTCGGCCACCTTGCCCATGGCGCGGGCCAGTTGCTCGGCGTCGCCCACCTCGATGGGCAGCTCGGTCCAGCGCGTGGGCCGCTCGCGCCAGTGGGCGAGCGAGTGCGGCTCCAGGCGGGTTTCGATGGGCAGCAGGCGCAGCTTGGGCGCCAGGGCGGCGTCGTAGCCCAGCTCGGTCGGGCACATCGTGGTGCGCCCGGCGCTGGCCGGCATGATCCGCCGGCCGTAGCCGGCAAAGAAGATCGCGTTGATCAGCTCCGACTTGCCGCGCGAGAACTCGGCCACGAAGGCCACCATGACCTTGCTGGTGCGGATCTGGTCTTCGAGGGCGCGCAGCCGTTCGGCCACGGCCTGGTCGAGCAGCTCGTTGTCGGTCAGCCAACGGGACAGCCACTGAAGGCGGCGGGCGAAGTTGCTCCGCCAGGCGCCGTGCTGATCGAGCTGTTGGTTGAAAGAGCGGCTCAAGGGGAAGATGTAAGTAAGAATTTACAAATATAACATCGCCACATGGCGAACGGGGTACCGGCAGGAGTTTGCCCCGAAGCAGCCGCCACGGGGCGTGCCTTCCCTAGGATTTCTGGCAATGGGGGCAGTAATAAGTAGAGCGCTGCCCCTGTTTCAACAGCCGGATCGGCGTGCCGCACACCCGGCACGGCTCGCCCGCGCGGCCGTAGACGGTCGCTTCGAGCTGGAAATAGCCGCTCTGCCCATCCACGTTCGAGAAGTCGCGCAATGTGCTGCCGCCCTTCTCCACCGCCCGCGCCAGGATGTCGCGCACCGCCGCATGCAGCTTCGCCGCGCGCGGCCGGCTGATGCGCGCCGCCGACAGGGTCGGCCGGATGCCGGCCATGAACAGCGCCTCCGACGCGTAGATGTTGCCCACGCCCACCACCACGTCGCCCGCGAGCAGCACCTGCTTGATGGCCGTGCGGCGTTTCTTCAGCCCGGCATGGAAGGCGTCGAGGTCGAAGGCATCGCCCAGCGGCTCCATGCCCAGTCCGCCGAGCAGCTTGAGGGCCCAGGGCGCCTCTTCGTCGTCCACGTAGACCACGGCGCCGAAGCGGCGCGGGTCGTTCAGCCGCAGGGTGCCAAGCTCGGTGACGAGGTCGAAGTGGTCGTGCACGCCGGGCTCCGGCAGGTGGATGTCGAAACGCAGGCTGCCCGACATGCCCAGGTGCAGCAACAGCAGCCCGCGGTCCAGGTCGATCAGCAGGTACTTGCCGCGGCGGCGCACCTCGCGCACGCGGCGCCCGACCAGCGCCTGCGGCACCACCATCAGCGCCCAGCGCAGCGGCTTGCCGATGCGCACGGACTCGATGCGCGCGCCGGCGATGCGGTCGGCAAAGCCGCGCCGGGTGACTTCGACTTCGGGTAGTTCAGGCATGAAAAGTAAAACTCCGGCAGCGACGAAGCCCCATGCGGCGCTCGTTCAAATGGCTGGATTATTATGGTCAGATGAACCCATCGCCCCGCCGTCACCGCCTTGCGGCGGCCGCGTCTCTCGTGCTGCTTGCCTACACAACGCACGCACAGTCTCTTGAACCCACCGCCGCCGGCAACCCGCCTCCCGCCGTCGAGCGCACGGCACCGCCGAAGCCGCCGGTGCGCCCCCGGACGACCCCTGCTGCCGCCAAGCCGGCCGCCGAAGCCGCGCAGCCGTCGGCGCTGACGGCCGACCTGTTCTACGAAATCCTCATGGGCGAGATCACCGCCCGCTCCGGCGACCCCGGCTCCGGCTATTCGCTGGTGCTCGACGCCGCCCGGCGCCTGCGCGACGGCAAGCTGTTCCAGCGCGCGGTCGAAATCGCACTGCAGTCGCGTTCCGGCGACGCCGCCATTTCCGCGGCGCGCGCCTGGCAGGAAGCCTTGCCCAATTCGCGCGATGCCCGGCGCATCGAGCTGCAGATCCTGATCGCGCTGAACCGCATCAGCGAAACCGTCGAACCGCTGCGCGCCGAAGTGGCCGCCACCTCGCAGATCGAACGCCCCCTGCTGATGGCGGTGATCGCGCGCACCTACGGCCGCGCCGCCGACAAGAAGCTGGCCGCCTCGGTGGTCGAACAGGCGCTGGTCGACGAACTCAAGAGCCCCACGACCGGCGGACTGGCCTGGGCCACCGTGGGCCGGCTGCGACTGAACGCCGGCGACCCCTCGGGGGCGCTGGACGCCGCGCGCAAGGGGCAGGCCATCGACCCGTCGTCCGAGGCGCCCTCGGCGCTGGCGCTCGAGCTCATCGACCCGGGCCAGCCGCTGGCCGAGCCGATCGTCACGCGCTACCTCGCGAACAACCCCAAGGCCTCGCCTGACCTGCGCATCGCGTACGCACGCACGCTGGTCGAGAACCGCCGCTTCAGCGACGCCAGCACGCAGCTGCAGACCCTGACCGCCGCGCGCCCCGAGCTGGCGGAGCCCTGGCTGCTGCTCGGCAGCCTGCAGATGCAGGCCCGCCAGGAAGCGGCGGCCGAAACCTCGCTCAAGCGCTACGTCGACCTGATGACGGCGCCGGGCCAGAGCCAGGACGCCGGCGACGTCGCCGACCGCAAGCGCGGGCTGACGCAGGCGTATCTCGTGCTCTCGCAGCTGGCCGAGCGGCGCAAGGATTTCCAGGCGGCCGACCGCTGGATCACACGCATCGACAGCGCGGACAACCAGAGCGCCATCCAGGGCCGCCGCGCCAGCCTGCTCGCGAAGCAGGGCAAGCTGCCCCAGGCCCGCGAACTGCTGCGCGCGCTGCCCGAGCGCACGGCGGAGGAACGCAAGCAGAAGCTGCTGGCCGAAACCCAGCTGCTGCGCGAAGCCAAGCAATACCAGGCCGCCTACGACCTGCTGGCCCAGGCCTCGGCCGCCGCGCCGGACGACGGCGACCTCGTCTACGACCAGGCCATGATGGCCGAGAAGCTCAATCGCCTGGACGACATGGAGCGGCTGCTGCGCCGCCTCATGACGCTCAAGCCCGAGAGCCAGAACGCGTACAACGCGCTGGGCTACTCCTTTGCCGATCGCAAGATCCGGCTCGACGAGGCCCGCACGCTCATCCAGAAGGCAGTGCAGCTCGCGCCCGAAGACCCGTTCATTGCCGACAGCCTGGGCTGGGTCGAGTTCCGGCTCGGCAACACGGCGGAGGCGATCCGCATCCTCGAGGCGGCCTACAAGACTCGGCCCGACCCCGAGATCGGCGCGCATTTCGGCGAAGTCCTGTGGTCGGTCGGCCAGAAGGACCGCGCGGTCGCGATCTGGAAAGAATCGCTGCTGACCGACGCCGAGAACGAGACGCTGCAGGAAACCCTCAAGCGCCTGCGCGTCAAACCCTGAATGGCATCGATCACGCACACGGCTCCCGCGCGGGGCGATGGGTCCTTCACCCGCCGCGCGGCGCTTGGCACGGGCGGCGGCGCACTGCTGCTGTGGCTCTCGGGCTGCGCCCAACTCTCGGGCGGCCCGGCCGCTGCGCCCGGGCGATCGGCCAGCTGGAGCGGGCGCATGTCGCTGCGCATCGACAGCGAACCGGTCCAGACCTTTGCCGCCCTGTTCGAGCTGCGCGGCTCGGCCGAAACCGGCGACCTGACACTGACCACGCCCATCGGCAGCACGCTGGCGCAACTGCACTGGGCGCCGGGTGAAGCCCTGCTGAAGAACGGCAGCGAGACCCGCCGCTACGACTCCGTCGACGCGCTGATCGAAGCCGCCACCGGCGCCGCCATTCCGGTGGGCGCCCTGTTCGGCTGGCTCGACGGCCGCGCCGACCCCGTGCCCGGCTGGCGCGCCGACCTGGGCCAGCTGTCGAACGGCCGCCTGCAGGCCACCCGCGAATCCCCGGCGCCCCGGGCAGACCTGCGCATCGTGTTCGAACGCTCATGAAGGCGATCTACGACCTTCCCGCGCCGGCCAAGCTGAATCTGTTCCTGCACATCACCGGGCGGCGCGACGACGGCTACCACCTGCTGCAGTCGGTCTTCATGCTGATCGACTGGTGCGACACGCTCCACGTCGAGCTGCGCAACGATGGCCAACTGAGCCGCGAAGACCTCACCACGCCGCTGCCGGCCGACGATCTCGTGCTGCGCGCCGCCCGTGCGCTGCAGGCGCATGCCGCGCCCGGCCAGGGCGCGCACATCGGCATCGCCAAGCACGTGCCGGCGCAGGCGGGCATGGGCGGCGGATCGTCGGACGCGGCCACCTGCCTGCTCGCGCTCAACCGCCTCTGGAACCTGAACCTGCCGCTGTCGCGCCTGGCGCAGATCGGGTTGAAGCTGGGCGCGGACGTGCCTTTCTTCCTCGGCGGACGCAACGCCTGGGTCGAAGGCATCGGCGAGGAAATCACCCCCGTGAACTTGCCGCCGGCACGCTTCGTGGTGGCCAAACCACCCGAGGGACTCGATACCCGATTAATTTTTTCTGCGGATGATTTGGAACGGGCAACTCCTGTTGCTATAATCTCAGGCTTTGCTGCAGATAGCGAACAGCTAGAAGCCACAAACCTCGGCAACGGGGTTTACGACTTCGGTCACAACGACCTGCAGCCGGTTGCCCAACGGCTTTGCCCCGCAGTCACCGACGCCATCGAATGGCTCGGACTGCAAGGATTGAAGGCCCGGATGACCGGCTCCGGAAGTTCGGTGTTCGCGAAGATGCCGCAATTGCCGCAGGAAGCGGAACTGCTCGAAGCCCCCCGGGGATGGCAGGTTCGACAATGCGACAATCTGGCAGTTCATCCACTCTGGGGATGGGCAGCCTGAAGAGATAATCGGAACGCTCTGCGGTTCGATGCGACATATATCGGTGGGTGGTGCAAACCATCAACCTGTGTAGGGGAGTCGCCAAGCTGGTTAAGGCACTGGATTTTGATTCCAGCATGCAAAGGTTCGAATCCTTTCTCCCCTGCCAAATCTCTCAAACTGCGGCCTGATGGCCGCAGTGCTTCTTTTGCAGTCCACCGGCTGCAATAATCGGCGGCCCACACAGGCCGCCACGACTCGAAACCTTTGGCGGCTTTCCCGCAAGCCCATTTGCACTGCCCGGACGCGCTCATGCAGGCCAATCACCCTGACTTCTTGGTTTTCACCGGCAACGCCAATCCCGGCCTTGCTGCAGAAATCGCGCACAACCTCGGCACCTCGCTGGGCGCGGCACGCGTCGGTCGCTTCTCCGACGGCGAAGTCACCGTCGAGATCAACCAGAACGTCCGTGCCCGCGACGTGTTCGTGGTGCAGTCGACCTGCGCGCCGACCAACGAAAACCTGATGGAACTGCTGATCATGGTCGACGCGCTCAAGCGCGCTTCGGCCGAGCGGATCAGCGCCGTGATTCCCTACTTCGGCTACGCCCGCCAGGACCGCCGCCCGCGCTCGAGCCGCGTGCCGATCTCGGCCAAGGTGGTCGCCAACCTGCTGGAAACCGTGGGCGTCGAGCGCGTGCTCACCATGGACCTGCACGCCGACCAGATCCAGGGCTTCTTCGACATTCCGGTCGACAACATCTACGCCTCGCCCGTGCTGCTGGGCGACCTGCGCCAGAAGAACTACGAAGACCTGATCGTGGTCTCGCCCGACGTCGGCGGCGTGGTGCGCGCCCGTGCGCTGGCCAAGCAACTGAACTGCGACCTCGCCATCATCGACAAGCGCCGCCCGAAGGCCAACGTCAGCGAAGTCATGAACGTGATCGGCGAAATCGACGGCCGCAACTGCGTGATCATGGACGACATGATCGACACGGCCGGCACGCTGGTCAAAGCGGCCGAAGTGCTGAAGGAGCGCGGCGCCAAGAGCGTGTATGCCTACTGCACGCACCCGATCTTCTCGGGCCCGGCCATCGAGCGCCTCTCCAAGGGCACGGCCCTGGACGAAGTGGTCGTCACCAACACCATCCCTCTTTCCGACGCGGCCGTCGCGTGCGGAAAGATCCGCCAGCTCTCCGTGGCACCGCTGATCGCCGAAACGATCCAGCGCATTGCCAAGGGCGAGTCGGTGATGAGTTTGTTCTCGGACCAGGACAACCTGTTCTGAGCTGAGAGCGAAAAAGCAGGCCTCCTTCGGAGGCCTTTTTGAACCGGAGTCGCACTGGTCGCGGTGGACTCTCACAGGAGCTAGTTATGAAATTCGTCGCTTATGAGCGCGCAAAGCAGGGCACGGGTGCGAGCCGCCGTCTCCGCATCACGGGCAAGACCCCGGGCATCGTCTACGGTGGTGACACCCAGCCGCAACTGATCGAAATCGATCACAACGCGCTGTGGCACGCCCTGAAGAAGGAAGCCTTCCACTCGTCGATCCTCGAAATGGACCTCGCCGGCGCCGTCACCAAGGTGCTGCTGCGCGACGTGCAATACCACCCGTTCCGCCAGCTGGTGCAACACATCGACTTCCAACGCGTCGATGCCAAGACCCGCATGAACATGAAGGTGCCGCTTCACTTCAAGGGTGAAGAAGAGTCCGACGCCGTCAAGCTGGATCACAACCTCGTGAACCACGTGATGACCGAGCTGGAAATCAACTGCCTGCCCAGCGATCTGCCTGAATTCATCGAGATCGACCTCTCGGGCCTGAAGAAGAACGCCACGCTGCACGTCAACGACATCAAGCTGCCCAAGGGCGTGAAGTTCGTGAGCCACGGCAAGACCAACCCGGTCATCGTGTCGGCCGTGCCGCCGCTGGTCTCGGAAGAGCCCGCACCGGCCGCCGAAGGCGCTGCTGCCGAAGGCGCTGCTGCTGCCGCTGGCAAGCCCGCCGCCAAGACGGCCAAGAAGAAGTAATCCTCTTTCTTTCCGTCCGCGAACAGAAGGCCCGCCCCGTGCGGGCCTTTTGCTTTGGGGGGCGGCGAGATAATTCCCGCCATGATCAAGCTGTTTGTCGGCCTCGGAAACCCGGGCCCTGAGTACGAAGCCACGCGCCACAACGCCGGCTTCTGGTGGATCGACGCCCTCGCGCGCGACTGGAAACTCAACCTCGTGCCCGAGCGCGGCTACCACGGCCTTGCGGCACGCGCGAACATCGGCGGCCAGAGCATCTGGCTGCTGGAGCCGCAGACCTTCATGAACCTGTCGGGCAAGTCGGTGGCCGCGCTGGCGCGCTTCTTCAAGATCGCGCCCGAGGAAATCCTCGTGGTGCACGACGAGCTCGACGTGGTGCCCGGCCAGGCCAAGCTCAAGTTCGGCGGCAGCCATGCGGGCCACAACGGCCTGCGCGACATCCACGCCCAGCTCGGCACCGGCGACTACTGGCGCCTGCGCCTGGGCATCGGCCATCCCGGCGTGAAGTCGGAGGTCGTCAACTGGGTGCTCAAGAAGCCGCTCAAGGAACAACGTGAAGCGATCGAAGACGCCATCGTGCGCACCTTGCATGCCGCCCCCGCGCTGGTGGCCGGCGAGATGGAAAAAGCCACGCTGATGATTCACACGAGCAAACCGCCGCGGCCCAAGCCGCCGAGGCGGGAGCCCGGCGACGGAGGCACGACGCCTGCCGCCACCTAGCCGGCCACGGGAGTGCAGGGAGGGAGAGCAAACAAAAAATGAGAAAAAGAAGAACGACGACGAAGAACAAGAAGACAGCAGGCACAGCGGCAATTGCTATATTTTCAATAGCACTGTCCGCCGCCTGCATGGGCGCCTCAGCCCAGACCTGGCGATGTGGCAACACCTACTCTGACCAGCCGTGCGAAGGCGGGCGAACCGTGAAGGTGGACGACCGGCGCAACGATGCGGACCGCAAGGCGTCGGAGGACGCCACGCGCCGCAACGAACGCAGCGCGGGTCGGCTGGCACGCCACCGAGAGTCGCAGGAGCGGGAGGCGCTCGGCCGGCGCAGTCCCACGACCTTCGATGCCGGGCGCTTCGCCACGAGCGAGCAACCGCTCACGCCCGCAGAACAGGCCGCCCAGGCCCGCCAGCGCAAGCACACGGCCGAGCCCCGCCCGACGAGCGCGCGCTTCAACAGTCCTTCGACCGGCGACGAGGCGCCGAAGGACACAGGCAAGAAGAAAAAGAAGAAGAAACCCGGCTCAGAGGGCGCCGGCTGACGACGACGGCGAAGCGGCATCCGAAGACGGCGCCGCCGCCTTGTCCGCCGTGAGGCGCACGTACTTCTGCATCAGCGTCTCGCGGGTCTCCACATGGTCCGGGTTCACCGGGATGCAGGCCACCGGGCAGATCTGCACGCACTGCGGCTCGTCGAAGTGGCCGACGCACTCGGTGCACTTGTGCGGGTCGATCTCGTAGAACTCGGCGCCCATGTAGATCGCATCGTTCGGGCACTCGGGCTCGCAGACATCGCAGTTGATGCATTCGTCGGTGATCATGAGGGCCATCCCCCGATTATCGGCGGACCGGGCGAAGGCCTCCCAGCAGACCCTGCGGAGCCCCCGCCGGCGTCAGGGAGGTCCGGCGAGGAGCGACAAAGTTCACAGCCAAGGCACGGTTGTTGCACCAGTCAGTTATGCTGCGGCCCGCCCCATGAGTCTGTTTCTATTCAAGCGCATCGCCACGCTGATCGGCACCCTGATCGGCGCCTCGGTCATCGTTTTCCTCGTCCTCGAGATCCTGCCCGGCAATGCCGCGCAGATGCTCATGGGCCCCGACGCCTCGCCCGACGCCGTCGCTGCCCTGGCCACCAAGCTCGGCCTGGACCAGCCTGCGTGGACCCGCTACTGGCACTGGATCGGCGGCCTGCTCACCGGCAACCTCGGCGACAGCTACGCCTACAGCTCGCCGGTCATCGACCTGATCCTCGAACGTTTGGCTCTCACCGTGCCCTTGGCCGTGATGGCGATGGCCCTCACCGTCGTCATCGCGTTGCTCGTGGGCGTGACGGCTGCGGCGCGCCACAACAAGCTCGGCGACGTCGGCCTCATGGGCATGGCCCAGGTCGGCATCGCCATTCCCAACTTCTGGTTCGCGATCCTGCTGATCCTCGTGTTCTCGGTGCAGCTGCAGTGGTTTTCCGCGGGCGGCTTCGAGGGCTGGGGTGAAGGCATCTTCGCGGGATTGAAATCGCTGCTGCTGCCGGCGCTCTCGCTGGCCGTGGTGCAGGCCGCGATCCTCGCGCGCATCACGCGCTCGGCCGTGCTCGAGGTGATGCGCGAAGACTTCGTGCGCACCGCACGTGCCAAGGGCGTGTCGCAGCGCATGGTGCTGTGGACCCACGTGCTGCGCAACGCGATGATTCCGGTGATCACCGTCATGGGCATGCAGTTCTCCGAACTGCTGGCCGGCACCATCGTGGTGGAGAACGTGTTCTACCTGCCCGGGCTGGGCCGGCTGATCTTCCAGGCCATCAGCAACCGCGACCTGATCGTGGTGCGCAATTGCGTGATGCTGCTCGCGGCCATGGTCGTCATCGTGAACTTCGTGGTCGACGTGCTCTATGCCGTGATCGACCCGCGCATCAAGGCGAGCGACGTATGAGCATGACCACCGTTCCCAGCGCCGTCGCGCTCAAGGTGCCGGGCTTCTGGCGCCGCGCCCTGCACCACCGCAGCTTCGCGATCGGCGGCGTGCTGAGCCTGCTGCTGCTCATCGCTGCTGTGCTCTCTTTGGTCTGGACGCCCTGGTCGCCCTACGCGATGGACATGGCGAACAAGATGCAGGGCCCTTCGGCGACGCACTGGCTCGGCACCGATGCCTTCGGGCGCGACGTGGCCTCGTTGCTGCTGGTGGGCGCACGCGCCTCCATCCTCGTCGGCGTGATCGCCGTGGGCATCGGCCTCGTGGTCGGCACGGCGCTGGGACTGCTCGCCGCGGCCCGACGCGGCTGGGTCGAAGAGGCGGTGATGCGCCTGTCGGACTTCACGCTGGCCTTCCCCGCCATCCTGTCGGCCATCATGATGACGGCCGTGTTCGGCGCCGGCATCGTCAACGCCATCATCGCGATCGGCATCTACAACATCCCGACGTTTGCGCGCATTACGCGCGCTTCAGCCAACGCGATCTGGTCGCGCGAGTACGTCGCCGCCGCACGCGCCTGCGGCAAGGGCAGCTTCGCGATCACCATGCAGCACGTGCTGCCCAACATCTCGGCCGTGCTGATCGTGCAGATCACCATCCGCTTCGCCATCGCGATCCTGGCCGAAGCTGCGCTGTCGTACCTCGGCCTCGGCACGCAACCGCCACAGCCTTCATGGGGCCGCATGCTCAGCGAAGCCCAGACCCTCATGTTCCAGCAGCCGCTGCTCGCGGTGTTCCCCGGCATGGCCATCGCCCTGGCGGTGCTCGGCCTGAACCTGATGGGCGACGGCCTGCGCGACCTGCTCGATCCGCGCCTGGCGCGCGCGAGGTAAACAAGCACGCCATGGCGCTTCTCGAAGTCAACGACCTCCACATCGGCCTGCAGACGCAACGCGGCCCGGCCGAAGCCGTGCGCGGCATTTCCTTCTCGCTGGAGCGCGGCGAAACGCTGGGCATCGTCGGCGAGTCGGGCTGCGGCAAGTCGATCACCGTCATGTCGCTCATGGGCCTGCTGCCCGCGACCGCGAAGGTCACGGGCAGCATCCGCTTCGACGGCACCGAGCTGGTCGGGCGCGACGAAAAGGACATGTGCCAGATCCGCGGCAACCGCATCGGCATGATCTTCCAGGAGCCGATGACGGCGCTGAACCCGGTGCACACCATCGCGCGCCAGGTCGGCGAACCGCTACGGCTGCACCGCTGGCTGTCGAAGGCCGAGGCGCGCAAGGAAGTGCTCGCGCTGCTCGACCGCGTCGGCATTCCCGACGCGGCCTCGCGCCTCGATGCGTATCCGCACCAGTTCTCGGGCGGGCAGCGCCAGCGCATCGGTATCGCGATGGCGCTGGCCTGCGGCCCCGACCTGCTGATTGCCGACGAGCCCACCACCGCGCTCGACGTGACGATCCAGAAGCAGATCCTCGAGCTCATCCAGGGCCTCGTGGCCGAGCGCGGCATGGCGCTCATCCTGATCTCGCACGACCTCGGCGTGATCTCGCAGACGGTCTCGAAGATGCTCGTGATGTACGGCGGCAGCGTGGTCGAGAGCGGCCCCACCGACGCCGTGTTCGCCAAGCGCGCCCACCCCTACACGCAAGGCCTGTTCGCCGCGCGCCCCGCCGTCGGCGCGCCGCGCGGCCTGCGCCTGGCGACCATCCGCGGCAGCGTGCCCGAGCTGGTCGACCTGCCACCGGGCTGCCCGTTCGCGGGCCGCTGCGCGTACACGGTCGACGCCTGCCACACCACGCGGCCGTCCGCCACGGTGATGCCACCGGACCACGCGGTGCGCTGCATGCGTCTTGAAGAAATTGCAGCCGCGCAGGCTGTTGCGCCATGAATCCATCGACCCCGTTGCTGCAGGTGACCGACCTCGTGCGGCACTACGCCCTGCCGCGCGAAAAGCTCTTCGGCCCGCCGCCCACCGTGAAGGCGCTCAACGGCGTGAGCTTCGAGGTGCAGGCCGGCAAGAGCGTGGGCATCGTCGGCGAATCGGGCTCGGGCAAGTCGACTATCGCGCGCCTTGTGATGGCATTGGACACGCCGACCTCGGGCAGCGTCGCGCTCGAAGGCCGCAACCTGCACACGCTGTCGAAGGCCGAGCTGCGCACCGCGCGGCGCGACTTCCAGATGGTGTTCCAAGACCCGTACGGCTCGCTCGACCCGCGCCAGACCGTCGCGCGCATCGTCGCCGAGCCGCTCGAAGCGCTGGCCGAAACGCGCCGCACCGAGCAGCGCGAGCGCGCCGCCGAAGCGCTTGCCGCCGTGGGCCTGCGCACCACCGACCTCGACAAGTACCCGCACGAGTTCTCCGGCGGCCAGCGCCAGCGCATCGCGATCGCACGCGCGCTCATCACGCGCCCCAAGCTCATCGTGGCCGACGAGCCCGTGAGCGCACTCGACGTCTCGGTGCAGGCCCAGGTGCTCAACCTCATGCAGGACCTGCAGCAGCAGTTCGGCATCAGCTACCTGCTCATCAGCCACGACCTCGCCGTGGTCAACCACCTGTGCGACGAGGTGTGCGTGGTGTTCAAGGGGCAGATCGTGGAGCAGGGGCCGCCGGCCGAGCTGTTCCATCACGCGCAGCATCCGTACACCCGCACCCTGCTGTCGGCGGTGCTGCACACACCGCCCGGCGGCACGCTGCGCGCCGCCTGAAGTCACCGGGGCGCGGCCTCGGACAGATCGGTCATGAGCATCTGGTGGCGCAAGCGCTTGGCTTCGCGCAAGATCGCTCGCCCATCCGGGAACGTCCCGAGGAAAAACCGCCCGCGCCGGCGCGCACCGGAGGGCCTGCTGCGAGAGAATGATCCGCTGCACGTGGCATCTTTCGTGCTGTGTGTCTTTCTTTCGTGGCGCTGCGCTTCCCCCTGGGGCACGGTGCGCGCCGAAGCAGTCATTCGACACTGACCGTTTTCCGGAGATCACCCCGTATGTTGAACCGTCGCACGCTCCTTACCACCGCCGGCGCCACCGTCGCCCTGGCCACCCCGCTGGCCGGCATGGCGCAGGGCCGCAAGGACGCCATCGTGATCGGCATGGCCCTGGAGCCGCCGGGCCTGGACCCGACCACCGGCGCCGCCGCCGCCATCGCCGAGGTCGTGCAGTACAACATCCTGGAAACGCTGACCAAGATCAACGTCGACGGCAGCGTCACGCCGCTCCTGGCCGAGAGCTGGGAAATCTCGCCCGACCTGAAGACCTACACCTTCAAGCTGCGCAAGGGCGTCAAGTTCCAGAACGGCGAGCCCTTCAACGCGTCCACCGTCAAGTTCGCGTTCGACCGCGCCGGCGGCGAGAAGAGCACCAACAAGGACAAGCGCACCTTCGCCAACCTCGCCACGCAGGTGGTCGACGAGCACACGGTGGTGGTCATCAACAAGGAGATCGACCCCGACCTGCCCTTCGTGCTGGGCCAGGCCACGGCCGCCATCGTCGAGCCCAAGAGCGCCGAGGGCAACGCCACCAAGCCGATCGGCACCGGTCCCTACAAGCTGGACAACTGGGCCAAGGGCTCGTCGATCACGCTGAGCAAGTGGGAGGGCTTCCGCGCCCCCGCTGTCGCCAAGATCAACAAGGTCACCTTCCGCTTCATCTCGGACACCGCCGCGCAGGCCGCCGCCGTGCTCTCGGGCGACGTGGACGTGTTCACGCGCATCGGCACGCGCGCCGTGCCGCAGTTCCGCAACAACCCGCAGTTCCAGACCATCCTGGCCGGTTCGCGCGCCAAGACCATCCTCTCGATCAACAACAAGAAGAAGCCGCTCGACGACGTGCGCGTGCGCCGCGCGATCCTCGCGGCCATCGATCGCAAGGCCTTCATCGAGGGCGCGGCCGACGGCCTGGGCGTGCCGATCGGCAGCCATTACGTGCCGGGCGCCGCGGGCTACATCGACACCACGGGCATCAACCCCTTCGACATCGAGAAGGCCAAGAAGCTGCTCGCCGAAGCCGGCGTGAAGACCCCGCTCGAACTGCGCATGACCCTGCCCCCGCCGCCGTACGCGCGCCAGGGCGGCGAAGTCATCGTGGCCCAGCTCGCCAAGATCGGCATCAACGTGAAGATCCAGAACGTCGAGTGGGCGCAGTGGCTCAGCGGCACCTACGGCAACAAGGACTACGACCTGTCGATCATTTCGCACGTCGAGCCTTTCGACCTGGGCAACTACGCCAAGCCCGACTACTACTGGGGCTACCAGTCGAAGGCCTTCGACACGCTGTTCGACAAGATCAAGTCCACCGGCAACGCGGCCGAGCGCAACAAGCTGCTGGGCGAGGCGCAGAAGCTGCTGGCCACCGACGCGGCCAACGGCTTCCTCTACCAGCCGCAGTTCCCGACCGTGGCCAAGAAGAACGTCAAGGGCCTCTGGAAAGAGAACCCGATCTTCGTGAACGACCTGTCGGCCCTGTCGTGGGGATGAGCCCCGCAGTGCCTGACGCTTCCCTGCCATCGTTGAGCGACCTGTCGGCGCAGGAGCTCTCTGCGGCCTACCGCGAGAAGCGCCTGTCGCCGGTCGAGGTGACGCGCGCCGTCATCGCGCGCATCGAGCACTGCGAGCCCCGGCTGCAGGCCACGTGGCTGTTCCGGCCGGAGGCCGCGCTGGAGCAGGCGCGCGCCTCGGAGCAGCGCTGGCAGCGCGGCGATGCACGCGGCCCGCTCGACGGCGTGCCGACCACGATCAAGGAAAACATCGCCACGCGCGGCGACCCGCTGCCCGCGGGCACCGCCGCGGTCGACCTCATGCCCGCCGCCGCCGACGCGCCGCCGGCCGCGCGCCTGAAGGAGGCCGGCGCCGTCATCGTCAGCAAGACCACCATGCCCGACTACGGCATGTTGTCGTCGGGGCTGTCGAGCTTTCACACGCTGGCGCGCAACCCCTGGGACCTGAGCCGCACGCCGGGCGGTTCCAGCGCTGGCGCCGGTGCCGCCGCGGCGGCAGGCTATGGCCCGCTGCACCTGGGCACCGACATCGGCGGCTCGCTGCGGCTGCCCGCCAGTTGGTGCGGCATCTTCACGCTCAAGCCCAGTCTGGGACGCATCCCGATCGATCCGCCCTACATGGGCCGCGCCGCCGGCCCCATGACGCGCACCGTCGGCGACGCCGCGCTCATGATGCAGGCGCTGGCCCGGCCCGACGCGCGCGACAGCATGAGCCTGCCCGCGCAGGACATCGACTGGGCCGCGTTCGATGTCGCGCCCGACCACCTGCGCGGCCTGCGCATCGGGCTGCTGCTGGACGCCGGCTGCGGCCTCGCGGTCGAACCCGAGATCCAGGCCGCGGTCGAGCAGGCCGCGCGCCTGTTCGAAAAGGCCGGCGCCACGGTCGAGCCCATGCAACCCTTCATGTCGCAGGCCCTGCTCGACGGCATGGACCACCTGTGGCGCATGCGCTCGCTCGTGGACCTGAAGGCCCTGCGCCCCGACCAGCGCGCCAAGGTGCTGCCCTACATCCGCGAATGGGCCGAGAGCGCCGCCGAGTTCAGCGGCGAGCACGTGTTCCGCAGCTTCAGCCAGTTCCACGCCACGCGCGTCACCACGGTGAACGCCTGCGCCCGCTTCGACTACGTGATCTCGCCGGTGTCGCCCAACATGCCGGCGGCGGCCGAGGCGCCCTCGCCCACCAACGACCCGCTGCGGCCGCTGGAGCACATCGGCTTCACCGTGCCGTTCAACATGTCGGAGCAACCGGCGGCGTCGGTGAACTGCGGGTACTCGGCCGGCGGCCTGCCGATCGGGCTGCAGATCGCGGGACAGCGCTTCGACGACCTCGGCGTGCTGCGCGTGGCGCGTGCGTTCGAGCAGATCCGGGAAGTGCAGCGGCCCTGGCCGCAGCTCTGAGCACGGCCTTCAGGCCAGCTGCAACGACAGCATCTCCCGCGCCCGCGTCACGAACGCGGTCTCGCCCCGCCGCGCGGGCAGCCACTGGAACGCCACGCGCGGCAGCGCCGGCAACCCATGGGGCGGCGCGAGCCGCGCGATGCCTTCCCCGATCGCCGATTCGTTGAGGCAGGCCACGCCCAGGCCTGCGGCCAGGGCCGACTGCAGGCCCGCCACCCCCGACGCGACATGCGCCAGCACATAGGGCACGCGGCGGCGGCGCAGCAGGGACACGGTGAACTGGTGCAGTGAGCAGGTGTCGGGCAGCGCCAGCAATCGCACCGGCTCGCCGCGCACCACGCGCAGGCCGGTCGCGCCAAGCCACGCCAGCGATTCGCGCCGCAGCACGGCGCCACTGCCGGCCGCGACTGCATTGGCTCCCGCGATGTTCATGGCCAGGCCCACGTCGAAATCGCCGTGCGCGTAGGCGGTGCGCAGCGCGTCGCTCTTCAGGATGGTCACGTGCAGCCGCACCTGCGGATAGCGCTCGCCGAGCCGGCCCAGCAGGCGGGTGAGGTCGCCGGGGCGGAAGTAGTCGGTCACGGCCAGCCGCAACTCGCCCTGCAGGGTTTCGCCGCGCAGGTCGCGAAAGGCCTCGTCGCTCAGCGCGAGGATGCGACGCGCATGCCCCAGCAACCGCAGGCCCGCCTCGGTGGGCGCCACGCCGGCCTTGCTGCGGGTCAGCAGCGACTGGCCGGCGCGCTCCTCGAGCTTGCGGATCTGCTCGCTCACCGACGACTGCGACAGGTACACGCGCGGCGCCGCGGCCGTGAGGCTGCCGGCGTCGGCCACCGCCACCAGGGTGCGCAACTGTTCGAGGTCGAAGCCTTGCATGGTGCCTGCCTATCCATTCTCTGATCCGATGGATTCCATCATATCTTCCCGCTTTTCCGATGACGAGCGAAATCCCACAATCACCCCATCGACAACCCGTTCTTCAACGCAAAAGGAGTCCACCATGCCCCACATCGTCGTCCACCTCTCCGGCCAGCCTGACGCCGCCCTCACCCGCAAGACCGTCGACACGGTCGCCGAGCTCACGCAGAGCGTGCTGGGCAAGGCGCTGCCGGTCATCGCCGTCACGGTGCAGTACATCGCCGCCGACAGCTGGTTCATCGGCGGCAAGTCGCTGGCCGAGCTCGGCAAGTCGGCCTTCCATCTGGACATCAGCGTGACCGACGAGACCAACACCAAGGCCGAGAAGGCGCGCTACCTGCGCGAGGTGCACGCGGCCATGGCCCGGCTGCGGCCCGACCTGCACGAAGTCTCGTACGTCCACGTGATCGACGCGCGCGCCGCGGCCTACGGCTACGGCGGCCAGACGCAGGAGTACCGGCACCAGCAAGCGGGTGTCTGAGAAGACTTGAAAGACGCCGGGGGCGTGGCACCATGCCGCCATGCCCTCCCACGGAACCCCGCACGCCGCCGACAGCCTCGGCAATCCGCTCACGCTCGACGACGCCGCCAGCCTCGCGCTGGTCGACGACTTCGTCATGGGCTTTCTCTCGACCGAGGCGCGCGCCGTGAACCTGCTGGCGCTGGCCGAACGCGATGCCAGCCCGATCGTGCAAGCCTATTGCGCGACGCTGCACCTGTTCGCCGAATCGCGCGAGGCCGCAGCGAATGCGCAGCCCTTCCTCGACAAGGCGCGCGCCGGTGCGGCGCGCGCCACGCCGCGCGAGCAGCGGTACATCGCCGCCGTCCAGGCCTGGGCCGACGGCGACATCGCGCGCGCCATCGCGCTGCATGCCGAGCAGGCGCGCGAGCATCCGCGCGACCTGGTGTCGGTGAAGCTGGGCCAGTACCACTGCTTCAACACCGGCGACTGCCCCGGCATGCTGCGGCTGGCGCTCGTGGCGCTGCCGGCCGCGGCCGAGGTGCCCTACGTGCACGGCATGGCGGCCTTCGGCTACGAGCAGTGCCACCTGCTGCGCGAGGCCGAGGCCAGCGCGCGCCGCGCCATCGGCCTGTGCCGCAAGGAGCCCTGGGCGCACCATGCGCTGGCGCACGTGATGCTGACCGAAGGCCGGCTGGCCGAGGGGCTGGCGTTCATGCAGGGCGTGAGCGACACCTGGACCGGGCTCAACTCCTTCATGGTCACGCACAACTGGTGGCACGTGGCGCTGTTCCTCATCGACCTGGGCCGCGACGCCGAGGCGCTCGCGGTGTACGACGAGCACGCCTGGGGCGTGGTGAAGGACTACTCGCAGGACCAGATCGGCGCCGTGTCGCTGCTCGCGCGGCTCGAGCTGGCGGGCATCGACGTCGGCGCGCGCTGGGACGACGTGGCCGACCACCTGCGGCAGCGCCAGGCCGACCATGTGCTGCCCTTTCTCGACCTGCAGTACCTCTACGGCCTGGCGCGCGCCGGCCGGCCCGAAGCCGAAGTGCTGCTGCACAACATCGAGGCCTTCGCGCCCGTCGCACCGACGTCCACGCGCGCCGCGTGGCAACGCGTGTGCGTGCCGGCCGCGCGCGGCCTCGTGGCCCATGCGCGCGGCGACGTGGCGGGCGCGGTCGAAGGCCTGGGCGTCGCGCTGCCGCGCATGATCGAGATCGGCGGCAGCCACGCGCAGCGCGACCTGTTCGAGCAGCTGTACCTCGACGCGCTGGTGCGCACCGGCACCGAGCCCGCGCTCGCGGGCGCGCAAGGCCTGCTGCAGCAGCAGCTCAACGGCCAGCCCGAATCGCTGCGGCTGCGGCGGCAGACCGACGCGGTCTACGCGCGGCTGGGACTCGGGCAGATCACGGCGCGCTGAGCGGCTCACGGCACCACCCATGCCTTCCGGTCATGGGGCGTGCCGCAAAAGGAATTAACGGCTGCGCGGGAGCGACTCCTAAACTGGCCGCTCCTCCCGCTCTCTTCCCGTTCGCCCATGCAGCGCTCCCTCGTCACGCTGGCCGTTCTCGCGGCCCTCGCCTCGCCCTTCCACACCACCGCCGCTGAAGCCACTGTCGAGCTCGACCTGCTGCTGCGCGGCGGCACCATCTACACGGGCGACAGCGACACGCCGGTGGTCGGCGACGTCGGCATCGCGGGCGACCGCATCGTGTTCGCGGGCCGCGCCATGCCGGCGCAGTTCAGCGCACGGCGCACCATCGACGCCACCGGCCTCGTGGTGGCGCCCGGCTTCATCGACGCCCACACGCACGCCGACGCCGACCTGCTCTCGAGCGATGCACGCAAGCGCCTGAACATTCCCTTCCTCACCCAGGGCGTGACCACGGCAGTGATCGGCAATGACGGCTTCGGCGGCTACGACATCGCCGCGCAGACGCAGAAACTGCGCGCCGTGCCGGTCGGCACCAACGTCGCGATGTACGCGGGCTTCGGGCCGCTGCGCATCAGCCAGCTCGGCGAGGCCAACCGCGCCCCCACGCCCGCGCAGATGGACACCATGAAGCAGCACCTGAGCCGCGCGATGTGCGACGGCGCGCTCGGGCTGTCGACGGGCCTGTTCTACCCGCCGCAGAATTTCTCGAAGACCGAGGAGGTCATCGAATTGGCCAAGGTGGCAGCCGCGCACGGCGGCCTGTACGACAGCCACATCCGCGACGAGGCCATGTACAACGTCGGCCTCAAGGGCTCGATCGACGAGGTGATCCGCATCGGCCACGAGGCCAAGCTGCCGGTGCACGTGGCGCACATCAAGGCGCTGGGCGTGGCGGTGCAGGGCCAGAGCGGCGACATCATCCGGCGCATCGAGAAGGAGCGCGCCGCGGGCCTGGACATCACGGCCGACCACTACCCCTGGACCGCGTCGAGCACGCGCTTCTCGGCCGCGCTGCTGCCGCCCTGGGCCAACGAAGGCGGCCGCGCGGCGACGCTGCAGCGCTTCGACGACGCGGCGCAGCAGGAGCGCCTGCGCAAGGACATGCGCGAGAACCTGCGCCTGCGCGGCGGGCCCGAGGCCATCCTGTTCTCGGCCGGCAGCACGAAGTACGTGGGCAAGACGCTGGCCGACGTGGCCAAGGCCTCCAACGCCGACCCGGTCGACGCCGCCATCGCCGTGCTGCGCGACGGCGACCTGATGATCGCCTCGTTCAACATGAGCGACGATGACGTGCGCGCCTTCATGAAGCGGCCGTGGGTCATGACCTCGTCCGACTCGTCGCTGGGCCATCCGCGCGCCTACGGCACCTTCGCGCGCAAGTACGACCAGTACGTGGTGAAGGAGCGCGCGATCTCGCTGGCGCAGTTCATCCGCAGCAGCAGCGCGTACACGGCCGACACGCTGGGCCTCGTGCAGCGCGGCCACCTGCGCCCCGGCTACCACGCCGACGTGGTGGTGTTCGATCCGAAGCGCTTCGCGGCCAAGGCCACCTACACGCAGCCGACGCTGCTGTCCGAAGGCGTGGTCACGGTGCTGGTGAACGGCCGCCTCGCGGTGGACGGCGGCCAGCCCACGGGCGTGGGCGCCGGCGTGCCGCTGCTGCGCACGCCGAAGCCGGGCAGCTGCCCGGCCTGAATCAGTCTTTCTTCAGGTGCCGCCGCTGGTCGTAGGTCGGCTGCGGCGGCAGGTCGGCGAGGTGGCGCGTGTCGGCCCACTCGACGATCTCGATGGCGTCCGGCGCGGCCGGGTCGGCGATGCGGATGCGGTTGAAGCCCGCGTTCGGGATCTCGCTCTGGCGCGGGCCGCTGAGGCTCAGGCCGCGGGCGGTGCGCCAAACCATGTCGAGCACGCCGCCGTGCGTGACGACGATCAGGCGCTGGCCACGATGTGCAGCGGCGACAGCGCCGAGCGCGCCGATCACGCGTGCATGGAACTCGCGCGCGCTCTCGCCCTGCGGCATGGCGTGGTCTTCGCGGAACTCCAGCCACTCTTCCCAGGCGCGCGGATGCTGGCTCTGGATCTCGTCGGCCCGCATGCCCTCGACCACGCCGAAGTGCTGCTCGCGCAGCGCCACCGAGGTGACCACCTGCAGCGCGAGCTGCTGCGCCGCGGGTGCCGCGGTCTGCTGGGCGCGCATGAGGTCGCTGCTGATGAGGTGCCGTGCCGTCTCGCCCGCGAGCCGCAGGCCGAGGCGGCGCGCCTGCTCGTGGCCGATGTCGTTGAGCGGGACGTCCGCATGGCCCTGGAAGCGCAGCTCGCGGTTCCAGGCGGTTTCGCCGTGGCGGATCAGGATGAGGTCGGTGGGGGCGGAGTCGGGGATGGTGGTGGACATTGCATGCATTGTCCCCCGAGTGCATGACACGGCGGCTTCGTGCCAACCCGCTGTTGCACGGTCGCCACCGCGTACGGGCCGTGCGCCGGGCGCGTCCGATCGCGCAAAATCGGCGCATGCCCCATCTTGTCCTGCTGCCCGGCCTTGCCTGCGACGAACGCCTCTGGGAGGCCCAGTTGCCCGCACTTCCCGCCGCCTTCGGCGCCCGCGTGAGCGACGTCCAGACGCGCCACGACACCATCGAGGGCATGGCCAGCGCCGTGCTGCGCGAGCACGACGGCCCGCTGGTGCTGTGCGGTGCCTCGATGGGCGGCATGGTCGCGATGGAAGCGGCGCGCCAGGCGCCCGAGCGCATCGCCGGGTTGATGCTGCTGGGCACCAGCGCGCGGCCCGAGACGCCCGACATGTTCGCGCTGCGCGAAGGCGCCATCGAATGGTTCGAGCGCGGCGAGGTGCGCGAGATCATCGAGCCCAACGTCGCCTTCGCCTTCCATCCCGCGCAGGCCGCCAACCCGGCGCTGGTGCAGCGCTACCTGGACATCGTGCTCGGTGCCGGCGCGGCCCAGCTCATCCGCCAGAACCACGCCGTGATGCGCCGCCCCGACGCGCGCACGCACCTGGCCCTGCTGCGCGCGCCGGTGCTGCTGATGTGCGGCGACGACGACCGCCTCGCACCACCCGAATGCACGCGCGAGATGGCGGCGCTGCTGCCACGCGCCGAGGTGGTGTGGGTGCCGCAGTGCGGCCACATGCTGACGATGGAAAAACCTGCGTTCGTCAACACGGCGCTCAACGCCTGGCTGGGCAAGCACTTCCCCAGCGCTTGAGAGCCCCGGTCAGTGCAACTGGCCGCCGGTTTCCGCGACGTCCTGCTTCACGGCGAGCGCGGTCTTCACGGTGATGCGCAGCGCATCGACCAGCGTCTCCAGCGCCATGCTCGGCGCGCCCGGAAAGCGCGCCGCCTGCGCGGGCAGGTAGGGAATGTGGATGAAGCCCCCGCGCGCGCCCTTCGCCGCCGCGTGCGTCGCGATGCGGTGCATCAGCCCGTAGAAGAGGTGGTTGCACACGAAGGTGCCCGCGCTGTTCGACACCGAGGCCGGCACGCCGCCCGCGCGCAGTTCGCGCACGATGGCCTTCACGGGCAGGCTCGAGAAGTAGGCCGCCGGCGCGCCGGGCACCACCGGCACGTCGATCGGCTGGCGGCCGAGGTTGTCGGGCACGCGGGCGTCGTCGACGTTGATCGCGATGCGCTCCGGCGTGAACTCGGCGCGGCCACCGGCCTGGCCGATGCAGATCACCAGCGTCGGCTGGAGCTCGTCCATCGCGCGATCGAGCGCGGCGAGCGCTTCGCCGAAGACGCAGGGCACGAGGCGCGCATGCACGGTGGCGCGGCCGCACTGCCAGCCGTCGAGCGAGCGCACCGCTTCCCACGACGGGTTGAGCAGCTCCTGCTCGAAGGGCTCGAAGCCCGTCAGTAGGACGTTGGGAGAAGCGCGCTTCGCCGGCATCCTGTTCAGGCCATCGCGCGAACGTCGATGCCTTCCTGCTGCAGCCGTTCGCGGATGCGCCGCGCGAAAGCCAGCGCGTGTGCGCCGTCGCCGTGCAGGCACACGCTCTGGGCGTTGACGGGCACGGTGCTGCCGTCGATGGCGACCACGCGGTGGTCGCGCACCAGCGACAGCGTCTGCGCGAGTGACTGCTCTTCGCTCTCGATGAGCGCGCCGGGCTGGCTGCGCGGCACGAGACTGCCGTCGGGCATGTAGCCGCGGTCGGCGAACACTTCTTCCACAGGCTGCAGGCCGGCGCGGCGGGCCGCGTCGATCATGTTGCTGCCGGCCAGGCCGAAGAACTTGAGCGAGGGATCGAAGCGGCGCACCGCCTCGCACAGCGCCTCGGCCAGCTCGGGCTCTTTCACCGCCTGGTTGTAGAGCTGGCCGTGCGGCTTCACGTGCGCGAGCCGGCCGCCCTCGGCCTTGACGATCGCGGCCAGTGCGCCGACCTGGTAGAGCACGTTCGCCACGATCTCCTCGGGCGGCAGGTGCATGGTGCTGCGGCCGAAGTTCTCGCGGTCGGGAAAGCTCGGGTGCGCGCCGATCGCCACGCCGTGCGCCATGGCCCAGCGCACGCACTGCTGCATGGTCCTGGCGTCGCCCGCGTGCCAGCCGCAGGCGATGTTGGCGGAACTCACGAGGCCGAGCAGCGCTTCGTCGCTGCCGGCGCCTTCGCCGAGGTCGGCGTTGAGGTCGATCTGCATGGGATGTTCTCCGTCTCGTGGGGCAGGTGCGAAAACGACCTGCGCTCCCCAACAGTCTAGGCCGCGCCGGGCCAGCCCGCAGCGGCGAGCCCCTGCGCCACCTGCGCCAGGTAGCGCTGCTGCGCAGCCCAGGCCGCGAGCGCGTGCGACAGGTCGGTGCGCACCAGCCGCAGCCGGCCGCCGAGCGGCGCCTGCGCGAGCTTCCAGAGGTCGGCGCGGATCACCACGCCGATGCGCGGGTAGCCACCGGTGGTCTGCGCGTCACCCATGAGGATGATCGGCTGGCCCGAAGGCGGTACCTGGATCGTGCCGGGGATCACGCCCGACGACAGCATGTCGCCGCCCGCCTTGCGCTGCAGCTCCGCGCCGGCGAGGCGGCTGCCCATGCGGTTACTCTGCGGCGTGATGCGCCAGCGCTCGCTCCACAGCAGCGCCTGCGCGTCGGGCGTGAACAGGTCGAACTCGGGGCCGGGCAGCACGCGCAGCGCGAAGGCGCCGTCGGGCTCGGCCGTGCCCCAGTCGGGCGCGCGCAGGCCGAAGGGACGGCGCGCGTTCTGGTCGGCACCGAGACGCGAAGCCCCCAGCGCGAGCCGGTCGCCCTTGCGCAGCGCGCGGCCCTCGTGGCCGCCGAAGCCGGCCTTGAGGTCCGTGCTGCGCGAGCCCAGCACGGGCGCCACGTCGATGCCGCCGGCCACCGCGAGCCAGCTGCGCAGGCCGGCCTTCGCCGTGCCGGGCGCGTTGGCGCCGGCCAGGCGCAAGGTCTGGCCGGCGCGCACCGGCACGCTCCAGCAGGGCCACAGCGGCACGCCGTCGAGCGTGGCGCCGAAGTCGTCGCCGGTGAGCGCGATGCGGGTGTCGACTTCGAACTGAAGCTCGCAGCCGCCCATGGTGAATTCGATGCCGGCCGCCGCGTCGGCATTGCCGGCCAGCCGGTTCGCCAGCGTGAGCGCGAGCATGTCGAGCGCGCCGCCCGGGCAGATGCCGAGCTGGCGCAGGCCGGGCCGCCCGAGGTCCTGCACCGAGGCATGCACGCCGGGTTTGCGCACGAGGATCATGTCTGCAGGCTTTCGACGACGAAGCGCACGCGGTCGCCCGGACGCAGCAAGGTGGGCGACTCGGCCGACGGGTCGAACAGCTCGAGCGGCGTGCGCCCGATGAGCTGCCAGCCGCCCGGCGACACCAGCGGATAGATGCCGGTCTGCTCGCCGCCGATGCCGACCGAGCGCGCGGGCACGGCGGTGCGCGGTTCGGCGCGGCGCGGTGTCGCGAGTTCGGGCGCCAGCCCGCCCATGAAGGCGAAGCCCGGCAGGAAGCCGAGCAGGTAGACCACGTAGTCGCCGCCGCTGTGACGTCGCACCACCTCGGCCGCCGACAGCCCGGTGTGGGCCGCCACGTCGGCCAGGTCGGGACCGTGCTCGCCGCCGTAGGCCACGGGAATCTCGATGCGCCGCCCCTCGGCGGCATGGGCCGCGAGCCCCGGCCAGGCCTCGAGCACGCGCGCCGCGAGTTCCTCGAACGCCACGGCGGTCGGGTCGAAGGTCAGCGTGAGGTTGTTCATGCCCGGCAGCGCTTCGCCGACGCCGGGCCAGGCCAGCACCTCGGCGGCCAGCGCCCAGATGCGCTGCTGCTGCGCCAGCGTGGCGGGCGCGGGCAGGTCGCACACCAGCGCCGCATCGCCCAGCGGATGCAGGCGGGGCAAGGGGGTGTTGTTCACCTCACGACACTCGCTGCGGCGAGCCGCAAGTCTCTTCGCGGAACACCGCGGAACCGGCTTTGCCGGGCCGCTGGTGTTGCCCCCGGCGAGGGGGTTGGCGAAGCGACACGAAGTGCGCGAAGACTGGGGGAGTGCCTATTCACGGCCGAGGCTGCGAACCTTGGCCGTGAGCTGCTGCTCGACGTTCGGCGAGACGAACTTGTTGACCTCGCCGCCGAGCATGGCGATCTCGCGCACGAAGGTGCTGGAGATGAACTGGTACTTGTCGCTCGGGGTCAGGAACACGGTCTCGACGTCGGGCATCAGCGAGCGGTTCATGCCGGCGAGCTGGAACTCGTAGTCGAAGTCGGTCACGGCGCGCAGGCCGCGCACCATGGCCTTGCCGCCGCGCGCGACGACGAAGTCGCGCAGCAGGCCCGAGAAGCTCTCGACCGTGACCTGGTCGCTGTAGGGCTTCACGGCCTCGCGGGCCATGTCCATGCGCTCGGAGAGCGTGAACAGCGCCTTCTTGTGGTGGCCCGCCGCGACGGCGACGATCACCTTGGAGAAGAGTTGGGTTGCACGCCGCACCACGTCCTCGTGACCGAGGGTGATGGGGTCGAAAGTGCCGGGATAAACCGCGATCACGTTGCTGGCCATGGTTGCTTCTTCCTCATGCTGCCGGTGCGGCTTGTCCGGCGGATTATGCAGGCACGGACACGGCGCGGCGCAGCAGATGGGCATGCACGGCGCCGGCCTTCAGGTAGCGGAATTCGGCCAGGCCCAGCGCGGCGAGCTCCTCGGCGGCCCAGCGGCGCGGCGCCTCCAGGTAGATCGCGCCGTCGGCATGCAGCGCGCGCGCGGCGGCGCGCAGGGCCGGCTCGTACAGCGCGAGGTTGTCGAAGGGCGGATCGAGAAACACCGCCTGCAGGCTGCCCGCCGCCGTGCGCTCGAGCGCGGTGACGCCGTTGCCGCGCTCCACGCGCACGGCCTCGGCCGAGAGCTTGGCCTTGGCGGCCTGCAGCTGGGCGACCAGCGCGGCGTCCTGCTCGCACAGCAGGACGTTGGCCGCGCCGCGCGAGGCGGCTTCGAGGCCGAGCGCGCCGGTGCCCGCGAAGGCGTCGATGCAGTGCCAGCCCGGCAAGGCACCGCCGCCCACGCCGGCCAGGCTCGCGAGCCAGTTGAACAGCGTTTCGCGCACGCGATCGGGCGTGGGGCGCAGGCCGGGCTTGTCGGCCACGGCCAGGCGGGTGCGCTTCCACTCGCCGCCGATGATGCGGACCTCGCTGGGCCGCGACGGGCGCTTGGCGGCGGGGGCGCGCGCGACGGGCGCGGCGGCGTTCTTCTTCGGGGGCTTCTGGGGCATGCGGCGAGCTTAACGCCGCGGCTGGCCCCCCTTCACTCAGTAGCCCATGAACGCGCGACGCGCCAGCAGCGCGGCCAGCACGAGCATCGTGCCGCCGATGAGCGCATCGAGCATCTGCCAGGCGCGCGGGCGTGCGAACACCGGCGCCAGCAGCCGCGCGCCGAAGCCCAGCGCGGTGAACCACAGCACGCTGGCCAGCGTCGACCCGACCACGAACCAGGCCTTGAGCATGCCCGGGTACTGCGCCCCGGCCGTGCCCACGAGCAGCACGGTGTCCAGGTAGACGTGCGGGTTCAGCAGCGTGAAGCCGGCGGCCTGCGCGACCACCGCAGCGCGCGAGCGCGAGGCGCCCTGCGCCACCGTCTGCAGCGCGCCCGGCTGGCGCGAGCGCCACAGCGCGCGCAGGCCGTAGCCGCAGAGAAAGGCCGCGCCGAAGCCCGCGAGCAGCGTCGCCAGCATCGGCCGCCCCTTCAGCGCCTGCGCCATGCCGGCCACGCCGGCGGCGACCAGCACCGCGTCGCAGACGGCGCAGAACAGCACCACCGCGCTCACGTGCTCGCGGCGCAAGCCCTGGCGCAGCACGTACGCGTTCTGGGCGCCGATGGCGACGATGAGCACCAGGCTCATGAAGAGCCCGTTGAGGAAAGCGGTGGAGGCGTGAACGGCGGTCATGGTCCGAGCTTGCCGTCCGCAGCCGATTCAATCAAACTAAACTTTCTAACACCTATTCAGTTTTACTTCATTCACAACCATGCTCGACTACGCCGCCCTGCACGCCCTTGCCGCCGTGGTGCGCGAAGGCAGTTTCGAGCGCGCTGCCCGCGCGCTGCACGTCACGCCCTCGGCGGTGTCGCAGCGCGTGAAGCTGCTCGAGGAGCGCACCGGCGGCGCGCTGCTGGTGCGCGGCCAGCCCTGCGTGGCGACCGAGGCCGGCCTGCAGCTGTGCCGGCACGTCGAGCGCGTGGGCATGCTGGAGCACGAACTGCGCGAGGCCCTGCCAGCGCTGGGCATGGGCAGCGGCGAGGCGCACGAGCGGGTCACGGTGCGGGTGGCGGTCAACGCCGACAGCCTCGCGACCTGGTTCATGGCGGGCGCCGCCGCCTTCGCCGCGCAGGCGCCCGACGCCCTGCTCGACCTCACGGCCGACGACCAGGACCACACGGCCGAACGGCTGCGCAGCGGCGCCGTGCTGGCGGCCGTGACCGCGCTGGCCCAGCCGGTCACGGGCTGCAACAGCGAGGCGCTGGGCACGGTGCACTACGTGGCCGCCGCGAGCCCCGGTTTCGTGGAACGGTATTTCGCCAAGGGCGTGGGCGCGCGCACGCTGGCCGCCGCGCCGAACCTGGTGTTCGACCGCAAGGACCGGCTGCAGGCGCGCTGGGTGCGCCGCATCTGCCACCGCAACGTGGAGACGCCGCGCCACTGGGTGCCCTCGCCCGCCGCCTTCGTCGAGGCGGCCTGCCGCGGCATCGGCTGGGGCATGCACCCGACCAGCATGGTGGCCGATGCGCTGCGCGACGGCACGCTGGTCGAACTGGTGCCCGGCGCGACGCTGCCGGTGCCGCTGTACTGGCAGCACGCCCGCGCGGCGCCGCGCCTGCTGGCGCAGCTCGGCGCCGCGGTGCGCGAGGCCGCGCGCAGCGGGCCGCACGCGCTGGCCTGAGCTTTTCTTACTGCGCTGCGGCAGCCTGCTTGCCGCCCACCACCACCGTCACCATGCGCTGCGGCTGCAGCTTGCGGGCGAACGCGGCCTGGATGTCGGCGGCCGTGACCGCGTTCATGCGCGCGGTCCAGGTGTCGAGGTAGTCCAGCGGCAGGCCGTACCAGGCGATGTTGGCGACGTTGCCGATCAGCTTGCGGTTGCTGTCCAGGAGCAGCGGGAAACCGCCGATCAGGTTGTCCTTGGCGGCCTTCAGTTCCTTCTCGGTCGGGCCTTCGGCCACGAACTTCGCGAGCACGTCGCGCGAGACCTTCGTCGCCGCCTCGGCCTGGTCGGGCCGGGTCTGGAAGCCGATGCGGAAGGCGCCCGCGTCGAGCCCCGGCGCAAAGCCGCTGTAGACGCTGTAGGCCAGGCCGCGCTTCTCGCGCACCTCTTCGGTCAGCCGCGAGACAAAGCCGCCGCCGCCGAGCACGTAGTTGCCGAGCGTGAGCGCGAAGTGGTCCGGGTCCTGGCGCGGATAGCCGGGCTGGCCGATGAAGACATGGGCCTGCGCCGAGTCGAACGCAATGCGCTCGTCCTTCGGCGCCGTGAGCGCCACCACCGGCGCGATGGCCGGCAGTGGCGCGCAGGCGGCGGGGCTGGGCAGGCGCGACAGCAGCGTGGTCGCGAGCGCCTCGGCCTCGGCGCGCGTGACCGCGCCCACGATGCTGAGCTTGGCGCGGCACGGCAGGATCAGCTGCTCGTAGCGCTGGCGCATGGCGGCGGTGTCGATGCGCGCCAGCGTGGCTTCGGTCACTTCCTGGCCGTAGGGGTGCGTGCCGTACACGGCCTGCGCGAAGGCGCGGCCGACGACGGTGGCGGGCTTGGTGTTCGCTTCCTTGATGGCGGCGTTGATGCGCTCGCGCTCGCGCGGCCAGATGTCGTCGGGGAACGCGGGCTCGCCGATCTCGCGCGCGGCCAGGGCCACGGCCTTGGTCAGCAGCGCCGGGTCGGACAGCGTGCGCAGCGTGTAGCTGGTGCGGTCGGTGCCGGCGCTCACGTCGAAGCTGGCGCCCAGGTCGGCCCAGGCCTCGCCCAGCGCATTCTGGTCGAGCGCGGGCTCGCCGTTGCGCCCGGCACGCACGCCCTTCTCGACCATCGCCGCGCTGGTGCTGGCCAGCCCGGCCTGCGCGGCCGGGTCACGCCGGCTGCCGGCGTCGAAGTCGATCTGCACGTCGACGATCGGCAATGCGTTGGTCGACACCAGGTACACCTTGGCGCCGTTGGCCAGCGTCCAGTGCTGGATGGGCAGCGCGGCCTGCGCGCTGCCCATGCCGAACAGCGCGGTGATGCCCGCCAGGAGGGCGGTGCTTGCAATCTTGTGGAGGTTCTTCATGAGGGGAATCCGGTGCCTTTCAGCGCATCTCGCCCACGGGGGCTGCGAAGCCGCGGCCGCGCTTGGGTTCGGGCGGCAGGGGCCGCAGCGTGGCGACCGTGAGCTGGTCGTCGCCGAAATACTTGGCGGCCACGGCCTGCACCTGCGCCGCCGTCACGGCCTGCAGCCTGGCGACGATGCGCTCGCTGGCGTCCAGCGGCAGGCCCTGGATCCAGTTGCTGCCGAGTTCGCGCGCCTGCGCCATCACCGAATCGCGCTTGTAGGTCTCGCTCGCCACCCACTGCGTCTTGACGCGGGCCAGCTCGGCTTCGCCGACGC
This sequence comes from Variovorax sp. GW822-FHT04A09, assembly GCF_058801005.1. Classification (NCBI taxonomy): domain Bacteria; kingdom Pseudomonadati; phylum Pseudomonadota; class Betaproteobacteria; order Burkholderiales; family Comamonadaceae; genus Variovorax; species Variovorax sp. GW822-FHT04A09. The sequence goes on along the minus strand of NZ_JBXAMV010000002.1, from coordinate 73,446 downwards.
CCTCTTTCGCCACGCGCGCCACCTGGGCGCGCAGCGCGGCCTCGACGGTCTCGGCGGTCTTGCCGGCGGCCGGCACGCCGTCGAGCATGAACAGCTGCGGACCGCGGCCGATGAAGCCCGCGTACGCGCCGGCCGAATCGGCCACGCGGCCGGGGCCCTGCGTGAGGGCGCGGTCGAGCCGCGCGCCGGCGTAGCCGTCGAGCACGGCCGAGAGCACCACCAGCGCCCAGGCGTCGCTGTTGGCGTCGTCGATGTTGGTGAGCTGCGGCACGCGGAAGGCGAGCGACACGTACGCCTGCTCGGCCGGGGCCTTGAATTCGAGGCGGCGGATGCCGCGCTGCGTGGGCTCGGTGCGCGGCTTGCGCTCCGGCACGGCGCGTGCGGGGATGCTGCCGTAGTACTTCTCTGCCAGCGCGCGCACGCGCGCCACGTCGACGTCGCCGGCCACCACGAGCACGGCGTTGGCCGGCACGTACCAGCGCTGGAAGAAGGCGCGCGCGTCGGCGGGCGTCATCGATTCGAGGTCGCTCATCCAGCCCACCACCGGGCGGCGGTACGGCGACGCGGTGAAGACGGCCGCGCTCTGCTGCTCGCCGAGCAGGGCGCGCGGCTGGTCGTCGGTGCGCAGGCGGCGCTCTTCCTTGACCACCTCGATCTCGCGCTTGAACTCGTCGTCGGGCCACTGGTTGTTGGCGAAGCGGTCCGATTCGAGCTTCATCACCTGCTCGAGGCTGCCGACCGGGATCTGCTGGTAGTAGCCCGTGGCGTCGCGCATGGTGAAGGCGTTTTCCTGGCCGCCCAGCGCCGCCACGCGGCGCGAGAACTCGCCGGCCGGCACGCTCTTCGTGCCCTTGAACAGCATGTGCTCCAGCACGTGCGCCACGCCCGTGGTGCCGTCGACCTCGTCCATGGAGCCGACCCGCACCCAGACCATCTGCACCGCCGTCGGCGAGCGCCGGTCGGTCTGCACGATCACGGTCATGCCGTTGGCGAGGGTGAATTGCTGGGGACCCGGGGCCGCGGCGGCAGGGGTCGACGCGGCGGGAGCGGGGGTGGACTGGGCCTGCGCGGGCACGGTCCACAGCGCCGAAAGCGCCAGGGCCAGCACCGCACCAGACGCAGCGCGGCGTGGCGAGAGGTGTTTCATAGAATGGGTCGGATTGTAAAAAGCTCCCGATGTTCAGTTTCTTCAAGAAAAAACCACCTGCCGATGCCCCGGTGACACCGGCCCCGCCGCCGACCGCCGAACCCGCGCCGCCTCCGGCCGCGGAACCCGCACCGGCACGCTCGGTGTTCTCGCCGTCGAGCTGGTTCGGGTCGAAGCCGGCAGCAGAAGCGCCTGTTCCCCCACCTGCACCCGCACCCGCACCTGCACCCGCACCTGCACCCGCACCTGCCCCTGCGCCGGCCCCCGAGCCGGCACCGGCCGCGCCCGTGGTGGCGCAGGTGCCCGCGCCAGCTCCGGTCGCTGCACCAGCGCCGATCCCTGCGCCAGCGCCCGCCCCCGTTCCTGCACCCGCTCCCGTCATTGCGCCACCGCCGCCCCCTCCGGCGCCCGTGCCCGCACCGCCTCCCGCGCCGGTCGCCGTCGTCGTCGAACCGGCCCCCATCGCCACCGAGCGCAAGAGCTGGTTCGACAAGCTCAAGACCGGCCTGCGCAAGACCGGCACCGGCATCCAGGCCGTGTTCGTCAATGCGCAGATCGACGACGCGCTGTATGAAGAACTCGAATCGGCGCTGCTCATGGCCGACACCGGCGTCAAGGCCACCGAGTTCCTGCTCGACGACCTGAAGGTGCGCGTCAAGCGCCAGATGGCCACCGACGCCTCGCAGGTCAAGCGCCTGCTGGCCGACGCCGTCACCGACCTGCTCAAGCCGCTGGAGAAGCCGCTGGTCATCGGCGAGTACACGCCCACCGTGATCATGGTGGCCGGCGTCAACGGCGCGGGCAAGACCACCTCCATCGGCAAGCTCACCAAGCACCTGGCCACCGAAGGCGCCTCGGTGCTGCTGGCCGCGGCCGACACCTTCCGGGCGGCAGCGCGCGAGCAGCTCCTGGTCTGGGCCGACCGCAACACCGTCGAGATCGTCAGCAACGAAGGCGGCGACCCTTCGGCCGTGAGCTTCGACGCGGTGAACGCCGGCAAGGCGCGCGGCAAGGACGTGGTGCTGGTCGACACGGCGGGCCGCCTGCCGACGCAGCTGCACCTCATGGACGAGCTCAAGAAGATCAAGCGCGTCGTCACCAAGGCCGACGCCACCGCGCCGCACGAAGTGCTGCTGGTGATCGACGGCAACACCGGCCAGAACGCGCTGGCGCAAGTCAGGGCCTTCGACGAGACGCTGGGCCTCACGGGCCTCATCGTCACCAAGCTCGACGGCACCGCCAAGGGCGGCGTGCTGTGCGCCATCGCGCGCGAGCGGCCGATTCCGGTGTACTTCATCGGCGTGGGCGAAAAGCTCGAGGACCTCGAGACCTTCAACGCCCGCGAGTTCGCGCAGGCGCTGCTGGGCTGACCGGCGCTTTCGCCGCCGTTCGCTTCGGTCAAAAAAAACGGTCCCCGACTCGCGCCGGGGACCGTCAGCTCCCTGTCTTTCTTTTTTCTCCCTTTGTTATTTCCCCCTGCGTGTGTGCCTCTTCGGGAATCAGAAACCGAACAATGACGTCGGACCGCACACCGGGCTGGCGTTGCAGTCGGTCGGTGTGAAGTAGTAGGCCTTCTGCTCGCCGGTGCTCAGCGCAAGGTGGCCGAGCAGCGCTGCCTTCTTGGCCCCTTCGGCGTTCGCCTGCTGGATGAGGGCTGTGGTGTTGGTGGCTGGTGCAAGCGAATAGAAGTTGAAGGTCGTCGACTGCGACAGGTCCTTGGCGTAGAGCACACCGTTGCCCCCCGCAAAGATCAGCTCCGCCCGAAAGCGGAAGCCACGGGCGCCGCGCTCGTTGAACTGCGCAAGGTAGTCAGCGTGGTCGTTGATGGGATCGCCCATTTCATAAGCGAAGGTGGCGTTGCCGACCGAGCTTTTCTCATAGACGGTGACCATGCCCGCCGGATCTCCGGTTCCGAACTCGGCTGTCCGGTTGAAGAAACCGCTCGCACCCTGAGTGTTCGCCTGTGTCAGGTAGTCCGCCTTGCTCTTAGGTGCAAGCTCGACACGGTAGCTGTAGGTGGCAGTGTCGGCGCTGCTCTTGCGGTAGAAGTAGAAGGTCTCGCCACCGACGATCCACTCGCCCGCCCATTGGAAGCCCCGCGCACCAGCTTCGTTCAGCTGGTTCAGTAGGTCCGCGTTGGAGGTGGCCTGCGGCTTCTTCTCGTAGCTGTAGGTCGCATCGATGGTCTTCACGAAACCATCAACCTGATCGACAGTGGTCGGGCTGGCCATGAAAGAAAAACCGCTCAGGAAACGGAACCCGCGCGCGCCCTGCGCAGCGAGGCTGTCGAAGAAGGCCGACGCGGTGGTCGCGGCCGACAGGCCCTCGTACAGGAAAGTGGTCGCGCCCGGATTCGGCGCGGGTGCGGGGGCCGGCGCTGGTGTGGGTGCAGGCGCCGGGGCTGGTGCCGGTGCGGGCGGCGGGGCCGGCGGCGGCAACACGAAGCCACCACCACCGCCGCCGCTGCCCCCACCTCCGCACGCCGTCAGGGCCAGCAGTGCGGCCGTCGCGGCGGCCACTGCAGCAGGTTTGAAATTCATGGTCACTCCCTTGTCGATTCTTGTTCGGTGGCGACGCGGACCGCTGTCCGTCGACGCCGTGGAAACCCGAAATTACGACGGGGCCGATGTTCCCGGCAGTGCCAAAAGTCATTGCATGTGTGCCTATCCGAATCGATCGGCACGCAATGAACTACAACGTATTCACTTTCGACCGCAGGCTGTATACGGGACGCTACGGCGCCGCTGCGAGCCCCGCCATGGCCTGCAGCAGCGCATCGGGCGCCACCGGCTTGAACAGCACCGGCACACCCGACTCGCGCACGCGCTGCAGGCGGTCGGGCGAGGTCTCGCCGGTGATGAGCAGCAGCGGCAGTTCGGCACCGGCATGCCGGCTCAGGCGCAGGCCGGCATCCAGGCCGTCGACGCCGTCGGCCAGGCGGTAGTCGCACATCAGCAGGCCGAAGGGCCGGCCCTCGGCGCGGGCCTGGTGCAGCGCATCGGCCGCGGCGGCCTCGTCGGCGACGGCGTGTGCGTCGATCGCGTGCGAGCGCAGCAGGCCGGTCATGGCCTCGCGGATTTCGAGTTCGTCGTCCATCAGCAGCACGCGACCCGGCAGCGTGGCGGCGCGGCGGCGCACGGACAGTTCGGCGCTGCCCGCCGGAAACGGTCCCACGAGCGCACTGACCTGCGGCGGCACGGTCGGCAGCACGACACGGAAGTGCGTGCCGCGGCCCGGGCGCGAATGCATCTGCACCGGATGGCCCAGCAGGCGCGACAGGCGGCGCACGATCGACAGGCCGATGCCCAGCCCGCGCGCGCGGTCGCGGCCCGGGTTATCGATTTGGTAGAACTCTTCGAAGATGCGGTGCGACTGCTCGGGCGCAATGCCGATGCCGGTGTCGCGCACCTCGATCCACACGGTGTCGCCACGGTCGCGCGCCGTCACGGTCACGCCGCCCTGCACGGTGTACTTGAGGGCGTTGTCCATCAGGTTGGACAGCATGCGGTGCAGCAGCTGCGGATCGCTGCGCACCCACAGGCCGCTGGCGCGCACGCGCAGCTGCAGCTCCTTCTGCTCAGCCTGCGCCGAGAAGGTGTGATTGAGCGGCAGGAACAGCGCATCGAGTTCGACCGACTGCGGCGACGGCGTGATGACGCCCGCGTCGAGCCGCGACACGTCGAGCATGGTGTCGAGCGAGGCGCCCAGCGCGTTCACGGCGCGCATCAGGCGTTCGGCGTTGCGGCTCTCGGGGCGGCCGCGCAGTTCGTTCTCGAGCGCGGCGCCGAACAGCGCGATGGCGTGCAGCGGCTGGCGCAGGTCGTGGCTGGCGGCGCCGAGGAAGCGGGTCTTTTCTTCGCTGGCGCGCTCGGTGGCGGCGATCTGCTCGCCCAGGCGCGCGGCCAGCGCCTCGTTCTCGAAACGCAGCATGAGCGAGTCGGTCAGCAGCCGGTGCTGGCGCACGCCGGCGTGCAGCGTGAGCATCAGGTAGGCCGAGCCGGCCGCGGCCAGGAACAGGTGCAGGCCGTCGCCCTGCCAGGCCAGCGCGATGATCATGCCCAGCGACATGGGCAGCGTGTAGCCGAACAGCGCGGGCTTGAGCGGCCACAGCGACTGCGCGGCGCGCGCGCAGCTGCCGACGATCACGGCCATCAGCAGCGAGGTCATGGGCAGGTTCTCGTGCGGCACGATGAACCAGGGCACCACCGCCGTGATCATGCTGACCAGCGTGACCATGCGCGAGATCTTGCGCGCCCAGTACGGGCTCTCGGAGGCCGGCTTGTCGGGCGTCCAGCGCGGCGTGAAGAAGACGTAGATGTCGACCGCCACCAGCGCCGCCATCCAGAACAGCAGGCGCGCATCGCTGAGCTGCGAGTAGATGATGCAGCCGAACACGATCACGAAGCCCAGGTGGGTCAGCGTGGAGATGCCGTAGGTGTCGTAGACCGAGCCGACGTGCTCGCGCAGCACGCGCTGGCCGAGCAGCTGGCCGGCAGCGGCGTCGCCGCGGCCCGCCAGCGTGGCGCCGCTCAACGCAGCATGCTGATCAGCTGGGCGCGCGAGCGCATGCCGAACAGCAGCAGGATGGTCGAGACATGGTTCTTCACCGTGCCCTCGCTCAGGTTGGCCAGTTGCGCGATCTCCTTGTTCGCCTTGCCTTCGAGCACCCACTGCAGCACCTGCATCTGGCGCGGCGTGAGCTCCTGCCAGGCGCTGGCGTGCGCGAACTCCGCGTACCCCGACAGCGACTTGGGCAGCGACGCGGGCGGCAGCGGCTGCTGCGGCGTGCCGTCGGCCTCGAACAGGCCGCAGGCGCGGATGAAGCCCACCATCTCCTTCAGGTCGGCGGACTTGGGCAGGAAGGCGCTGGCACCGAGTGCGAGCGCGCCCTGCGCCAGCGTGCTGTTGGCGGTGCCCGAGAGCACCACGACGCGCGCCGCCGGAAAACGCAGGCGGAACTCGGCCAGGCCACTGAGCCCGTGCGTGTCGGGCAGCGCGAGGTCGAGCAGCACGAGGCCGATGGCGACCTCATGCGCCGCGTAGAGCGCGAGCGCGTCGGCGATGTTGCCGGCCTCGAACACCGCGATGCGCGCGCCCGAGGTGGCGGCCTGGGCCTGCACCAGCGCACTCACGCCCAGGCGCAGCAGGTCGTGGTCGTCCACCACCAGGATCGCGCCGGACACGCCGGCGGGCACACCGGTGTCGGTGGTGGGCGGCAGGGGTGCGGAGGGGGAGTCGAAAGAGGCCACGGATTTGATCTTAGCGGCGCAAGCCCCGCGCGACAGTGCCCTAAGTCATGGCGCCCTGACCCGGGCTGGCGCCACTTGCCACGGCGCGGCGCCGTGGGCACCATGGACGTCTTGCCGCAACGCACGGCGCCCCGGAGACCTGCCATGACCCACACTGCCGCCGCCCCGCTCGCCACCAGCGAGCGCAAGGTCGACCGCCTGCTCGCCCACTACGAGGAGAGCCACCGCCATCCGACCAACGAGCTGATCCACTTCGTGGCCATTCCCGCGATCATGCTGAGCATCGTCGGGCTGCTGTTCGCGATCCATCCGTGGGTGGCCTACGCCTTCGTGGCGGCCAGCCTCGTGTACTACGCCCTGCTGCGCTCGCCGGCCTTCCTCGTCACGATGCTGGCGCTCACGGTGCTGGCGCTGGTGGCGGTGCATGCGATGGGCACCGCGGTGGCGCCGGTGTCGGCGGCGATCTTCGTGGTGGCGTGGATCTTCCAGTTCGTCGGCCACAAGATGGAAGGCAAGAAGCCATCGTTCTTCGAGGACATCCAGTACCTCTGGGTCGGTCCGCTGTTCGTGCTGTCGAAGCTGTTCGTCAAGCTCGGCATTCGCTGGTAGCCGGCGGGTGATCTGGCGCGCAGCTTCCGCGCGCGAGAGGCTTCCTTCAGGGCGACACGAGCGCCTCGGACTCATAGGCCCGGTGCAGCAGTTCCAGGAAAACCGGTGCTGGCGGCAACACCACGTCGCCGATGCGGTGCACCGCCACGCCCGGCGTCCACGAGTTCATGACCACGGCGCCGGCCAGCGCGGGCAGTTCGGCCATCCGCAGCACCTGGCTGCGCTGCGGGACACCGAGGCGCTCGAGCTGCCGGCGCACGATGCCCATCGTGGTGCCGGCCAGGATGTCGGCCTCGGGCCACACCACCGCCTCGCCGTCCCAGAACGCCAGGTTCCAGATCGACGCTTCGCCGAGCCGGCCCTGCCGGTCGAGAAAGGCCGCGTCGTCGAAGCCCTGCGCAGCGGCCTGGCGCAGCAACTGCGTCTTGGCGCCTTCGCCGACGTGCTTCACGGCCGGCAGGAAGCGCTCGTGCTCGATCGCGGCCAGGGTCAGCGGGCCGGCGGGGCCGTTGGAAGACGGGCCGGTGCGGATCAGTACCTCGGGCACCGCGTCGGCCGCGGTGAACTCGCCGGCCGGGGAGTAGACGGTGGCGGTCAACGACAGGTCGGCTGGGCCGGCCGCGAGCGCCGCCCGCAGGTGGGCGCGCACCGTGTCGTCGAGCAGCGCCTGGCCGAACAGGGTCTGCGAGGCGAAGCGCAGCCGCGCCAGATGGAGGTCGAGTCCGCGCACCCGGCCGCCGCGCACCTGCATGGCCGTGAAGTGGGCGTGGCCGGCGAAGGCGAGCGGCGCCAGGGCCTCGGCAGTTGCGTGTTGGCCGTTGCGTTGCACGACGAAAGTGGAAGAGGAAGGGACGCTGGCGGACATGGTTTCGTTGCTCCTAGAGGGGATGGATCATCAAGTTCCTGAACTATCCCGCGTTGACTTCCCCTAGAAAAACGAATAGTTTTTGGAAAATCATCAAGAACTATTTGAAGATCGATGCACCCCCGACTGCTCCCCGGCACCCGCGCCCTGCGCACCTTCGAGGCCGCCGGGCGGCACCTGAACTTCACGCGGGCCGCCGAAGAAGTCGGGCTGACGCCGGCGGCCGTGAGCCACCAGATCAAGGAGATCGAGGAGCAGCTCGGCGTGGTGCTGTTCACGCGCACCAGCCGCAGCATCCGCCTCACGTCGGCCGGCGCCGTGTGGTTCGAGGCCACCGCCGACGCACTCGACACCCTGCGCCGCGCCGCCGGCCGCGCCCGGCGCATGGCGCGCGGGGCGGCGACGCTGCGACTGTCGACCAGCGCCCGTTTCGCGACCAACTGGCTGCTGCCCCGGCTGCCGCAGTTCCGCGCCGCCAACCCGGGGCTGGAACTGGGTTTCGATATTTCCGATGCGCTGCGGGATTTCGACGCCGACGACATCGACGTGGCGATCCGCTTCGGCAACGGGCAAGACCCTGGCACGCGCTCTCAGCGGCTGTTCGACACCGTCATCGTGCCGGTCTGCAGCCCCAGGCTGCTCGCCAGCGGGCCCCCGCTGGCAACGCCGCGCGACCTGCTCCAGCACACGCTGTGCTACGTCGACTGGAAGACAGACGGCATGGTCTGGCCGAACTGGCCGATGTGGATGGCTGCCGCAGGCATCGAGGGCTTCGACGACAGCCGCTGCATCGGCTTCGCCGATTCGAGCGACGTGGTGCGCGCCGTCACCGAGAGCGGCATGGTCGGCCTGGCCGACCTAGACATGATCGGCGCCGACCTCGCTCAGGGCCGGCTGGTGCGGCTGTTCGACATCGGCGTGCCCATGGCGGCGGGCTACGCCTACCACCTGGTCTACCCGGAAGGCAGCACCCGGGACCCGCGCATCCTGGCGCTCCAGGACTGGTTGCTGGGGCAGGCGGCCAGGACTTGAAAAACGCCAAACGGCATACAAATATCCAACAAATCGCGGCAAAAGCTATCGCAACGATAGAAACCCAAGGGAACCCTTGGCTTAGCACTCCCTCTAACCGAGTGCTAATATGACCGCCACAAAGGAGTTTCCCCTGATGACAACGCTGTCTGGAGTCTCTGCCAACCAGCTGGCCGTCGCCAACCCCTGGTCGATGGTCCCCCCGCTGGGCAACCTGGATGCCTACATTTCGGCCGCCAACCGCCTGCCGCTGCTCACGCTCGAAGAAGAGCAGGGCTTCGCACGCAAGTTGCGCGACCAGAACGACCTCGAAGCTGCCGGTGCGCTGATCCTGTCGCACCTGCGCCTGGTCGTGTCCATTTCCCGCCAGTACCTGGGCTACGGGCTGCCGCACGGCGACCTGATCCAGGAAGGCAACGTCGGCCTCATGAAGGCCGTGAAGCGTTTCGACCCCGACCAGGGCGTGCGGCTGGTGAGCTACGCCATGCACTGGATCAAGGCCGAGATCCACGAGTACATCCTGAAGAACTGGCGCATGGTCAAGGTCGCGACGACCAAGGCCCAGCGCAAGCTGTTCTTCAATCTGCGTTCGATGAAGCAGGGTTTCAAGGCCGACTCGGCCGCGGCCGACAACGGCACGCACCGCGAGACGCTGAGCCCCGACGAGGTCTCGCAGATGGCCACGCGCCTGAACGTGAAGCCCGAGGAAGTGCTCGAGATGGAAACCCGCCTGTCGGGTGGCGACGTGCTGCTCGATCCGGGTCCGTCCGATGACGGCGATGAAGGCTTCGGCCCCATCGCCTACCTGGCCGACGCCACGCAGGAACCGACCGCTTTGCTCGAATCGCAGCAGCGCGACCGCCTGTCGAGCGACGGCATTGCCACCGCCCTGGAGGCGCTGGACGACCGCAGCCGCCGCATCGTCGAAGAGCGCTGGCTCAAGGTGAACGACGACGGTTCGGGCGGCATGACGCTGCACGACCTGGCCGCGGTGTACGGCGTGAGCGCCGAGCGCATCCGCCAGATCGAAGTGGCGGCGATGAAGAAGATGAAGAAGGCGCTGGCCGAGTACGCGTAAGCGTCACGACCGCCCTCCTCCACGAAAAAGCCCGGCAGTGCCGGGCTTTTTTTCGTTCGGGGGCGCTTCAGGGCGTCGACTTGGTCAGCGTGCGCAGCGCCCGCTTCGCGATGTAGCGGGTCTCGGCGACCGGTGATTCGGCCACCCAGCGCGTGCACAGCGTCTCGACCCACTCGGGCTGCGTCTTGCTGGCATCGTTGAGCCAGTTGGCGACCGAGTTCTGCACGTAGCGATGCGCGTCGGCGCGCAGCGGCTCCAGCAGCGGCAGCGCCAGCCAGGGCTCGGCCTTCAGCGTCTCGATCTGCGCGCACCACACGCCGCGCGGGCGCGTGAGTTCGCTGGCGAAGCGGCGCACATTCGGATCGGCATCGGCCACCCAGGGCTGCAGCAGCGCCAGCGCCTCGTCGAGCGAGTTGATGACGCTGTCGCGCACCGCCATCCAGGCGAACTCGCGCACGCCGAAATGCGGGTCGGCGGCAAAGCGGCGCACGGCGTCGAGCTGAGCCGCCAGCGGCAGGCCCGACAGCGTGATCCACTGCACCGCCCAGCAGCGCGCCACGTCGCTCGCGTGCGTGGCCAGCCGGTGCGCCACGGCATCGCGTTCGGCGTGTTCGGCCGTCATGTCGTACAGCGCCCGCGCGATGTGGCTGTGGCGCTGCATGGGCTTGAAGGCGGCCAGCATGGCGAGCGTGTCGTCCAGCCGTTCGTGCGCCGCGTCGAGGCCGACATGACCCGCCACGCTGCGTGCGAGCAGCGGCAGTTCGAGCGCGAGGAATTCGTTGAGGTTGACGGTCTCGAGCAGCCCGCCGTTCAGCGCGCCCAGCACCTCGGGCGGAATCAGCGCGATGCGGAACGCGCCCTTGCGCGACTTCAGGTGCGCGACCGATGCGGCGTCCATGCCCGGGGCGCCCGGCTCAGGACGCGAGCAGCGTCTTCAGGTCCGACACCATCGCGGGCACGCCCGCGCCGTAGCGCGCGTAGAGCCGCAGGCGGCCCTGCGGGTCGTAGATGTAGCTGGCGGCCGAGTGGTCCATGGCGTAGCTGGTCGGCGTCTTGCCGTCGACCTTCTTGTAGTAGACCTTGAAGTCCTTCGCGACGGCGGCCAACTGCTCGGCCGTGGGGATGAGCGCCACGAAGCTCGGGTCGAAGGCGCCCATGTAGGCCTTGAGCACCTCGGGCGTGTCGCGCGCCGGATCGACGGTGACGAACAGCACCTGCAGCTTGCTGCCGTCGGCGCCGAGCTGCTGCTTGACCTGCGCCATCTCGGTCATGGTGGTCGGGCAGACGTCGGGGCACTGCACGTAGCCGAAGAACAGCACGACCGCCTTGCCCTTGAAGTCGGCCAGCGTGCGCACCTTGCCGTCAGCGTCGGTGAGCGAGAAGTCTTTGGCGTAGTCTGCGCCGGTGATGTCGACCGCCTGGAAGCTCTGCTTCGGTTGCTGCTCGCTGCAGGCCGAAAGGCCCAGGCCCAGCGTGGCCGAGGCGGCCACCCAGCCGGCCGTGGCGGCGATCGATTTCAGGGCATTGCGCTTGTTCATGGGCAGGTCAGGTCCGGTCAGCGGAGGTAATGGTCGACGAGCAGCGCCGCGAACAGCACGCTCAGGTGGATGAGCGAAAACCGGAAGGTCTTGCGCGCCAGCGTGTCGGAGTAGTTGCGCCACAGCGCGAAGGCATAGCCGGTGAAGCCGATGCTCACGCCGATGGCGACCACGAGATAGAGCCAGCCGCTCATGCCGTAGATGAAGGGCATCAGGCAGGCGGCGAACAGGATGAAGGTGTACAGCAGCACCTGCAGCCGCGTGAACTCGTTGCCGTGCGTCACGGGCAGCATCGGCAGGCCGGCCTTGCGGTAGTCCTCGACGCGGTACAGCGCCAGCGCCCAGAAGTGCGGCGGGGTCCACAGGAAGATGATCAGGAACAGGATCAGCGCCTCGGGGCCGACATCGCCCGTCATGGCGGCCCAGCCCAGCACCGGCGGCATGGCGCCCGAGGCGCCGCCGATCACGATGTTCTGCGGCGTCAGCGGCTTCAGGATGACGGTGTAGATCACCGCGTAGCCGACGAAGGTGGCGAAGGTGAGCCACATGGTGAGCGGATTGACCGTGAACCACAGCAGCGCCGAGCCGGCTGCGCACAACAGCGCCGAGAACACCAGCGCCTGCATGTCGCTGAGCTGCCCGCGCGCCGTGGGGCGCCAGGCGGTGCGCTTCATCTTGGCGTCGATGCCCTTCTCGACCAGGCAGTTGAATGCGGCGGCGGCGCCAGCCACCAGCCAGATGCCGATGCAAGCCAGCACGCCGCGCTGCACGTCGGCCCACGACGGCAGGCCGGGCACGGCCAGCACCATGCCGATGAGGGCGCAGAACACGATCAGCTGCACCACGCGCGGCTTGGTGAGCGCGTAGAACTGGCGCAGCACGTTGGCGGTGCTGGCGTGCTGAACAGGAATCGGGGTGCTCACGCGGTGGCTTTCTTCGGTTGGGGGGTGCCGCGCGCATTGTCGACGGCGCGCGGAATCGGCGCAGCGGCGGCGCTTTCGCGCCGGCTCTCGCACAGCGCCCAGGTCAGGACCACGGCCAGCGCCGCGGCGCCACCGGTGTGGAGCACGGCGGCGGCCAGCGGCCAGCCGAGCAGCACGTTGCCCAGGCCCGTGGCCAGCTGCAGCAGCGCCAGGCCGGCCAGCCAGTGCGCCTGCGCGCGCAGTGCCTCGAGGCGACGCAGGCGCCAGGCCAGCAGGCCCAGCGCCACGAACACGGCATACGCCATGAGGCGGTGCGCGTAGTGGATGGCGGTGAGGGCGGAAAAGTCGAGCGGCTGGCCGTCGCCGGTCACGCCGAGGTGGCGCCAGATCTCGAAGCCCTGCGCGAAGTTCATGGGCGGCCACCAGCTGTCCTGGCAGGTCGGGAACTGCGTGCAGGCCAGCACCGCGTAGTTGGTGCTGACCCAGCCGCCGAGCGCGATCTGCAGCACCAGCAGCACCGCCGTGGCGATCAGCCCGTTGCGCAGGGCCGGCGACACGGCCGTGGGCAGGCGCTGCGCCGCCACCTGGCGGTAGCGCACGGCCTGGATGCACAGCAGCGCGAGCAGCACGATGGCGCCCATCAGGTGCATCGTGACGATGGCGGGGAACAGCTTCCAGGTGACGGTCATGGCGCCGAAAGCGCCTTGCAGGCAGACCCAGACCAGCGTGGCCGCGGGCCACCAGGCGCTGAGCACGACGTGGTGGTGCGCGCTGTCGACCGGCGGCGCGGGCTGGCGCCGCTGGCGGCGGCGCACGATCCAGGTGGCGCCGGCCAGCGTGAGGATCAGCACCCCGACGCCGGTCGCGAGGTAGCGGTGGACCATCTCGATCCAGGCCTTGCTGTGCGTCACCGGGCCGGTCGGCTGGGCCGCCTGCGCCATGGCGATCTCGTGGCGCGCGCCGGCCGGGCTGGCGTTGCCGTAGCAGCCAGGCCAATCGGGGCAGCCCAGGCCCGAATCGGTGAGCCGCGTGAAGGCGCCGAACAGCGTGAGGTCGAAGGTGAGGAACAGCGTGAGCACGGTCAGCGCATGCAGCCGCCGCGCGGGGCCGGAGCCGGCGTTGCGGCGCCACACCCAGACCAGCGGTCCGAGCGCGAGCAGCACGCCGGCGCCCATCATCCAGGCGATCGGCGTGAGGTCGTAGAGGGAGCTCGTGTCCATGAGGCGGTGGTGGTTCGCGCGGGCTCAGCGGCCCGCTTCGTCCCACGACGACGAGGCGCGCAGCAGGCGGTCGATGTCGCGCTTGGCGCGGCTCGCGCCGGCGGCGTCCATGCGGGCCGGGAAACGCATCATCCAGTTGCCCATCGGATCGACCACGTAGAGGTGCTCGGACAGCGCGTGCCCTTGCACGGGCGCGAGCCAGCGGGCGAGTTGGTCGGCCGGCACGCGCAGCACGGTCGCGCCGTGCAGGCCGTTGGTCAGGCGCTCGGGCACGGGCGCCGCATCGCTCACGAGCCAGACGCGGTCCAGGCGGTCTTTTTCGCGGCCCAGGCTCTCGCGCAGCTGGCGCTGCAGGTACAGCTGCTGCTCGCACAGCGCGTCGCAGGCGGCGTCGGCCACCGCCACCAGCAGCCACTGGCCCTTGAGCGTGGCCAGCTCGACCGGCGCGCCGCTGCGGTCGGTTGCCGTGAGACGGGGCATCTCGCGCTGCGGGTCGATCAGCTCGCCGTACACGCTGCGGCCCTCGGGCCGGATCACGTAGTAGGTGAAGTACGAGGCGATCACGGGCGCCGCGCACATCAGCAGCACGGCGATCATCTTCCAGCGCCCGTGGACGGTGCGACGGTTCTCGGCCTCGTCCAGCGCCTGGCCCGGCGACGGCATCGAGTGCACGGTCAGGCCCAGCGGCTCGTCAGAGGCTGCGGCCATCGCGTGCGCGGCGCCGCGCGCGCCGGAAGGGGGAGATGAATTGGAACCAGACATAGAGGATGACAACGAGGGCCGACAGGCCGAACCACTGGAATGCGTAACCGTAGTGCCTCTCGAGGCCCAACGCCGGGGCCGGCCAGTCGCGCTGCAGGCCCTCGGACGCCGGCCCGCTCTGCTGCAGCGACACGTCGGTGCGCAGCGGCAGTTGGGTCTCGGCGCGGAATGCCTCCAGGTCGAGATTTTGCCGGATGGGGGAAGACCCCTGAATGCCCGGTGCCGGAGCGCTGGCGCCGGCAGCCGAAGGGGCCGGTGCGGCGGCCGATGCCGCGGGCGCCGGTGCGGCCGCAGTCTTCGCGCCGAGTTCGAACAGATGGCTCGGCGGCGGCTCGATCAGCGCCGTGAGCTCGACGATGCCGGGCGGCGTCTCGACCACGCCGAGCTGCGTGCGGTCGACGAAATTGCGCTGCACCCATCCGCGCTGGACCATCACGGCCTGCTCGCTGCCTTCGAGCGCGAACGGCGTCAGCACGTAGAAGCCCGGCGTGCCGTGCATCTGGCGGTTGTCCAGGTAGACCGTCTGCGCCGTGAGCCACAGGCCGCGCAGGCGCACCGGCCGGTGCATTTCACCGGCTGCTTCGCCCAGCGCCAGGAACTCGGCCTGGGACAGCGGGGCTTTCTGCTTTTGCGCATCGATGCGGGCTTGCAGCGCTTCTTTCTGCGCGGCGCGCGACAGCTGCCAGCGGCCCAGCGACACGGTGGCGGCCAGCGCCAGCACGGCCGCCAGCGTCACGACCAGGAAACGGCCCCGGCCCGCGCGGCGGCGCGGCGTGGCAGAGGCGGAAAGGGACTCAGGAGGCTCGGGGGTCACTGGAGCGGACGGGGCGTGCGGCCGATAATGCGGGTCATGAAATATTTCGTCGCCCTGATCTTTCTGGGCATCTTCGCGAGCCTCGCCTTCGCGCTCTACTTCATGCTGAAGGACGGTCGCGACGGGCAGAACAAGCGCGGCGGCATGGCCCGCGCCCTCACCTTTCGGATCGGCCTGTCGGTCTTTTTGTTCCTGTGCATGCTGCTGGCCTGGAAACTCGGCTACATCCAGCCCACCGGGCTCCCGCTCGGGAAGTAGCAGATGGTGCTCGTTCCACGAGAACCATGAAAAAGGCGCCTTACGGCGCCTTTTTTCTGGAATGCCGTGAGGTTCTTCGCTCAAAGCCAATAGACCAGCACGTACAGGCCCAGCCAGACCACGTCCACGAAGTGCCAGTACCAGGCGGCGCCTTCGAAGCCGAAGTGACGCTCGGCGGTGAAGTGGCCCTTCTGCAGGCGCAGCGTGATGAACAGCAGCATCAGCATGCCGATGAACACGTGCAGGCCGTGGAAGCCGGTCAGCATGAAGAAGGTCGAACCGTAGGTGCCCGAGCTGAGCTTGAGGTTCAGTTCGGTGTACAGGTGGAAGTACTCGTAGCCCTGCACGCCCAGGAAGATCACGCCCAGCAGCACGGTGAGCCACATGAAGCGGATGCACTGGGCGCGGTGGTCGGCGCGCAGCGCGTGGTGGGCGATGGTCAGCGTCACGCCCGAGCTCAGCAGCAGCGCGGTGTTGATGGTCGGCAGCCAGAACGGGCCGACGGTCTGGAAGGGCTCGATGATGCCAGCCGGCGAACCGGTGACACCGGCCGCGACGCTGGGCCACACGGCCTTGAAGTCGGGCCAGAGGATCGCGTTGTCCAGGCTGCCGAGCGTCGGCAGCGCGTGGGTGCGGGCCCACCACAGCGCCGTGAAGAAGGCGCCGAAGAACATCACTTCCGAGAAGATGAACCAGCTCATGCTCCAGCGGTACGAGAGGTCGATCTTGTGGCCGTACTGGCCGCTCTCGCTCTCGCCGACGGCGGCGCGGAACCACACGAAGAGCGTGCCGAGCCAGATCACCATGCCCAGCAGCAGCGACCAAGCGCCCCACTGGTGGCTGTTGATCCATTGCCCCGCGCCGAGGATCACGAAGAACAAGCCGATCGCGGACACGACCGGGTAGGCCGAGGGTCCGGGCACGAAGTAGTAGGGCGTGGTGCCGTGGGTGGTTGAACTCATATCAGCTCCTGGCTTTCTTTCTTCTCTCGATTCAATGATTCTGGAGATCGTGGTTTTCTTGTCTTCGGCTCAGCAGGCAGCGCTCAGGCGGCCGCGACCACATGCCGCACCAGCAGCACCAGCCCGACCACGAAGACGATCACCGCGGCAAACGCCACCACGATGACGTGCAGCGGATTGAGCTTGCCCAGGTCTTCCTTGTAGGCGCTGTTGCGACGCACCCCGAAGAACGACCAGCCCACCGCCTTCATGGTGTCCCACAGCGTGGGCTTGCGGCGCGGGGCTTCGGGCGGCAACGGCGAGGTCACGAGCGCGGCTCATCGGCGACAGCATGCGAAACGGCGGCCACCGGGGCCGGAGGCGTCTTGCCGCCCACCTCGAAGAAGGTGTACGACAGCGTGATGGTCTTGACGTCCTTCGAGATCTTCGGATCGATCACGAAAGCGACCGGCCACTGCTTCTTCTCGCCCGCATCGAGCGTGTACTGGTTGAAGCAGAAGCACTCGAGCTTGTTGAAGTGCGCCGCCGCCTGCTGCGGTGCGTAGCTGGGGATGGCCTGCGCGGCCATGCGGCGGTTCTGCGTGTTCTGGAACTCGTACATCACCGTGTTCAGCTGGCCCGGGTGCACTTCGATGAAGCGCTCGGCCGGCTTGAAGTCCCAGAGGCCGCCGCGCACGTTGGAGTCGAACTCGACCTTGATCGTGCGGGTCATGTCGACCTGCGTGTTGTCGGGCACGCGCACGTTCTTGGCGCCACTGGCGCCGCCCGGCACCTGGAGCTCGGAGAGCGCGAGGATGTTGATGCCGGTCATCTCGCAGATGGCCCGATACATCGGCACCAGCGCATAGCCGAAGGCGAACATGCCGCAGGTCACGACGGCCAGCTTGCCGACCATGCGGACATTGGCGCGGCGGATGCGTTGACCGAGGCTCATGCTGTTGCTTCCGTTCGGGGGGCGATGCGGCGCGGTCAGCGACCGCTGAACCAGACCATGCGGACGATGAAGCCGATGAAGAAGATCACCGCGATGGAGGCCAGCGTGAGCCCCATGCGTCGGTTGTTCTTTCTTTGTTCGGGCGTCGTCATCGTCGTGCGGTCGTGGTGCTTGTGCGGCGTGCGCGGGTGATCAGCCGATCACCTTGGTGGCGGTCACGTCGAGCTTGGGCGGGTTCTCGAAGGTGTGGAACGGGGCCGGCGACGGCACTTCCCACTCGAGGCCTTCGGCCGCTTCCCAGGGCTTCTGGGCTGCAGCTTCACCCTTGCCGCGCATCGAAGGCAGCACGATGAACAGGAAGAAGTAGACCTGCGCGAAGCCGAAGAAGAACGCACCCACCGAGGCGATGGCGTTGAAGTCGGCGAACTGCATGGGGTAGTCGGCATAGCGACGCGGCATGCCGGCCAGACCCAGGAAGTGCATCGGGAAGAAGGTGACGTTGAACGAGATCAGCGACCACCAGAAGTGGACCTTGCCGCGCGTTTCGTTGTACATCACGCCGGTCCACTTGGGCGCCCAGTAGTAGAAGCCCGAGAACATGGCGAACAGCGAGCCGGCCACCAGCACGTAGTGGAAGTGGGCCACCACGTAATAGGTGTCCTGCAGCTGCGTGTCGATCGGTGCGACCGCGAGGATCAGGCCGGTGAAGCCGCCCATCGTGAACACGAAGATGAAGCCGACCGCGAACAGCATGGGCGTCTCGAAGGTCATCGAGCCCTGCCACATCGTCGCGATCCAGTTGAAGATCTTCACGGCCGTGGGCACGGCGATCAGCATCGTCGCGTACATGAAGAACAGCTGGCCCGTGAGCGGCATGCCGGTCGTGAACATGTGGTGGGCCCACACGATGAACGACAGGATGGCGATCGACGAGGTGGCGTACACCATCGAGGCGTAGCCGAAGAGCTTCTTGCGGGCGAAGGCCGGGACCACCTGGCTGATGATGCCGAAGGCCGGCAAGATCATGATGTAGACCTCGGGGTGGCCGAAGAACCAGAAGATGTGCTGGTACATCACCGGGTCGCCGCCGCCGGCGGGGTTGAAGAAGCTGGTGCCGAAGTGGCGGTCGGTCAGCGTCATCGTGATGGCGCCGGCAAGCACGGGCATCACGGCAATCAGCAGGTAGGCGGTGATGAGCCAGGTCCAGCAGAACATCGGCATCTTCATCAGCGTCATGCCGGGGGCGCGCATGTTCAGGATGGTGACGATGATGTTGATCGAACCCATGATCGACGAGGCGCCCATGATGTGCATCGCGAAGATGCCGGCGTCCATCGAGGGGCCCATCTGCAGCGTGAGCGGGGCGTACAGCGTCCAGCCGGCCGCGGGCGCGCCGCCGGGCATGAAGAACGAACCGGCCAGCATGATGGCCGCCGGGATCAGCAGCCAGAAGCTGAAGTTGTTCATGCGCGCGAACGCCATGTCGGATGCGCCGATCTGCAGCGGGATCATCCAGTTCGCGAAGCCCACAAAGGCCGGCATGATGGCGCCGAACACCATGATCAGGCCGTGCATGGTGGTGAACTGGTTGAACAGCTCGGGGTTCACCATCTGCAGGCCGGGCTGGAACAGCTCGGCGCGGATCAGCAGGGCGAGCACGCCGCCGATCATCAGCATCGTGAAGCTGAACAGCAGGTAGAGCGTGCCGATGTCCTTGTGGTTGGTCGCGAACACCCAGCGGCGCCAGCCGGTGGGCGCGTGGTGGTCGTGATGGTCGTCGTGTGCGTGGCCGCCTGGGGCGTGACCGTGGGGGTCGAGGACTGCGCTCATGTCGTTGTTCCTTGCAATTTCTTCTTCGCGGGGCGCCGTCGGATCACTTGCCGCGCAGGGCCAGCACTTCAGCCGGTTGCACCAGCTGGCCCGTCTTGTTCGACCAGCTGTTCTTGGTGTACGTAGCCACGGCCGCGAGGTCGGTGTCGCTCAGCTGCTTCCAGGCAGGCATGGCACCGTTGTTCTGGCCGTTGAGCAGCACCAGCAGCTGCACCTTGTGGTCGGAATCGGTCACCTTGGCTGCGCCGTCGAGCGGCTTGATCGGGCCTGCGCCCTTGCCGTTGGCCTGGTGGCAGGCCGCGCAGTTGGCGGCGTAGACCTTCTCGCCGCGTGCCAGCATGTCGGGCAGCGTCCAGACCTTGGTCGGGTCGTCGAGCTTGGCTGCGGCTTCCTTGCGCTTGGTGGCGACCCAGGCGGTGTAGTCGGCAGCCGACAGCACCTTCACGTGGATCGGCATGTAGGCGTGTTCCTTGCCGCACAGTTCCTGGCACTGGCCGTAGTAGTCGCCCACGGTCTCGGCGCGGAACCAGGTGTCGCGCACGAAGCCGGGAATGGCGTCTTGCTTGAGGCCCAGCTGCGGCACGGCGAAGGCGTGGATCACGTCGTTCGCGGTGGTGATGATGCGGACCTTCTTTTGCACCGGCACGACCATCGGGTTGTCGACCTTGAGCAGGTAGTCGTCGGGCATGGCGCCCTTGGCACCGGCGTCGGACATGGCGCGCTGCGAGCTGTCGAGCGTCGAGATGAAGGCCAGGCCCTCGCCTTCGCCGTTCAGGTAGTCGTAGCCCCACTTCCACTGGTAGCCCGTGGTCTTGATCGTGAGGTCGGCGTTCGTGGTGTCCTTCTGGGCCACGAGCACCTTGGTGGCGGGCAGCGCCATCACGATCACGATGAGGAAGGGCACGATGGTCCAGATGACCTCGACCACCACCGATTCATGGAAGTTCGCGGCCTTGTGGCCCACCGACTTGCGGTGCTTCCAGATGGAATAGAACATCACCGCGAACACGGCGACGAAGATGACCGTGCAGATGATCATCATGATCGTGTGGAGCAGATGCTGCTCCTGCGCGATCTTGGTCACGCCGACCGGAAGATTCAGCTGGCGCACCGCGGGGCCGCCGGGCAGATCGTTGACTGCGTGCGCCGCGTTGCTGAACGCCGCGCCGGCCGCCAGCAACAGATTCGCCGGCCTGTACTTATTGCGCCAAATGCTCTTCATCGTGTTCACGTTTCTTCAATTTTTCGAAAACCCAACCGTGCAGCACCGCGCGAGCCCCCTCAGGCGCCACGCAACGCCATGCGAATCTCGCGCGCCAGTGCGGCTCGCAACTCCGGGCGTACATAGCGCCCCACCCTGACCGATCGACCTTGCCCCGAGACCTCGATCAGCGAACGATCGCCGGTCTGCGGTTCGATCCGCACCTGGTGCGGAAGAAATTCCGTGCGTTCGTAGTGCCCACCGTTCTCGAGCTCCACGACGAGGCGCCCGCCCTGCAGCGCGATCCGTTCGCCATCGGTGGCATGCCGCGCGTACATCATGAACGCAAAGCCCACCGCGGCCAGTTCGAGCCAGGCGAATGGCAATACCAGCGGCGCACCGTGCAGCCAGAACACCATGCCCGTTCCCAGAGATACCACGCACAGCGAGGCGTAGAGCCAGCCCAGCTGGCTCGGCGTCACCGAGCAATTGCGTTTCAGGAACCAGTGGATGTTCTGGCCTGAGACGGTGGCAAAACGAAACACGGAATTCGACACGGGCGAGTTCAGCAAATCGGTGCGTCGATGGTGGCCAAACCCCTCGTACAAACAGGATCCGACACCCCTCGATCACGGGACAATACCCGCGAGTTTCACGCAACGGCGGATTGTAGCGGGTAGAGCGCGGGCCCCGCGCACCGAATGAGGGCTGCCGGGTCGCTCAGGCGCCAGGGCGGCCGCGCTGGAGCATCGATCGCATCTCGCGCAGTGAGACCGCACTCTCGGGCGACAGCGCGACGCGCGGCGTCGGCTTGAAGGCGTGACCGTAGATGACCTCGAAGGTCAGCGCGATGCGGCCCTCGCCTTCCGCGGCCGGTGCCAGCTCGGGCAGGGCCTGCTTGAGCGCGCGGTGCCAGGCCTTGCCGCGCAGTGCGGGGAAACGCGCCGGATGCAGGTTGCGCCCCAGGGTGCGCAGCTCGGCCAGGGCAGCTTCAGGGGTGGCCCAGGTGAGCACGATGCGCTCCATGTCCATCACGGGCTCGGCGAAGCCGGCGTGCACGAGCATGTCGCCCCAGTCGTGCATGTCGGTGTATTCATGGCCGGCGGCGGGCCAGCCGAGCCGGGCGTGCAGGGCGCGCAGCTCGCGCACGGTGTCCGGGCCGAGGCAGGAGAACATCAGGAAGCCGTTGGTCGCGACCAGCCGGTGCCACTGCGCGATGAGCGCCTCGGGGTCGGCCGCCATGTGCAGCGACATGTTGGCCCAGAGCAGGTCGACGCCGTCTTCGGGCGGCGCGTCGAAGCGGGCCTTGCCGCCCTGCCAGCGGCGCGCGCTCCACCAGGGCGCGGTCAGCGCCTCGCCGGTCCGTTCGGCCAAGGCGGGTTCGGATTCGATGACGAAGGCTTCGGCGTCGCGGTAGCGGCGGGCCAGCAGCGCGTGCGCCTCGAGGCCGCCGCGCAGCGGCGACCAGTCGGCCCAGGTGCGGGGCTGGGCCTTGATCCATTGCAGCCGGTCTTCCATCCGGCGGCCGATTTCCTCGTGCAGCCAGGGCGAGCCCTCGGCGGGCGCGAGCCGGCGCCAGCGGTCGGCCGCCGTGGGATCGATGGTCGGCGGTCTTCTTGCGGGGTCGGTGGCCATGGGGCCGTGAGTATATTGAGGCATGCACAACCGCCGGGCCCTGAGGCCTTTCACCTCGCTGCTCGCGCGGCTGCCCAGCCAGTGCGAGGTCTGCCGCGCCTGGCCGGCGCAGCGCGTGTGCGACGCCTGCGTGGCCCGCTTCGCGCCGCCGACCCCGCGCTGCGGCGGCTGCGCGCTGCCGATGCCCGAGGGCGTGACGCGTTGCGGCGAGTGCATCAAGCACCCGCCGCCGCTCGACGCCTGCCTGGCGGCATGCACCTATGCGTGGCCGTGGCCCGATTGCATCGCCCAGTTCAAATTCCGCGGTGAGGCGGGCTGGGCCGGTCCGCTGGCCACACTGCTGCGCAGCGCGCCATGGGTGGAGCCGGCGCTGGAGCAGTGCGACCTCGTGCTGCCGATGCCGCTGGCGCCCGGCCGACTGGGCGAGCGCGGCTTCAACCAGGCGCACGAGCTCGCGCGCCGGCTGGCGCCGGCCAAGACCGACGCCACCCTGCTGCTGCGCACGCGCGACACGCCTGCGCAGAGCGGCCTGCCGCGCGCCGACCGGCTGCGCAACCTGCGCGGCGCCTTCGCCGTGGAGCCGCTGCGCGCCGACGGCCTGCGGGGGCGGCGCGTGGTGCTGGTGGACGACGTGATGACCAGCGGCGCCTCGCTGTTCGCCGCGGCCGCCACCTTGCGCCTGGCGGGCGCGGCGCACATCACCGGCGTGGTGCTGGCGCGGACCGACCCGCCGCGCTGAACCCGCCGGCGGCGCCCGCGACAATCGGCGCATGTTCCATATCGTCCTGGTCCACCCCGAAATTCCGCCGAACACCGGCAACGTGATCCGGCTCGCGGCCAACACAGGCTGCACGCTGCACCTGGTGGAGCCGCTCGGCTTTTCGATGGACGACCGCCTGCTGCGCCGCGCCGGGCTCGATTACCACGAGTACGCCGAAGTCAAGCGCCACGCCGACTGGGCCGCGCTGCTGGCCACGCAGCAACCGCCCGCCGAGCGCATGTTCGCTCTGACCACGCGCGGCACCCGCCCAGTGCACGACGTGCGCTTCCAGCCCGGCGACTGGCTGGTGTTCGGCTCGGAAACCGCCGGCCTGCCACCGCCGATCCGCGACGGCTTTGCCGAGGCGCAGCGCCTGCGGCTGCCGATGCGCGCCGGCCAGCGCAGCCTGAATTTGTCGAACGCGGTGGCAGTCACGGTGTTCGAAGCCTGGCGGCAAAACGGTTTCGCCTGACGGCCCTTCGCACGGCAGGGGCACATCCGATCGGCGCTGCACAGCGTATGGGAAGGCATGCCGGTGATTCGCACCGGCATCCGTCCCCTCAACGCCGACTGCCAAGGAGTCCCGCCATGCACACCACCACCCTGCGCCTGATCACCCTCGCCGCCCTCGCCTTCGCCGGCGGCGCCCATGCCTTCCAGGGCGAGCAGAACCCGCTGCCGCCCGCGCCCTTCCAGTCGTCGCTGACGCGCGCCCAGGTCCAGCAGCAAGCCCTGCAGCCGCTGCAGATCAGCAACGGCGGCACCGGCGTGGCCCGCCCGACCGCGGGCAACGTCGACCGTGCGGCGGTGCGCGCGAGCGCCGTCGGCATCACCCGACAGGGCGCCGCCGCCTACGGCGAAGTCACCGACCGCCGGATGTAAAGAGAAAAAGAAGAAAAAGTCCGCTCAGGGAAAACGGCGCACCACCGACTCGGCGACGCACGCCGGCTTGGCGGCGCCTTCGAGTTCGATGGTGGTTTCCCAGGTCATCTGCAGGCCGTTGTTGGGAATCGGCTCGGCGCTCAGCAGCTTCATGCGGGCGCGCAGGCGCTGGCCCACCGGCACCGGCGACATGAAGCGCACGCGGTTCAGGCCGTAGTTCACGCCCATGCGCGACTCGACCACGTCGATGGCCGTCTCGAAGAACTTCGGCAGCAGCGACAAGGTGAGAAACCCGTGCGCGATCGGCGCGCCGAAGGGGCCGGACTTGGCCCGCTCCACATCGACGTGGATCCACTGGTGGTCACCCGTCGCCTCGGCGAACTGGTTGACCTGCTGCTGCGTCACGGAAATCCAGTCGCTCACGGCGACTTCCTGGCCGACGCAGGCGGCGAGATCCTGAAGGGTCTGGAATGTCTTTTTGGTCATGCGGGGCATTCTGGTGCCAAGGGCACAAGGCTGGCTGTCGGACTTGCGACAACCGGGATTCAGGGAAATCCGGGGGATCAGTTCAGGCGTCGAGCCATTCGCAGATCGGCGCCCACTGGTCGAGGTCGCGCTGCACGCGCCCCGGCGCGATGTCGAACAGCGTGAGGCCGCGCGCGGCCAGCTGCACGTAGTTCTGGGTGTCGCGCAGCTCGCCCAGCACGGGCACGCCGAGCCCGGCGATGAACTCGTGCAGCCGGTCGGCCGCCAGCGTGCGGGCGTTCACGCGCATGCCGACCAGGCCGATGCGGGTCTTCTCGGCGCGGCGGCTTTCCAGCAGGCGGTCGAGGAAATCGCGCGTGGCGTAGATGTCGAAGATGCTCGGCTGCAGCGGCACGATCACGCGGTCGGCCAGCGCCAGCACCTCCTTGAAGCGCCAGCCGTGCAGGCCGGCGGGCGTGTCGAGCACCGCGTGGGTGGTGCCGCGCGGCGGGCGCACCACGGTGCTGTCGCCGGTGGCCTCCCAGGTGGCGATGGGGCGGGCCTGCGGTGGGCGCAGGCCGAGCCACAGCCGCGAGGACTGCTGGCGGTCCACGTCGCCGAGCATCACGGCATGGCCGCGGCTCGCGAAGTAGCCCGCGATGTTCGTTGCAATCGTCGATTTGCCCACGCCCCCCTTGGGATTGGCGACCAGAACCACCGGCATGAGGATCTCCTCCAGAACGGGAACAGGGCTGGATGGTAGTCGCCCCGGGTGGCGCGTCGGCGACGGCGGGCCGTCTGCGTTATGTTCGCCACATGACGACAACAACATCCGCGGAGAACCCCGCCAGCAGCATCTATGTGCTGGCGGCCCACCCCCACTGGCGCGACTCGCGCGTGAACCGCCGGCTGTTCGCCGCGGCGCAGCGCGTGCCCGGCGTCGAGGTGAACGACCTGTACGGCAGCTACCCCGATTTCGCCATCGACGTGGAGGTCGAACGCGAGCGGCTGGCGCGCGCCGATCTGGTGGTGCTGCTGCACCCGATCCAGTGGTATTCGATGCCGCCGCTGCAGAAGCTCTGGGTCGACGACGTGCTGGGCTACGGCTGGGCCTACGGCCCCGGCGGCACCGCGCTGCAGGGCAAGGACTGCTGGCTGGTCGCCACCACCGGCGGCCCCGAGCCGAGCTACCACCCGCAAAGCTACAACCGCTACTTCTTCGACGCCTTCCTGCCACCCTACGAGCAGACCGCCGCGCTGTGCGGCATGCGCTTCTTGCCGCCGCTGCTGCTGCACGGCGCGCGCCGCGCCAGCGAGGCCGAGGTGGCCGCGCATGTCGAGGTGTTCGTGCAGCGGCTGGAAAGCTACCCGGTGTGGCCCGAAATGGACGAGCTCGATGCCTGCATCGCCTGCCCGGTGCCCGAGACCGACCGCCCCGCCGAATCCGACGACGTGGGCCAGGTGATGGCCGGCGCGTTCCACAGCGCGATGACGCACGGCCTGGCCGTCGCCAACGGCAGCAACAGCACCCACAAGGCGGCCTGAGCATGGAACACGCACCCGCCTGGCTGACCAGCAGCCTGATCTACCTGAGCGCCGCCGTGCTGGTGGTGCCGCTGTCCAAGGCCCTGGGCCTGGGCTCGATCATCGGCTACCTCGTGGCCGGCATCGCCATCGGCCCCTGGGGCCTGGGCCTCGTGTCCAGCGTCGAAGACGTGCTGCATTTCGCCGAGTTCGGCGTGGTGCTGATGCTGTTCCTGGTCGGCCTCGAACTCGAGCCCAAGCGGCTGTGGAGCCTGCGCCGCCCGATCTTCGGCTGGGGGTCGGCGCAGGTGCTCAGCTGCGCGGCGGTGCTGTTCGCCGTCGGCTGGGCCGTGGGCGCGCCGTGGCGCGTGGCGCTGGTGGCCGCCCTCGGGCTGGCGCTGTCGTCCACCGCCATCGCGCTGCAGGTGTTCGGCGAACGCAACCTGCTGAAGACGCCCAGCGGCCAGGCCGGCTTCTCGATCCTGCTGTTCCAGGACGTGGCGGCGATCCCGATCCTCGCGCTGCTGCCGCTGCTGGCCGGCGCCACCGCGGCCGAGCAGGCCGTGAGCGGGCTGGACCGCGCGCTCGAGGCGCTGAAGATCGTCGGCGTGATCGCCGGCATCATCCTCGGCGGCCGGCTGCTGCTGCGTCCGATCCTGCGCTGGATCGCGCGCAGCGACACGCCCGAGATCTTCACCGCCGCCGCGCTGCTGCTGGTGGTAGCCATCGCGGCGCTGATGCAGTTCGTCGGGCTGTCGATGGCGCTGGGCGCCTTCCTTGCCGGCGTGCTGCTGGCCGAAAGCGAGTACCGGCGCGAGCTCGAGACCGACATCGAGCCCTTCAAGGGCCTGCTGCTGGGGCTGTTCTTCATCGCGGTGGGCATGTCGATCAACTTCGGCGTGCTGCTGGCCAACCCGGGGGTCATGGCCTTGCTGGTCGTGAGCTTCCTGGTCATCAAGCTGGTGGTGATCTACGCGCTGGCCAAGGCCATGGGCCTGGCCTACCAGGAGCGGCCGGTGTTCACGCTGCTGCTGGCGCAGGGCGGCGAGTTCGCCTTCGTGGTGTTCCAGGCCGCCGGGCCCGACGTGCTGCCGCCGCAGACCACCTCGCTGCTGATCGGCGCGGTGGCGCTGTCGATGCTGCTGTCGCCGCTGCTGCTGGTGCTGCTCGACAAGTTCGTGCTGCCGCGCTACAGCCACGCGGGCGGTCCGCAGCTCGAAGAGATTTCGGAGCAGCAGGACGCCAAGGTGCTGATCTGCGGCTTCGGGCGCTACGGCCAGATCGTCGGTCGCCTGCTGATGTCGCAGGGCCTGCGCGTGACGGTGCTCGACCACGACGCCGACACCGTCGAAGGCCTGCGCCAGTTCGGCTTCCGGGTGTTCTACGGCGACGCCACGCGGCTGGACCTGCTGCGCACCGCCGGCGCGGGCACGGCGCGCGCCATCGTGGTGGCGGTGGACGACATCGAGCAGTCGCTGGACATCGTCGACCTGGTGCGCGAGAACTTCCCGCAGGCGCGCATCATTGCGCGCGCACGCAACGTGACGCACCTGTTCCAGCTGCGCGACCGCGGTGTGCAGGACATCGAGCGCGAGGTGTTCGAGTCGTCGCTGCGCAGCGCGCGCTCGGCGCTGGAGGCGCTGGGCTGGCCGGCGGCCGAGGCGCGCGAGGCGTCGATGCGTTTCCGCCAGCGAAACCTCAAGCTCAGCGACGAGATCTACCCGCACTACAAGGACCGCGCCAAGCTGATCGCCGCCAACAAGGCGGGCCGCCAGCAGTTCGAGGAACAGATGGCGCGCGAGCGCGAGGAGCGCAAGCTGCGCTCGGGCCAGGACTGGGACCGGCTCGGCGAAGACGAACCAGCGGGCGACGCGAAGGCGCCCTGAGGCCCGGGGTCAGACCGGCACGGTCAGGTACACGCCTTCGCGGCCGATCACCGGTGCGCGGGTCGGCATGAAGATCGTGCAGCCGTCGCAGGGCGAGCGGATCTCGCGCCCGGCCTGCACCGCGATCAGTGCGCCCTGGTCGAAGGTCTCGAAGCCGAGCACGGGCCGCACGAAGGCGAAGTCGTCCGACGTGACCATGTGGACCTCGAGCAGCCGGAAGCGGCGCGCGGCCACCGGCACGCGCGGCACCGGGTCGACGAGCCCGAGGTGCGCCAGGAAGCGCAGCGACACGTCGGTGGCCAGGTCGGCCGCCGACTGCGCGAAGTGCTGGCCGCACTCGACCACCACCGCACCGCCGTCGATGCCCGGCTCGCCGTGCCGCCCATAGGCCGTGACACCCGTGCCGGGCGCGGCGCCCACGGGCATCACGAGGTGCACCGCCGGGCCACCGACGGCCTGCGCCAGGCCTGCATTGCGCTCGAACTCCGGGTAGACCCAGAAGGGCTGCACGGGGGCGCGCGTGGAATGGATGTCCAGCACGTAGTCGGCCGCATCGAGCACCCGCCGCAGCTCGCGCGCGCGGCGCAGCTCGGGGCTGTGTTCGGTGCCGTCGAGCAGCTCAGGCGACCAGATGCGGTTCAGGTTGTGCACCAGCTGGCGGTTCTCGTAGGGCCGGTCGATGTCGAAGGCCTCGTAGGCCTCGACGTTCGCGAAGCTCACGGTGAGCGTGCCGATCTTCGGGCGCACGCCGGTGTCGAGCAGGTGCGTGGCCGCGACCATGCCGCAGATCTCGTTGCCGTGCGTGAGCGCGTTGACGAGCACGTGCGGGCCCGGCTTGCCGGACGCGAAGCGGTGCACGTAGTCGATGCCGGTGTTGCCCTGGCGGTAGGCCGAGAGGTCGCGCGGCAGCACCTCCAGCGGGGCGGTGTCGGGTGCGAAGGCCTGCAGTGTCTGCGTCATGGAACCAGCAACCCGCTCACTCGCCGCGGATGCCGGCGCGCTTGACCATCTCGCCGTACAGCGCGAGCCGCTCCGACATCATGGCCGTGAACTGCGCGGGCGATTGCGCCTCGGGCGCGAGCGAGCCGCGCGCCAGCAGCGCCTCGACCATCGTCGGCTGGTCAGCCACCGTGCGCACCGCCTTGTGCAGCGCGGCGATGACCTCGGGCGGCGTCTTCGCGGGCGCGGCCAGGCCGATCCACGAGGTGGTGTTCAGCACCGGATAGCCCAGCTCCGTGAAGGTCGGCACGTCGGGCAGCGCCGCGACGCGCGTGGGCGAGGCCACGGCCAGCGCGCGCAGCTTGCCGGCCTGGATGTGCGGCAGGAAGGGCGCGAGGTTGTCCAGGCCGAACTGCACTTCGTTCGAGATCAGCGCGGTCACCAGCGGGCCGCCGCCGCGGTAGGGCACGTGCGTGGCGTTGAGCTGCAGCTGCGACTTCATCAGCTCCACGTTGAGCTGGCCCATGCTGCCCGGCCCGGCGCTGCAGAAGTTGAGCTCGCCCGGGCGCGACTTCACCAGCGCCACGAACTCCTTGAAGGTCTTGGCGGGCACGGCCGGGTTCACCAGCAGCACGTTGATGGAGCGCGCGAGCTGGCTGATCGACAGGAAATCCTTGATCGGGTCGTAGCCCGGGTTGGCCTGCGTCAGCGGGTTGGCCAGGTGCGAGCTCTGCGACGACACCACGAGCGTGTAGCCGTCGGGCTTGGCGCGCGCCACTTGGGCGCTGGCGATGGAGCCGCCGGCGCCGGCGCGGTTGTCGATGACCACCGGCGTGCCCAGCGCCTTCGACAGCGGCTCGGCGTACAGCCGCGCGATCAGGTCGACCGAGCCGCCGGCCGGGAACGGCACCACCAGCGTGACCGGGCGGGCCGGGAAGGCCTGGGCGCGCGCGGACAGGGGCAGCAGCGCCGCCGTCAAGCCGGCGCCGAGGATCTCGCGCCGGCGCAGGGCGGGCACGGCGGGGGTGGTGGAACGCATGGCAAGGTCTTTCTGCAGAAGAAGCGGGCAATCGGGCGGACAGGGCCGGCCGAAATCGTGCATTCATTTTTGCAAGGAGACCTAATTTTTGCAATACTCGTTGCAAACATGAGGTTTCTCCGATGCCGCACGCAGACACCCCCGCCGCCCCCAGCCTGAACCAGCGCATCTCGGGCTACGGCAAGAAGCTCACGAAAAGCGAGCGACGCCTGATCGAGGAGCTGCAGGCGCACCACCCGCAGGGGCTGCTCGAATCTGCAACGAGCCTTGCAAGAAAGGTGGGCACCAGCGCCTCGACCGTGGTGCGGCTGCTCGCCAAGCTGGGCTACGAGAGCTACGCCCAGGCGCAGATGGAGGCGCGCGCCGAAGTCACCGCCCTGCTCGCCTCGCCCGCCACGCGCGCCGACGCCGTCATCGGCGACGACACCTCCGTGCGCAGCTGCCTGGACAACGCGCTGCTGCACGACCAGCACAACCTGGCCGCCACCTTCGCGGCGCTCGACGTGGGCGCGTTCGAGGCGGCGGTGAAGCTGCTCACGCAGCGCAAGGTGCGCGTGCACGTGCTCGGCCAGCGCAACGGCCTGCCGCTGGCCAGCCACCTCGCGCTGAACCTGAACCTGTGCCTGCCCGACGTGCGGCTGCTGGGCGGCGCGGGTGCGCTGCCACTGGAAGACCAGCTGCTGCGCATCGACGACAACGACCTGCTGCTCACGCTCACCTTCCGCCGGCACTCGCTCGCGATCGCGCGCACGGCGGCCTACTTTCGCGAGAAGGGCGCGAAGGTCGTCATGGTCACCGACAGCCCCAGCGCGCCCGCGGCGCCCTCGGCCGATCACTTGCTGCTGGTGCGCACCTCCAGCGCCTCGCCCTTCGATTCGTACACGGCGGCGCTGTCGGTCTGCAACGCGTTGATCACCGCGGTGGCGCAGCGCCGCAAGAAGGAGCTGGCCGCCGTGTTCGAACGCGGCGCGGCGCTGTGGGAGCCGCACTGGAACGAGGCGGCGCCGCGCGCCGCCTGAGCCTCAGGCCGCCGGGGTTCCGAGCCCCAGCAGGCGCACCGCGTTGTCCTTGAGGATGCCGGGCATCACCTCGGGCTTGAAGCCGGCGGCCTCGAAGTCCTTCATCCAGCGGTCGGGCGTGATCAGCGGGTAGTCGCTGCCGAACAGCACGCGGTCCTTCAGCAGCGTGTTGGCGTACTGCACCAGCTGCTTCGGAAAGTACTTGGGGCTCCAGCCCGACAGGTCGATCCACACGTTGGGCTTGTGCGTGGCCACGCTCAGCGCCTCGTCCTGCCAGGGGAAGCTGGGGTGGGCCATGACGATCTGCATGTCGGGGAAGTCGATGGCCACGTCGTCCAGGTGCATCGGGTTGCTGTACTCCAGCCGCAGGCCACCGCCGCAGCGCATGCCCGAGCCGATGCCGCTGTGGCCGGTGTGGAAGATGGCCGGCAGCTTGTACTCGGCGATCACCTCGTAGATCGGCCAGGCCATGCGGTCGTAGGGGTGGTAGCCCTGCACGGTGGGGTGGAACTTGAAGCCCTTCACGCCGTGCTCCTCGATGAGCCGGCGCGCCTCGCGCGCGCCCATCTTTCCCTTGTGCGGATCGACGCTGCCGAAGGCAATCATGATGTCGCTGTTCTGCTGCGCGGCCTCGGCGATCTCCTCGTTCGGGATGCGCCGGCGGCCCATGTTCGACTCGGCGTCGACCATGAACATCACCAGCCCGATCTTCCTTTCACGGTAGTACGCCACGCTCTCGGCGATGGTGGGGCGGCGGTTCGAGCCGAAGAACTTGTCGGCCGCGCGGTCGTATTCCTCGCCGTAGTTGTCGAAAGGGTTCCAGCAGCTCACTTCGGCGTGGGTGTGGATGTCGATCGCGATCAGGTTCCGTGGGTCCATGTCGTTGTCTCCGGTTCGGGTAAGTCCCTAGGTTTCGGGAGGCTCCAATGCCTTGAATTGATTATTTCTCATAACCATAATCCAACGCAACCCCGCACACCATCATGACCAATCCAGACCTCCACCTCGACATCCGCGACGACGTCGCCATCGTTCGTCTCACGCGCGGCGCCAAGCGCAACGCGCTGTCCGACGGCCTGATCCTCGCGCTGCGCGACACCTTCGAGACGCTGCCCGCCACGGTGCGCGCGGCCGTGCTCGACGGCGAGGGCCCGCATTTCTGCGCCGGCCTGGACCTGAGCGAGCTCAAGGAGCGCGACGCCGGCCAGGGCATGCAGCACTCGCGCCTGTGGCACAGCGCGCTCGACCTGATCCAGCACGGCCCGGTGCCGGTGGTGGCCGCGCTGCACGGCGCGGTGGTCGGCGGCGGGCTCGAGCTGGCCAGCGCCTGCCACATCCGCGTGGCCGACCGCTCCACCTTCTACGCACTGCCCGAAGGCTCGCGCGGCATCTTCGTGGGCGGCGGCGGCTCGGTGCGCATCCCCAAGCTGATCGGCGTGGCGCGCATGACCGACATGATGATGACCGGCCGCGTCTACAACGCCGAAGACGGCGAGCGCGCCAACTTCGCGCAGTACCTGGTCGACGAGGGCACCGCCTTCGACAAGGCCCTGGAGCTTGCCAAGCGCATCGCCACCAACGCGCCGCTCACCAACTACGCGCTGATGCACGCGCTGCCGCGCATCTCCGAGCAGTCGGCCGACCACGGCTTCTTCACCGAGGCGTTGATGTCGGGCATCGTCCAGGCCGCGCCCGAAGCGAAGGAACGCGTGCGCGACTTCCTCGAAGGCCGCGGCGCCAAGGTGAGCAAGGGATGACCGCCGTCCGCTACCGCCCGCTGGCCTTCGGCGTGACGCGCGCGGTGCTGCGCGACGGCGCGCCGGGCACGCGCTACCTCACGGCCGAGACGCCGCTGCAGGCCTACCGCGAGCGCATGACCGACCGGCTCGCGCACTGGGCGCAGGTCGCGCCCGATCGCACCTTCATCGCACGCCGCGAGCGCCTGCCCGACGGCCGCACCGGCGACTGGCTGCGCGTGAGCTATGCGCAGGCGCTGGAAGAAGCGCGCGGCATCGGACAGGCCCTGCTCGATCGCGGCCTGAACGCCGAGCGCCCGGTCGTGATCCTCAGCGAGAACGGCATCGAGCACGCGCTGCTCGCGCTGGGCTGCCTCTACGCGGGCGTGCCCTACTGCCCCGTGTCGCCGCCCTATGCGATCGTGAGCCAGGACTACGACAAGCTGCGCCACGTCATCGACACGCTCACGCCCGGCCTGGTGTTCGCGGCCGACGCCGCGCGCTTCGCCAAGGCCATCGCGGCCACCGTGCCCGCCGGCACCGAGGTCGTGCTCGCCGAAGGCACGCTCGAAGGCCGCGCCACCACGCGCTTCGACGTGCTCGCCGCCACGCCGGCCACGCCCGCCATCGACGCGGCGATGCAGGCCACCGGCCCCGACACCATCACCAAGTTTCTTTTCACCTCGGGCTCGACCAAGATGCCCAAGGCGGTGATCAACACGCACCGCATGTGGTGCGCCAACCAGCAGCAGCTGCGCCAGTCGATTCCCGCGCTGGGCGACGAGCCGCCCGTGCTGGTCGACTGGCTGCCCTGGAACCACACCTTCGGCGGCAACCACAACGTGGGCATCGTGCTGGACAACGGCGGCACGCTGTTCATCGACGACGGCAAGCCCACGCCCGCCGGCATGGCCGAGACGCTGCGCAACCTGCGCGAGATCGCGCCCACCATCTACTTCAACGTGCCCACCGGCTTCGAGGCCATCGCCAACGCGATGGAGAGCGACGCCATGCTGCGCCGCAACCTGCTGTCGCGCGTGAAGATGTTCTTCTACTCGGGCGCGGCACTCGCGCAGCCCGTGTGGGACAGCCTGCACCGCACGCAGGAATCGGAAGTCGGTGAGCGCATCGTGATGGGCACCGGCCTGGGCATGACCGAGTCGGGCCCCTTCGCGCTGTACGTGACCGGCCCCGACGTGAAGTCGGGCGACGTGGGCCTGCCGGCCGCCGGCATCGAGCTCAAGCTGATCGAGGTCGACGGCAAGACCGAGGTGCGCTACCGCGGCCCCAACATCACGCCCGGCTACTGGCGCGCGCCCGAGGCCACCGCCGAGGCCTTCGACAACGAAGGCTTCTTCTCCACCGGCGACGCGGTGAAGTGGATCGACGACGGCGACATCCACCGCGGCCTGCGCTTCGACGGCCGCATCGCCGAGGACTTCAAGCTCGCCACCGGCACCTTCGTGAGCGTGGGCCCGCTGCGCGCGAAGATCATCGCGGCCGGCTCGCCTTATGTGCAGGACGCGGTGCTCACCGGCATCAACCTGAAGGAAGTCGGCGCGCTGATCTTCCCGACGCAGAAGGTGCGCCAGCTCGCCGACCTGCCCGCCGACGCCCCGCTGCAGCAGGTGCTCGAAAGCGCGCCCGTGCAGGCGCACTTCCAGCAGGTGGTGGACACGCTCGCGGCCGGCGCCACCGGCAGCGCCAACCGCATCGCGCGGCTGCACCTGATGGCCGAGCCGCCGTCGATCGACAAGGGCGAAGTGACCGACAAGGGCTCCATCAACCAGCGCGCCGTGCTCAAGCACCGCGCCGCGCTGGCCGACGCGCTGCACGCCGACACGCTGCCTTTCACGCTCAAGCCCCGCTAACCCATTCAGGAGACACACCATGAAGATCGAAGGACAAGCCGCACTCGTCACCGGCGGCGCCTCGGGCCTCGGCGAGGCCACCGCGCGCGAACTCGCACGCCTGGGCGCCAAGGTCGCGGTGCTCGACCGCAACGCCGCACTCGCCGAGAAAGTGGCCGCCGAGATCGGCGGCGTTGCCTGCGTTTGCGACATCACCGACACCGACAGCGTGAACGCCGCGCTCGACAAGGCAGCCGCCGCACACGGCCCCGCACGCATCCTGATGAACGTCGCCGGCATCGGCAGTGCCAAGCGCATCGTCGGCAAGGACGGCAACCCCGCGCCGCTCGAAGACTTCGTGCGCGTGGTCAACATCAACCTGATCGGCGGCTACAACATGGCGCGCCTGTTCGCGGCGCGCTGCGCGAAGCTCGACGCGCTCGACAACGGCGAGAAGGGCGTGATGCTCTTCACCGCCTCGGTCGCTGCCTTCGACGGCCAGGTGGGCCAGCAGGCCTACAGCGCGTCGAAGGGCGGCCTCGTCGGCATGACCCTGCCGATGGCGCGCGACCTCGCGCAGCACGCCATCCGCGTGTGCACCGTGGCGCCCGGCCTCTTTGCCACGCCGCTGTTGCTGGAGCTGCCCGAGCCGGTGCAGCACTCGCTGGCCGCGTCGATCCCGTTCCCGCCGCGCCTGGGCAAGCCGTCGGAATTCGCCGAGCTGGCCTGCCACATCGTGACCAACGGCCACTTGAACGGCGAAGTGATTCGCCTCGACGGCGCCTTGCGCATGGCGCCGCGCTGATTCCCGCCCCCGCAGACAACCAGGAGACAAGACCATGACCACCCGACGCCAATTCACGGCGGCGCTCGGCGGCACCGCCGCGCTCGCCGCATTGCACCCCCTTGCCGCACTCGCCCAGGCGGTGCAGCAGCAGGTGAAGATCTACTACGGCTTCCCGGCCGGCAGCGCGGGCGACAGCGTGGCCCGCCGCGTGGCCGACAAGCTGGGCAACACGCCCTTCACTGCCACCAACCCGGTGGTCGAGAACAAGCCCGGCGCGGGCGGGCGCATCGCGCTCGACACGCTCAAGACCTCGCCGGCCGACGGCGCGGTGCTGTGCCTCGCGCAGGCCTCGGCGCTGTCGATCTACCCGCACATCTACACCAAGCTCAGCTACGCCATCCCCGACTTCGCGCCCATCTCCATCGGCGCCGTGATGACGCACGGCCTGGCCGTCGGCCCGATGGTGCCGGCCAGCGTGAAGACGCTGAAGGACTACATCGCCTGGGCCAAGACCAACCCCGGCCAGGCCAGCTACGGCTCGCCGGGCGCGGGCTCCACGCCGCACTTCCTGGGCGCGCTGCTGGGCCTGAGCACCGGCACCGACCTGCGCCACGTGCCGTATCGCGGCTCGCTGCCCGGCATCAACGACGTGGTGGGCGGCCAGATCGCCTCGTGCCTGACGCCCGCCGGCGACTGCCTGCCGTTCGCCAAGGCCGGCAAGCTGCGCGTGCTCGCCACCTCGGGCGCGCAGCGCCCCGCCTACCTGCCCGACGTGCCGACCTTCACCGAGCAGGGCTTCCCCGAGATCGTGGCCGACGAGTGGTTCGGTTTCTTCGCACCGGCGAAGACGCCGGCCGCGACCATCGCCGTCGCGAGCACTGCGATCCAGGCCGCACTGAAGGACAAGGCCGTGGCCGACGGCCTGCTGTCGGTGGGCCTGATCGCGCACGGCTCCTCGCCCGAGGAGATGAAGAAGTCGCTGCAGTCCGAGTACGAACGCTGGGGCCCGCTGGTCAAGAAGATCGGCTTCACCGCCGAGTCCTGAACCCGATGCATTACCAGCCTCGCCCCGAAGACGTCCGCTTCCTGTTGAACGCGGTGCTCGATGCGCCCACGCGCCTGCGCGCACTCGCGCCCTTCGCGGAGGTCGACGAGCCGCTGCAGTCGCAGGTGCTCGAAGAAGCCGCACGCTTCGTCGGCGAGGTGATCGCGCCGCTGAACCGCGAAGGCGACGAGGTGGGCTGCCGCTTCGACGGCGGCGAGGTCGTCACGCCACCGGGCTTTCGCGCGGCCTACCAGGCCTTCGTGGACGGCGGCTGGCCGGCGCTCTCCGCCGCCACCGAAGACGGCGGCCAGGGCCTGCCGGCGGTGCTCGAAGCCATCCTCTACGAATGGCTCAGCGCCGCGAACCACGGCTTCACCATGGCGCCGGGGCTGCTGCACGGCGCGTACGCCTGCCTCAAGCACCACGGCAGCGACGAGTTGAAAGGCCGCTATCTGCAGAAGATCGCGACCGGCGAATGGCTCGCGACCATGTGCCTCACCGAAGCGCATGCCGGCAGCGACCTCGGCCAGGTGCGCACGCGCGCCACGGCGCAGGCCGACGGCAGCGTGCGCGTGAACGGCAGCAAGATCTTCATTTCGGGCGGCGAGCACGACCTCACGCCGAACATCGTGCACCTCGTGCTGTGCCGCCTGCCCGATGCACCGGCGGGGCCCAAGGGCCTGTCGCTGGCGCTGGTGCCCAAGCGGCTGCCCGACGGTGCGCGCAACGCGGTGCACTGCGAGCGCATCGAAGAAAAGATGGGCCTGCACGGCAGCCCGACCTGCACGATGCGCTTCGACGACGCCACCGGCTGGCTGGTCGGCGAACCCGGTCGCGGACTGGCTGCAATGTTCGTGATGATGAATGCGGCGCGCCTGCACGTGGCGCTGCAGGGCATCGGCCTGCTCGACGCCGCCTGGCAGAAGGCCGACGCCTACGCCGCCGAGCGCCGCCAGATGCGCGCGCCCGGCGCCGTGCCCGCCAGCCGCGGCACGGAGGCGGCCGACCTGATCGCCGAGCACCCCGCCGTGCGCCGCATCCTCGACACCCAGCGCGCCTGGATCGACGGCTCGCGCGCACTGGCCTACCGCAGCGCGCTGATGCTCGACATCGCCACGCACGACAGCGACCCCAAGGCCCGCGAGCGCGCGCAGCGCTGGTGCTCGCTGGTCACGCCGGTACTCAAGGCCGCCTGCACGCACCAGGCCTTCCACGGCGCGAGCGACTGTCTGCAGGTGTTCGGCGGCCACGGCTACGTGCGCGAATGGGGCGTCGAGCAGGTGGTGCGCGACGCGCGCGTGACCATGATCTACGAGGGCACCAACGAGATCCAGGCCATCGACCTGCTGGTGCGCAAGGTGCTGCCCGACGGCGGCGCGGCGCTGTCGGCCGTGCTGCTCGAGTTGCGCGACACGCTCGACGCCTCGCGCGAGGCCGATGCCGACGTGCAGCGCCGGCTGGCGCAGTTGCGCTACCTGGGCACCACGGTGGCGATGGCGGCGCACGCCAACCCCGTGCTGCCCTACGAGGTGGCCGACGACTTCCTGCGCGTGACCGCGCTCACGCTGATGGCGTGGGCCTGGGCCCGCATCGAGGTGGCCGCGCCCGACGATGCGGATCGCCTTCGCGCCGCGGCGGCCTTCCGGCGCTGGGTGCTGCCCGAGTTCGAGATGCGACTGGGCATCGTCAAGCGGGCTTGTGAGGGTGTCGCACTGGCGCATTCCGCACAAGAGGCGTCACGCTAGTTGTTCGAGAAAGCAACGCGCGGTTACGCTCGCCGCATGCCTCCTCCCGCGAAAACACCGTCCGCCAAAACCGAATCCGCCGCCCTGCCGTCGCCCCGCACGGACCGGCTCGACGCCCGCGTGCTCGAAGGGCTGGTCGGCTACAACGCCCGGCGCGCCTGGCTGATCGTGAGCACCGTGTTCGCCGACCGCATGGCGCCCTACGGCCTCAAGCAGATCGACTTCTCGGTGCTCTCGCTGCTGGCGCACAACCCGGGCGCCACCTCGCGGCAGCTGTGCAACACGCTGGACATCCTGCCGCCCAACCTCGTGAGCCTGGTGGCCACGCTCGACGGCCGCGGCCTCATCGAACGCCGCCCGCATCCGCACGACGGGCGCGCCGTCGGCCTGCACCTCACGCCGGCCGGCGAGACGCTGATCCGCGAGGCCGAGCAGGCCGTGGTGCAACTGGAAACCGAAGCCAGCAGCCGCCTGAGCACGCGCGAGCGCGAGACGCTCATCAAGCTGCTGCAGAAGATCTATCTCTGAGCACTGAGCGCGGCGACTACAGGCCGCGTTCCACCATGTCGATCAGGCGCTGCCCCAGCGCGTGCGTCGCCGCCGCGTCGACCCCGCGCAGCGGGCCGTCGATGATGAGCAACGCCAGCCCGTGCACCGCCGACCACGCGAGGTATTCGGCACCCGGGCGCCGCGCCGGGTCGAGCAGGCCCGCGTCCACGAGCCGGTCGACGGCCGCGCCCAGCAACTCGAACGGGTTCATGCCGCTGGCGCCCGCGCCGTCGGGACCGACGTCGCCCTGCGCGTCTTCCGACACCACGAAGGCCGTGCGGAACAGCCCCGGCTGCGCCTGCGCAAAGCGCAGATAGGCGGTGCCGATGGCGCGCACCTGGGCGCGCGCGAAGTCGGCGGGCGGCTGGTCGCAGGGCAGCACGGCGAGCTCGCTCTCCATCGCCTTGGCCGCCTCCGACAGCGCCGCGGCGCGCACCGCCAGCAGCAGGTCGTGCCGGCTGGCGAAGTGGCGATACGCCGCGTTCGGCACCACGCCCACGCGGCGCGTGGCCTCGCGCAGCACCACGGCACTGGGGCCCCCGTCCCGCGCCAGTTCGATGCCCGCATCCAGCAACGCACGGCGCAGATCGCCGTGGCGGTAGGTGCTGCGCGCGGGCGGCAGGCTTTCGGGAACGTTGTTGAGCTTCATCGCGACTCCATGTGGACACTGTCCATTATCTCTGCTATTCTTTGTGGACGGTGTACACAAAGTAATTCCATTGTTTTCGCGCAGACCCGTTGTGCCCGTGAACCAACCAAAAGGAAACGCCATGAAAGTCCAGTCTTACCTGTCCTTCGAAGGTCGTTGCGACGAAGCGATTGCCTTCTACAAGAAGGCGCTCGGCGCCGAAGTCGTGCAGCTGATGCGCTACAGCGAAGCGCCGGCCACCGGCGGCCCCGAGGGCGACCCCGAAGCCGGCTGCGCCGGCGGCATGCCCGGCCCTGACAAAGTGATGCATTCG
Organism: Variovorax sp. GW822-FHT04A09; assembly: GCF_058801005.1. Lineage (NCBI taxonomy): Bacteria > Pseudomonadati > Pseudomonadota > Betaproteobacteria > Burkholderiales > Comamonadaceae > Variovorax > Variovorax sp. GW822-FHT04A09. The sequence continues at coordinate 34,201 of NZ_JBXAMV010000002.1, read as the reverse complement.
GTCTTGCGCATCGGCCAGACCGAGCTCATGCTGTCCGACGGACGCTGCTCCGGCCAGGCCGAGTTCAAGGGAATCATGCTGTCGCTGTCGGCCGACAGCGACGCCGACGCCCGCAAGTGGTTCGACGCACTGGCCGATGGCGGCCAGGTGATGCAACCGCTGATCCCGACCTTCTTCACCACCAGCTTCGGCATGCTCAGCGACCGCTTCGGCGTGGGCTGGCTGCTGGTGGCGGACCCGGCCGCCGCGTGATGCGCGAGGGCTCGTTCTTCACTCTTCCCACTCGCTTTTCTTCATCATGCTCAAGACCATCGTCCTCGCCGTCCTCGCGCTGATTGCCGCGCTGCTCATCTACGGCGCCACGCGGCCCGACAGCTTTCGCGTCGAGCGCACCACGCGCATCGAGGCGCCGGCCGAAAAAATCTTTCCGCTGATCGACGACTTCCACCGCTGGAGCGCGTGGTCGCCCTACGAGAAGCTCGACCCGGCCATGAAGCGCACCTACGGCGGCGCCGCCAGCGGCAAGGGCGCGACCTACGCCTGGGAAGGCAACAGCAAGGCGGGCGCGGGCACGATGGAAATCACCGAGTCGCAGCCGGCGTCGAAGGTTGCGATCAAGCTCGATTTCGTGAAGCCCTTCGAAGGCCACAACACGGCCGAGTTCACGCTGCAGCCGCAGGGCGGCGCCACGCAGGTCACCTGGGCCATGTACGGCCCGAGTCCCTACATGGCCAAGCTCATGGGCATCTTCTTCGACATGGACCAGATGATCGGCAAGGACTTCGAGGCGGGCCTGGCCAATCTGAAGAGCGCAACCGAAAAGTAAACGCCTCCTCCCCTCATCGACTCACCTCAATCATTCAAGGAACTCTCATGTCCCCCATCAACGCTTACCTCACGTTCGACGGCAACGCCGCCGAGGCCATGCGCTTCTACGAAAAGACGCTGCGCGGCACCATGCAGATGATGATGACCGTCGGCGAAGCGCCCGACACCGAGCAGATGCCGGCCGAGGCCAAGAAGCGGATCATGCATGCGTCGCTCACCTACGGCGACGGCATCCTCATGGCCTCCGACACCATGCCGGGCCAGCCCTTCGAAGGCATGAAGGGCTTCGGCGTGGCGCTCACGCTCGACACCGTGGCCGAGGCGCGGCGCATCTTCGACGCCTTCGCCGACGGCGGCTCGATCGGCATGCCGTTCGAGAAGACCTTCTGGGTCGAAGGCTTCGGCATGGTGACCGACCGCTTCGGCACGCCGTGGCTCATCAACGGCGGCAAGGCGCTGGTCTGAGCGCGGAGCCGCCTCTCTCTACTTTTTCCCTTCTTCGCAGGAAGCACCTTCCATGACCGAAACCCTCGACAACCGAAAGCGCTGGCTCGCCCTGATGGTGCTGTGCCTGGGCGTGCTGATGATCGTGCTGGACACCACGATCGTGAACGTGGCGTTGCCTTCGATCCGCACCGACCTCGGCTTTTCCGAGACGTCATTGGTCTGGGTGGTGAACGCCTACATGCTGACCTTCGGCGGCTTCCTGCTGCTGGGCGGTCGGCTGGGCGACCTGTACGGCCACCGCCGCGTGTTCCTCGCGGGCCTGGTGCTGTTCACGCTGGCCTCGCTGGCCTGCGGGGTCTCGACCTCGCAGGGCCTGCTGGTGGCGGCGCGCGCGGTGCAGGGCCTGGGCGGCGCGGTGGTGTCGGCCGTGGCGCTCTCGCTGATCATGAACCTGTTCACCGAGCCGGCCGACCGCGCCAAGGCGATGGGCGTGTACGGCTTCGTGTGCGCGGGCGGCGGCAGCATCGGCGTGCTGCTGGGCGGCCTGCTCACGAGCACGCTGAGCTGGCACTGGATCTTCCTGGTCAACCTGCCGATCGGCGTGGCGGTGTACGCGCTGTGCGTGGCGCTGCTGCCCAACGCGCGCGGCCATGCGCACGGCGAGAAGCTCGACGTGGCCGGCGCCATCACCGTCACCTCGTCGCTGATGCTCGCGGTGTACGGCGTGGTCAACGGCAACGAGGCGGGCTGGGGCTCCACGCAGACGATGGGCCTGCTCGGCGCGGCCGTGGTGCTGCTGGCCGTCTTCATCGCCATCGAGGCGCGCGTGCAGCATCCGCTGATGCCGCTGGGCCTCTTCAAGCTGCGTAGCGTGTCGGTGGCCAACGTGGTGGGCGTGCTGTGGGCCGCGGCCATGTTCGCGTGGTTCTTCATCTCGGCGCTGTACATGCAGCTGGTGCTGCAGTACACGCCGATGCAGATCGGGCTGGCCTTCCTGCCGGCCAACGTGATCATGGCGGTGTTCTCGCTCGGCCTCTCGGCCAAGATCGTGATGCGCTTCGGCATCCGCAAGCCGCTGGCGGCGGGGCTGTGGCTCGCGGCCCTCGGGCTGGCGCTGTTCGCGCGCGCACCGGTCAACGGCAGCTTCGTGCTCGACGTGCTGCCCGGCATGGTGCTGCTGGGCCTGGGCGCGGGCATGGCCTTCAACCCGGTGCTGCTGGCGGCCATGAGCGAGGTCGACCCGGCCGACTCGGGCCTGGCCTCGGGCGTGGTCAACACCGCCTTCATGATGGGCGGCGCCCTGGGCCTGGCCGTGCTGGCCAGCGCCGCGGCGGCACGCACGACCGCCATGGCCACCGCAGGCGCGCAGATGCCGCTGGCGCTCACCGGTGGCTACAACCTGGCATTCCTGGTCGGCGCCGTGTTCGCGGCGGCGGCGGGTCTGATCGGGGTCCTGCTGCTTCGCCCGGCCGCGCCGGGACACACCCACAACAACAACGAAGCAGCGTCGGCCCCGGGCGCGGCGGGCAACACGGCGTCGTCGTGAACGCGACGGCGCCATGCAGCCCCCGCTTTTTCTTTTTCAACGTTTCTATCCCCTATTCAGGAGAACAGACATGGCTCGTTATGTAGACGGATTCATCGTCGCCATTCCCACCAAGAACGTCGAGGCCTACCGCAAGCTGGCGCGCAAGGCCGGCAAGGTCTGGATGGAGTACGGCGCGCTCGAGTACGTGGAGTGCATCGCCGACGACGTGAAGCCCGGCAAGCTCACGTCGTTCCCCCAAAGCGTGAAGCTCAAGGCCGACGAGACCGTGGCCTTCTCGTGGATCACCTACAAGTCGCGCAAGCACCGCGACACGATCAACAAGAAGGTCATGGCCGACCCGCGCCTGGAGGCCATGATGGACATGAAGAACCTGCCGTTCGACGGCAAACGCATGATCTTCGGCGGCTTCAAATCGATCGTCGAGCTCTGATGTTTTCTCAGGCCAAAAAGCCGTCGTAGACGAGCTTCAGGCCTGTCAACAGCATGCCCAGATAGACGAAGCGATAGAACCAAGTCGCATCGATGCGGCGTGCAATGCGGATGCCGATCCACACGCCCAGCGGTGCGATCGGCATCAGCACGAGCGAGGTGGCCAGCGTGCGAAAGTCGAGCAGGCCGAGCCACGCGTAGGGAATCCACTTGCTGAGATTCACCACGAAGAAGAAGTAGGCCATCGTCGCCGTGAACACCACCGGCTTGAGCTTCAGCGGGATCACGTAGGCATTGATCGGCGGCCCGCCCGCATGCGCGATGAAGCTGGTGAAGCCCGACACGGCCGTCAGCACCGCGCCCACCGCACGCGACGGCAGCGGGTCGTTGGGCTTGGGCGGAAACAGCAGGCGCTGCGCCAGAAACACCAGCGTGAACACGCCCACGATGCCCGCCACCGTGTGGGCCGAGAGCACGCGAAACAGCAGCGTGCCGATCACCGTGCCGACCAGCCCGAACGGAATCAGGAACTTGAGCAGCGAGCGGTCGAAGTCGCGCCGGAACGCGGCCAGGCCGAGCAGGTCCATGAGCAGCAGCAGCGGCATCAGGATCGCCGCCGCCTGCGGCACGGTGACGGCCAGCGCCATCATCGGCACGGCCAGCGACCCGAATCCGGCGCCGAAGCCGCTCTTGCTGATGCCGAGCAGCAGCACGGCGGGGACGGCGACCGCGTAGAACGACGGGTCGGTGATGAGGGGAAAAACCATGGGGAAACCAGCAGCGCAGAAAAAAGCCCGCCAGGGGCAGGCGGGCCGTCGGGGAGCGTAGCAGGAAGCCCGGATTCCTGCCGACGGCCCGCCCCAGCCACGCCTCGCGGGACAACCCGCTTGACAGCATTTTCGAGATTTATGACATTTATGATCATAAATACCCGAAACGCAGATGCCCCCTTCCCAACCCAAGCCTTCGCTCACGCGCGACAAGCGCGTGAAGCGTTCCGACCAGGTGGTCGACAACATCAAGCGCTGGGTCGTGCAGACCCAGCAACAGGTCGGCAACAAGCTGCCGCAGGAGAAAGAGCTGATCGAGCAGCTCGGCGTGTCGCGCGGCACGGTGCGCGAGGCGCTGGCCGCGCTGCAGGTGCAGGGGCTGGTCGCGATCAGCACCGGCCCCAACGGCGGCGCCACGCTCACGCAGGCCTCGTACGAACAGTGCCTGCAGGCGGTGTCGAACTTCCTGTACTTCCAGCCGGTCGACATCACGATGCTGTACGCGCTGCGGCGCGTGGTCGAGCCCGAGCTGGCCGCCAACGTGGCCACGCGCCTCACCGAAGAAGACCTGACCGCGCTCGAGGCGCTGATCGGCCACAGCCACCCGGCGCACGGCGGCAGCGCCGACTGGAACGAGCGCCGCGAGGCCGACCTGCTGTTCCATGACCGCCTGGCCGAGGCCTGCAGCAGCCCCTTCCTGGCGCTGGTGTGCCGCCTGCTCAACGACGTGATCCGCCGCGTGATCATCGTGCGCAACGCGCTCACGGAGTTCGACCAGTTCGACGAGGAGATCGTCGACAGCCACACCGAACTGCTCGACGCGCTGCGTGCCCGCGACCCCGCGCGTGCGCGCGAGGTCATGCGCGTGCACATGGAACACGCCGAAGCCCTGGCCCTGGAGGCCGAATCCCGTGTCGACCGCGGCAGCCTGCTCATGAAGAAACCGACCGGCTGACGCCTGCGCGGCGCGGGCTGATCCGCCGCCGCACTCTTCCCCTGCTCTCTTGCCTTCACCCCGGTCGCGCCGGGGTGCGGGGTTTCCTTTGCCCGAACTTTCCCTGACACAGACCATGACTGCATCCCCCGCCCTCTGGCAGCGCAGCGCCACCGACCTCGCCGACGCCGTGCGCCGCCGCGAGGTGTCCTGCCGCGAAGTGACGACCAGCGTGCTCGCGCGCATCGCCGAACTCAACCCGCGCCTCAATGCCCTGGCCGAAGTGCTGGCCGACGAAGCCCTGGCCAGCGCCGACGCGGCCGACGCCCGCACCCTGCGCGGCGAAGCGCTGGGCCCGCTGCACGGCGTGCCGGTGAGCATCAAGGTCAACGTCGACCAGGCCGGCCACGCCACGACCAACGGCGTGATCCCGCTGAAGGACCACATCGCCCGCGAAGACGCGCCGGTGGTGGCGCACTGGCGCAGCGCGGGCGCCGTCATCGTGGGGCGCAGCAACACCGCGACCTACTCGTCGCGCTGGTTCACCGACAACGGCGTGCACGGCCGCACGCTGAACCCGTGGGACGCGGCCATCACCCCCGGCGGTTCCAGCGGCGGCGCGGCCTCGGCGGTGGCCAGCGGCATGGGCGCGCTGGCGCACGGCAACGACATCGGCGGCTCGATCCGCTACCCCGCGTACGCCTGCGGCGTGGCCGGCCTGCGCCCCACGGCCGGCCGCGTGCCGGCCTTCAACCCGAGCGCCACGAGCGAGCGCGGCATCACGCCGCAGCTCATGTCGGTGCAGGGGCCGCTGGCGCGCAGCATCGCCGACCTGCGACTGGGCTACGAGGCCATGGCGCGCCCCGACGCGCGCGACCCGAACTGGGTGCCGGTGCCGCACGAGCTGCCGCGTCCTGCCGGCCCGCTGCGCGTGGCGTTGTTCAAGCGCGCGCCGGGCATTCCGGTGGACCCGGCCGTCACGCAGGCGCTGGACGACGCCGCGCGCTGGCTGCAGCAGGCGGGCTACGCGGTCGACGAAGCCGAGCTGCCCTGCTTCGGCGAAGCCGCCGCCCTGTGGCGCACGCTGATCGTGGACGACACCCGCCGCAACATCATCGCGGGCGTCGAGCAGCACGGCGACGACCTCATGCGGCGCAGCCAGCGCTACCTGCTCGAAGGCATGGCCGAGACCGACCGCGACGGTTTTCTCGACGCCCTCGCGCGGCGCCAGGCGCTGCTGCGCAGCTGGTCGGTGTTCATGCAGACCCATCCGCTGGTGCTGATGCCCGTGTCGTGGCAGCGCCCCTGCCCGCAGGACGAAGACGTCGCCAGCCTGGAGCGCGCCCGCGCCCTCATCGACGCCCAGAGCCCGCTGCTCGCGACCGCCGCGCTGGGCTTGCCCGGCCTCGCGGTGCCCACCGGCATGGCCGGCGGCGCGCCCATGGGCGTGCAGCTGCTGGCCTGGCGCTTCCGCGAAGACCTGCTGCTGGAGGCCGGCCAGGCGATCGAAGACGCGGCCCGCTTCACGCCGCTGGTCGCGCAGTGATCTTTCTTTTCCTGTTCTTCCAACGATTCCAACCACCCGGAGACTTTCGATGACCCCCTTCACCTTCCCCACCGGCGCTGCGCTCTCGCGGCGCAGCCTCATCCGCGCGGCAGCGGCCACGGGCCTGGGCGGCCTGCTGCCGTACGGCGCGAACGCGCAGCCGGCGGTCAACCGCCTGATCGTGCCGTTCCCGGCCGGCGGCCCGGCCGACTTCATGGGCCGGCTGCTGTCCGAAAAGCTCAAGGACGAGCTCGGCCGCTCGGTCATGGTCGACAACCGCCCCGGCGCCGGCACGCGGCTGGCGGCCGAGGTGCTGAAGAACAGCCCCGCCGACGGCACCACCATGCTGCTGGCGCCGGTCGACCCGATGTTCATCGGCCCCGCCATCTACGCCAACATGCGCTTCAACCCGGCCACCGACTTCAAGCCCGTGACCGACGTGAGCGGCATCCAGTTCGGCCTGGCCGTGAGCGCCGCCTCGCCGGTGAAGACGCTGGCCCAGTTCGTCCAGGCCGCCAAGGCGAATCCCGACCAGGGCTCGATCGGCATCACCACCGTGGGCTCGCTGCTGCACTTCCTGGCCATGGACTTCGTGGCCCTGTCGCGCAGCGGTGCCACCCTGGTGCCCTACCGCGGCGGCGCGGCCATGGTCACCGAGCTGATCGGCGGCCAGGTGGCCTCGGGCATGGACGCCACCACCACCCTCACCGAATACCACCGCGCGGGCAAGCTGCGCGTGCTGGCCGTGGCCGGCGACAAGCGCGCCGACGGCCTGCCCGACGTGCCGACCTTCGCCGAGTCGGGCTACCCGACGCTCGTGGCCTCGTCGCGCTACGTGCTGTATGCCCACGCCAACACCGCGCCTGCCACGCTGGCGCAGTGGAACCGGGCCGTGCGCAAGGTGCTGGCCCTGCCCGACGTGCGCGAAAAGCTGGGCCGCGTGGGCTACGACCTGCTGCCCGGCGCCTCGAGCGAAGAGGTGGTGCGCTACACCGACGCGCTGGCCGCACGCTGGCTGCCGGTGATCAAGGCCTCGGGCTACAAGGGCGACTGACGCCCGGCGGCAACGACCCAATCGCCGAAAAGTGTGCGTAAACGCACCGACCGGCGGCGGCGGGGCTCTCACACTGGCATGGCAACCGCCGCAGTCCGCGGCGGCCTTCTTCCTTTTTTCTTCCACTCAAGGATTCGCCATGAACACCCAGGCTGCCCCGATCGCCTCCGCCGCTTCGGCGTCTTCCTCCTCGTCGTTCCTTGCCACGCCCGCCGCCCGCGACGACGCCGGCAAGCTGGTGCTGCGCGTGTCGGTCGGCGTGCTGATGCTGCTGCACGGCATCTTCAAGCTCTCGGCCGGCGTCGGCTTCATCAGCGGCATGCTGGCCAAGGCCGGCCTGCCGGGCGGGCTGGCCTACCTCGTGTTCGTGGGCGAGATCGTCGCGCCGCTCTTGATGATCGCGGGCCTGTGGACGCGCGCCGCCGCCGCCGTGGTGGTGATCAACATGCTCTTCGCCTTCGGCCTCGTGCACATGGCCGACCTGTTCGCACTGACCAAGCAGGGCGGCTGGGCGCTGGAACTGCAGGGCCTGTACCTGTTCGGCGCGCTGAGCGTGGCGCTGATGGGCGCGGGCCGCTACAGCGTGGCCGGCCCGAACGGCCGCTGGAACTGAGCGGACCGGGTCAGTCCCCGCGCACCTGCGACACCATCAGCGCCAGGCGCTCGGCATCGGCCACCACCAGCGCCTTGCCGTCCTTGCGCAGCACGCCGCCGCGCACCAGCGTGTTGAGTTCGCGGGTCACCTGCTCGCGGTTGGTGCTGATCTGGCTGGCCAGCGCCGCGTGCTTGGGCGCGGGCTCCAGCCGGGCCTCGTTGCCGTCGATGCCGGCCTCGCGCGCCAGGCGCAGCAGCTCGGCATGCAGGCGGTTCTGCACGCCGAGCGTGCTCAGGTCGATCACCCGCTCCGACAGCTGCCGCACCAGCGCGGCCAGCCGCTGCATCACGCGCTCGGCCACCAGCGGCTCCTCGCGCAGCAGCGCCAGGAAGGCCGCGCGGTCCAGGCTGGCGACCACGCAGGGTTCGAGCGTGACCACGTCGGCCGAACGCGGCCCGCCGTCCAAAGCGGCGATGTCGCCGAAATGCGCGCCGGCCTCCGAATCGCGGAACGTCACCTGCCGGCCGTTGGCCGCGTAGGTCGTCACCCGCACGCGGCCCGACACCAGCAGGAACACCTCGCCCTGCAGGTCGGCGCGCAGCATCAGCGGCTTGCCGGCCGCCACGCTGTGCCACAGGCACTGGCGCGCCAGATGGTCGAAGCGGTCGTCGGAGAGGCCTTCGAGCAGCGCGATGCGGCGCAGCGCGAGGCTGGAGCGGGGGGTGGGTTCGGGTAGGGCCATGCCGGTGGTCATCGAGGCGCGCGCATTATGCTCGGGTGCCGCTTCGAACCCGTTCATGGACAGACGTTCCCCTCCTTCCCCTTTTTTGCTGAGAACGCCGACACGGCGCAACCTCCGCTGGGCGAGCGGGCTGGTGCTGATGGCCTACATCACGGCGCACCTGCTGAACCATTCGCTGGGCATCGTCTCCTTCACCGCGGCCGAAACCGTGCTGCGCGGCGTGCAGAAGTTCTGGCACAGCCTGCCCGGCACGCTGCTGCTGTACGGCGCCGCCGTCACCCACCTCGTGCTGGCCGTGGCCGCGCTGTGGGAACGCCGCACCCTGCGCATGCCGCCGCTCGAAGCCCTGCGCGTGCTGCTGGGCTTTGCGCTGCCGCTGTTGCTGGCCACCCACCTCACCGCCATGCGCGGCGCCTGGCTGGCCTACGGCATCGAGGGTTCGTACGTGCGCGTGGTCTGGGGCCTGTGGGACCTGGCCGGCGCGGGCGCGCAGCTGGGCATGATGCTGGCCGCCTGGGCCCACGGCTGCCTCGGCCTGCACTTCGCCCTGCGCGTGCGCCCGCTCTACCGGCGCCTGTTCGCGCCGCTGCTCGCCGTGGCCGTGCTGCTGCCGGTGACCGCCGCGATGGGCTTCGTCTCGATGGGGCGCGAGTTCCAGTGGACCGGCGTGCCGCCCGTCGTGCTGCCGACGCCCGAACAGGGCCGCGCCCTCAACGCCGCCGAGACGAACCTCAAGCTCTACTACGCGCTGGCCTTGCTGGCCCTGCTCGCGGCCTACGCGGCGCGCAGCAGCCTGGCCCGGCGCGCGCGCGGCGCCACCGTGGCGCTGCGCTACCCCGGCCGCACCGTGCACGTGCCGCCCGGCTGGAGCGTGCTCGAAGCCAGCCGCTCGCACGGCATCGCGCACGTGTCGATCTGCGGCGGGCGCGCGCGCTGCTCCACCTGCCGCGTGCGCGTGGGCGGTGCGCCCGAACACATCGGCACGCCGGGCCGTGACGAGCAGCGCACGCTCGAGCGCGTGCGCGCCCCGCACGACGTACGTCTGGCGTGCCAGCTGCGCCCGCGCGGCAGCATCGAGGTGACGCCGCTGTTCGCGCCGCTGCCGCGCGAAGGCCGGCCCGCGCCGGTCGGCCGCTTCGGGCACGAGCGCGACGTGGCGATCTTGTTCGTCGACCTGCGGCGCTGGTCGGGCCTCTCGGAGCGGCAGTGGCCCTTCGACCTCGCCTACGTGCTCGACCGCTACTTCGCCATCGTGGGCGCCGCCGTGCGCGAGAGCGGCGGCGTGCCTAACCAGTTCATCGGCGACAGCGTGATGGCCATCTTCGGCCTCGAGAGCGACCTGCCCACCGCCTGCCGGCAGGCGCTGCATGCCACCCAACTCATCGGCGAGCGCATGGACGCATGGAACGTCGACTTCCAGGCCCAGTTCGGCCAGCAGCTGGACTTCGGCATGGGCCTGCACGCCGGGCGCGCGGCCGTCGGCGAAGTCGGCTACCTCGAGACCACCACCTTCACCGCCATCGGCGAAGTGGTCAACACCGCGAGCCGCCTGCAGGACCATTCCAAGACGGCCTCGGCGCGGCTCGTGGTCTCGCAGTTCGCGGCGCAGCAGGCCGGCGCCGAAGCAACGCTGGGCGAGGTCGACACGCTGAACGTGCGCGGGCGCTCCGAGCCGCTGGCCGTGATGTATTCACGCGCCGGGAAAGCGGCCTGAGCACCACCTGCCGGATTCGGTGCGCAAACGCACAGCGCCTTCCGTGATGCGGTTTCACACTGCAGCTTGTGGCAACGACGACTGTCCGCCGCCCACAGACTCAAGGGAAATCTCACCATGAACAGCAAGCAACTCCTCGCCATTTCCGCCGCCTTCGCCCTGCTGGGCACCGTGGGCGCGGCCCACGCCGAAACGTATGAAGGCGTGCACGCCATCACCTCGGCCGCCAGCCGCGCCGACGTGCGCACCGAAGCCGTCGCCGCCGCGCGCAACGGCAACGAATACTCCGACGCCGCCGCCGAAGGCACCGTCGCCGTGACCTCCACGCTCGACCGCCAGGCCGTGCGCGACCAGGCTGTGGCCGCTGCCCACAACCCGCTGCAAAGCCTGGACCGCCGCGCCTTCTACCGCGACGAAGTGCCCGCCGCCTACAAAAAGCCGGCCGTGAGCTTCACGCGCCAGGCCGGCCTGTAATCACGACGCCACCTGCACCCGCGCCGCGCGCGGGCCTGCGGCCTCGGTGATCGTGAAGCGCACCGGCAGGAAGCGCTCGATCACCGCGCAGTTCGTGCGCGTGTGCGGCGTCACTTCGCTGCAGGTGAACGCGCCCGACTGCCCCGGTTGCCGGAACACCGCCAGCGCCAGCAGCAGCGCCAGCTGATCGGCCAGGTGCGGCCCCACGGCCGCGTCCTCGTGCTTCTGGAACGCGCGCACCTCCTTCACGAGGCCGTGCGCCACCTGCTCCGCGCTCAGCGTCTTCTCGCCGAAGGCCGTGAACACCTCGGTGAGGTGGGCGTAGGCCAGCGTCACCAGCAGCGCATTGCCCGGACCTTCGTTCTGGCGCGTCGGCACCGTGCGCAGCTGCTCGGCTTCCACCGACCAGCCCATCGCCGTCCCCACCGTCTCAAGTTCGCGCGCCGCCACATGGCGCGGCAGGCCGGGCGCCAGGCACTCCGCATGGCCCGCGCGCAGCTCACCACGCGACAGCAGGTCGAAGGCCTGCAGCCGCGCGCCATCCGCCGCCGGCACGATCGTCGCGTCCACCTCGCCGCCACCGGCCGGATAGAAGCCGCAGCGGCGCAGCACGAGCTGCAGGTCGCCGCCGAGGCGACGCACCAGCGGCGCGAACGCACGCTCCAGGAAGTGGAACGGCGGCGCCATCGGGTTGTGCGTGCCGCCGCTCAGCCGCAGCCGGCTGACCTGGCCCGCGGGTTGCAGCAGCAGCGGCGGCAGCACGGTCTGCAGCACCAGCATGCAGCTGCCCGCGCCGGCGATCGCAAAACGGTAGTCGCCCGCGCGCACCGGCCCCGGCACGAAGCGCAGCGACTGCGAGCCCAGCTCGGCACCATCGACCTGCGCGCCGCTGATCTCCGCCGCCGCATGCACGCACGCGAGGTGCTGGCGCATCAGGCCCGGCTTGGCCCGGCCCGCGCGGATCTTCGCGATGGCCAGCGGCCGGCCCGTGACCATCGACAGTGCGAGGCCGGTGCGCAGGATCTGGCCGCCGCCTTCGCCTTGGGAGCCGTCGAGTTCGACGGCATCGAGTGCTCGTTGTTCTTCTTGTGCTTCCGTCATCGGGACACTTCTTTCTTTTTTTTCAGTCGTTTGTCGTTGTTCTTGTTCGCGCGGTTCCGAGCCGGCATGCGCGACAGCGCACCGCCGTGCTGTGGATGCTGCCGAGCGCCACCTCGTACCACCACTTCTGCTGCTTGGCCGTCCACACCTCTTGCGCGCCGCAGTCGCGGCAGGTGAACGCCTTGTCGACGTAGAAGGTGGGCAACGGTCCGTAGGTGTTGTTGTGCGCGGCCAGCAAGGCCGTGTCGGCCGCGACCATGCCTTCGGCGCGCAGCAGGCGTGCATCGGCCTGGCGCTGCTGCAGTGCCCCGGCGCGCGCGGCGCGTTCGAGGCGGTGCGCCTTGATTTCGGCGCGGCGTTGTTTGTTGCTTTTCATTTTTCTTTGAACCTCCGCAATACGTCGCTACGAAGGCAGGTCGGTCTCCCGATCCCCCTCCTATAGCTCTTCCACTGTCACGATACCTTCGCTCGCAGCGAGTTGAACGATGCTGCCCAACACCTGTCGCGCAAAGTCGGTATTCGCAAGCAGGCAGACCACAAAGCCATCCGCCTCGATGCTGACCACGGCCTGTGCCCATTCCGAAGGCGTCGAAGGCGGCGCCGGATAGAAATCCGCGCGCTCGCCCTCGACGTTCAGGTGACCGCCGATGCCTGCCTTCCTGCAGATGCCTTGCGCGACTTCGCGCGACGGCAGTGCGACCTTGACGCGGTACTCGATGCCCACGGTCAACCCTTCACACACACCACCTGCTTGAGCGTGTAAACCACCTCCACCAGGTCCTTCTGCGCCTCCATCACCGCGTCGATGTCCTTGTAGGCCATCGGGATCTCGTCGATCACGTCGGCGTCCTTGCGGCATTCCACGCCTTCGGTCGCAGCGATCTGGTCGGCGACGGTGAAGAGCTTCTTGGCCTTCGTCCGGCTCATCTTCCGGCCCGCGCCGTGGCTGCAGCTCATGAAGCTCTCGGGGTTGCCCTTGCCGCGCACGATGTAGCTCTTGGCGCCCATGCTGCCGGGGATGATCCCCAGCTCGCCGAGCTTCGCGCTCACCGCACCCTTGCGGGTCACGAGCACGTCTTGCCCGAAGTGCGTTTCGCGGCTCACGTAGTTGTGGTGGCAGTTCACCGCTTCCACGTGCGCTTCGAACGGCTTGGCGATGACCTTGCGCGCGGCCGCGACCACGCGCTGCATCATCACTTCGCGGTTCGCCCGTGCGAACTTCTGGGCCCAGCCCACGGCACGCACGTAGTCGCCGAAGTACTGGGCGCCTTCTTCGAAGTACGCCAGGTCCTGGTCGGGCAGGTTGCGCTGGTGCAGCTGCGCGTCCTTCTTCGCGAGTTCGATGAAGTGCGTGCCGATGGCGTTGCCCACGCCACGCGAACCCGAGTGCAGCATGAACCACACGGCGCCCGCTTCGTCGAGGCACACCTCGATGAAGTGGTTGCCGGTACCCAGCGTTCCCAGGTGCTTGTGGTTGTTCGTGTTCCTGATGCGTGGATGGTCCTCGCAGATCAGCTCGAACTCGTCCACCAGTTTCGCCCAGGCGGCGTCGGTTTCGTCGGGCGGGGTTTCCCACGAACCCTTGTCGCGGCCCATGCGCTTGGGGTTGCTTCCGTGCGGCACGGCCTTCTCGATCGCCGAACGCAGCGGGCCCAGGTTGTCGGGCAGGTCGCGTGCGTTGAGCGTGGTCTTGCAGGCCATCATTCCGCAGCCGATGTCCACGCCGACAGCGGCGGGGATGATGGCCTTGAAGGTCGGGATCACCGAGCCCACGGTCGCACCGATGCCGTAGTGCACGTCGGGCATGGCCGCGATGTGCTTGAACACGATGGGCAGGCGCGCGGCGTTCTCGAGCTGCTTTTGCGCTTCGTCTTCCACGGGCACGCCGTTCGTCCACATCTTCACGGGGACGCCGTTGGCGACTTCATGCAGTTTGTAGTTCGTCATTTTTCTTTCCTCTTCTCTCTATCTATTCTTCACACTCGTTTGGTGGACACGGCGGGATTCGAACCCGCATCAATACGGCGACCGTGGTGTTTGAATCCAGCGGCCCAGTCGACGATTGGAAACGCGCGCCAGTGACAGACCCGTCATCGGAGCCAGCACCTGCATCCTCAACCTTGCTCGTCAACCGACTTGCCCGCCGTACCTGGTCTTACCCAGGCTGCCGGCAATTTCAAACATTTTTGGCAGTGGCGCTCCCTTCTGTGCCTGCGTGCCCGTGCCTCTCTCTTTTCTCTACCGCTCAGGACCCGTTCGGCCGCAACGTCACGAGTCCGTTGAGCACCTGGTCCAGGCCGCCGACCACCGAGATCTTGTCGATGCGCTCGGCCACGCGTTCCAGCGTCTCGAGTTCCTTCATGCGCAAGGCGACGGGGTTGCCCTCCATCACCTTGGCGGTGTTCAGCAGCGAGCGCGTGGCCGCGGTTTCCTCGCGGCGGCGGATCACGTTGGCCTGGGCCGACTTCTCGGCCTCCACCACCTGCGCGAGGATGGTCTTCATCTCGCCCGGCAGGATGATGTCCTTCACGCCCACGCTCTCCAACACCAGGCCCGAACCCTCGAGCCGCTCGCGCACCTGCGCCAGCACCGTCTGGTCGATGGCGGACTTGTTCTCCAGCAGGGCGTCGAGCGTCTGCTCGCCCACCGCCGCGCGCAGACCGAACTGCAGCTCGCGGTACACATGTTCGGCCGGCTTGGGCATCTGCGCCAGGGCCTGGCGCACATCGGCGAAACGCCACACCGCCGACAGGTTCAGCCGCAGCCCCACCTTGTCGCGGGTCAGGATTTCCTGGCCGCTCACTTCGGCGATCTGCGAGCGCAGGTCCACGCTGGTCACGGCCACCTGCCGGTTGAAGCGCCAGAAGCCGTGGTTGCCCGGCGGCAGCAGCGCCTGCATCTGGCCTTCGAGGGTCAGCACGCCGGCGTGGAACTCGGGCACCTGCACCAGCAGCACGCCTTCGAGCCCCTGCACCGCACGCGGACGCAGCGCCACGCTCTGCAGCTTGGCCAGCAGCTCGGCCGGCAGGCGTGCATCGGCGGCCACGTCGATCACGTCGACGCGCTGCTCGCGCAGGCCGCGCCAGTAGAGCTTGCGGGTGGCGGGCGGCAGCACCTGCACCAGCACGCCGTCTTCATGGCGCAGGCCGACCTCGGTCTCGCCCAGCGACACCTGCACGAACTCGCGCTGCACCAGCTGCGGCTCGCGCGCCAGGAAGTAGTCGGCCAGTTCGTGGTCGAAGGCCGGCTCGGCCAGCGAGAAGCGCTCGAGCTGCACGGTGTCGAAGCCCGTGAACACGCGGTACTTGCCGGCGGTATACAGGCCCTCGAAATCGCCGTTGCGCAGCAGCAGCACGCGTTCGTTCTTCTTGACGGTGAATTGGGTGAATCCCAGCATTTTTTCTTCCTCTCTCTTCTTCTTCGTTGCGGTTGTCGTTCGTTGTTTGTCTGTGTTTCGTGTCGGGGCCCACGAAGGGCAGGCGGCGGGCACCGTGGCTTGCGAGGTCAGCAGTACAGCGGTCGACGGGTCGGTGCGGTGGCTACGCCATCGCCTCCTTCTGCGTCGATGGCTGCATGCGGTTCCTTGCAGAACGCGCGATGCGCAAGCCGCCTGCACTGGCACGGTGTCGCTCGGCCGGGCCCTGCCCTGCGCCTCGCTCCGGTGTGCCGGGGCGGTGGGGCTTTCGCCCCCATCAAAGCGGCGGTGCGAACACCGCCGAAGGTTGTTTGCGGGAATCGAACCCGCCACGCCGTGGGTTAGCACGGTGCTCCACCATGAGCAGACTGGATCAAGTCCAGTGACCAGCACAGTTCAACAGCGGCATACCGCGGACCCAAGAACAGGTCTGGCCTGCGGCACCGGGCCGCTTTCATGCGGCACCTGGGAGCGGATGAACTGCATCCGGACAGGTTCTCTATTGCAGCGAGCGTGCCAACTTGCGTGCACGGCGCCTGGAAACGCGGCGACGGCGATGCAAGTCATTGACCAGAAAGGGAAATTTCTTCTTCATCCGGTGTGACACGGCGCCTATCCCTTGCTAGCATTCGGATAATTTCTAGAAATTCAGCTAGTCTTTTATCCATGAAGCCCATCGTCGTCATCGGTTTCCTCGGCACCCAGCTCGATGCCGGCCAGGGCGCGGGCCGCTGGAACAAGTGGCGCCCCACGGTCTCGCTCGCGCAGCACGACGACATGGTGGTGGCGCGCATCGAGCTGCTGCACACGCGCAAGCACACGGCGCTGGCCGAGCTGGTGAAGGCCGACATCGCCGCCGTGTCGCCCGAGACACTCGTCAACCTCGTGCCCTTCGACCTCGAAGACCCGTGGGACTTCGGCGAGGTCTACACGCGCCTGTACGACTGGGCGCGCGCCTACCCCTTCCAGCCCGAGCGCGAGCAGTACTGGACGCACATCACCACGGGCACGCACGTGGCGCAGATCTGCATGTTCCTGCTGTCGGAATCGCGCGTGGTGCCGGGCGTGCTGGCGCAGACCTCGCCGCCGCGCAAGCAGCGTCAGGGCGACGCCGGCAAGGTCGCGCTGATCGACCTCGACCTGTCGCGCTACGACCCGATCGCGCGCCGCTTCGACGCCGACCAGCGCGACGCGGTCGCCTTCTTGAAGAGCGGCATCGCCACGCGCAATGCGCGCTTCAACGCGCTCATCGACGAGATCGAGCGCGTGGCCGTGCGCTCGCGCGCGCCGATCCTGCTGGTGGGGCCGACGGGCGCGGGCAAGTCGTTCCTGGCGCGCCGCATGTTCGAGCTGAAGCAGGCGCGCCACCAGGTGACGGGGCCCTTCGTCGAGGTGAACTGCGCCACGCTGCGCGGCGACGGCGCGGCGTCCACGCTGTTCGGGCACAAGAAGGGCTCGTTCACCGGCGCAGCGAGCGACCGCGCGGGGCTGCTGCGCACCGCGCACCAGGGCGCGCTGTTCCTCGACGAAATCGGCGAGCTGGGCCTGGACGAACAGGCGATGCTGCTCAAGGCCATCGAGGAAAAGCGCTTCTTCCCCGTGGGCGCCGACAAGGAAGTGGAGAGCGACTTCCAGCTCATCGCCGGCACCCACCGCGACCTGCGCCGCGACGTGGCGCAGGGGCGCTTTCGCGAAGACCTGTTCGCGCGCATCAACCTCTGGACCTACGACCTGCCCGGCCTCGCGCAGCGGCCCGAGGACATCGAGCCCAACCTCGACCACCTGCTGGCCCTGCACGCGGCCGAGAACCACCGCGTGGTGCGCTTCAACGCCGAGGCGCGCACGGCCTACCTGCGCTTTGCGCAGAGCAGCGAGGCAATCTGGCGCGGCAACTTCCGCGACCTCTCGGCGAGCGTGACGCGGCTTGCCACGCTGGCTGACGGCGGGCGCATCGCCGTCGCGCTGGTCGAGGCGGAGATCGCGCGGCTGCGCTGGCTGTGGAAGCACGAGGGCACGGGCGCCTCAGTGGCGGCGGACGATGAGGTCGACCTGGAAGCCTTGCTCGGCGAAGAGAAGTTCGCGGCGCTCGACCTGTTCGACCGCCTGCAGCTCGAAGCGGTGGTGCGCGTGTGCCGGCCGGCGCGCAGCTTGTCGGAGGCGGGGCGGCAGCTGTTCCAGGCCTCGCGGACGCAGCGCACCGTGGTCAACGATGCGGACCGGCTGCGCAAGTACCTGGCCAAGATGGGGCTGGACTGGGGCCGGATTTCAACGCTTGCGAAGCACTGAGGAGAACCTGTCCATGTTCGACTTCTTGAAGAAAGCCCCCAAGGAAGAGCCCGCCAGGAGGGCGTCGCCCGACCATTCCGCCGTCGAAATCAACGACGCCAGGTTGCGCACCGGCAAGGAACTGCGCGCGGTCTTGTACCTGTACGGGGACAGCACGTACATCGTCTCCTCGACCACGAGCATTGCCGAGACCGGCACGCCCATCGTGCTCGACGCATCGGCGCCCGACGACCAGATCGGGCTGGCCATCTGCGACAAGCTGCTGGATGCCTGGCAGCACGATCTGGGAGACCTTCGAGCTCACAAGCAGGACGATTGGCAGGTGCTCAAGGCCTCCGGCGCAAAGACCGGCAAGCAGTTCAACGAGAACGCGCTGTACATGGTCATCGAGACCATCAACAGCGCCATCCGCTTCCAGATGCGCTACCGGGTCACCCTGGAGCCGGACTTCCATGCAGGCGCCGTCTTGTCGAATGGGGTGGAACACGAACAGATCGGCATCACCGTCCGACGGCTGGTGGTCGCCGCGAAAGCACTGCGGGAGGCCGACTTCTTTTGAGGCAGGAGGGGCCTTCATCGCCGCGTTTTCCGGGAGCGAATCGGAGCATCGATGGGCTATCCTCCGCCCGATGCCCATCTCCGCATTCGCCGTGAAGGTTCCCGCGGCTGAAACCATCGCCGCAGACCTTCGCCGCCGCTTCGACCCCACCGTGGCACTCGGCGTGCCCGCGCACATCACGCTGCTCGTTCCTTTCATGGACCCCGCGTTGATCACCGACGAGGTGCTCGCCCGTGCGCGGCGCGTGCTGCAACGCACGGCGCCGTTCTCGTTCGTGCTCGGCAAGGTCGGACGCTTTCCCGAGACCGCTTACCTCGCACCGGAGCCCGCTGCGCCGTTCATCGAAATGACGCGCGCGCTGGTGAAAGAGTTTCCCGACTTCCCGCCGTACGACGGCGCGCACGACGACATCGTTCCGCATCTGTCGGTGGCGCATGGCAACGCGCTGCATGCGGAAGAAGCGGCCATCGAGTTGCAGGCGCGGCTGCTTGCATCGGGGCCGGTGCAGGCGCACTGCACGGAGGTCGTGCTCATCGAGAACGCGTCGGGGCGCTGGATGGACATGCATGTCTTCCCCCTCACCGACCCCGCGACGATCCTTCGCCCATGACCGAGATCTACATCAGCACCGACGTCGAAACCGACGGCCCCATTCCCGGCCCGCACTCGATGCTCAGCTTCGGCTCGGCCGCCTTTACGGCCGACAAGCAACTGGTGTCCACCTTCAGTGCCAACCTGCACACGCTGCCCGGCGCCGAGGCCGACCCCAAGACGGCTGCCTGGTGGCAGACGCAGCCCGAAGCCTGGGCCGCGTGCCGCACCGACCTGCAGGACCCGACGCACGCCATGAAGAACTACGTCGCGTGGCTCAAGGGGCTGAAGGCGCGGCCGGTGTTCGTGGCGTACCCGGCGGGCTTCGACTTCCTGTTCGTCTACTGGTACCTGATGCGCTTCGCAGGCGAGAGCCCGTTCAGCCATTCGGCGCTCGACATGAAGAGCTTCGCGATGGCCCTGCTGAAGATCGGCTACCGCGACAGCACCAAGCGCGCGATGCCGCGCCGCTGGTTCGATGCCGGGCTGCCGCACACGCACGTGGCGCTGGACGACGCCATCGAGCAAGGCGCCCTCTTCTGCAACATGCTCGCCGAAAGCCGGCGGGCCGGCGGATCGCAGGCATGACGACCACCACCGCCGCACCTGCTCGCCGCTGGTGGATGTCGCTCGCCGCCCTGCCCCTCTTCCTGCTCGGCGGCTGCGTGCAGTCGATGTTCTATTACCCCGACCGCGTGCGCTACGAAACGCCCGACGCGCTGGGCCTGCGCTACGAGAACGTGCGCTTCACCAGCGCCGACGGCACGCGCCTGAGCGGCTGGTTCATTCCCGCCGCGGGCCGGGCGGACCCGAAGACGGCGAAGGGCACGGTGGTGCATTTCCACGGCAACGCGCAGAACATGAGCAGCCACTGGCGCTTCGTGGCGTGGCTGCCCGCGCAGGACTACAACGTCTTCGTGTTCGACTACCGCGGCTATGGCGAATCGGACGGCGAGCCCGAACCCCGGGGCGTGTTCGAGGATTCGAACGCCGCGCTCGACCATGTGCGCGCCCGCGCGGATGTCGATGCGTCGCGGCTGTTCGTCTTCGGGCAGAGCCTGGGCGGCACGAACGCGATCGCCGCCGTGGGCTCGGGCAACCGGGCCGGCGTGAAGGCGGTGGCGATCGAGTCGACCTTCTATTCGTACCGCTCGATCGCCAACGACAAGCTGCCGGGCGCCGGCCTGCTGGTGCGCGACGACTACGCGGCCTCGAAATTCGTCGCGGCCATCGCGCCGATTCCGCTGCTGCTGATCCACGGCACAGCCGACGCGGTGATTCCGCACCACCACTCGCAGCGCCTGCTGGCCGATGCGAAAAAACCCAAGCAGCTGATCGAGGTGCCGGGCGCCGGCCACCTCGAGCCGATGGCGGCGCCGCGCTTTGGCGCCACGTACCAGCAAGCCCTCACCACCTTCTTCGACAGCGCCCCGGCGCTGCCTTCCCGCCCATGAAACACTTCGACGAAGCCGCCACCGCCGCACCCCTGGGTTTCGAGCAGCTGGTGCCCGCGTTGCACGCCGCCTTCGCGGCCGAGGCACAGGTGCCGCCGCGCCACGTGCACAGCATCGAGACCGGCGGCGACGCGGCCACGCGCGGCACGGTGCTGATCATGCCGGCGTGGAGCGACGCGGGCTTCCTGGGCATCAAGACGATCAACATCTTTCCGGGCAACGGCGCGCGCGGCCTGCCCGGGCTGCACGCGACCTACGTGCTGTACGACGCGCGCACCGGCGTGCCGCTGGCGATGATGGACGGCAACGAGATCACCGCGCGGCGCACGGCGGCCGCCTCGGCGCTGGGTGCTTCGTTCCTGGCCCGCACCGATGCGCGCAAGCTGCTGGTGCTGGGCACCGGTCGCATCGCGCGCATGCTGCCCGCCGCGCACGCGAGCGTGCGGCCCATCGACGAGGTGTGGGTGTGGAACCATCGGCCCGAGGGCGCCGAAGCGCTGGCCGAGCAATGGCGCAGTGAAGGATGGAACGCGCAGGCGGCCGGCACCGACCTCGAAGCGGCCGTGCGCAGTGCCGACATCGTGAGCTGCGCCACGCTGGCGACCACGCCGCTGGTGCGCGGCGAATGGCTCGCGCCGGGCGCGCACCTGGACCTGATCGGCAGCTTCACGCCCGCGATGCGCGAGGCCGATGTGCAGTGTTTCGACGGCACGCGCACCTTCATCGACACGCCCGAAGCCTTGCAGAAGGCCGGCGACCTGCTCGACGCGATCGCCGCCGGCACCTTGCGTGCCGACGCGGTGCAGGGCACGCTCGCCGAGCTGTGCCGTGGCGCGCGGCCCGGGCGCACGGGCGATGCCGAGCGCACGGTGTTCAAGGCCGTGGGCAGTGCGCTCGAAGACCTGAGCGCGGCCACGCTGGTGTGGCAGGCGCGCACGGACCCCTGAGGTCCGCGCGGCCCATCGCCGGCGTCAGAACGTCACGTTCGCCGACAGCCAGATCGTGCGTCCGGCCGGCGTGGTGCCCGCCACCGACGCACCGCCCTGGAAGTACTCGTTGACCCAGGCCGAAGTGCCCGCCAGGTTCACCTGCTGGAACTTGCGGAAGTCCTTGTTGAACAGGTTGTTGATGTTGGCGTTCAGGCGCACGTTCTTCGACACCTGGTAGGAGCCGCCGAGGTGGAACAGGTGGTACGCCTTGATGTCGCCCACCGCGCGGTAGATCGCCAGGTTGTTGCCCGTGAGGCGCGCCGGGTCGCCGGTGAAGCGCGGGCTCTTGCCGCGGTACTCGCCACGCAGCCAGAAGCGCCATTTGGCGTCGGGGTTCCAGTCGAGCTGCGCGTGCAGCAGGTGGCGCGCGGTGTCGGCCAGCTTGCCGTTCTTCACGCCACCCTCGACCACTTCGCTGTCGGTCCAGGTGTAGCCCGCCTTCAGGCCCCAGGCCTTGGTCAGCTGCACGCGGCTGCTCAGCTCCATGCCCCAGGTCTTGGCCTGGTCGACGTTGACCGAGTAGTTGGCGGTCGGGTCGACCACGCAGCTGGAAATGCGCGCCACGCTGCAGTCGCCGCCGCTGGCGATCTTGTCCTTCACCTTGTTGTGGAACAGGGTCGCCGAGGCGGTCAGGCCCTTCTGGTTGTTGAACAGCGCCGACAGCTCGGTGCTGGTGCTGGTCTCGGGCTTGAGGTTCGGGTTGCCGATGTTGAGCGTGGCGCCCTGGCCGCTCACGCCGCTGATGCCGTCGATCAGCTGGTTCAGGCGCGGCGCGCGAAAGCCCTTGCTGACGCCGCCCTTGAAGGTCCACTGCGGCGTGGCGTCCCAGACCAGGTAGCCGCGCGGGCTCACGTGGCCGCCGAAGGCGCTGTGATGGTCGTAGCGACCGCCCAGCGTGGCGGTGAGGCCGGGTGCGAGGCGCCATTCGTCTTCGGCGAACAGCGCCCACATGGTCTGGCTCTGCGAGCGCGGCAGCAGGCCGTCGACCAGCTTGGCGTCCCACCACTGGCCGCCGACGGTCAGCACGTGGGCGTCGCCCACCGGCGCGACGAGCTTGCTGTCGAGCACGAGGTTGGTGGTCTTGAGTTCGCGCGCGCGGCCGCGGTCGGCTTCGTTCAGCCAGTACACGGTGCGGCGGGCCGCGGCATTGCGCGGGATGGCGCCGCCAGGAATCGTGCGGCCGACGGTTTCGGTCGTGGTGTGCATCAGGCTGCTTTCCACCGTGCCGAAGCCCAGGCGCCCGGTGTGGCCGATGGCGACCTGGTCGCGGTTGAAGCGCAACGCGTCCAGATAGCCCGGCGGGTTGTTGCCGGTGCGGTTGGGCGCGGCGGCATCGCGCGTGCCCAGGCGCCCGTCTTCGTTGTCGTACCAGCTGCGGCCCGATTCCACGTCGAGCCAGATGTCGTGCTGGCGGTTGGGCGTGAGCATCAGGCGCCCGCCCACGCTGTGCTGGCGGCTCTCGGCGGGCGCGGGGTTGCGCGCCGTCGCGGGCTGCGCCTGGCCGGGAGCCAGCACCCAGTCGGCAGCTTCGCGGCGGTAGATGTTGCCGCGCAGGGTCAGGCCCAGCAGGTCGGTGGCCACGGGGCCGCTCAGGTAGACGCTGGAGCGCGTCTGCGAACCCCACTCGCTGTCCTGCGGAATGCCGGTTTCCATCGTCACCTGGCCGCCCCATTCGCGCGCCACCTTGCGCGTGATGATGTTGACCACGCCGCCCATGGCGTCGGAGCCGTACAGCGTGGACATCGGGCCGCGGATGACCTCGATGCGCTCGATGGCCGCCAGCGGCGGCATGAAGCTGGTGTGCGCGGCGCCGAAGCCGTTGGGCGTCACGTCGCCGGCCACGTTCTGGCGGCGGCCGTCGATGAGGATCAACGTGTAGTCGCTGGGCATGCCGCGGATCGAGATGTCCAGGCCCCCGGTCTTGCCGGTCGAGCCGCCCACGTCGATGCCTTCGACGTTCTGCAGCGCCTCGGCCAGGTCGCGGAACTGGCGCGTTTCCAGCTCCTGGCGCGTGATCACCGAAATGGACGCGGGCGCGTCCTTGAGTTCCTGCTCGAAGCCGGTCGCGCTGACGACGACCTCGCGCAGTTGTTGTTCAGCGGGCGTCTGGGCGAACAGGGCGGGAGAAAAAAGGGATGCGGCGGCCAGCGCCAGCACCGACGGACGCGGCCGACGGCCGCAACGCGAAAACAACATGCAAAAACTCCACGGGAAACGGCAGGAAAAACAGGGCCGCTCTCGGGATGCGTTGTTGTTGCGTACCAACTGATCAGCATCAATTCTATTGAGAATGAAAACAAATATTATTTGCATCCAGAACCACCGAAGGGACATTGCGAGAGGCCGATGGCGCTTCGTGTAGGCCCTGCTTCCGGCCACCCAGACAAACCCCATGTCAGCCGAAAGTTCATCTTGAATTCGGGGGCGGATACGTCATCTGGCGAATGGCAGCCCGCGAAGGGCGCTGTTACTCTGGAACAAGAAAAAAGAGAGGTCCGCCATGCTCACCATCCTTCAGAAAGCCGTGATCCTCGGGAAGGCCGGCGTCGACGTCCCGGCCCGTCCGCTGGACGACCTGTCGACGCCGATGGCGACCGGCTCGCCGGTGAAGGCGGAAGGCGTGTCGCAGAAGGCGCACGAATGGGCGCGGGCCGTCGAGACCCTGTACGTCACCTACGTCGCGGCGCGCGCCGCGAAGAGCCTGCGCGACGCCGAAGAGGCGCGGCAGTCGGCCATGCTGCGGCAACTGTCGGCCGCGGTGCAGGCCTGAGCACCATGGGACTGTTCGATTTCCTGAAGAAGAAAAAGCAGCCGGAAGCAGAAATGCCGTCGACCCTCGAGGCCGGCATGGCCTCGCAGGCGGAAGACTTCATCGGCGCCTTCTCGCAACCCGGCGCGCCCATCGACAGCACGGCGCTCGACTACTCCGAAGCCTCGCTGGTCCTGGTCGACCAGGTGCTCGAAGACTTCTTCCAGCAGCAGGCGCCCTTGCCCGACGACCTGCACTTTCTGGCGTCGGCCTATGTGTTCGAAACCGCACGCCGCGAGTTCGGCGGACGCTACCTGCGCGGCGACGACGACAACCCCTTCGTCCTCGTGATCGGCCCCGACAGTGCACAGGTCGGCGTCTGCGCCATGGCCAAGGTGCGCGGGCGCGCCGTCAACGGGCCGGAAGACAGCCTGGCGTTCTTCTACGCCGGCATCGCGCCCGTGGTGCAGCGCGGCGTGAGCGCCACGCTGGTCTGACACAGCGGCAGCAGCGGGCGCCTCACGGCCCGCTGCCGCCCCCTGCCACCTCCCCTTCAATCGAATTGCGTGGCGACCTGCCGCTGGGTGCCCAGGCCCTCGATGCCCAGCGTGACGACATCGCCGCCCTTCAGGTAGACCGGCGGCTTGAACCCCATGCCCACGCCGGGCGGGGTTCCGGTGGAAATGATGTCCCCCGGGCGCAGGCTCATGAACTGCGAGAGGTACGCGATCAGGTAACGCACGCCGTAGACCATGGTGGCCGTGGAGCCGCTCTGGCGCCGCACGCCGTTGACCTCCAGCCACATGTCCAGCTGCTGCGGGTCGGGCACTTCATCGGGCGTCACGAGCCAGGGCCCGATCGGTCCGAAGGTGTCGGCCGACTTGCCCTTGGTCCACTGGCCCTGGCGTTCGGTTTGAAAGGCGCGCTCCGACACGTCGTTGATCAGGCAGTAGCCCGCAACGTGGTCCATCGCATCCGCTTCGCTGACGTACTTCGCGGTCTTGCCGATCACCACGCCCAGCTCCACCTCCCAATCGGTCTTGGTGGAACCGCGCGGAATCTCCAGCACGTCGTTCGGTCCGCCGATCGCCGAGGTGGCCTTCAAAAAAACGATGGGCTCGGGCGGCACCGTGGCGCCGGTCTCGGCCGCGTGGTCCGAGTAGTTGAGCCCGATGCAGATGAACTTGCCCGAGCCGGCCACGCAGGCGCCGATGCGCGGGGCGCCTTCCACCAGTGGAAGGCTCTGCGGGTCCAGCGCGGCGAGGCGCGCCAGGCCGGCGGGCAGCAGCACCTCGTGTGCGATGTCGTTCACGTGCATGGAGAGGTCGCGCAAGCGGCCTTCTGCGTCGAGCATCGCCGGCTTTTCCTGGCCGACGGCCCCGTAACGCAACAGCTTCATTCGTCATTCCTTGGTGGTTGGTTGGCTGGCTATCTGGCGGCGCTGCTGCGTGCCTTGCCGAGCTCGGAGAACAGTTCCTGGGTCAGCGCCGGATCGATCTGCCTGACATGCTTGTCCGTGACCGGCGCGAGCTTCTCGCGCAGGCGCTCGCGCTCGGCGGCGGGGAACTCGGTCAGCACCATGCCCTGGCCCTTCAGGAACTCGGCGGCCCTGGCGTTGACGTCGCGGTTGGCGGCGCGCTGGAAAGGCTGCGTCTCCCGGGCCGCATCGAGAAGGATCTTGCGTTCGTCTTCCGACAGCTGCTCCCAGCGCTTCTTGCTGAACAGCAGCACCACGGGGTTGAACACGTGCCGCGTGTTGGAGCCGTACTTCTGGATCTCGTAGTACTTCGAGGCTTCCACCAGCGAGTACGGATTTTCCTGGCCGTCGACGGCCTTCTGCTCCAGCGCGGTGTAGACCTCGGGCAGCGGCAGCGGCGACGGGTTGGCGCCCAGCGCGCGGAAGGCATCGATCATCACGGGGATCTGCATCACGCGCAGCTTCAGGCCCTGCAGGTCTTCCATCTTCGCCACCGGCCGCCGGCTGTTGGTGACGTTGCGAAAGCCGTGCTCGAAGTAGGTGAGGCCGATCAGCCCCTTCTCGGGCAGCTTGTCCAGCAGCTTGCGGCCGACCGGGCCATCGAGCACGAAGTCGGCTTCCTTCTCGTTGTTGAACAGGAACGGCAGGTCGAACAGCGAGAACTCCCGGGCCATGCCCGAGAGCAGGCCCGGGATCGCCATCGTCATTTCCACCGTGCCGCCCTGCAGTGAGGCGATGACCGAGGCATCGCCGCCCAGCACGCCCGAAGGAAAGAGCTTCACCTTCATCTTGCCGCCGCTCTTCTTCTCGACGATCTCCGAGAAGCGCTGCGCCCCCATGCCCTGCGGATGCTCCTTCTGGTTCACGAAGGCGAACTTGAAGGTGCGCTCCTGGATGTTCTGCGCAGCGGCGAGGCCGGCCGCCAGGAACGCGCTCAGGACGAGGCAGGTGGCGGCCAGGCGATGCGGCAATTTCTTGGGCATGGGCATCTCGGTGAGAAGGTGTGGCGACCCGCGCGCGGTCAGACCGCGACGCGTTCGAACTGGACGCTGCGGCAATCCATCTCGTACTCGAGATCGACCACGGGCGGGCGGTTGTAGTGCCACGTGAGCCCGTGCCGCGCGGCACCGCGCTTGACGATCTCGTCGGCGATGAAGGGATGGATGTCGTGCACCGTGTACAGCTGGGAGCCCGTGGTGCTGGCCCAGGTGAAGCCCAGCGATGCCAGTCGGCGTTCCATTTCGTCGAGCACCCACTGCGCCTTCTTCAGGATGGCGGGCGGCGAGGTGTCGCCCAGGCGCACGGCATGGTCGCGGTAGTGCCCCTTGCCTTCCGGCGCTTCGGCGCTGCCGGCCACCACGAACGATGCCGCCGCCTCGGCGTCGGGCACGGTGTAGCTGAAGGCATGGAACGAGGGCTCCGACGGCGGCGACAGCGCGGGGCACACGTTGCTTCGCGCCACCGGGTTCAGGTCGCCGATGAAGATGCCCCACTCCTTCAACGTGCCCACGTAGAGGTTGTTGAACTCGACGAAGCCCTGTTCGGTGAACGGTGCCGGGGACCGCAGTTCACACGCGCAGAAGGCGGCCAGCGGGCGCGAGGCCTCCTCCAGGATTTCCTTGATGCGACGAAAGCCCTGCTTCAGGGGCAGGGGCTCCAGGAAGCGCACGCGCTCGATGCGAAACCCAGGTTCGGCGGCCACGCCAGCCGAGTACTGCTGGACGCCCGGAATGAACCGATAGCCGCCTGGGAGGGAGAGTTGGAGTGCCGACACGTGATTTCCTTTTTTGGAGAGCGAGAGAAAGAGAGAGAAAGAGCGCAGGAGCTCAGGGAATCTGGCTCCAGCGCTGGTTGGCCCCGCCATGGCAGGCGTAGGTGGACAGCGCCGTGCCCTGCGTGGTGGTCGAGCCGGGCACATCGAGGCACGCACCCGAAGACACCCGGTTGCGCAGCGTCGCCCCGACCACGCTCCACTGCGTGGCCGCGCCCGCCGTGCACGCCAGCTGCACCACCGGGCCGCCGCCGGCATTGGTGTTGCCCTGCGCCAGGCACAGGCCGCTGTGCTTCGCGACGAACTGGCTGTAGCCGCCGCTGCTGTTGACGGTGAAGGTCTCGTTGGCGCCGTTGCCGCAGGCCCACTGCACCACCGTGGCGCCGCTGGCCGTCGAGCCGCCCGACACGTTGACGCACAGGTTGTTGACCTCCGAGCGGATGCGCGTGTCGATCGCCGGAGCGGTGTCGAACGACTTCACGTACTCGCCGAGTGCCAGCAGGTCGGCCGCCGGCAGGCCCGAGGCATTGCCGTGGCCGCCCGCGAGCACGTCCTGCAGCGTGGCCTTCTGGCCGTTGTGGAAGAAGCTCGGGTTGCTCCAGGTGCCGTAGAGCGTCGGGGTGTCGAAGCCCACGCCAGCCAGCGGCTGGTTGCTGCCCTTGCCCGACGAGAGCTGGATGGTGCCCACGTCGTGCCGCAGACCGTCGCGCAGGCTGCCCGCCGTGTGGCAGGTCGCGCATTGCGCCGTGTTGAACACGGTCTGTCCGCGCACCGCGTCCACGCTGAGGTTGCCGTCCGCCGCGCGGGCCGGGCTGCGCATGTACTTGTTCAGCGAGTTCAGGTAGGCCGCGAGATCGTCGAGCTGCGCATTGCGGCCGGCCTTGGGCACGCCGAGCGGGTTGCCCGTGGCCGAGAAGTCGGCGTTGGTCAGGAAGCCCGTGCCGCCGAACTCGTTGCGGATGTCGTGCTCGAAGTCCTGCACCTCGTCGAAGTTGGCGGTCCAGTGCAGCTTGCCGTGGCCCGTGCCGCGCCGGCCCTGCAGGCTGATGGTGCGGCGCAGGCCCTCGCCGCGCTGCGTGAAGTCCCACACCATGCCGTCGTCGCTGCCATCGGCATGGCAACTCGCGCAGGACATGTAGTTGTTCATGCTCATGCGCCGGTCCGACGCGTTGTAGAACACCTGCTTGCCGCGCAGCGCCGCAGCCGCCATCGGTTCCTGCGCGACCGTGGTGATGTTCTGCAGGAAGGCCGGAGCAGCCGACTCCGAGGACAGCACCTGCGCCACGTCGTGCACCGACACCGAGCGCGCCAGGAAGTTGTTGACGTACAGCCGCTTGCGCGCCGCATCGAGGTACAGGCCGTGCGGCGCGCTGCTGGCGTTGATCTCGCCGCGCACCGAGCGGTTGTAGGCATCGACGATGGCGATGCGGTTGCCTTCCATCTGCGCCACGAAGATGTAGTCGCCGGCCGGCGAGTACAGCGCGGCGCGCGCGGGGGCGCGGTCGTTGAAGTCGAGCTGTTCGCTGAACACTTCCGCGGCCGTCTGCAGGTTCACCTGCGACAGGATGGAGCGCACGGTCTTGTCATGCTCCAGCGGCAGGCCGTCGCGGAAGGTGCCGCGCACGATGTTGTCCTTCTTCGAAGGCAGGAGCGCACGCGCGCCGTCGGGCGAGATCACCACCTGGCTCAGGTAGTTGGGCACGCCGCGCGATGCGGCCTCGGTGTCGACCGTGGTCGTGTCGACCGCCAGGGCGATGGTGGTGGCGGCGCTGAAGCTCTGCAAGTTCACCTTGTGCAGTTGGCCGCCCGTCATCTTCGACTTGAAGCGCGTCACGTAGGCCGATTGCGAACCCGCATCGACCGCAATGCCGCGCAGGCTGCCTTCCAGGGCGAGCGTGCCGGTGGCGGCGCCGGTGGTCGGATCGAAGCTGACCAGGGCCGACTTGCTCTCCAGCGTCAGCAGGCCCTTGGTGCCATTGGGCGTGAAGACGACGCCGTACGGGCCGCTGCCGTAGGCCAGCGGCACCGTCGTCGACAGCGTGCCGTCGGCCGCGTTGAGCGCCACCAGCTTGTCTTCGCCCTGCACCGTGACCCAGATGCGGCCGTCGGGGCCCACGGCCAGCGTCTTCGGTTCGTCGCCCACGCGCACTTCCCAGCGCTTGGCGAAGGTCTCGGCATTGATGGCCGCCACCGTGCCGCTGTCGGGGTTCACCGAATACACCGAGTTCGCATCGCCCGCGATGTTGGTCGTGTGCGTCGGCGGCGCCGCCGTGACGGGTGCGATCACCGTGAGGTTGTAGGTGTAGAAGGTCTCCTGGCCGTTCGCGGCCTTCACCGTCAGCGTCACGGTGTAGTGGCCGGGGCTGCTGTAGGTGTGCGTGACACCGGGTTGCGAGGCGTACGTGCTCTGCGTGCCGTCGCCGAAGTTCCAGCGGAACTGCGCGCCGGTGGCGCCGAGCGTGGCCGGGTTGAAGCTCAGCTGGCCGTTGACGATCTTCGGTGCGCCCACGATGCCGGGATCGCCGATCACGGCCTGCGCCCGCAGCGCGGCCACGTCGGTGTCGCCGAGCACGCGGCCGTACACGCGCACCTCGGCCAGCGTGCCCTTGAAGAGTGCGGCGTTGCCCTGGATCTGCCCCAGCAGCTGGAACTTGGTCGACAGGCCCTTGGTGCCGGTCGGCCCGGTCGAGGTGGTCTTCACGCCGTCGACGTACACCGCCTGCGCACCCGAAGCCGCGTCGCGCGTGAGCACCACGTGGTGCCAGTTGCCATCGTTCACGGCGCTTTGCGAGCGCGTGCCCGCGTGGTCGCCCACCGACAGCTTGATGTTGCCGGTGCTGTCGAGCCAGCCCCAGAACACGTCGTCCACGCCCGGTGACTGGTCGCGCCCGAAGATGCCGGGCGCGGTCCACGAGTTCGCACCGCCGGCCTGCGTGGTCTTCATGTAGAAACTCAGCGAAGCGGTGCCGCCCAGCGTGGTGGACACGCTGTCGTTCTTCAGTTGCACGCCCGTGGTGCGGTTGGCGAAGTTCAGGCCGATGCTCTCGAAGGCATCGCCGGTGGCGGGCGTGCCGTTGTTGGCGCTGATCTGGTCGCCCAGGTTGCCCGTCAGCGCCCAGTGGTGCATCAGGTTGATGTCGTTGGCGTTGCCGGTGTTGAAGGTCGAGCGGTAGTCGGCCGCGATGGCGTTGCCCGCATAGTCCTTCAGGCCATTGGCGGGCAGGAACACCTCGTAGGCGGTGCCCGGCTGCAGCGGCTGCGCGGGGTGGAAGTTGACGATGCCCAGCTGCACGCTGTAGGTTCCCGCCAGCGTGTTGCCGCCCACCGAGCGCACGATGAAGGT
The DNA here is from genome assembly GCF_058801005.1 of Variovorax sp. GW822-FHT04A09. Classification (NCBI taxonomy): domain Bacteria; kingdom Pseudomonadati; phylum Pseudomonadota; class Betaproteobacteria; order Burkholderiales; family Comamonadaceae; genus Variovorax; species Variovorax sp. GW822-FHT04A09. The sequence goes on along the minus strand of NZ_JBXAMV010000002.1, from coordinate 3,384 downwards.
GTTGGCGTTCACGCTCTCCGGGCGGATGCTGTCGGTCATGCCCAGGCCGATGCGCGAGGTGAGGGCCTGCTGCTTCGCACCGTTCACGGGCGAGACCTGCTTCACTTCGGGCTTGGTGGTGTCGGGGTCCACCGCATGCACGATGAAGCCGCTGCCCGAGCCGTGGTCGTTGCCGACGTAGATCAGGTTGCCGAACGGCGACACCTGGCCATGGTCGGAGCTCGAGAAATCGGGGTGCGTCGTTGCGAACAGTCCGCCGCGCCCGACCTCGACGTGGTTGAGCGGGTTGCTCACATCGACCTTGTGGATGTAGTTCTGCGCGCCCTGGAACACGAAGTTGTCTTGCGTGCTGCAGTACAGCTGCTGGTTGATCACCAGCCGGTTGTCCTCGGCCACGAAGCGCGAGCGGTCGCTCAAGTCGTAGCCGTACATCTTGCCGCCGCTCTCCTGCGCCGAGGCGTAGACCTTCTTGCCGTCGAAGCAGGTGGAGTAGTAGCTGGCGGTGGACCCGGAGACGGTGTCGAGCACCTTGGGATTCAGCGGGTCCGAAATGTCCAGGCTGGCGAAGCCGCTGGTGTTGGTCATGGACGTCAGCACCATGTGGTTGCCCATGGTGAAGATCGGCCCCACGCGAAAGCCGCCGAGCTCGCCCGTCGGTATCGGGTTGGGCTTGCCGGCGCCACGGTTCGCGAGCACTGCGTTCGCGGGGTCGGCGGCGTCGATGACGAACACGCCCTGCTCCGCCGCCGCCACGTACAGGTAGGGCGCCTGCCACCACAGCTGCCAGCTCACGTTGTTGTAGTCGCCCTTGTTGACGTTGGGCAACACCAGCTTCTTCACTTGCTTGACATCGTTGATGTCGGTGAAGTCCCAGAATTCCACGCCGAAGACGCTGGGCACGGCGACGTACTGCTTGCCGCCGATGCTGGCGATGCCGATGGAATGCGGCTCCCTCAACTCCTTGGTGCGGCCGTCCGGCTCGTAGATGCGCTTGACGAGCCGCAGGTTGCGCGGATCGGAGACGTCATACAGCAGGAAGCCCCCGGGGCCCAGCCCACCGTCGGGCGTGAACGTCGTCAGGAAGTAGCCGTTGATCATGAGGCCCACGTTCTGGCCGTAGTGGTACTTGGTGTACCCGGCGGTGGGGTGCGTCACGCTGCCCCCGGGGATCTTCGGCACGTCGGCGCCGGTGCCGGCTCCGACGCCGGTGTCCACCTCTTCCTTGATCATCGAGATGGGTTTGAACAGCTCGGCCTGCGTGTAGGTCAGGTTGCCCAGTCCGGGTCCTTGCAGCGGCAAGGGATCGGCCACCAGGTCAGCGGCCGCGGAGGCCATGCTGGTGGCGGCCTTCCTGATCGTGTCCAGGGGGTTCACCCCGGTGATCGCCGCATGCGTCAGCAACGCACAGCCGAACAGAAAACCTACCGCAAGAACTTTCTTGGTGCTCATTTTCATCCTCGCAAATTCGATCGGACGCCATCTTTCGGTGGGAAAAGATTCGACCGGAATCTAGCAGCGGATGCGTGCGCGAACGGCATTGAATTTCGAAGGGAGGGTTCGAATATTTAGATCATTGCTCAGGGTAAATGGTGATGTTTTGGCATAGGTTGTGCTTCAAAGTTCGGGCCTGAAAAAAGTGAATTCATTGCCCACCGATCGCCCATGAAGGAACACCCCATGTCTCACGCCGGTCTTGTTGTCCAGCGCCTGCCCCGCCTGTCCAAGCGCAGCCTGCTGGGCGCTTCGCTGCTCGCGATGCTGTGCACCACGCTGCCCCACCATCCAGCGCATGCGCAGGGCCCTCGCAACTTCGCCACGCTGGCGATGGTGGCCGAGCCGCAGACGCTCGACCCGATGGCCTCCACGGCCGACCTGGTCGGAACCATCATGCAGCACGTGTACGAGACGCTCTACACCTTCGACGCCAAGTGGAACGTGGTGCCGATGCTGGCCGAGGGCATGCCGAAAATTTCGGCCGACGGCAAGACCTACGCGATCACACTGCGCAAGGGCGTGGCGCTGCACAACGGGCGCGAGCTCACTGCGGACGACGTGGTGGCCAGCCTGCAGCGCTGGATGGACCAGTCGCCGCGCGGCAAGGCCGTGGGCAAGGAAATCGAGAGCCTCAAGGCCAAGGGCCCGCTGGGCGTGGAGATCGTGCTGAAGGCGCCGTACGCGCCGCTGCTCTCGCAACTGGCTTTGCCCAGCAATGGCACCGCCGCGATGATGGCCAAGGAATCGATGGCCTCGCCGCTGAAGGACTTCGTCGGCACCGGCCCCTACAAGTTCAAGGAGCGTCGCCCCGACCAGTTCGTGCTGCTCACGCGCTTCGACAAGTACAGCGCGCGCAAGGAACCTGCGAGCGGCTACGGCGGCAAGCGCGAAGCGGTCATCGAAGAATTGCGCTTCGTGCCCGTGCCGAACGCCAGCACGCGTGTCGAAGGTGCACTCGCGGGCCAGTACGACTTTGCCGACCTGCTGCCGGTGGAAGCGCTGCCGCGCCTGGAGAAGGCCAGTGGCAAGACGCTGCCGATCATCACGCCCGCGTTCGGTTTTCCGCTGGTGGTCTTCAACACCAAGGAAGGTCCGCTCGCCAGCCAGGCCGTGCGCCAGGCCCTGCAGACGGCGATGGGCCAGGGCGAGATGCTCGCGGCCGGCTTCGGCGACACGCGCTTCTTCATCGCGGAAGCGAACCACTTTCCCAAGAGTTCGCCGTTCTACTCGGCGGCGGGCACCGACCAGTACAACCAGCGCAACGCCACCAAGGCGAAGGACGCCGCGGCCAAGGCCGGCTACAAGGGCGAGCCGATCCGCGTGCTCACCAGCCGCCAGTACGACTTCCACTACAACATGTCACTCTTGATGGCCGAGCAGCTCAAGCGCGCCGGCTTCAAGGTCGACCTCAACGTGGTCGACTGGGCCACGCTCACCCAGCGCCGCAACGACCCGCGGCTGTGGGAAATCTTCATCACCCATTCGGGGCTGTTCCCCGAGCCCATGCTGTCGCCGCCGCAACTGGGCGACGGCGCGCCCGGCTGGTGGGACTCACCCGCCAAGAAGGCCTCGCTCAGCGCATTCAATACCGAGAGCGATCCGGCCAAGCGCGGCGCACTGTGGGGCAAGGTGCAGCAGGTGGTGTACGACGAGGTGCCGTACATCAGCGTCGGCAAGTTCAACGCCCTCTCGGCCAAGAGCCCGGCACTGGACAACTACCAACCCACGAACTGGCCCTTCTTCTGGAATGTGAAGATCAAGTAGGAGGCGCGCTTGTTCCGTTTCATTGCCTCGCGCTTCGCCGGCATGCTCGTCGTGCTGGCGCTGGTGGCCGTGCTGGTCTTCGTGCTCACGCGCGCCGCCTCGGGCGACCCGATCTCCGTGCTGCTG